>NZ_JACUZW010000009.1:0-5334 GCF_014851485.1 Comamonas sp. CMM02 | reverse complement strand
AGACTTTAAATTTATCAAGATCGAACTGTAGAGTTTGATCCTGGCTCAGATTGAACGCTGGCGGCATGCCTTACACATGCAAGTCGAACGGTAACAGGTCTTCGGATGCTGACGAGTGGCGAACGGGTGAGTAATACATCGGAACGTGCCTAGTAGTGGGGGATAACTACTCGAAAGAGTAGCTAATACCGCATGAGATCTACGGATGAAAGCAGGGGATCGCAAGACCTTGTGCTACTAGAGCGGCTGATGGCAGATTAGGTAGTTGGTGGGATAAAAGCTTACCAAGCCGACGATCTGTAGCTGGTCTGAGAGGACGATCAGCCACACTGGGACTGAGACACGGCCCAGACTCCTACGGGAGGCAGCAGTGGGGAATTTTGGACAATGGGCGAAAGCCTGATCCAGCAATGCCGCGTGCAGGATGAAGGCCTTCGGGTTGTAAACTGCTTTTGTACGGAACGAAAAGCTTTGGGTTAATACCCTGGAGTCATGACGGTACCGTAAGAATAAGCACCGGCTAACTACGTGCCAGCAGCCGCGGTAATACGTAGGGTGCAAGCGTTAATCGGAATTACTGGGCGTAAAGCGTGCGCAGGCGGTTTTGTAAGACAGAGGTGAAATCCCCGGGCTCAACCTGGGAACTGCCTTTGTGACTGCAAGGCTAGAGTACGGCAGAGGGGGGTGGAATTCCGCGTGTAGCAGTGAAATGCGTAGATATGCGGAGGAACACCGATGGCGAAGGCAACCCCCTGGGCCTGTACTGACGCTCATGCACGAAAGCGTGGGGAGCAAACAGGATTAGATACCCTGGTAGTCCACGCCCTAAACGATGTCAACTGGTTGTTGGGTCTTAACTGACTCAGTAACGAAGCTAACGCGTGAAGTTGACCGCCTGGGGAGTACGGCCGCAAGGTTGAAACTCAAAGGAATTGACGGGGACCCGCACAAGCGGTGGATGATGTGGTTTAATTCGATGCAACGCGAAAAACCTTACCCACCTTTGACATGTACGGAAGTCGCTAGAGATAGCTTCGTGCTCGAAAGAGAGCCGTAACACAGGTGCTGCATGGCTGTCGTCAGCTCGTGTCGTGAGATGTTGGGTTAAGTCCCGCAACGAGCGCAACCCTTGCCATTAGTTGCTACATTTAGTTGAGCACTCTAATGGGACTGCCGGTGACAAACCGGAGGAAGGTGGGGATGACGTCAAGTCCTCATGGCCCTTATAGGTGGGGCTACACACGTCATACAATGGCTGGTACAAAGGGTTGCCAACCCGCGAGGGGGAGCTAATCCCATAAAGCCAGTCGTAGTCCGGATCGCAGTCTGCAACTCGACTGCGTGAAGTCGGAATCGCTAGTAATCGTGGATCAGAATGTCACGGTGAATACGTTCCCGGGTCTTGTACACACCGCCCGTCACACCATGGGAGCGGGTCTCGCCAGAAGTAGGTAGCCTAACCGCAAGGAGGGCGCTTACCACGGCGGGGTTCGTGACTGGGGTGAAGTCGTAACAAGGTAGCCGTATCGGAAGGTGCGGCTGGATCACCTCCTTTCTGGAAAATGAAGCAGTTCAAGTTTGAACGCCCACACTTATCGGTTGTTGGATGACCTGTTGAAGTCGAGAGGCTTTGATGGATTGGGTCTGTAGCTCAGCTGGTTAGAGCACTGTGTTGATAACGCAGGGGTCGTTGGTTCGAGCCCAACTAGACCCACCAAACTTCCAATGCGAAAAACCCGATTGGGGGATTAGCTCAGCTGGGAGAGCACCTGCTTTGCAAGCAGGGGGTCGTCGGTTCGATCCCGTCATCCTCCACCAAACAACGTGTTTGTTTAAAAACTATAGCGCCGTGTGGTGCTATAATCGTTGGCTCCACTCAATACAAAAGCAGTCTTGCAAAGACTGCTTTTGTATTGATCGATCCGATCAATAGGCTGTTCTTTAAAAATTCATAGAGTCGAAATCAGTATTGCTGACGGAAACACCCTTTGAGGTGACCGTGCCGTCAGCAATTATTTGATTGCGTCAACACGAATTCAACTTTGAATTCATGTAATGACGAATATTCTCAAAAGTCGCATCGCAAGATGCGGCAGCAAAGATATTCACATTACGGCATAACGCGTGAGGTGTGAGACCTCACAAGTCTTTGAACTCCGAATATGGCGATGTTTCGATAAGAGACGTCAAAGTTATAGGGTCAAGTGACTAAGAGCATATGGTGGATGCCTTGGCGATTACAGGCGATGAAAGACGTGATAGCCTGCGATAAGCTTCGGGGAGCTGGCAAATAAGCTTTGATCCGGAGATTTCTGAATGGGGAAACCCACCCGCAAGGGTATCGCACACTGAATACATAGGTGTGCGAGGCGAACCTGGAGAACTGAAACATCTAAGTACCCAGAGGAAAAGACATCAACCGAGATTCCGAAAGTAGTGGCGAGCGAAATCGGAGGAGCCTTCTAGTGATAGTCGATGAGTTAACAAAATGGCATGGAAAGGCCGACCATAGTGGGTGATAGTCCCGTATGTGAAAACTCAACGGTGGTACTAAGCTAGAGAAAAGTAGGGCGGGACACGAGAAATCCTGTCTGAATATGGGGGGACCATCCTCCAAGGCTAAATACTCGTAATCGACCGATAGTGAACCAGTACCGTGAGGGAAAGGCGAAAAGAACCCCGGGAGGGGAGTGAAATAGATCCTGAAACCGTATGCTTACAAAAAGTAGGAGCCTCGTAAGGGGTGACTGCGTACCTTTTGTATAATGGGTCAGCGACTTACATTCAGTGGCAAGCTTAACCGAATAGGGAAGGCGTAGAGAAATCGAGTCCGAATAGGGCGAATTAGTCGCTGGGTGTAGACCCGAAACCAAGTGATCTAACCATGGCCAGGATGAAGGTGCCGTAACAGGTACTGGAGGTCCGAACCGACTGATGTTGCAAAATCAGCGGATGAGCTGTGGTTAGGGGTGAAAGGCTAAACAAACTTGGAAATAGCTGGTTCTCTCCGAAAACTATTTAGGTAGTGCCTCAAGTATTACCTGCGGGGGTAGAGCACTGTTTTGGCTAGGGGGTCATGGCGACTTACCAAACCAAGGCAAACTCCGAATACCGCAGAGTACAGCTTGGGAGACAGAGCACCGGGTGCTAACGTCCGGACTCAAGAGGGAAACAACCCAGACCGCCAGCTAAGGTCCCTAAAATTGGCTAAGTGGGAAACGAAGTGGGAAGGCTAAAACAGTCAGGATGTTGGCTTAGAAGCAGCCATCATTTAAAGAAAGCGTAATAGCTCACTGATCGAGTCGTCCTGCGCGGAAGATGTAACGGGGCTAAGCCAGTTACCGAAGCTGCGGATGTGCAATTTATTGCACGTGGTAGGAGAGCGTTCTGTAAGCCTGTGAAGGTGTCTGGAGACGGATGCTGGAGGTATCAGAAGTGCGAATGCTGACATGAGTAGCGTTAAAGGGGGTGAAAAGCCCCCTCGCCGTAAGCGCAAGGTTTCCTACGCAACGTTCATCGGCGTAGGGTGAGTCGGCCCCTAAGGCGAGGCAGAGATGCGTAGCTGATGGGAAACAGGTCAATATTCCTGTACCGATCAATAGTGCGATGTGGGGACGGAGAAGGTTAGCTCAGCCAACTGTTGGATATGTTGGTTCAAGCCTGTAGTCGTGCCTGGTAGGCAAATCCGCCGGGCTTAGATGAGGGGTGATAACGAGTGTGCTTGCACACGAAGTGAGTGATACCCTGCTTCCAGGAAAAGCCACTAAGCTTCAGCTATTGACGACCGTACCGCAAACCGACACTGGTGCGCGAGATGAGTATTCTAAGGCGCTTGAGAGAACTCTGGAGAAGGAACTCGGCAAATTGATACCGTAACTTCGGGAGAAGGTATGCCCTCGGTAAGTGAAGTTGAACAAACGGAGCTGAAAAGGGTTGCAAAAAATCGGTGGCTGCAACTGTTTAATAAAAACACAGCACTCTGCAAACACGAAAGTGGACGTATAGGGTGTGACGCCTGCCCGGTGCTGGAAGATTAAATGATGGGGTGCAAGCTCTTGATTGAAGTCCCAGTAAACGGCGGCCGTAACTATAACGGTCCTAAGGTAGCGAAATTCCTTGTCGGGTAAGTTCCGACCTGCACGAATGGCGTAATGATGGCCACACTGTCTCCTCCAGAGACTCAGCGAAGTTGAAATGTTTGTGATGATGCAATCTCCCCGCGGAAAGACGGAAAGACCCCATGAACCTTTACTGTAGCTTTGTATTGGACTTTGAACGGATCTGTGTAGGATAGGTGGGAGGCTTTGAAGCCAGGACGCTAGTTCTGGTGGAGCCGACGTTGAAATACCACCCTGGTGCGTTTGAGGTTCTAACCTAGGTCCATTATCTGGATCGGGGACAGTGCATGGTAGGCAGTTTGACTGGGGCGGTCTCCTCCCAAAGCGTAACGGAGGAGTTCGAAGGTACGCTAGTTACGGTCGGACATCGTGACGATAGTGCAATGGCATAAGCGTGCTTAACTGCGAGACTGACAAGTCGAGCAGATGCGAAAGCAGGACATAGTGATCCGGTGGTTCTGTATGGAAGGGCCATCGCTCAACGGATAAAAGGTACTCTGGGGATAACAGGCTGATACCGCCCAAGAGTTCATATCGACGGCGGTGTTTGGCACCTCGATGTCGGCTCATCTCATCCTGGGGCTGTAGTCGGTCCCAAGGGTATGGCTGTTCGCCATTTAAAGAGGTACGTGAGCTGGGTTTAAAACGTCGTGAGACAGTTTTGTCCCTATCTTCCGTGGGCGCTGCAGATTTGAGGAAGCCTGCTCCTAGTACGAGAGGACCGGAGTGGACACACCTCTGGTGTACCTGTTGTCACGCCAGTGGCATCGCAGGGTAGCTAAGTGTGGAAGAGATAACCGCTGAAAGCATCTAAGCGGGAAACTCGTTTCAAGATGAGATCTGCCGGGGCCTTGAGCCCCCTGAAGGGTCGTTGTAGACCACGACGTTGATAGGCTGGGTGTGGAAGCGCAGTAATGCGTTAAGCTAACCAGTACTAATTGCCCGAGCGGCTTGACCCTATAACTTTGATTACTGCCAAATGGTGGTTCAAACGGACTAGTTATGCCAAGTTGCGCAATCAAATAAACCAAAAATCTGATTTTTACTCTATGAATTTGCGAAGTAGCGCATGCGCTGCTTTGCTACAAGTTATGCCTAGTGACCATAGCAAGTTGGCTCCACTCCTTCCCATCCCGAACAGGACAGTGAAACGACTTTGCGCCGATGATAGTGCGGGTTCCCGTGTGAAAGTAGGTCATCGCTAGGCTCTTACAGC
>NZ_JACUZW010000008.1:0-34289 GCF_014851485.1 Comamonas sp. CMM02 | reverse complement strand
CGATCTGCGAGTAGTCACGAGCTTCGCCGCCGAAGTGCTTGGACAGCACAGTAGCGATAGCAGCTGTCAGGGTAGTCTTACCGTGGTCAACGTGGCCAATAGTACCCACGTTCACGTGGGGCTTGGTGCGCTCGAACTTTTCTTTTGCCATTTTTTCGACTCCGAAAAAAACCAAATGCTAACGAGGTTTCGGCGCAACCATCTGACACAGAAGCACCACGTAAATTGGTGCCCATGGGCAGGATTGAACTGCCGACCTCTCCCTTACCAAGGGAGTGCTCTACCACTGAGCCACATGGGCATAAGTTTGCATATGCAAACTCACGAATCTTGGAGCGGGAGACGGGAATCGAACCCGCGTCATTAGCTTGGAAGGCTAGGGTTCTACCATTGAACTACTCCCGCAAACTTTTGCTTGCGCACACCGCCTTGCGATGCTTACTTATCTCTATCCATCAAAGATGGTGGAGGGGACTGGATTCGAACCAGTGTAGGCGTAAGCCAACAGATTTACAGTCTGCCCCCTTTAGCCACTCGGGCACCCCTCCGTAGAGATTTCTATTGTAGCAAACTTTTTGCTCTCGAAAATATTTTTAGATATTTTTTCAAGTTAAGTCTTGGTGCGGCTGGCGGGGATCGAACCCACGACCCTTGGCTTCGGAGGCCAATACTCTATCCACTGAGCTACAGCCGCTAACGACGCCCGCTGCACGCGAACTACCAAAAAATCTGCAGCCCTGATTCTAACCCTTACATTTCGCCAGTTTAGAAAGATTCACGCAATTTCTTTTGCAGCACCCAGACCCAAGCCCTTGAGATATACAGAAACCGCAGCCATCCCCTCCGTCTCAAGATCAAAAGGCCTGGCATCGTGAAGCAGCCACGCATGCAAAACTCCGTCAAATACTGCATGCAGACCTATAGCAGCGCTGGCTGCCGAAACTGGCAGCTCAACCCGTGCTTGTTCAGCAGCCAACATGAGCGCACCTTCAAGCCTTGAGTTGAACCGCATGACGCCCATCATCCGCCGTTCTCGCACAGCGAACATTTCACCAACGCACTCTACCTTGTAGAGTGCGATCTCAAACACACTGCGTATCGCAGCGTCTGTATTCACAGAATGAAGCACCATACGCAGGACATCTAAAATCCCCTGCAGAGCAGAAGCTTGGCTGCCAGATCCGTCCTGCTCAGGAAAGCATGCTTGTTCGAATGGCGATGTAACCCGCTGCATCATGGCGTCAAACAAGTCCGCCTTGTCCTTGAAGTGCCAGTAGATGGCGCCTCGTGTCAAGGAAGCCGCCTGCGCCACATCAAGCAAAGACGCACCCCTTACACCCTTTACATGAAATACTTCCTGCGCAGCATCCAGCAGCCTATTGCGGGTTGCTTCTGCATCCTCTTTTGTTCGCCGCGCCATTTCTGCCCCTTTCGCATGTGCTCCCAATCGAGGCCTAAGCATCAATTGCCGGAGCACGGCTACAATTAATCACCGATATACATTCATTATTGTATGTATATCCATCTTTTAAATGAACGCAAGCAGTTGACTGACCTTTGCGTTCTTGCTGCGCGTGTAGCTTTAGGCCCATTCCTCTAAGGACAATCATGAACCTCTTCCGCTCCGGTCATACCAATGCGTGGGCACGCCTTTTCAGCCCTGCCCCGATTGCTTTGGCATGCGCCCTTGCCCTCACCGCTTGCGGCAAAGATGACACCACATCATCGCCAGCTGGGGGACAAGGAGGAGGAGCACCACAAGTACCTGTCGGCGTAGTGACGGCGACACCCGGCGAAGTGGGTCTCATTACAGAGCTGCCAGGCCGTGTTGAGGCCTCTCGTGTCGCCGAAGTACGCGCTCGGAGTGCAGGTATTTTGCAAAAACGCCTGTTTACCGAGGGCTCTGACGTCAAGGCCGGTCAACCGCTATTTCGCATCGATGCGGCACCTTACGAAGCCAGTGCACAAAATGCACGCGCCAGCTTAGCCCGCGCAGAAGCCAATCTGGTTCAGACCACCGCCCAGCTAGAGCGCTTTCGCCCCTTGGTCGAGGCCAACGCCATTAGCAAGCAAGATTTTGTCAACGCCGAGTCTGCGCAAAAGCAAGCGCAGGCTGAAGTCGCTGCTGCCAAAGCAACGGTTCGCAGCGCAGACATCAACCTGGGGTATGCCAACGTCACGGCACCTATTGCAGGCCGCATTGGTCAAGCACTGGTAACTGAAGGCGCGCTGGTTGGACAAGGTGAAGCAACGCCCCTGGCCGTGATTCAACAAATCAACCCTGTTTATGTCAACTTCACACAGTCTGCAACTGATGCTTTCAAGCTGCGAAAAGCCATGGCTGAGGGGAAACTGAAGTCTGCTGGACAGCAAGCTGCCGAAGTGCATGTCATTTTGGATGACGGCTCCGAATACGGCACACCCGGCAAACTCCTATTTAGCGATTTGGCTGTTGACGCCAGCACCGGGCAAGTCACACTGCGCGCAGAAATCCCCAATCCAAAGGGCCTGCTGCTTCCAGGCTTGTATGTGCGCATTCGCATGGAACAGGCACAAGCCACCAACGCCATCACCGTACCCCAGCAAGCCGTGACACGCACCGAGCAAGGCGACACAGTGCGCGTCGTCTCGGCAGATGGCAAGGTAAGCGTTCGCCCCGTAAAGGTGAGTATGGCCAGCGGCAACCGCTGGGTGATTCAGCAAGGGCTTGAAGCCGGAGAACAAGTCATGGTGGATGGTTTCCAGAAACTGCAAATGCTGCCACCAGGAACCCCTGTAAAGGCAGTTCCATGGACACCAACTGATGCTGCTGCCAAACCAGTTGAAGCACCTGCAGCGGCTGCACAAGGCACCGACGCCAAGTAACTGAGGACCTTGTCACATGGCTAAATTTTTTATTGAGCGCCCCATCTTTGCCTGGGTGGTTGCGCTTTTCATCATGGTGGTCGGCGCTGTCGCCATCACTCAGTTGCCTATTGCGCAATACCCTCCTGTCGCCCCTCCAGCCATTGTGGTGAGTGCCGTCTACCCAGGCGCCTCAGCACAGACACTGGAAGACAGTGTGCTGTCGGTGATTGAACGCGAGATGAACGGTGCAACAGGGCTGTTGTACATGGAGTCCGTGGCTCAATCCAACGGTACTGGCTCTGTCACGATCAGCTTTGAGCAGGGAACCAACCCTGAGCTGGCACAAGTGGACGTTCAGAACCGCTTATCTCGTGCCACGCCTCGCCTGCCTGCGGCAGTGACACAGCAAGGCGTGAAGGTGGACAAGTCCGCCTCCAACTTCTTGCTGTTCTCCATGCTGTCTTCCTCGAACCCCGAGTGGGACGTTGTACGCATTGGAGACTACGCATCGCGCAACGTAGTGCCTGAAATTCAGCGTCTGGAAGGCATCGGACAGGTTCAATTGTTCGGCTCCGAACAAGCCATGCGCGTCTGGATTGATCCAGCCAAGCTGGAAGGATTCAAACTCTCCAGCGCACAAGTCATCGCTGCGATCCGCGCACAGAACGCGCAAGTGTCCTCAGGAGCCATTGGCGATCTCCCAGGCATTGCAGGCCAAGGCATTACGGCCACGGTGACTGTGCGCGGCCAGCTCTCTACCCCCGAAGAGTTCGGCAACATCATTTTGCGAGCGAACACCTCTGGTGCTGCAGTTCGCTTGAAAGATGTCGCACGCATTGAAATCGGAGGGCAGAGCTACGCAACAACAGCGCGCTTGAATGGCCAGCCAGCAGCCGGTATTGGCGTGCAGCTTTCTCCTTCGGGCAATGCCTTGGCTGCGGCCAACGCAGTGCGAGCCAAGATGGAGGAGCTGTCGAAGTTTTTCCCTGAGGGCATGAGTTACTCCATCCCTTACGACAGCTCGAACTTCGTGAGCATCTCCATCACCAAGGTTGCGCACACCCTGCTGGAAGCGGTGGGCCTGGTGTTCCTGGTGATGTTCTTGTTCCTGCAAAACTGGCGCTACACCATCATCCCGACGATCGTGGTCCCTGTGGCACTGCTTGGCACCTTTGCCACCTTGCTCGCACTGGGTTTCTCGATCAACGTGCTGACCATGTTCGGCATGGTGCTGGTCATCGGCATTGTGGTGGACGATGCCATCGTGGTGGTGGAAAACGTGGAACGCATCATGAGCGAGGAAGGCCTTCCTCCCAAGGAAGCGACTCGCAAGGCGATGGGCCAAATTTCTGGCGCCATTGTGGGTGTGACGGTGGTACTGATTTCGGTCTTCGTGCCATTGGCGTTCTTTGCGGGTTCCACCGGCAATATTTACCGCCAGTTTGCAACGGTCATGGTCGCGTCGATTGGCTTTTCGGCATTCATGGCCTTGTCGTTGACACCTGCACTGTGCGGCACCTTGCTCAAACCTGTCGAGGCAGGCCATCACCTTGAAGGCAAAGGTTTCTTCGGCTGGTTCAACCGCACCTTCTCCAAGGGTGCCAAGCGCTATGAAAGCTTGGTTGGCCGTATGCTCAACAAGGCTACGCGCTACCTCATCATCTACGTCGCCATCATTGGTGCCGTGGCGCTCATCTATAACCGCTTGCCCACGTCCTTCCTGCCCGGTGAAGATCAGGGCACAGTGATTGTGAACATTCAGTTACCTGCTGGCGCAACCGCTGAACGCACGGTAGACGTCATGAAACAAGTGGAAGACTTTGTGCTGAAACAGCCTGAAGTCAGCAGCATGGTTGGCGTCGTAGGCTTTAGTTTTTCCGGCCAGGGTCAAAATGCTGCCCTTGCGTTCATTACGCTGAAAAACTGGAACGAGCGCACCAAACCCGAGCAGCATGCAGATGCCGTGGCCGGCCGGATCATGGGCGCCACGATGAACGTGCGTGACGCATTCATCTTTGCCCTCAGCCCTCCTCCGATACCGGAACTGGGAGTCTCCTCGGGCTTTAGCGTGCGTCTGCAAGACCGAGGCAGCCTGGGACACGACGCACTGGTGAATGCACGCAATACGTTCCTGGGCATGGCCGCACAAAGTCCTATCTTGGCGCAGGTGCGACCTGACGGTTTGGAAGATGCTCCGCAAATCCGCGTGGAGATTGACCGTGACAAAGCCAATGCGCTTGGCGTCGGTTTTGACAGCATCAACACCACACTGTCTACCGCCATGGGCTCTGCCTACGTGAACGACTTTCCAAACCGTGGCCGCCTGCAGCGGGTGGTAGTGCAAGCAGATGCCCCCTCACGGATGCAACCGGATGATCTGCTCAAGATCACCGCATCCAATGACCAGGGTCAACCTGTGCCGCTGTCTGCATTTGCAACTGTCAGCTGGGTCAATGGGGCTCAGCAAACGGTTCGCTACAACGGCTACCCAGCCATGAAGATCTCGGGCGCTCCAGCCCCAGGCTACAGCACGGGTGAAGCCATGGCCGAAGTCGAGCGCATCATTTCGCAGCTGCCAGAAGGTTTTGGCTACGAATGGACGGGCCAGTCCTACGAGGAAAAGCAGGCAGGATCGCAATCGCTGATTTTGTATAGCTTTGCCATCTTGGCTGTCTTCCTGTGTTTGGCGGCACTGTACGAAAGCTGGACCATTCCACTGGCGGTCATCTTGGTCGTGCCTTTGGGCGTAATCGGTGTGCTGCTGGCAACGTTGATGCGCGGCTACGCCAATGACGTTTATTTCCAGGTGGGGCTGATTACAGTCATTGGCCTGTCAGCCAAGAATGCGATTTTGATTATTGAATTTGCCAAAGATCTGCAAGCGGAAGGCAAAGGCATTATTGAAGCTGCGCTTGAAGCTGCCCATCTGCGCTTCCGTCCCATCATCATGACCTCGCTGGCCTTCGGTCTGGGCGTCGTGCCACTGGCCATTGCGACAGGCGCCAGCTCAGCCAGCCAGCGTGCCATCGGCACTGGCGTGCTGGGCGGCATGTTCACCGGCACGGTGCTTGCAGTGCTCTTTGTGCCTGTCTTCTTTGTAGTGGTTCGAACCCTGTTCAAGGGCAAGCCCACTCCACCACCGACTACAACCGCCCCCGCTGGCACAGCAGGAGTGGATCACCATGCCTAAGCACTTTTCACTCATCGCGGTAGCCGTTGCAGCGCTCTTGTCAGGCTGCTCGCTGATTCCGACCTACGAGCGCCCTGCTGCGCCTGTTCCAGAGGCCTATCCTCAGGCCTCTGCGCAAGGGCAAAACACAGCTGTGGCATGGCGTGACTACTTCACCGACCCACGCCTGCAGCAGCTCATTGACCTGGCACTGGCCAACAACCGAGACATGCGCATTGCCACCTTGAATTTAGAACAGGCTCGCGCCCAGTTCCAAATTCAACGCTCTGCACTATTTCCCAGTGTGGGAGGAGTGGCTTCCGCCAACCGTGGCAACAGCCAGATCACCGGTGAGCTGGGCAATACCTTTACCGCAGGGCTGGCAGTGTCCGCCTGGGAACTCGACTTCTTTGGCCGCATCAGCAGCCTGAAAGAAGCCGCTTTGGCCCAATACCTGGCCACGGATGAAGGCCGCAAGGCTTACGAACTCACGCTGGTCACCAGCGTGGCCCAAGGCTGGCTGGCCTTGATTGCCGATGAGGAACTGCTGGACATTTCCCGCCGGACCCTGGTGACGCGCGAAGAGTCCATCAAACTGGCCAAGCTGCGGTTTGATGCGGGGTTCTCGTCTGAACTGGATTACCGCCAGGCGGAGTCTTTGACAGAAGCTGCTCGCGCTACTTTCGCCCAACAGCAACGCCAGCGCGCCTTGGACGAAAACGCGCTGACTTTGCTGCTCGGCCAGCAAATACCTGCGCAGTTACTCACCAGCATTCAGGGTGCCAAGCTGGCTGAGACAACCCCCATGGCGGACATTCCCGCCGGCTTGCCTTCGGATTTGCTGGCACGCCGCCCCGACATTCGTGCTGCAGAGCAGCAACTGATTGCAGCCAATGCCAACATTGGCGCGGCACGTGCTGCGTTCTTCCCGAGTATTTCTCTGACCGCACAGTACGGCAGCGTCAGCAATGAACTGTCCAACCTGTTCAAGAGCGGCACCTGGGGCTTTAATATCGGCCCTTCTATCAACCTGCCTATCTTTACAGGTGGACGCCTGACGGCCAATCTCGAATCGGCCAAAGCCGGTCGCGAGATTGCGGTGGCACAGTACGAAAAGTCGATTCAAACAGGCTTCAAGGAAGTGTCTGACGCTCTGGCAGGGCGCACCACGCTGGCAGAGCAAGCACGTGCCCAAACGGCGCAGGCCGAGGCAGAGCGCAAACGCTTTTACCTGTCTGACCTGCGTTATCGCAATGGTGTTGCCAGCTACCTTGACCTGCTGGATGCACAGCGCTCGCTGTTTGCGCTGGAGCAAGCCGACGTACAAGTCCGGCTGACGCAACTGCTCAATCAGATCAACCTGTACAAGGCTTTGGGCGGTGGTTGGTCAGAAGCCAGCCTTGGCAAGCAGGAAGTCAACAATCGTTGAGGTGCGTCAACTCTGCGCCACAGTGACGGCTAAACGGTCACTGTGGCGAGGGGTCCAAAAAAGCCCATCGATATAATTCTCCGTTGGTTTTTCCCGCCCCCGATAACCAGAGGACGCTATGAGCGACAAGCACCACGAAGAAGCCCATACAGGCCCGATCAAGAACTCCAAACAACTGCTGATCACGGTTGCACTTGCCTTTATCCTGCCCGTGATTTTGATCATCGGCTTGGTGAACTTTGTGGGCTCAGCCCCCAAAACAGGCGCTGGTGTTGGCATGCAAGAGCTGGCGCAAGCCCAGCGCATCCAAAAAGTGGGGTCGATTGAAATTCGTGATGCAGACCGCCCACTGCGTGCTGGTGAAGAGGTGTACAAGGTCCAGTGTGCTGCTTGTCACGCAACTGGGGTCTCAGGTGCGCCCAAATTTGGCGAAGCTGGTGACTGGGGCCCACGCTTGGCCCAAGGCTTTGAGACGCTGGTTCACTCTGCGTTGAAGGGCAAGGGAGCAATGTCCCCGCAAGGTGGTGGTGAGTTCAATGACCTGGAAATTTCCCGCGGCGTAGCTTTCATGGCCAACTCCGCTGGCGGCAATTTCCCAGAACCACAGCCCGAAGCCAAAGAGGGCGAAGCGGCCAAGTAATCAGCCTGCGGCCTCAGCTCAAAAAAGGATCCTCACGGATCCTTTTTGTTTTTCAAATCTGCACCCTCTTTTTCAGGGTGCAGCAGTGGACAGTGCTTGCGGGCTGCGCACAAAACCAAAGCGTTCAGGCAAGCTGCGCATCAGCACCTCCTGTGCAGTCCATCGCTGCGACTCCAGCGCATCCGCAACGTGCACCATGTCTTGCGTGTGCACAATGCCCAGTACACCATCGCACAGCAAATAGACGTGCCCCACTTCATCCACCAAGCACTGCTGCACTTGCTGCGCAGGTTGGTTGGTATGCGCCACCACGTGGCCGTCCGCATGTACGCGCCACACCATTGGCGTATTTTCAAGCTCAACGTACACACGCTGCGGGCCATTTTGAAAAAACCAGTGGCCCTGCGCATTCACCTCGTAATTGCGTCCAATAAAGGCTTTCAGCTTCTCGTGCTCTAACAACGCGCCCTTACTCTGCGCAAATGTTCCTTGGGCCTGTGCTTGGGCATCGCGCAACCACCAGTTGCCGCGCATATCCAGGCCCAACCAACCCCAGCAGTCAGGCACATTGGGCCATTTCGTCAACGCTTGTTTTACGATGTCATCCATAACGGCGATTCTTTTGTCTCTGTAATCATGCAGAAGTTAAAGATAACCGCAACACACGCTGCTTTGCACGCTGTTGCCCTACAAATTACGGCTATTCGAGACCGCCACAATACGCCCCAACACATCACACATCTAAGGGACACACCATGAAACGCTTGCTTGCACTGTTACTGGTTGCCACCGCTTTGACGGGCTGCGGCTACAACGACTTTCAGCGCCTGGATGAGGACACCAAATCCAAGTGGAGTGAAGTGCTTAACCAGTACCAACGCCGTGCAGATTTGGTCCCCAACATCGTCGCTTCTGTCAAAGGCGAGGCTAATTTTGAACAAGAAACGCTCACCAAGGTGATTGAGGCCCGCTCCAAGGCCACCTCCATCCAGGCGACACCCGAGCTGATCAATGACCCCGCTGCCTTCGAAAAATTTCAGCAAGCCCAGGGCGAACTGACCGGTGCGCTGTCGCGCCTGATGGTGGTAGCTGAGCAGTACCCACAACTGCAAGCCAACCAGGCATTCCGAGATTTACGCGTAACTTTGGAAGGCACAGAAAACCGCATTACTGTGGCACGCAACGCCTACATCCAGTCGGTGCAGCAGTACAACGTACTGGCGCGCAGCTTCCCCACCAATCTGACCGGCATGGTGTTTGGCTACAAGGCCAAGCCCACTTTCACCGTGCAAAACGAAGCTGAAATTGCTCGCCCACCCACCGTGGACTTTGGCACCAAATAAGGGTCTGCTGCCTGTAACGGGCTGCCTTCCAACTTAGGATCACATATGGCTTTTGCGCATATCTGGCGCGCGCTGGCAGCTTTACTTCTTGCAGTGCTTGTGCCGTGGCACTCCGCTAGTGCACAAGCCTTGCAACCAGTGCCAGCACTCACTGCGCGGCTGATCGATCAAACCCAAACGCTCAGCCCAGAACAGGCCGCAGCCATTGAGTCGCGCTTGCGCGAGATCGAAGAGAAATCTGGCTCGCAAGTCGTGGTGCTGATAGTGCCCAGCACCTCTCCGGAGGACATTGCACCGTATGCGCACCGGGTAGCCAGCACCTGGAAAATTGGCCGCAAAGACGTGGGAGATGGGCTGCTGATCGTCATTGCCAAGAATGACAGGCGCATGCGCATGGAGGTAGCGCGCGCGCTGGAGGGGGCCATTCCGGACTTGGCTGCATCGCGCATCATTGAGCAGCAAATGGGGCCGCACTTTCGCCAAAACGACTATGCTGGCGGCATTTTGGCGGCACTCGACCAAGTGGCCGCTCGCATTGCCGGTGAGCAATTACCCCCACCGACATCCTCTACGCCCAGCCGGACATCGCAGAGCGTAGACCTTGAAGGTCTGGCCATTTTTCTGTTCTTTGCCGTGATGGTGATTGCGCCAGTCATACGCAGGATCTTTGGCAGAAAAATGGGCTCGGCCATTGTGGGCGGCGGCGCTGGCTTTCTGGCATTTATCTTCACCACCAGCTTCATATTGGCCGGGGCAGCAGGCGTCATCGCGTTACTGGTCACCTTGCTGGCGAATGGCTCGGGCGGCGGAGGACGTGGTGGCGGTGGCCCTTTCATAGGAGGCGGCGGCTTTGGCGGGGGGCGCGGTGGTGGGGGCTTTGGCGGCGGAGGTTTCAGCTCCGGCGGGGGTGGTAGTTTTGGAGGCGGTGGTGCCTCAGGGAGCTGGTAGAACATGGCATCACTGATACAACGCATTGCTCGCCTGTGGCGCCATCGCTGGACAGAAGGCCAGGTCAAAGCTGCATTTCCTCCCGAAGTACTGCGACGCCTAGAGCACGCAGTCACCCAGAGTGAATCCCAGCATACCGGTCAAATCCGTCTGTGTGTGGAAGGCGGGCTGCCTTACAGCTACATCTGGCGCAACGCCACGGCCCGGGAGCGGGCTGTCGGGCTGTCGGGCTGTTTGGCAAATTGCGCACATGGGATACGGAGCACAACAACGGTGTGCTGATTTACCTGCTGCTTGCGGACCACGCCATTGAAATCATTGCTGACCGCGCAGCCGCACGCGCCGTGCCTCAGGCCACCTGGGATGCGCTGCTTCAAGACATGCAAAGAGCTTTTCAGCAGGCCGCCTATGCAGACGGCATGGAACGTGCGCTGGAACGCGTCTCTGCGCTGCTGATCGCACACTTTCCACGCAACGCGGCATGCCACGCAGATTCTCGTGACCCCGGCTTACCGGATGCCCCCGTCGTGCAAGGACGGTTTAGCAAAGATCGGTAAGTCGGCAAATCCTTTTCACCTCGCCTGGCTGTGTGCTCACTACCTCAGACTGTGTGACTGTGTGCGTCACAGCAAGGTGCAAAAAACTTTTCACCGCCCTTGTGCGTGCAATAAGGCCAACCATTCACGGCCCCATGGCGAATGCAGCCACACCAAGGCTGCCACGTTAAGTACCACCGTGAGCCAGAAAATCAGCTGAAATTGCGCCTTGCTGCTTTTGTGACGCAACCACTGTTGCGCCAGGATGGCACCCGGCCAGCCGCCCAGCACAGCCAATGCATGCAAGGTTGATTCCGGTGTGCGCCAACGGCCAGCCTGCGCCGCTGCTTTGTCTTTCCAGTAGGCAAAGAAGGTGATCAAGCTGAGCACTGCATAGAGCGAGGCCAGCCATGCCTGCATGCCCCACACCGCGGCCACACCCAGAAAAATCAGCACAAAAGCCAAGATTGCCAAGTAACTGCTATCCGCATGAACGTGTGAACGTCCCCCTTTTGAAGGGGCCTTTGGCGCCGCTGCACGTTCTACATTGCGCCAAACAACGTTTTGCGCGCGTTTTTTGCCACTCTGCACCCCGACGGCAAAATCAACACGCCAGCCACACTGCGGCCGCGCCAGTGCAGAAGGTCTGGGCTGAAAAGCACTGATGTGTACAAACACACGATCTCCGCCCTCATCGGCCTGGACAAAACCAAAGCCGCGCTGGTCATTCCACTCCACCAAAGTACCAAGATAGCGCATGAAAATTAAAAAGAGAGTGGCCAGCGCTTATGCATCAACAGTTTCAATACTATTTATATTTGAAACTGTTTATAGGCAAGCGCCAAGCGCTTTCATTTTGATAACAGGCATAAAAAAAGCCACCCAAAGGTGGCTTTTTTTATCGGGACACCGATCAGTGCTTGCCGCGGTACTTGCGCAGCGCTGCCACTTGGGCTGCCAGCACAGTCAGCTCGGAGTGAGCCTTGGCCAGATCAACGTCATTTTTTGCGTTTTTCATGGCTTCTTCTGCAGCAGCCTTTGCCACTTTTGCTTTTTGCTCGTCCAGATCCTTGCCACGGATGGCGGTATCAGACAGAACCGTAACGCAATTGGGCTGCACTTCCAAAATGCCACCGGCCACGAAGATGAACTCTTCGCTGCCATCGGGCAATTCGATGCGTACAGAACCGGGCTTGATGCGAGAAATCAGCGGTGTGTGCTTGGGCAGAATGCCCAATTCGCCTGCTTCGCCAGGCAGAGCGACAAAGCGCGCTGGACCCGAGAAGATAGACTCTTCGGCACTGACCACATCAACGTGGATGGTCTTCATCTTTGCTCCTCAGAAAAGGGGGGACTGGGCTTAATACAGAGCAAACCGAGGATTTCGCCCCGGTCTGCCTTGCCAATTAAGCAGCCAGCTTCTTGGCCTTTTCGAAGGCTTCGTCGATGGTACCAACCATGTAGAAAGCCTGCTCGGGCAGATGGTCGCACTCACCGGCGCAGATCATCTTGAAACCACGAATGGTTTCGGCCAAAGACACGTACTTGCCAGGAGCGCCAGTAAACACTTCGGCCACGTGGAAAGGCTGCGACAGGAAACGCTGGATCTTACGAGCACGAGCCACAGTCAGCTTGTCTTCGGGAGCCAGTTCGTCCATGCCCAGAATCGCGATGATGTCGCGCAGTTCCTTGTAGCGCTGCAAAGTGCCCTGCACTTCGCGGGCCACCTTGTAGTGCTCTTCGCCCACAACTTGAGGGTCCAGCTGGCGGCTGGTGGAATCCAAAGGATCCACCGCAGGGTAGATACCCAGCGAAGCGATGTCACGCGACAGCACAACCGTTGAATCCAAGTGAGCAAACGTCGTGGCAGGCGATGGATCGGTCAAGTCATCCGCAGGCACGTAAACGGCCTGGATGGAAGTGATCGAACCGACCTTGGTCGATGTAATACGCTCTTGCAGACGGCCCATTTCTTCGGCCAGCGTAGGCTGGTAGCCCACAGCCGAAGGCATACGACCCAGCAGCGCGGACACTTCGGTACCGGCCAGTGTGTAGCGGTAGATGTTGTCCACGAAGAACAACACGTCCTTGCCTTCGTCACGGAACGCTTCAGCCATGGTCAGGCCAGTCAGCGCAACGCGCAGACGGTTTCCTGGTGGCTCGTTCATCTGACCGTAAACCATGGCAACCTTGGAGTCGTTCAGCGACTCTTGGTTCACCACGCCGGCGTCCGACATTTCGTGATAGAAGTCATTGCCTTCGCGGGTACGCTCACCCACACCAGCAAACACCGACAGACCACCGTGGCCCTTGGCGATGTTGTTGATCAACTCCATCATGTTCACGGTCTTGCCCACACCGGCACCACCGAACAGACCCACCTTACCGCCCTTGGCGAAAGGAGAGATCAAGTCGATCACCTTGATGCCGGTTTCCAGCAGTTCCTGCGAAGGTGCCAGTTCGTCGTATGCAGGAGCCTTGCGGTGGATTTGGGCAGTTTGTGCCTGATCCACAGGACCACGTTCGTCGATGGGGTTACCCAGCACGTCCATGATGCGGCCCAGTGTTGCCTTGCCCACTGGCACTGTGATGGCAGAGCCCGTATTGGTCACCATCAGGCCACGCTTCAGACCATCGGATGTACCCAGCGCAATGGTACGGACAATGCCGTCACCCAGCTGCTGTTGTACTTCCAGAGTCAGAGCCGAGCCTTCCAGCTTCAGGGCGTCATACACCTTGGGCATCTGGCTGCGTGGGAACTCCACGTCCACCACGGCGCCGATACATTGAACAATCTTGCCTTGTACTTGAGCCATTCTTTGCTCCAATCTGTTTGTCTGTTAAAGCCGTTTACACAGCGGCAGCGCCAGCCACAATTTCCGACAACTCGGTCGTAATAGCAGCCTGACGCGTCTTGTTGTAGACCAGCTTCAACTCGCCAATGACACTGCCAGCGTTGTCGGTCGCGGCCTTCATGGCCACCATGCGCGCCGATTGCTCGGACGCCATGTTTTCCGCAACAGCTTGGTACACGAGGGACTCTACGTAACGAATCAGCAGATCGTCGATCACGCTCTGTGCGTCAGGTTCGTAGATGTATTCCCACGATGCACCCGTCTTCTCGGCTTGCATTTGCTCGTTCGACAATGGAAGCAATTGCTCCACCACCGACTCTTGCTTCATGGTGTTGATGAACTTGGTGTAGCTCAGATACACCGCGTTCAACTTACCTTCAGCGTATTGGTCCAACAGCACCTTGACAGGCCCAACGAGCTTGTCCAGGTGAGGCTGATCGCCCAGTGCTGTGGCTTGAGAGACCACCTTGGCACCAATACGGTTCAGGAAGCTCAGTCCCTTGCTGCCAATGGCCACTGTCTCAGCGGAAACGCCTGCATCCTGCAGTTCACGCAACTTGGTGGTCACGGCACGCAACACGTTCGTGTTCATGCCGCCGCACAACCCCTTGTCGGTCGTCACAACAATGACGCCGGCTTTCTTTGCATCCACATTCACATTCATGAAGGGATGCACGTACTCAGGGTTGGCTTCGCCAAGATGGGCTGCAATGTTGCGGACTTTTTCGCTGTATGGACGGGCAGCCAGCATCCGTTCCTGCGCCTTGCGCATTTTGGATGCAGCTACCATTTCCATGGCTTTAGTGATCTTCTTGGTGTTTTCCACCGATTTGATCTTGCCGCGTATTTCCTTGCCTGCTGCCATGATGGCTCCTCGTCCGGATTAAGCGAACGACTTCTTGAACGCAGCAATAGCCGCGCTCAATTCAGCTTCGTCCTTGCCTTCCTTGTCGAAAGCACGTTTTTCGTTCAGACGATCCAGCAGTGCGCCATGGCTGGTCTTCAGGAACTGGTGCAGACCAGCTTCAAAAGGCAGCACTTGCTTGACTGCGATGTCGTCCATGAAGCCCTTGTTCACGGCAAACAGCGTAGCGCCCATCAAGGCAGTGCTCAATGGCGAGTACTGAGCCTGCTTGAGCAGTTCAGTCACGCGTGCACCACGATCGAGTTGCTTGCGGGTTGCGTCGTCCAGATCGGAGGCGAACTGCGCGAACGCAGCCAGTTCACGGTACTGAGCCAAGTCGGTACGGATACCGCCGGACAGGCCCTTGACCAGCTTGGTTTGAGCAGCACCACCCACGCGGGACACCGAGATACCGGCGTTGATCGCAGGACGGATACCGGCGTTGAACAGGCTGGTTTCCAAGAAAATCTGACCGTCAGTAATCGAAATCACGTTCGTAGGAACGAAAGCAGACACGTCGCCCGCTTGTGTTTCGATGATAGGCAGTGCAGTCAGCGAACCAGTCTTACCCTTGACCTCACCCTTGGTGAAGGCTTCCACATAGTCAGCGTTCACACGAGCGGCACGCTCCAGCAGACGCGAGTGGAGATAAAACACGTCGCCAGGGAACGCTTCGCGTCCTGGTGGGCGACGCAGCAGCAGCGATACCTGACGGTAAGCCACAGCTTGCTTGGACAGATCGTCATAAACGATCAGAGCATCTTCACCGCGGTCGCGGAAGTACTCGCCCATTGTGCAACCCGAGTAGGCCGACACGTACTGCATGGCAGCCGATTCAGAGGCGGTAGCAGCCACAACGATGGTGTATTCCATCGCGCCAGCTTGCTCCAGCGCACGCACCACGTTCTTGACAGAAGCAGCCTTCTGACCAATTGCAACGTAGATACAGGTAACGCCCTGACCCTTTTGGTTGATGATCGCGTCGATCGCAACAGCTGTTTTACCAGTCTGGCGGTCACCAATGATCAGCTCGCGCTGACCACGGCCCACTGGAACCATCGAGTCGATCGACTTGATACCGGTTTGCAGAGGCTGATCCACGGATTGACGTGCGATCACACCAGGTGCAACCTTTTCGATCACGTCGGTCATCTTGGCGTTGATTGGACCCTTGCCATCGATAGGCTGGCCCAGTGCATTCACCACGCGGCCGATCAGTTCGGGGCCCACGGGCACTTCCAGGATACGACCGGTGCACTTGACAGTGTCACCTTCAGCGATGTGGGTGTACTCACCCAAGATCACTGCACCGACGGAATCACGCTCCAGGTTCAGTGCCAAGCCGAACGAGGGCTGGCCATCTGCCGAAGCGGGGAATTCCAACATTTCGCCTTGCATCACGTCCGACAAGCCGTGCACGCGCACGATACCGTCCGTAACCGACACGACCGTGCCTTGGTTACGGATATCGGCATTAGCTTCCAGCCCTTCGATGCGGCTCTTAATCAGTTCAGAAATTTCTGCGGGATTGAGTTGCATGACTCTTTCCTTCTTTCTTTTGGTTAGCCGAGACCTCAATCTGCTTACGCAGTGAGGGCCGCTTTCATTTGTTCCAGACGAGCCTTAACGGAGGTGTCCAGCACCTCGTCGCCCACCACCACACGAACGCCGCCAATCAAAGATGCATCGATCTCGACAGACAGGTTCAGCTTGCGACCGAAACGCTTTTCCAGCGCTGTGCTGATGTCGTTCAGTGCGGCTTCCTCAATCGGGAAAGCGCTGACAACAACAGCATCGGACGAGCCATTGAGGCGGTTAACGATGCCGCGGAACTGCACAGCCACTTCGGGCAGTGCGTCCAGACGACCGTTTTCGATGATGACGCGCAGGAAGTTGCGAGCGGCATCGGGCAAAGCCGAACGGGCCACGCCAGTGATGACGCCGAGCACTTGCTCGACCGTCACCTTGGGGCTGTCGGCCAGTTGACGCAATTGCGGATTAGCGGCAATCGCCGCCAATTCCTCCACCCAAGCGACAGTGCTGTTCAAGTCAACACCGGGGACGGAGCTGGCCTTGAACAATGCTTCAGCATAAGGGCGGGCAATGGTGGCGAGTTCTGCCATGTTGCTTCCTTACAGCTCTGTCTTCAGGCGGCTGAGCAGATCAGCGTGGACGCTGGCATTCACTTCCTTGCGGAGGATTTGCTCAGCGCCCTTGACAGCCAATGCAGCCACTTGCTCACGCAACGCTTCACGGGCAGCAATAGCTTGCTGTTCAGCTTCGGCGCGGGCAGCAGCAACAATCTTGTTGCCTTCTTCTGTCGCGCGGGCCTTGGCTTCTTCAACGATGGCCTGGGCGCGGCGATCGGCGTCCGCAAGCCGCGATGCTGTCTCGTTGCGCGTCTGGCTCAGTTCCTGCTCAACGCGCTTGTTAGCAGCGCTCAGCTCGGACTTGGCCTTGTCGGCAGCAGCGAGGCCATCGGCGATTTTCTGGGCTCGCTCATCCAAGGCCTTCGCAATCGGGGGCCACACGAATTTCATCGTGAACAGCACCAAGATCAGGAAGACGATGCACTGAACGAACAGGGTCGCGTTAATACTCACGGCAACACCTTTCTTTCTAGGGCGTTGATCGGAGCTTAGGCCAGTACGAAGGGATTGGCGAAAGCGAACAGCAGAGCGATAGCAACACCGATCAGGAAAGCAGCGTCAATCAGACCGGCCAAGATGAACATCTTGGTTTGCAGTTCGTTGATCAGCTCAGGCTGGCGAGCCGAGGCTTCCAGGAACTTGCCGCCCATCAGAGCAATACCGATCGAAGCGCCGATAGCACCCAGACCAACGATCAAACCACAAGCCAGAGCGACGAGACCGAGAATGTTTTCCATGATGACTCCTAGAGATTAAAGGAAAGTTGAAGTTGAAAGGGGAAGGTCAGTGGGCTTCATGCGCCTGGCCGAGATAAATCAGCGTCAGCATCATGAAAATGAAGGCCTGCAGGGTGATGATCAAAATATGGAAGATCGCCCAGATAGAGCCTGCAATGATGTGCCCCACAGGGAGCAACACACCAGAGAGAGACATGGCAGCCGCGCCACCCATCAGGGCAATCAGGCAGAACACCAACTCACCAGCGTACATATTGCCGAACAGTCGCATGCCATGCGAGACAGTCTTGGCAACATATTCAATGATCTGCATCAGCAGATTAATCACGCCCAAAATCAGAGCGAAGACAGGATTCTTGGAAGTACCGAAAGGTGCTGTCACCAGTTCGTGGGCCCAGCCACCTGCACCCTTGATCTTTACGCTGTAGTAGAAGCACAGCAGCAGCACACCGGTGGACAGGCCCAGTGTTGTCGACAAGTCAGCGGTAGGCACAACACGCAGGTAAGCGTGCGAATCGCCTTGGGCGGTTTGCCACAACAAAGGCAGCAAATCGACGGGCAACAAGTCCATGGCGTTCATCAGGAAAATCCAGACAAACACGGTCAGCGCCAAAGGCGCAATGAACTTGCGCGATTCAGCGCTGTGAATGTTGGCCTTGGCCTGGTTGTCCACCATTTCGACCAGCATTTCGACTGCAGCCTGAAAACGGCCTGGCACGCCAGACGTTGCCTTGCGAGCGGCCAGCCACAACACGAACAAACCGATCGCGCCGCAGATAAAGCTAACCACCACGGAGTCAAGGTTCACCACCGAGAAGTCGATGATGGAGTTCTGCTTGATATTTTGCAGGTGCTGCAAGTGGTGAACAATGTATTCACTTGCTGTTGGAGCGTGCGCGTCGGCTGCCATCTGTGAACTCTTCTCTCAATATCAATCGGTTTTTCGGACACTGGCTCGCCCTGCAAGCAAGACCAGCCAGTACGTTTTCATCGTTACAACCATTCCTGCCAGCAACGCCAGCCAATGCAGGTTTGGCACCAAACCAGGTGCTGCCGCCAACATGGCAATGCACAGCACCAGCTTGACAAATTCCCAGGCAAAAAGCCTTGCGATCGCACCCGGCGCATTTGCTGCACGACCACTGTTGCGCGCGACACCTCGGGCAAACAACGCAGCGGGCAGCACGATAGCCAGCGCACCATAAGCGGCAGACCATCCAGCGGCACGACCCACAAACCACCAAGCTACCAGCGCAACCACAACACCTACCAGTGCTTGCACAGCCAAAACACGCCACATGGACATCTTGGGCTGCCGTTTGCGCCACTCTGCTGCCTCTTCAGGCGTCAGGGGCTTGATTTGCGGCTCTTCGTCCTCAAATTCCGATTCAGGGGCTTGATGTTTCATGTGTTCACGAGCCAAAACTCAATCGGAATTTTTACAAAGCCTCTGATTATACGTAGAAACCCGTTTTGAACCGGCTACCTCCGACATCGTTCGGGGGTTTTCACGGACAATTTTCGCAGGCATGTATCCAGATGCCAACAAGATCGTGGGCTTACCCTATTGCGCAGCCTCAAAGAATGGCATTTAGGACTGTTTATTCCGTCCTGAGACCAGCGGCGCAACCATAGCGCACAATGACCGACGTACCAAGCAAAACCCTTTGCTTCCAACCCCATCATCACCATGACCGACACTTCCGCTAGCACCGATCCGCGCAAGGACTCACTGATCGAATACCCCAGCCTGTTTCCTATCAAGGTTATGGGTTTGCATGCGGATGATTTTGTTCATGCCATCACCCAGGTCGCCAAAGAGTTTGACCCTTTCTTTGATGCAGCTACGGTGGAGCTGCGCCCCAGCAGCACCGGCAAATATCTGGGCGTCACCATTACCGTGACCGCCACCAGCCGTGAACAGCTGGACAACCTCTACCGTGCGTTGACCAGCCACCCCATGGTGAAGGTTGTTCTTTGAACGAGTTGCCCCCACCGGCTATGGACGCCCGGCTGCTCGGGCGTGTGGACTACACCGCCTGCAACACGGCCATGCAGACCTTCACCGCCAGCCGCGATGCATCTACTGCTGACGCGTTATGGCTGTGTGAGCACAGCCCCACATTCACACAAGGCTTGGCAGGCAAAGCCGAGCATGTTTTGGTGCCAGGCAACATTCCGGTCGTCTCTACCAACCGTGGCGGCCAGGTGACGTACCACGGGCCTGGGCAGGTGGTGGCGTATCCGCTGCTTGATCTGCAGCGCAGGGGTTATTTCGTTAAAGAGTACGTTTACCGCCTGGAAGAAGCTGTGATCCGCACCTTGGCGCACTACGGCATCACAGGTCACCGCGTAGGTGGCGCCCCAGGCATCTATGTGCGACTGGACGACCCACGCAGCCATGCCATGCTGGCGCAGCGCCCGCAGCACCGTGACGCCAGTAACCCCGCCCCGCAGCCAGACTTCACAGGTTTGGGCAAGATTGCGGCCTTGGGCATCAAAGTCAGCCGCCACTGCACTTACCACGGGGTGGCACTGAACGTGGCCATGGACCTGGAGCCTTACCGCCGTATCAACCCTTGCGGTTATACAGAGATGGCAACTGTTGATCTTTCTACAATTGGCGTCCAGACAACCTGGAACGAGGTGGCTCAAGTGTTCGGCAACCAGCTGATCACCCGCCTCGCGCCCTGAGACCTACACCATGAGCAGCAACGAAGTCGTGCGCGAAGCGCAGTCCGCCGAAAACTACAACCCCTTGGCCAAACAAAAGGCGGCCGCCAAACTTTCACGCATTCCCGTGAAGGTTGAGCACGCGCCAACGCTGAAAAAGCCGGACTGGATCCGCGTCAAAGCGGGTAGCCCCACCACGCGCTTTTACGAAATCAAAGACATCCTGCGCGAGCAAAAGCTGCACACCGTTTGCGAAGAAGCGTCATGCCCCAACATTGGCGAGTGCTTTGGCAAAGGTACGGCCACGTTCATGATCATGGGTGACAAGTGCACGCGTCGCTGCCCGTTTTGCGACGTGGGGCATGGCCGCCCTGACCCGCTGGATGTGGACGAGCCGCGCAAGCTGGCTGAGACCATTGCCCGCCTGCGCCTGAAATATGTAGTGATCACCAGCGTGGACCGCGATGATCTGCGGGACGGCGGCTCTGGCCACTTTGTGGAATGCATCCAGCAAATTCGCGCGCTGTCGCCCCTGACGCAAATTGAAATTTTGGTGCCTGACTTCCGCGGCCGCGATGACCGCGCCCTCGAGATTTTGAAGGCAGCCCCGCCCGATGTGATGAACCACAACCTGGAAACAGCGCCCCGCCTGTACAAGGAAGCGCGCCCCGGCTCGGACTACCTGTTCTCGCTCAATTTACTGAAAAAGTTCAAGGCACTGCACCCCAACGTTCCCACCAAGAGCGGCATCATGGTGGGCTTGGGCGAGACCGACGAAGAAATCTTGCAAATCATGCGCGACATGCGTGCGCACGACATCGAGATGCTGACAATTGGTCAGTATCTCTCGCCCACCAACAGCCATCTGCCAGTGCGTCGCTACGTACACCCCGACACGTTCAAGATGTTTGAAGAAGAAGCCTACAAAATGGGCTTCACGCATGCAGCCGTAGGCGCCATGGTGCGCTCCAGCTACCACGCCGACGAGCAAGCCCACGCAGCCGGCGTTTAAAGCACGCTGCCCACAAAAAAAGCAACCCAAAGGTTGCTTTTTTTGTAGCTACTACCGCTGATCAAGCCTTGCTTTACAAGTCATTCATACTTGAAAGCGCCTGGTCTTATGCGCTAATAGCTCTCATTTTGTGTACCTGACGTTGCATCGCAAGAAAAAATGCGTGGCTAACCGGGCAATCCGCTGGCTGGCAAAAAACGACTTACAGGCTTTACAGGCCTGCTTGTCGCCCCACGATGAAACTTAAAACCACTGCAGTCCTTGGAGCTTCCCCACCAGAGAATGTCTAGCGGACTCAGTGAGTGAACTATAACACTGAATGAGAATTAATCGCAAATAGTTTCTTCGCAAACAAGGTCATCGCCCGACCAACGGTTATTTACCCACATCTTCGAGCATGGCCGCCGGTGCATCGGCGCACAGCACCTGCTGGGCCCAGGGCTGCAGTTTGCGCGTATCGGCACGCAGCACTTCTTGCTTAACGCTCAATATCTGCGCCGGGTGCATGGAAAAGCTGCGCAGCCCCAGCCCCAGTAAAAGGCGCGTCATGCCCGCGTCACCGGCCATCTCTCCGCACACGCACACTTGCTTGCCCATGTCGTTGGCCGCTTCAATCACCTGCGCCACCAAACCCAGTACGGCAGGGTGCAGCGGGTCATACAAATGCGCCACAGCTTCATCGGCACGATCAATCGCCAGCGTGTACTGGATCAAATCATTGGTGCCGATCGAGACAAAATCAAAGTGCTTGAGCAGACTGCGCACCATGATGGCGGCAGCGGGAATCTCAATCATCGCGCCCAACTGCACCATGCCGTAAGCTGCGCCACGAGCATCTAGCTCGGCCTGCGCCAGTTTGACCTGGGCCACGATGCTGTGCACCTCGTGCAAGTGCGACACCATGGGAAACAGCAAGTGCACTCGGCCAAAAGCAGCAGCCCGCAAAATGGCACGCAACTGGGTGCGAAACATGGCCGGTTCTGCCAAGCTCCAGCGGATGGCCCTTAAACCCAGCGCAGGGTTGAGCGATGCATCTTTAGAGCTTTTCTTGTCCAGTGGCTTGTCTGCCCCGACATCTACAGTGCGAATGGTCACGGGCAAGCCTTGCATGCCATCTACCGCTGCCTTGTAGGCGGCAAACTGCTCTTCTTCACCGGGCAGTTTTCCCTCCCGGCCCATGAACAAAAATTCGCTGCGAAACAGGCCTACACCCACGGCGCCTGCATGCACGGCAGCGGCAGCATCGTCCGGTTGTTCAATGTTGGCCAGCAGCTCAATCTTCTGCCCGTCCAAAGTGACCGAAGGCGTATGCCGCAGCCTGGCCAGACGCTGGCGCTCCAGCACGTCTTGACGCTGGCGAAAGCGGTATTCCTCCAGCACGATCGGTGAAGGATCGACCAGCACAATGCCAGCGTTGCCGTCGATGATGATCCAGTCATCCTGGCGAATCAGCTGGCTGGCAGCGCGTGCCCCGACAACAGCCGGAATATCCATACTGCGCGCCACAATGGCCGTGTGGCTTGTCTTGCCCCCGACGGCCGTGACAAACCCGGTAAACACGCTGCGCTTAAATTGCAGCATGTCCGCAGGCGACAGGTCTTGCGCCACCAGCACCAGGGGCGCATCGGCCATGCCTTCCAGCACCGGCTGCATGCCGTCTTGTGCCACCGCTGGTGGTTGCGACACCGGGCTGGCTGCAATGCCACGCATATGCCGCAAGATGCGGTCCACCACCTGCTCCAGATCGGCTTTGCGCTCGCGCAGGTAAGGGTCTTCCATCTCATCGAACTGACGCGAGATTTGCTCCAGCTGCGTTACCAGCGCCCACTCGGCGTTGTACAGCCGCTCGGCAATCCAGTGGCGCACGCCCGAAGTCAGTATTTCGTCTTGCAGCAGCATGAGGTGCACCTCCAGCAAGGCGGCCAATTCCCCCGGCACATCCTCGGGCAAGTCGCTGACCAGGCGCTGCAGCTCATCGATCACGGCATCGCGCGCCTTGCGTGCGCGCGCCAGCTCGGTGGCCACCTGCGAGGCTTCGATGAAATAGTGGCGAACCTCTACGCGACTGGCTGCAACCACCACCGCACGGCCAATCGCTATGCCGCGTGAAACCGGCAATCCATGGATGGCAAATGTCATGCCTTTGTCCTTTTCGGCTTTGTGCCGCGCCGAATGCAAGTCTTGATGAAGGGAAAGACGGCAGACTCAAGTCTGCGCGACAGCTTTACTGGCCTTCACCAAACTTATCGTTGATGAGTGCCACCAAAGCATCTAGCGCTTCTTGCTCTTGGTCTCCGTCGGTTTCCAGCTCTACCACCGAGCCCACACCCGCAGCCAGCATCATGACGCCCATGATGCTTTTGGCGTTAATGCGCCGCTCGCCCTTGCTCATCCACACTTCACACGGAAAACTGCCTGCCAGCTTGGTCAACTTGGCAGACGCGCGTGCATGCAAACCCAATTTATTGCTGATGGTGATCTCTGTCTTGACCATGTTCTTTCCGGGAAGTCTGGTTTTGGGGCGCATTGCCGCACCCCACTTGCAGCATGCCTTGCTGGCCACCGGCCAATGCGCGAGCGGCTTGCTGCTCCAATGGTTCATGGCGATAGCACAGTGCGCGCAGCAGCATGGGCAAGTTCACCCCCACCAACAAACGCGCAGCGCTGCCTTCTACCAAACGGTGCGCCACATTGCTGGGTGTGGCCCCAAACACATCTGACAGCACCAGCGTGCGCTCAGCGCCACTTTGGGCCAGCAGCACCCGCGCAACTTGCAGCGTGGTTTCAGGGTTTTCGTTGGGAGGCACATCCAGCACACTGACATCGTCCTCACAGTCTGCAAACACGTGCAGCGCACACTCGCGCAAGGCTTCCGCCAAAGGTGCATGGGCAATTAACAGAATGTGGTTGGCAGTCGTAGTCATAGGTATCTTTTCATCGCCATTATGGCGCGCAGCACTGTATTTGCACCTGCAGCATAGGCCTGCATGGCAGTCAGCCACACACACCAGCGCTCTTTATTTCAGTGCAATGCTTTTGAAAAAAGTACCTGCCGCTTCGTGCGCGGGTTTGGGTGCATACACCACCGCATGAAAAATGCGGGCTTTGTCGCCTTCCTTGCGCGCAAACCACACGCCATGGGTGGTCACCGTCCACCCGGCGGGGCCAATGCCTTGCACCGTCGCGCGGATGGATCGTGGCAAATCCATAGCGCCTTGAGGCACAAAGGGAGCGCCACTTTTGTCGTCTTTGCCATCCACGGCCTGCAGCCGCGAGAGCACAGCGGCTTCCCAAAATGCCAGCGCGTCGTCCGCCTGCTTGCCATCTTCGAGCAGCCAGTGCGATAGCGCGAACGTGGAGTCCACCGCGTCACAGCCCATCATGTTGACAGGCACGCTGCCCATTTCCATTCCAAAATCCACCGGCGTGCGCGCAAACTGCGGATCGCAGGGAAACTTCATCTCCAAATTGGCATCTTGCAGCGACACGGGTTGCCACGTCAGTTGCGGCCCCTGTTCGCCGCAGGCGGTCAACACCACCGCAGTGGCAACAGCCATTGCGCAACGCATCAGGGTTTGGATTTTGCTCATATCTGTATTATCGGCAGTCATGCCCCAAACTGGATAGCGAACTTTCCCCGCTTATTTCACTCCATCGTTTAGAACAATGCTCGGGCTTGCCCAGCTACATTTATCTCAACTGGGCACAATAGAGGCTATGGCAATCAAACACATCGTGGCAGGCGTGGTGCTTGCAGCTTTCGCAAGCGTGGGCGGCTATGTCTTTTTGAGCGACAGCGCGCAAACCGCACCGCAGTCCAATTTTGTGCTGCTCGATGGCTCCAGCAAAAGCACCAATGACCTCAAAGGCAAGGTCACCCTGGTCAATTTCTGGGCTACCAGCTGCGTGACCTGCGTGGCAGAAATGCCCGAAATCATCGCCACCCATAACAAGTACAAAGACCAGGGTTTTGACACGCTGGCCATAGCCATGAGCTACGACCCGCCGAGCTACGTTGTGAACTTTGCCCAATCGCGCCAGCTGCCATTTAACGTGGCGCTGGACAACACAGGTGCCGTGGCCAAGGCCTGGGGCGATGTGAAGCTGACCCCCACTACCTACATCGTCAACAAACAAGGTGAAATTGTGAAGACCTATATTGGTCAGCCCAATTTTGAAGAGCTGCACAAGCTGATCGAAAAACTCCTTGCACAGGCTTAAGCAAGCCACAGTGCAATAAAAAGAGCTGCCAGCGCTGGTAGCTCTTTTTTATGCCAGTGCCTTACAGGTCCTGGCTTGGGCAACTTCCGCAATCAACGGTTGCGAAAAACGTCGTGGCAAGCCTTGCAAGTTTGCGCTGCAGGGCCGAAAGCGGCTTTCAGCTGCGCCAGATCGCCAGTCTTTGCGGCGGCGCCCAGCTTGCCGGCTTCTGCCACGAACTTGTTGGCATGGTCGTCAAACTTGGTCTTTTCTTTCCAGATTTCGGGCTTGCTCTTGCCGCCCTCGGTGCCTTCCCCAAACGCCTGCCAAGGCAAGGCGGCCAACGTTTGCAGCACCGCACCGTTTTGCTTGGCCAGATCGGCGTTGAATTCCGCGCGGCCATTGGCCATAGCACCTAGCGAGCCAAAATGCTGACTCATGACGAACAAGGCGTTTTGACGGTACTTGATGGCATCTTCTGTCTTGCCAAACTTCAACGTATCGGCAGAAGCCGAAACACCCATCAAAGCAGCCGACAAGGCCAAAGCAAGCGTAGACAAGGTTTTGTATGACACGTGGGAACTTCCTTTTTTTGTGATGAAACAGACCGACATAATCGAGCAATCCACAGGGATTGTCGTTGTGCCAGCGCAGTTGCCCAAGCCATTGACATTTTTTTGACGCTCCGCAGCAACTGCCACCCTTCACCCCGTACAGTCACCGCATGAGTATTCGCACCACCCCTCGCCTGCGCATCTGGGATCTGCCCACCCGCCTCTTTCACTGGTTGCTGGCTTTGTGCACCACCGCCTTGATTATCACCGCCCAAATCGGCGGCAACGCCATGGAGTGGCACTTGCGTCTAGGCCATGCTGTGCTGGCTTTGCTGCTATTTCGCATCATCTGGGGCTTTTCGGGTGGCTACTGGTCACGCTTTACCACTTTCATCCCCAGCCCGGCGCGCTTGGTGCGCTATCTCCAAGGCCAAGGCACACCTGCAGACAACGCTGGCCACAACCCGCTCGGGGCACTCTCGGTCATCGCCATGCTGCTCATTTTGGGCATGCAAGTGGGCACAGGGCTGGTCAGCGATGATGAAATTGCTTTTGCAGGCTCTTTGGTACGCTACGTCTCGGGTGACACCATTGCGTGGGCCAGCGTCTGGCATAAAGGCTGGGGCCAATGGCTGGTGTATGCCATCTTGGGTTTACACGTTGTCGCGCTGGTTTTTTACCGCATCGTCAAACGCAAGCCATTGGTTGCAGCCATGCTGCACGGTGACAAGCTCAATCAGCCACAAGACTTGCCTGCCAGCCGCGATGGCTGGGCCGCTGTGCTGCCCGCATTATTCTTTGCAGCAGCTTGCGCTGTGATGGCCTATTGGGTGTGGACGCGGGCCACGTTCTAACCCTATGTCCCTGCTGCCCCTGTGTGGCTACACTGTGGACTTGTTTCTTCCAACTAAAGCACCCCTGTTTTGACCGTGGACCAGCACTGTGTGGCCATAGAAACTGCCACCACCGCCCAGGAGATGACCAGCGCATCCCAGCTGTTTAGCGAATACGCAGACAGCCTGGGGCTTGATCTGGCTTTTCAAAATTTTGCGCATGAGCTTGCTCACCTTCCCGGTGACTACGCATCCCCTCGCGGTGTGATTTTGCTCGCGTACGTTGACAGCTCGCTGGCAGGTTGCTGCGCCCTGCGGCCACTGGATAGCGCTGACACAGCCAACGCTGCTGAAATGAAGCGCCTGTATGTGCGCAAAGCCTTTCGCGGTTTTGGCCTGGGCCGTCAGCTTGCCGAAGCCACACTGGATGCAGCCCGTCAAGCGGGCTATGCCAGCGTGCTGCTCGACACTCTGGATGACATGGAAGCCGCGCGCAACTTGTACACTGACCTGGGCTTTGAAAGCATTGAGCCGTACTACTACAACCCCATCCCCGGGGCGCACTACCTCAAAGCCAATATTTTCTAATGCCATGCACAGATGCCAACATCTGCGGCGGCTCACGCATGCATCCTGACTGAAAATCTCAAGGCTTTGTGCATGCTCCAATCCAGTCTGATTCCATCCAACCGCCCCGTCATTGGGCGTGACCTGGAAACGTTGCGTCTAGCTTTTGGCCTGAGTACACACGACACGATCTGGCTGCTGAACCTGTCCATCACGCGCTGGACAGACATGGTGCGCAACGCACCCGAGGAGCCAGTCAGTGATCCCTCACTGGCACTCTTGGTACGGCTTTTGGTGCAGCACCCCGAGCTAGTGCAAGCCCTGCTGCCTGCCAAGCCCCATGCCTCTGAAGTTTTTGACCTCATGCGCTCAGCATCCCCGATTGAGCTGAAACGGTTTTCTACTCACTTAGGGGCCGAAGCCTCTGCCGGCTACCGCTGGATGAGGCCGGGCGCGCAACCTTCCGCCATGGTCCAGCGCCTGATGCAGTGTCTGCGTACCGTTTTACAGGCGCAAAGCAGTGATATGCGCAGCCAAGAGCTCAACAACTGGCGCAATACCGTGGAGCAAGAAGCGCGCTCGCGCGGAGTGGCACAGGTACTGCAAACAGGGCGATGGAGACCCGAGCATGGTGCTCTCGCTGCCCCCCTACCCAAACGTGAAGGTCCGAGCGATTAGCCCAAATAAAAAGCGCTGCAACTGCAGCGCTTTCTTAATGTGCTTACGTAATACGCAAGCTTAAGCCTTGGCTTGCTCCAGCAAGGTATTGGCATCAGAGACGTCAAACTTGCCAGGGCCTTCCACATTCAAAGTGACGACTTTGCCATCTTTGATCAGCATGGAGTAACGGTTGCTGCGCAGACCCAGCCCCTTGCCATTCAAATCCAAAGTCAGACCCAGCGACTTGGCCAAAGCGGCATCACCGTCGGCAATCATGCGAACCTTGCCGGTTGCTTTTTGATCACGGCCCCAGGCGCCCATGACAAAGGCATCGTTCACGGCCACGCACCAGATTTCATCCACACCAGCAGCCTTGAAAGCGTCTGCTTGCTCGATATAGCCAGGCAGATGCTGCGCCGAGCACGTAGGAGTAAAGGCACCGGGCACTGCAAACAGCGCAATGGTCTTGCCAGCCAACGCTTGTGGCAGCTCTACGGGGTTGGGGCCAATGCTGCAGCCATTGCCTTCCACTTCCACGTATTCCATCAGCTTCACTGCGGGCAGTGTGTCTCCAACTTTGATCATGTGTGTCTTTCAATTAACGAGAAATTGCCTTGCTTGTATCCCCGCTGCAAAACGCATGGGGACAGGGCAGAAAACAAAAAAGCGACCCACATTGTGGGTCGCTTTTTAAGACTATGCAGTCAAAGCGGTTGAACGCTTAAACCAGAGCAGCCTTTTGCACCAAGCGGGTTGCAACCCAGTTCTTGGTCTTGGACAGCGGACGGCTTTCGGTGATTTCGATGGTATCGCCCATCTTGAATTCACCTTGCTCGTCGTGAGCGTGGTACTTCGAGGACTTAACCACGATCTTGCCGTACAGGGGGTGCATAACGCTACGCTCCACCATTACGGTTACTGTCTTAGCGCGCTTGTCGCTTACCACCTTGCCAACCAAGGTGCGCTTGAGGGATGTTTTAGCTTCCGTCATGTCGGCTCCTTACTTGGCGGCTTGCTTTTCAGCAAGAATGGTCTTGGCACGAGCTACGTCGCGGCGTGTAGCCTTGAGCGTGGCAGTGTTGCCAAGTTGTTGCGTGGCCTTTTGCATACGCAGACCGAAGTGAGCCTTTTGCAAGGACTTCACTTCAGCTTCCACAGCGGCCACGTCTTTTTGGCGGAGTTCAGCAGCTTTAGTCATGTGATCTCTCCTTATTCACCAATGTGACGGGCAACGAAGGTTGTGCGCAGAGGCAGCTTTGCAGCAGCCAAGCGGAACGCTTCACGGGCCAGCTCTTCAGACACACCCACGATTTCGTAGATGATCTTGCCGGGCTGGATTTCGGCAACGTAGTACTCGGGGTTACCCTTACCATTACCCATACGCACTTCAGCAGGCTTAGTGGAAATTGGCTTATCGGGGAACACACGAATCCAGATACGGCCGCCACGCTTAACGTGACGCGAAATCGCACGACGAGCGGCTTCCAGCTGGCGAGCTGTCAGACGACCACGGTCGGTAGACTTCAGACCGAAATCGCCGAAAGCAACTGCGTTGCCACGTGTAGCGATACCGGTATTGCGGCCCTTGTGTTCCTTACGGAACTTACGGCGTGCAGGTTGCAGCATGTTTATTCTCCTTTACCGTCCGCTGCTGTAGCGGGCGCGTCAGTCTTGCGAACGCGCTTAACGGAGTCAGCGCCTGCGCCGGCTGGCTTGTCGCTGCCGTCAGCGGGAGCTGCGTTACCGCCTGTGGGGCGGCGGGCACCACGACCTGCGCCGTCACGACGACCATCGCGGCGGGGGCCACGTGGACGACGCTCGTCATCAGGACGGGGAGTCTCAACTGCGGGCAGGTCGTTACGGCCCAAGGTATCACCCTTGTAAACCCAAACCTTCACGCCGATGATGCCGTAGGTGGTCTTAGCTTCGGAGAAGCCGTAGTCGATATCAGCACGCAGAGTGTGCAATGGCACGCGGCCTTCGCGGTACCACTCAGTACGGGCGATTTCGATACCGTTCAGACGACCGGACGACATGATCTTGATGCCTTGAGCACCCAGACGCATGGCGTTCTGCATCGCACGCTTCATTGCGCGACGGAACATGATGCGCTTTTCCAGCTGCTGGCAGATGGAGTCGGCGATCAGCTTGGCATCGATTTCAGGCTTGCGCACTTCTTCGATGTTCACAGCAACTGGCACACCCAGGCGAGCAGTGAGTTCCTTCTTCAAGGCCTCAATGTCTTCACCCTTCTTGCCAATCACAACACCAGGACGGGCCGAGTAGATTGTGATGCGGGCGTTCTTTGCAGGACGCTCGATCACCACGCGTGCCACAGCAGCGTTCTTCAACTTAGCCTTCAGGTACTCGCGAACCTTGATGTCTTCAGCCAGCATGCCGGCGAAGTCACGGTTGCTAGCGTACCAACGGCTAGCCCAGTTACGGCTTACAGCAAGGCGGAAGCCGGTAGGATGGATTTTCTGTCCCATATTCTTCCTTTTGGCCTCAGTTACCGACTGTCACATAAATGTGACATGTAGGCTTGCTGATGCGATTGCCGCGACCCTTGGCGCGCGCTGTGAAGCGCTTGAGCGTCGTGCCTTGTTCAACGTAGATGGTCTTGACCTTCAATTCGTCGATATCGGCGCCGTCATTGTGCTCAGCGTTGGCGATTGCGGATTCCAGAACCTTCTTGACGATCACAGCAGCTTTTTTCTGCGTGAAAGTCAAGATGTTCAGAGCTTGATCCACCTTCTTGCCGCGGATCAGATCCGCGACGAGGCGACCCTTGTCAACCGACAAGCGGACGCCACGGAGGACTGCACGTGTTTCAGACATGGTCGTTCCTTACTTCTTGGCCTTCTTGTCGGCGGGGTGACCCTTGAAGGTACGAGTCAGAGCGAATTCGCCCAACTTGTGACCTACCATTTGGTCGGTGATGTAGACAGGCACGTGCTGCTTGCCGTTGTGCACAGCGATGGTCAGACCGATGAAATCAGGCAGAACCATGGAGCGACGCGACCATGTCTTAACTGGCTTCTTGTCCTTGGTAGCGACGGCTTTTTCAACCTTAGCAACCAAGTGATGGTCAACAAACGGACCCTTTTTAAGAGAACGAGTCATTTGCTACCCCTTACTTTTTACGACGCGACACAATCATGCTTTGTGTGCGCTTGTTGTTACGGGTACGGTAGCCCTTCGTCAGGTTACCCCATGGGTCAACTGCGTGACGGCCTTCGCCTGTCTTACCTTCACCACCACCGTGCGGGTGATCGATTGGGTTCATTGCAGTACCGCGGACGGTAGGACGAATACCCATCCAACGCTTCACACCGGCCTTACCGTAACGGCGCAGGCTGTGTTCTTCGTTGGCAACTTCACCGATGGTTGCGCGGCATTCGATATGAATTTTGCGCACTTCGCCAGAACGCATACGCACTTGAGCGTAGACGCCTTCGCGAGCCAGCAATGTAGCGGACGCACCAGCGGAGCGGGCGATTTGCGCGCCGCCTGCAGGTTGCAGTTCGATACAGTGGATGGTCGAACCCACAGGGATGTTGCGGATAGGCAAGGTGTTACCCACGCGAATCGGTGCTTCAGAGCCGCTCACAATGCTGGCGCCAACGGCCAGGTTGCGAGGAGCAATGATGTAGCGACGCTCGCCGTCGGCGTAGCACACCAAAGCGATGTGCGCAGAGCGGTTAGGGTCGTACTCAATGCGCTCAACCTTGGCGGGGATGCCGTCCTTGTTGCGCTTGAAGTCAACCACACGGTAGTGGTGCTTGTGACCACCGCCCTTGTGGCGTGTTGTGATGTGACCGTTGTTGTTACGACCGGCTTTTTCCGATTGCGCTTCCAACAGAGGAGCGAAACCTGGGCCTTTGAACAGGTGGTCACGAGTTACCTTAACTGCACCACGGCGGCCGGGCGAAGTAGGTTTAAGTTTGATAACAGCCATGATTAAGCAGCCTCCCCGGACAGGTTCAGCTCTTGACCGGGCTTCAGGCGAACATAAGCCTTGCGAATGTTGTCGCGACGGCCAATGGTCTTGCCAAAGCGCTTGGTCTTGCCCTTGGTGTTCACTACAGAAACGCCAGCCACTTCAACCTTGAACATCAATTCCACAGCGGCCTTGATTTCATGCTTGGTAGCGTTTTGCAGCACTTTGAACGTCACAGCGTTGGACTGCTCGGCTGCCATGGTGGCCTTTTCGGACACGATAGGAGCGACCAGCACTTGCATCAGACGACCTTCGTCAAACTTGAGTGTGCTCATGCGAACATCTCCTTGAGTTTGTCGATAGCACCCTTAGTGATGAGTACTTTCTTGTAATGCACCAGAGAAACGGGATCTGCGTAGCGGGGTTCCACCAAGAACACGTTCTTCAGGTTGCGCGAAGCCAGATACAGGTTCTCGTCGATTTCCTCGGTGATCACCATCACCGACGATTGCAGGTTCATGGACTTGAACTTGTCAGCCAGAGCCTTGGTCTTCGGAGTGTCAACGGTCAACGATTCCACCACGGCCAGACGACCATCGCGGGCCAGCTGGGACAAGATGGAAGCCATACCAGCGCGGTACATCTTCTTGTTAATCTTTTGCGTGAAGTTTTCTTCAGGCAGATTAGGGAAGGTGCGTCCGCCTCCACGCCACAGAGGCGAGGAAGTCATACCAGCACGTGCACGGCCAGTACCCTTTTGCTTGAAAGGCTTGGCAGTGCTGTGACGAACTTGCTCACGATCCTTCTGAGCGCGTGTACCTTGACGGCCATTGGCACGGTAGGCAGTGACGATCTGATGGATCAGGTCTTCGTTGTATGCACGGTCAAACACGGTTTCAGGCGCATCGATCTTCGAAGCGGCTTGGCCTTGTTCATTCAGGAGTTCGAGCTGCATTAGTTCGCTCCTTTGGAAGCTTTAGCCTTGATAGCTGGACGCACAGACACGAATCCACCCTTGGATCCGGGAATAGCGCCCTTGATCAAGAGCAGTTGGCGTGCTTCGTCAATACGAACCACATCCAGGTTTTGTGTAGTCACGGTCTCAACGCCCATGTGACCTGTCATGCGCTTACCGGGGAACACGCGACCTGGGTCTTGTGCCATACCGATAGAGCCAGGCACGCGGTGCGAGCGGCTGTTACCGTGGGAATTACGCTGTGCGCCAAAGTTGTGACGCTTGATCGTGCCAGCGAAGCCCTTACCAATAGAAGTGCCCTGCACATCTACCTTCTGGCCAACACTGAACAGATCCAGCACGGGCAAGGCTGCGCCTGCCGCGTACTTAGCAGCGATCTCTTCGGTAACTTGGAATTCTTGGGTAACTTCACCGGCTTCCACACCCGCTTTAGCGAGGTGGCCGGCTTCAGGCTTGGTCACGCGAGAAGCCTTGCGTGTACCGAAAGTGACTTGCAAAGCCACATAGCCATCGTTCTCTTGGGTTTTAACCTGGGTCACTCGGTTGTTAGAAACATCCACCACTGTGACAGGCACTGCGTCCCCATCATCAGTGAACAGACGCATCATGCCCACCTTGCGGCCCAGCAACCCCAGGGAGTTGCTCAGACTCATTTGTTTGCTCCAAAACTTTCGCCGCTGTAACTGCAATTGGCCCAGCGTTGCACCCCATCGGATAACCGAAGTGCACGAAAGAAGGTTAATAAAACTCCGCCTAATTTGGCGAAGCTCCAAATTTTAACGCGAACTGCTTTTTCAAGCAAGTTCGCGTTAAAAGAAGACCTCACAAGGCACTGCGGACAGTGCCAGTTCGTTCTTATTGCAGTTTGATTTCGACGTCTACGCCGGCTGGCAGGTCCAGCTTCATCAGTGCGTCAACAGTCTTGTCGGTAGGATCGACAATGTCCATCAGACGTTGGTGAGTGCGGATTTCCAGCTGGTCACGCGAAGTCTTGTTCACGTGGGGCGAACGCAAGATGTCGAAGCGCTTCATGCGTGTAGGCAATGGCACAGGACCCTTAACGATCGCGCCAGTACGCTTGGCGGTATCAACGATTTCGGCTGCAGACTGGTCGATCAACTTGTAATCGAAAGCCTTCAGGCGGATACGGATTTTTTGCTTGGACATTGTTAATTCCTAGTTTGCTAAGAATTAAGCAATGATCTTGGCAACAACGCCGGCACCAACAGTACGGCCACCTTCGCGGATAGCGAAGCGCAGACCTTCTTCCATAGCGATAGGAGCAATCAGCTTCACAGTGATCGACACGTTATCGC
>NZ_JACUZW010000007.1:0-89121 GCF_014851485.1 Comamonas sp. CMM02 | reverse complement strand
AACTTCAGCGAGGCAATCGCATCCGAGCCTGCCGTAAAGGTGATGGCATCTTGGGCAAAGTCAGGGTTGGCAGGCGTACTGCCGCCAGCCAGGTTCTGGTCATCCAGCGCCAGGGTGATGACCCCGCCGTTGGGGCCCGAGACCACCGGGCCGGGACCATCGGTCACCGAGATGGTGTGCGTAGCGCTGCTGGTGTCGTTGTCGCCATCCTTGGCACTGAGTGTGAAGTTCACATTCACGCCGCCGGCGTTGTTCAGACCACTGGCGGGCACAAAGCTCCATGTGTTGTTGGCATTGATCGTCAACGTGCCCTTGCCGGTGTTGATGCCCGTGCCGTACGCCACCGTCTGTGCAGCACCTCCGTCGATCGAGATCGTGAAGTTGGCCGGTGTCACACCATCGGCACCTGCCGCCAGGTTCCACGCCCCGGTGATGGCTGCTGCCCCTTCCACCACGCTCGCCGCTCCAGACAGCGTCACCACCGGCACGTCGTCCACGATGGTGATAACAATTTCGCCCGTACTAGTCACACCGCCCGAACCCACCACACCCACAGCAATGGTGTCAGTCAGTGTGTTATTGCCATCACCGCTGGCATGCGCCTGAGCTGCCGTGAGCGTGTATTCATAGCTGACGGTGCCATTTTGGTTGCCAGCATCCGAGACAAAGCCCGTGATTTTGATCGTGCCGTCAGGTGTGTTCACAGGGGGCAGTAGTGCCACATTGCCCTTGAGTTGAGCCAGTGAGTAGCTCACACCACCGATGGTGATTGAGGCAATACCATCGCTGGCACTTACGCTGAAAGTGCCGCTGCTTGTTTCGCTTGTCGCTTCATTACCCAGCCCTGCCTCATAGACTGTCTGGGCATCTGATCCGATGCTGGCCTGCGCTGGAGGGGCTGGTTCATCATCTTGAGCTACCACCCCACCAGAGATGAAGTTTTCAGTGCCAGCGGAAATGGAGCGAGGATATTGCAGCGCTAAGGGTGTGGTCCGTTCGATCACACTGGCAAGCCGCACATAGGTGCTGCCTGCACCTTCACCACCAGAAAGCGTCGCCGCTGTAGGGTCCAGCTCTGCCAGAGGGTCTTGCCCATCATTCAACGCTGTGATTAATGCATTGACATCTGCATCTACCGGATTGGCGATGGCCGCTTCGCTCGGCTCTGCCGCTTGAAATAAATCCTCAGACAGCTTGAGCTGCTGATCTGCTGCAATCTGAAGAACACCATCTTCATTACCCTGAAGAGACAGCTGGCTTCCTGCCGCTGTGACGATGTCTGCATCAATGGGGATGCGCATTCCAACACGCAATGGCTGCAAGCTGCCATCACTATTGCGAACCCAGGCCTGACCTTCCAACTTGGTAATCAATGCAGAAGTATTTGCCATCACATCTCTCCAAAAGGTGAACACTAGTGGCGCCAAAGCGCCGCCCTTGGAGAAATATTAGGAAATGGATACTTGCAAAGCTATTGGCGGCAAAGCCAATAGATCAACCGCTTGGACGGTTAGGCTTGCTCTTTATGGATTTGCCCTCAAAAGATGACAATCAAAGCTGCTCAATTCGCACAATCAGGCAGCTGCTTTCTCCTACAAACAGCGCCAGCAGCTAGCGCTGTATGCCATGCACTTTGAGCGCCAGCTTGAGACGGTCATCCACATGCAATTTTTCAAATACTGAAGACAAATGTGCACGCACGGTTCTTTCGGTGATCAGCAATTGCTGTGCTATTTCTGCGTTGCTGTGTCCGGTCGAAGCAAGTCGGGCCACCTCTTTTTCTCGCACTGAAAGCAACCGAGCCCAGTCACTCTCGGTGATCACCGGTAAGCGCTGCTCAATGTCTTGCAGCATTCTCTGCAAGAGACTGCGGCCCAGCCAGATTGCGCCTGTATCGATGCTGTTGACAATCAGCACCAAGGCGTCATTTGACAAATGCGTATGCGCATAGCCGCAGGCACCTTTTGCCAGCACCAGCTGCCCTTCAGCGTCACTCATGTGGGCGCTGAGCACCAGCACACGCAAACCATCGAAATACTGTTGCCACCCATCTTGGGCATTGGATTGCTTGAGCAACGCCATATCCACAATCACCAGGTGATTGCCCATGGACTTCCAGTGCAAGACGTCTTGTAAATCAACGCCTCGATACGGCTTCTTTCCTGCTTCTGACAAAAGTTGCCATCTTTCCCACAGGCCAGCATCCCTCGTCACGATCAAAATAGGCTGTACTTGCATCTTTTCCTCACATGCATAAAGAAGACAAGCTCAACGCTCGGTCAAAGCATTCGCTTTGGCTCTCAAAATAGGTTTCAGCAAGTACTGCATCAACGTGCGCCGCCCAGTCAGAACATGCACTTCAGCCTGCATGCCTGGGATGATCGGGCGCGAGTTATCTCCCACATGCACCTTGTCCGTTCGCACCTTCACGATGTAGTACGAGTTACCCCGTTCATCCGTAATGGTGTTCGCTCCAATTTGCTCTACCTTGCCGGTCAAGCCTCCATAGATGGCGAAGTCATAGGCCGTAAATTTGACCTCTGCTTTCTGTCCAAAATGCAAAAATCCGATGTCTTTGGGATTGACCTGCACCTCCAGCAGCAAACTGTCATCCATGGGCACGATGTCAAGGATGTCTTTGCCAGGCTGGACTACACCGCCGACGGTATTGACCATCAAGGTATTGACTGTTCCACGCACAGGAGAGCGTACTTCTGCCAGCTTGACCCGATCTGCCAGCGCAAGCTGCCCTTGCTCCAAGGTAGAAAGTTTGGACTTTGTCTCTGACAGCTCCACGCGAGCCAGGTTGCGCACATTGAGCTCCGCTTCTTGCACTTTGCGCTGCGCCTCCTGAATCGCTGCCTGGATACGCCCAATTTGCGCACCTGCCGCTTTGGCCTCGCCACAAAAACGAGCCACATCACGCTGCAAGCGCAGCAAATCAACCTCGGAAACCGCTCCGCTCTTGAGTAATGGCCGGGTTACAGCCAGCTCTTCAGACGTCAAACTGCAGCTGGATGTGGCTTGATCACGGTTGGCAGCTGTTTCCCGCAGCTCCTGCTGCCGCTGGTTCAGTTGATCTCTTGCAATACTGATGGTGGTGTCAAGCTCCTGAGTTTTGGTTTCCCAAAAACGCCGCTCCATCTGCACGATCTGTGGGGCGTCTCTCATCACATCTTCTGGCACCTTAAAGACATCACCTGTAGCCAATGCCTCCAAACGCGCAGCCTTGGCTTTCAGTGCCAGTACTTCTGCCTTGCTTTCGCCCAATGAAGATGTAAAACGCGTAGGGTCAATGCGCAGTAACACCTGCCCCAATTCGATGTGCTCCCCCGGTCGAACCAAGATTTCCTCGACGATGCCCCCATCCAGACTTTGAATGACCTGCACCTGCCGAGAGGGCACAACTTTGCCTTGGCCGCGCACAACTTCGTCAATGTGGCCAACACACGCCCAGATCAACAACACCACAACAGCAAGCAGTGCACCCCACAGCAGCAGGCGTGAGCCCTTGGCTTGCTGCTGACCGGCTGCCCATTGCGCATCTGCAATCAAATCATCTTGCTGCAGGCCCGTCATCTGGGAGTCACCTTGCAGCAACCAATTTTCCCAACGCTCTCGCCATGTTTTTTTACTGGTCTCGGGCTTGTTCATGAGCGACCTCCTGCACGAGCAATACGCCCTGACTTCAGCGCCTCAATCACCTGCTCCTTAGCTCCATCTGCGACCACTTTGCCGGCATCAATGACAATCAGGCGGTCAACCAGCTCCAGCAAAGCAGTTCGGTGTGTGACCAAGACAATCGTTTTGTCACCGCTGCTTTCTTTCAGTCGGGTCTTGAGCAAAGCCTCACTCTGGTTGTCCAAGTTGCTACTGGGTTCATCGAGCAACAAGATGGGCGGGTCCTGAATCAGTGCCCGGGCCACCGCAATGGACTGGCGCTGCCCTCCAGATAAAGACTCACCCCGCTCGCCAATCGGCATTTCATAGCCCTGCGGGTGCTCTGCTGCGAATTCATCTACCCCAGCTATGCGCGCGGCATGCAGCATGTCAGCTTCTGTCGCATAAGGTGCGCCAACGAGCAAGTTGTGCTTGAGGCTGCCATAAAAAAGCATGGGGTCTTGGGGCACATGCCCAATCGAGCGGCGCAAATCTATGGGGTCAATCTGCCGTACATCGACGCCATCAATCAAGATCGCGCCCTCTTGCGGCTGGTACAGCCCCAAGATAAGTTTTTCCAGCGTTGTTTTTCCAGACCCGATGCGCCCGATCACGCCCACCTTTTCACCAGGCTTGATCACAAAGCTCACGCCGCTTAAGGCAAGCTGATCAGACTTGGGGTAGCTAAAGCTCACATTCCGAAACTCAATGCCCCCATGCAGTACGGGACGTGAAACAAAGTCACGCTCCTTGCCATGTTCAACAGGCATCTTCATGTAGTTGTCGATCGACGACAGCGATGTCTTGGCGTTGTGGTACTGCATCATCAGCCCCGCAACCTGGCCCAAAGGAGCAATACACCGCCCGGAGATCATTGACGCGGCAATGATCCCACCCATCGACAGCTCCGTAGCCTGAACCAGGTAGACACCGATAATCACCACCGCTACGGTGACCAGTTGCTGCATGGTCTGCACAAAATTCACGTTGGCCGCAGAAATCAGTTTGATCTTGCCGCCAACAAAAGCAATGTATTGAGTGGCACTTTCCCACAGCCGCTGCACACCGCCTTGTGCGTTGAGCGTCTTCACTGCATCCAGATTCGTCAGGGTTTCAACCAGTAATGCATTGCGCTGCGATACGGCCTGAAACGTTTTGATCGTCAAACTCTCAAGGCTCGCCTGGGCATAGAAAGAAACCAGCAGCACAGCCAAAATGGCCACAATCGGCGGAATCAGCATCCACGGAGATATCCAGGCCAGAACCACCAGGAAGAGCAAGACAAATGGAAGGTCCACCAAGGTGGTAAGGCTTGCAGAGGCGATAAAGTCGCGCACCGATTCGAAAGAGCGCAGATTGGCAGAAAAAGAGCCCACCGACGCTGGCCTGCTTTCCATGCGCAAATCCAGAACCTGCTCCATGATTTGTGCGGACAAAGCCACGTCAATACGCTTGCTTGCCGTATCCACGACATATGCGCGTGCTGTGGTCAGTACAAAGTTGAACCCCAGAATCAAGCTCACACCAATGGCCAACACCCACAGCGTTTCCACTGCGTTGTTCGGCACAACACGGTCGTACACATTCATGCTGAACAATGGAATCGCCAGTGCAAACAAGTTGATCAGTACTGCAGCAAGAAAGGCATCGCGATAAAACCGCTTGCTACCCAGTACCGCAGCCCAAAACCAATGTTCGCTACTGTTTTTTAAGCCTTGCTCTGCGCGCTTTTCAAATCGAAATTGAGGTCGTACAAAGCACAGGTAGCCCGAGTACATGTCCAGCAAATCTGCAGCTGGAACCTCCACAGGGCTGGCGGCCTCCGGAAACTGCACCAGAAAACGCTGTGCATCCAGCTGCTGCAGCAAAAGCGCAGCACGGTTATTTTTCAGCAGCAAGATCGCTGGCAGCAACCCTGCAGGCACCTCATTTAATTCACGCCTCACAATGCGCGTCGTAAAGCGCGCCCGTGCTGCTGCACGCTCAAGCAAGGAGGGGGTTAAACGATTGCCCACCAAGGGCAGCCCACTGCTCAGCGCTTGCGCCGAACATGGCGTTCCGTGAATACGCGTTAGCTCCACCAGACACATCAGCAACGGATCGTCTTGCGTGCTGTGTGGCGGCAAACGAAAGTTGTTCGCTGGTGCGGCGGGCGAACCACCATCAGCTACATCTGCAGACTGCATTGAACCCGACGGCGCATCTTTAGGTGCGTTCATAGATACCTCTTGCGTGTCAGATCAAAATGTCATCGTCGGGCATGAGGTCTAGCGAGTTGCGCAGTCGATCTCGCTCCTTCTTGCGCTCATTGAGCTTGGCCAGGGCATGCGGGGGCAGATCCGTCAGGCGCAATGTCCCATTGGTCAGCAATGCGTCAATCAAATCTTCCAGCACACGGATGAAATCCTCATCAAGTGCTGAAAAATTCTGTTTGCCTTTGTGAGGCTCGTCTTTTATATCTTTATGAGCCATACCGCCCTCCCTCGAGGTAAGCAACCATGCTTGCATGCTTGCTTACACAAGAGCTTCAGTGAATCGTACTTTGCGCAGGTCACGCGCCTTATTTGGGCATTTGTTTCAAAGCCACAGGTGTCAAGTTACTTGTGTCAGGCAATGTATCCATGCAGGCGCGCAACGGCTCGTCAGGTAAGACCAGCGCCTGTTGCTCTTCAGGCTCTGCATCGCGATGGGGTTGTACTAACCCCAAATTAGGCAAAACCTGGTTGGAAAGAGCCAGCCAGTAGTACTCTGCTTTCTTCAGGTCATAGTCGGCATTGATCATGGCTCGCCGTGCATCGAACAATTCGTTTTCGGTGTCCAGCAAGTCCAGCAAGGAGCGCTGACCAATGCGAAATTGCTGCATGTAGGCAACGCGCACCTTGGAAGTGGAGAGCTCATGCTCACGCAAGAAAGGCAGTTGCTGGCGCAAGCGGACAATGTTGTTCCATGCCACCGACAGCTCCTGCTGCACGTTACGGCAGGTGTAATCGCGAACATCCTGTGCCGCATAGCCTTGTGCGGCAGTCTGACGAATACGCGCCGAATCTGCACCGCCGCGGTAGATCGGATAAGTCAGCATCAACTGGACGCGCGAGCTTTGCACGTCGCGATACAACGCGCCAGGCTGTTCACGATCTCGCCCGGTTGAGGCACGCACATCCAGTGTCGGCGCGTACCCGGCGGCCTTGGCTACTTTTTCACCCGCCTGCGCCGCTTGCACCAAAGCCTGCTTGGACAAGATGGCGGGATTCACCCGCAGTGACTCTTCAAAATTTTGCGTCTGGCCAATCACCGGCAAGCCTCCGGTGACCTCTGGAACAGCAGGCAATTGGGCTGCAGGATATTCACCGACTACACGGCGAAAACGCTGTGTCACGTCGTTGAGGTTATTGCTCTCCGTCATCAAGTTGGTCTGCGCCAAGGACAGGCGGCCACTTGCCTGCTCCATGTCGACACCGCGGCCTACGCCAGACTCCTGACGTTCGCGCAGCTGGCCCAGCGTGGCCGCGTGCATGGAGAAATTCTCTTGAGCCAGTGCTTGCATGGAGCGATAACGCTGCACGTCCAGATAGGCCGCCACCGCCTCGTTGGCCAGGTTGTTGGAGGTCGCGTGCAAATCGTAGTATTTGGACAGCTTTTCAAAGCCAAATTGGCGAATGCGGTTCGATGTTGCTCCACCATCAAAAATCAGCTGGCGCAACTCCACATTCCAGCCTGGACGGTTCCAGTCGTATGAGGGTGCATTTTCAATATTGCTGCGCCACTCGCGACCCGTCCAAGCCTGGGCCGTAATGCTGGGACGCCAGCCAGCACGTGCAATGTTCTGATCTTCCAGCGTAGAGACAAAATCTTGGTAGCGCGCATTGATTTCCGGATGCGATGTGATCGCGCGCTCAACGACCTGATTTAAACCGACAGGTGCCATTGCTTGCGCAGCCACTGCTGGCACCGCTTGTGGAGCAGTTGTCGGTGCTGCCTGTGGAGCCATTGCTGGAGCCGCTTGCTGCGCAAACGCACTGACTGCAAACGAGGTGATGCCCAGAGTCGTCATCACTTTGGAAAGGTTACGCATTTTCATAAGTGCACCTGCACAGGTAAGTGGTCGATTAATAGATAAATTCAATCGATAAACGGTATAGATTGAAAAACTACATAAATACTAATCTACTCACAAAAAATACACAATGAAATAGGATGGCACCCTAGAGCGACTTAAGAATTCTTGACGCTTCGTGCAAGACGGCACTTACCTGTGAAATCGGCAAAATCATCGATTAACAAAAAACATCAAGAACAACACTTCTATAAATTTTGTTAAACACTCTTTGGTGAGTTGGAGAATTAATTTACATAGCAAAAAGCGCTTAACTGTCTTGACTTTCAACTAATAAACATAGTGAAAACCAAGCCAGTTAAGCGCTTAAAGCTATACTTTAAATAAATTCAGCTCGTTTGTGCGGGTAGCGAAAAACGGTGTTGCGCCAAGCTCTCGAGTCCGAACTCTGTCAAAAGCTGCTGCAGACGCTCTGCAGCGCTGCGCTTTTTATGGCCGGTGTATCGTGCCACGATCAGCTCATTTTTCATGCTGTGCTCCCAGCCTACCAGCTCGGTTACCGTGACCTGGTAGCCACACGCCTCCAAATACAGGCAGCGCAGCACATTGGTAATCTGGCTGCCCATCTCACGGGTATGAATGGGGTGGCGCCACAATTCAGCCAGTGGCGTGCGTGTGAGGCTGAGCGCCTTGGTCTGCCGCAAACAAGCAGCAACCTCTGCCTGACAGCACGGCACCAGCACCATGGCTTTGGCTTTCTTTTGCAGGCCAAATGCAATGGCGTCATCGGTTGCCGTATCGCAAGCATGCAAGGCAGTCACCACGTCAAAACGTTCAGGCATGAAGTCGGCGCGCGTGGATTCGGCTACCGACATGTTCAGAAAATGCATCCGCTCAAAACCCAGTTCAGCGGCCAGTTTTTGCGAAGCTTCCACCAAGGGCGCACGGGTCTCAATGCCGTAAATACTGCCTTGGCCTTGCGGCTTGAAGTACAGGTCATACAAGATAAAGCCAAGGTATGACTTGCCGGCGCCATGGTCGGCCAGGGTCACTGCCTGCCCCTCTTTGCCCAACTCTTGCAAGATAGGTTCAATGAATTGGTAGAGGTGGTAGACCTGCTTGAGCTTGCGGCGCGAGTCTTGGTTGAGCTTGCCGTCACGCGTCAGAATGTGCAGTGCCTTCAGTAACTCAATGCTTTGACCTGGCTTCAACTCCAGCTGGGCTGCAATATCCTGGACAGCGGGCTTGGCGCTGGCGGTCTGGCCTTTGGCGGCCTTGTTGTGCTTACTCATTATTTCTTCTCAGTGGCGGCCTCATCCGTATCCCGCAGCGCGACCGGGCAGCGCGCAGCCAGATCCAGATCCAGCCAGCCTTCAATGCCCATTTCTCCCAGCACCTGCATATTGCGCTCGTAGATCATCTCCGCCTCAGGAAACGCTTCAACCGCCTTGTCAATGCTGTCTTCTCGCAGCAAATGCAAGATGGGGTAAGGCGCACGATTGGTGCAGTTGGTGACGTCGTCCACATCCGTGCCTTCAAACTGGAACAACGGGTGGAAAGAGGCCACCTGCAAAATACCGCCCAAATCCAGCTCTTCGACCAAGTCGTCGGCCAGCTCAGTGAAATCGTTGAAGTCCAAGAACTCTGCGAAGGCCTGCGGCAGGATCAGCAGCGTGGTGTCGCGCTTTTCTGGCGAGCTTTCTGCCAGAGCCTCTAACTCGCGGTGTAGATCAATGGCAACGCCCTCAGCATCGCTGGCCTGGCTGACCACATAGTGGATTTGGCCTTTGACATGTACGCTTTTGGCAAATGGGCACAGGTTCAGGCCGATCACGGCCTTCTCCAGCCAGCGCACCGTATCTGCGATGACGACGTCTTCAGGAAAGGCAAGTTCTGTGGTGGTATCGGTCATGTATTGGCCCCAAAAACAAATGGGGGCACCATGCCCCCTTTTGTGTTGTGTTTCAAATTTTAGCCAAGCACAGGCTTTGCTGCAGCCCACATAGCGATTGGCTGTTGCCCCAGCGCAAGTTCTCTCTCGCGCATGCTCTTGTCCCCAGCTTAAGCCAGCAGACGCTGGCCCGTGATGCGCTCATGCTCTTTGGCGGCATACCGGTCTGTCATCCCCGCCACAAAGTCTGCCACCACCCGTGCCTGCGCGGCTGCACTGCCCGCCTGCTGCGCACGCAACGCGTAGCGCGGCTTCATCATGCTCGGTTGCTGCAGGTAGGCATCAAACAATTCACGAACGACTTGTCTTGCAGCATCCATGGTCTGCATGACCTGCACGTGACGATACAGCTGGTGAAACAAGAAATGCTTCAGCGCTTGCGACTGCGCCTGCATATCGGGGCTGAAACTTACCAGCCGCTGTCCACAGGCTCGTACCTCATCAGCGCTTTGCACACCGGCTCGCTCGATACGCTGGCGGGTCGTGCCAATCACGTCGTACACCTGCGCACTGAGCATGCGGCGAATGGTTTCATACAGCAAACGCCTGTCCGCCTCTGGCTGAGCCAGCTGTGGATATTCCATCAAGGCCTGTGCATGAAAGTGTGCAAACAAAGGCACTGCTTGCAGTTGCTCGACGCTGATCAAGCCAGAGCGCACACCGTCATCCACATCGTGGGCGTTGTAGGCAATTGCATCTGCCAGATTGGCCAACTGCCCTTCCAGCGAGGTTTGCTGTCCGCTCAAGAAGCGGGCAGCAACGCCGCCGGGCTCCTGCGCCTCAAGCTTCAGTGCATTCGCGCGTGAGCAATGCTTGAGGATGCCCTCACGCGTTTCAAACGTGAGATTGATTCCGTCGTATTGGGGATAGCGTTCTTCCAGCGCATCCACAACCCGCAGACTTTGCAAATTGTGCTCAAAGCCACCCAAGCCCTGCATGCAAGCATTGAGCTCATCTTGTCCTGCATGTCCAAAAGGGGTGTGCCCCAAATCATGTGCCAGGCAAATGGCTTCGACCAAGTCTTCGTTCAGCGCCAGAGGGCGAGCAATGGAGCGCCCCAGCTGCGCGACCTCCAGTGAATGAGTCAGCCGCGTGCGAAACAGATCGCCCTCATGGTTCACAAAAACCTGTGTTTTGTAGACCAGACGCCGAAAGGCACTGGAATGCACGATGCGATCACGATCCCGCTGGTGCTCCGTGCGCGTTGGTGCAGCGGCCTCAAAATATCTGCGCCCACGTGTTTCTTGCGGTTGGCAAGCCCAAGGGGATAAAAGCAATTGCACAGGCAGCTTTCTCTTTGAATACAAAACACGCCAGCGCTGATTGAAAAGCGCAAGAAACTATCTTTTTATCAGCCTTGAATACCGACGCCTTGCATGCAGCAGGCATCAATGACTTCGCGCACCAAGCTATCGGGCGCAGAGCGCATGGTGGCGTTGCCAAGGCCGTCTATCAGCACGAAGCGAATCTCACCCGCTTGTGCTTTTTTATCCACGCGCATGTGCTCCAGGTATGCCCCTGCGTTATCGGTAGCATCGATCACGGCACCGCGGGTGGGCAGGCCTGCACGTGCAATCAACAGCGTCAGCCGGTCTACAAAGCTGGCATCGACCAAGCCCAGCCTTTGTGACAAGTGTGCAGCCATGACCATGCCTGCCCCAACACCTTCACCATGCAACCAGTTGCCATAGCCCATGCCCGCTTCAATAGCATGCCCAAAAGTATGACCAAAATTCAAAATGGCGCGCAGCCCCGCTTCTTTTTCATCTTGGCCGACCACCCAGGCTTTAATTTCTACACTGCGCTTGACAGCGTGCATGAGCGCTGCGGGCTCTAAGCTGCGCAGTGCATCCATATGTGCTTCCAGCCACTCAAAAAACTCCATATCCGCAATCGGACCGTATTTGATGATTTCGGCCAAACCTGCTGACACTTCACGCGCAGGCAACGTATCCAGTGATGCCAAATCACACACCACCAATTGGGGCTGATAAAAAGCACCAATCATGTTTTTGCCCAAAGGGTGGTTGATGGCTGTTTTACCCCCGACACTGGAGTCCACCTGCGACAACAGCGTGGTTGGCACCTGCACAAACGGCACTCCGCGCATGTAGCTGGCAGCAGCAAAACCTGTCATATCTCCAACGACACCACCGCCCAAAGCAAAAAGCACCGTCTTGCGGTCGCAGCCTTTACTCAGCAAGCCATCAAAAATCAGATTCAGCGTCTGCCAGTCTTTATGTGCTTCACCATCGGGCAGCACCACGGTATGCACTTGCTGGTATTTACTTTCTAAAGCGGCTTTGAGCTGCGCGGCATAGAGCGGCTGAACGGTGGAGTTAGTGACAATCAGCGCCTGTGCCGCAGGAGGACACTGCGCATAGGTGGAAGACCGCGCCAACAAATCTGCAGCAATCACTATGGGATAGGAACGATCACCCAAATCAATGTGGACGGTTTGGCTCTGTTGTGTCACGGCAATCATCTCTACAAACAAACAAGGCCGAAAACGGCCTTGGGGGGATGGTTCATCATTGCTTGGAAATCCAAGCATTCCACGTATTTATACCTTCAATCTTCGATTGCATTGCAGATCCCGTGTCCAGGCAGTAAACCAGCCAGCTCCGCCTGCATGCAAATTTTGCGGCTGACTTGAGAGGCATTCTGCCTGGCTGCATCAATCACATAGTGCGCGGTTTCCAAGTACAGCGGCCCACGCTCTTGCAGCAATGTGTGCAGCCTCTTGAGCGGGTCATCTCCCTGCATCAGCGGCCGCGTGGTGTCATTGCGCAAACGGCGAGCGATATCTTCTGGCAAGGACTGCAGATAAAACACAGTGCTTCGGGCTTTTAACACCTCTCGGTTTTGGGCCCGCAAGATGGCACCTCCACCGGTCGACAAAACACAGACCTGATCCTGCTGCAACAACTCAGCCAGTACCTGCGACTCAATGTCTCTGAACGCGGCTTCACCCTGCGCCGCAAAAAACGCCTTGATACTGCAACCCAGGCGCTGCTCAATCACGTGGTCAGTGTCTACAAAGCGCAGTTTCCACAGCCGCGCCAAATGGCGCCCAATGGTCGATTTTCCTGACCCCGGAAGGCCAATGAGAGAAAAGTGCACAGCAACTTCCTGATTCACAGATACACAAAGACCGCCCTTGGGCGGTCTTTGATTGTCGCCTACACCGCCGCGTTAGTTGCGAGCAATTGCATCCGTCACCATACGGGGGGTGATGAAGACTAGCATTTCACGCTTTGTCGATTCGCGAGTCCGGCTCTTGAACAAATTACCCATGACTGGAATATCTCCCAGCACAGGCACCTTGCTCACCTGATTGGTTTCTTCCATTTCAAAAATACCGCCAATCACCACCGTGCCACCGTTTTCAACCAGCACCTGGGTTTTGATATGTTTGGTATCAATGGCAACACCTTGCAGAGTCGTTTCTCCACGAGAGTCTTTGTTGAGATCCAGATCCAAAATGATGTTTCCCTCTGGCGTAATCTGAGGCATTACTTCCAGCTTCAACACAGCTTTTTTGAACGCCACAGTGGTTGCACCATTGGGCGCTGTTTGTGTGTAAGGGTACTCCGTACCTTGTTCAATGACCGCCTGGGTCTGATCTGCGGTCAACAAACGCGGGCTTGAAATCACTTTACCAACGCCTTCTGCTTCCATCGCAGACAGCTCCAGGGACAAGAAACGCGTCAACCCGGAGTTAAAAATACTCAAGGCCAGCGTGCTTGCTGAGCCACCCGTGGAAAGTCCTGCCGGCAAATTGACAAAAGGCGCACTGTTGCTTGTACCAAAGCTGTCATAGCCACTGCCCACACTGCCACGGCCAGCACGCTCATAGCCGCCACCGAATTTCACACCGAGTGAGCGCCCAAACGTATCACGGGCCTCAACAATACGCGCCTCAATCAGCACCTGACGCACAGGGACGTCTAATTTTTTAAGCAAATTGGCAATTTCTTCCAGCTTGCTTGGCGTATCTGTCACAAACAGCTGATTGGTCCGAGGTTCTGCAATGGCAGAACCTCGTGCAGACAAGAAACGCGTACTGGCTTCGCTGCTGCCGCTGTTATCCGCGATCTGCTTTTTCAGCTCCTCCGCTTTGGCGTAATTGATCTGAAAGCCCTGAGTGCGCAGCGGCTCCAGCTGTTCAATATTGCGTGCAGATTCATAGTCGCGCTTTGTTCGCTCATCAATTTCATCCTTTGGCGCAATCCACAGCACATTGCCGCTTTTCTTCATCCCCAAGCCCTTGGCTTCCATGATGATATTGAGCGCTTGGTCCCACGGCACATCTTTCAGCCGCAAGGTCAGTGAACCGCCGACGGTATCAGACGTGACGATGTTGAAATTCGTGAAATCTGCGATTACTTGCAACAGTGAGCGCACTTCAATATTTTGAAAATTCAGCGAAAGTCTCTCCCCCTTAAATCCCGGCCCACTGGTTAACTTACTGGGGTCAACTTTCTTTGGACGTACTTCCACCACAAACTGGCTATCACTTTGATAGGCACTGTGTTCCCAATCGCCTTTGGCATCCACCTGCAGCCGCACCCTGTCCTTACTCTGACTGGCAGTAATCGTCTGCACAGGCGTTGCAAAGTCAATGACGTCCAAACGCCGGCGTAATCCCTCAGGCAAGCTGGTTTTCATTAACTCGATGGTCAGGCCCTTGCCTTCTTGGCGAACATCAGCATTCACCATCGCAGAACCCAAGTTGACAACCAAACGCCCTGCACCGTCGCTGCCTCGTCGGAAATCAATATCCTTGAGAACGACGTTTCCGGCCTGCTCCTCTGAAGAGGGTATCAAGCGACGGTTTGAGGATGACGGCGGCTGCATGGCCGAGGCTTGCTTCGTAGGATCTAAAAACACCAATACGGAATTTCCGTTAATTTCAGTGCGGTAGGTCGTAGCAGTCTTCAAATTCAAGACAACCCGCGTTCGCCCCGAGGCCTCAACCACATTGGCAGTACTCAAATTCCCCTGCTGAATTTCTACCAAAGACTGTCCCATGCCATTGCTCGTACCAGGAAAATCCAAGGCAATCCTTGCAGGCGACTGAATCGCAAAACCCGTAATAGGCTCTGCCAGAGGTTCGGTGAGCTCAATGCGTACGACCTCACCTCCGCCTTGCATGGAGCCCGTTACCGATTGCACACTGGCAGCCCAAGCCATGGTTGAGAAGAATGTTGCAATCGCCATAGCCAAGCAACGAACAGTCAACCCATTTTTTTTATGCTGCATTACTTACTCCCCTCTTGCAGATCAAGCGTAGTTATTCTTTCCACCCAGTCTCCCGTGGCATCTTGAATAATTTCTCTCAGCTTTAAACTGCTTTCCCCAATTTGCACAATGCGGCCATAGTTCTGACCAAGATAGTTACCAGCTTTCACCTGATAAATGAGTTGATTGACCCGAAGCAGGGCAGTATTTTGGCCCTCTTTTTGCAAACTACCGACCATGGCCATGCTATCCAGCGGATAGCTTTCCAGCTCTTCTTTGCGGCGGCTCTGCTCTGCGAGCAACAATCCCATATTGGATGTATTTTTTGCAGCTTCTCTGCTTAAAACCTGAGTCAGTTTAAGCATGTTAAAAGGATCAAGCTCATTTGAAGCAATGTAGGCTTGAGGAGTGAAAACAGAAGGCTCTTTAAGCGTTTGTATGCGCGGTTTAGCTGTTGATTTCTGTGAAGCAACCCACTGCCTCAGATCATCATGATCACCTCCCCAGCAACCCGTCAGAGCAAGCAACACGCAAAGGCCAAAAAACCTCAAAGAACTTCTAGGCGTCATTTCGCAGCTCCTTTGGCCCTGGACTTCTGCGCTTTAGACTTCTGCGTTTTACTCTGGGACTTTATCTCTTCTGAATCCAAATATCTGTAGGTTTTGGCTGTGGCGTCCAGCAATAATGTCCCATCAGAGCCTTTCGGAGTAATAGAAACATTATTCAAAGTCACAATACGTGACAAATGGGAAATATCTGAAGCAAACAGCCCCATATCATGAAAATTCCCAGAAACACGAACCGAAATGGGTAGTTCAGCGTAGTAGTCCTGCACAGCTTCAGTGCCAGGCTTAAACAGTTCAAACTGCAAGCTACGCCCCAGACCCGCCTGATTAATGTCGGACAGCAGCGCAGCCATCTCCGACTTGCTTGGTAATTGCTTCTCTAGCTGAATCACAGACTGCTGCACCTGCTCTCTCTGCTTTTTCAACCCGTCAAGACTGACAGCCTTCAGCAGTTTTTTTTCAAAATCAGCTCGCAATGCAACCTCGACACCACGCTCACGCTGTAGATCTTCTTCAAAACCACTCAAATAAAAATACCATGCAGCCCCCGCCGTAAACAATGAAATCACAGCGCAAAGCAAAACCTTTGGAATTACAGGCCACAAAGAAGGATCTTTCGGATCCAAGTCTTGAAATTGCTCCTTGAGAGTTTCTACGTACCCCATCAAGTCAATTGAAATATTCTTTTTGGAGGTATTCATTGCTGTTTACCCCCTTTAACTGCAGGCGGAGAAGCAAGCTCTGTTTTTATTGTGCTCTCTGGCAGTACCAAGGAGAAATTCAAGGTGAAGTTCACAACCTTCCTCTGATCCTTGGGAGACAATACGACAGACCCGGCAACAATTTCCTTGAGATTAGGGCTTCTAAACCAAGGAGTCCCACCTGAAAGATTTCTCAATACCTCCGAAACACGCTCATTTGATTGAGCAATCCCCTTCATCTCCACCAGCAAGCCATTTTGTTTCAGCGAGGTAATATATAAACCCTCTGGCAACTGCCGAACGAGTTCATTGAGTAAATGCACAGGAAGATTCCGATTGGCTTGCAAGTCCTCTACCGCTTTTTGCCTCTCTCTGAGGGCCGTTATTTCGCCTTCAAGCCCTTCAATTTCTTTGATTTTCTGGTTCAGCACTGTGATTTCTGACTGCATGTAAGCATTGCGGCTTTGCTGTTCTTCAATTTGCAGCTGAAACCACCAATACACCAGCGCAGCAACCAGTAAACCTGCAATCACCGAAGCAAACATCGTGACTTGAAAAGCTTCCTTGCGTCGTTTACGTGCAACTTCTCTATGAGGCAGCAGATTAATCAGTATCACGAGTAAAACCTCCGCATCGCCAAACCGCATGCAGTCAGGTACATCGGAGCCTCATTTTTTAATTTACTCTGGTGCACAGTAGCACCCAGCTTCATTCCATCAAATGGATTCAGTAGATGCACTGGTACACCGGCCTGCTCCTGAACCGCCTTCACTAACCCCTGCACACCCGCGCTTCCTCCAAACATCGCGATATGTTGCACACTGTGATAAGGAGTGCTGGTAAAAAAGAATTGCAGAGCCCTCACTACATCTTGTGCAAGGCTTAATACAAAGGGAGAAAGCACTGAATCGGCATAATCTGCGGGCAAATCGCCAGTGCGTTTTTTCAGCTCTGCTTCTTCACTGCTGATGCCATACTGCCGAGCAATCAATTGCGTCAATTGCGCGCCGCCAAACCCTTGCTCGCTGTCATGCAGTATTTCGTCTCCCCGCACGATTTGCAGGCTAAATTGACGAGCCCCCACTTTAACCAGCGCAATCAAATCTTCATCTTTGACGTGCGGCTGCTCAAGCCAGCGGCCAGCGGCCAATCGCGAGGCGTAGGATTCAACATCCATGACAACAGGTTTTAAACCAACCAATACTGCCAAGTTATTGCGCTCTTCTACCTTTTCTTTGCGGGTAGCGGCCAGCAAAACATCCACATCACCCGGATTTTTTGCATTGGGGCCCATGACACAGAAATCTAAGCTGACTTCGTCCAGAGGAAACGGTATGTATTGACTGGCCTCCGATTCCACCTGAACTTCAAGCTCTTGTTCGCTTAAGCTGCCTAGCAAAACGATTTTTTTGGCAATCACTGAAGAATGTGGAAGCGCTAGCGCTACATTCTTTGTTCGTGTTCCACTTCTTTTTAGCAATCGCTTGAGTGCTTCAGCGACTTCATCAAATTTTTCGATGTTGCCACCAACAATCCAATCGAGCTCCAGAGGCTCTGAAGCACAGCGCTCCAGGATCCACGTGCCTTGACCATCCCGGTTCAGTTCGACCAGCTTGATAGCAGAGGAACTGATATCCAAACCTATAAGCGGCGATGGCGGCCGCTTAAAAAGGGATCCTATAGAGATCACAGCCCCCCTCCCGTTTCATCTTGATATAGAAATTAGCAATTTCAACACATGCTAGCAGCAAGGATATAAATCGACCAAGTGGACTTCACACCCTCTGCACACGCTATCGTTGTCAAAAGAACACGGCTTGATCCTTATCAGCCATCCCTTCTTCCCACATCGCTCTGCCACACACCCTTGGAGCGACAGAACAACAGGCCATTTTCTATAATGCCATTCCCCATTTGAGTGGAGCGTCATGCCTACCTCTCCCGAATCCAGCTCGAAGCAATCTTCCAAAAATTCAACGCCGCCCCCCCGTAAACACTGGCTTTTACGCGCCATCATCTGGCTGCTAGGGCTTGCAGTCGCTGGCGCGTTGGCCTTAGCCATGGTGATCGCTGTAGCGCTTGCCATGGCCTACCCCAACTTGCCTGACGTCTCAGAGCTGGCGGACTACCGCCCCAAGCTGCCTTTGCGCGTCTATTCAGCCGAAGGGGCCTTGATTGGGGAATTTGGCGAAGAGCGACGGACCCTCACGCCGATTGATGAAATCCCCAAAGTCATGGTCGATGCTGTTCTGGCCATCGAAGACACGCGTTTTTTCGAGCATGGTGGCGTGGACTACAAAGGCATGCTACGCGCTGCCTTGGCCAACCTCGGCAAGGTAAAAAGCCAAGGCGCGTCCACAATTACGATGCAAGTTGCGCGCAATGTGTATTTATCTACCGAGAAAACATACACCCGGAAAATTTATGAGGTTCTACTCACTTTTAAGCTAGAACACCTTTTATCCAAAGAGAAAATTCTGGAAATCTATATGAACCAGATTTTTCTTGGACATCGTGCCTACGGTTTTGCTGCTGCAAGCGAGGTGTATTTTGGCAAGCCGCTGAAAGATGTCACGATTGCCGAGGCTGCCATGCTTGCAGGCCTGCCAAAGGCTCCTTCGGCCTACAACCCCATCAGCAACCCTAAGCGCGCCCGCATCCGCCAGCTCTACATCATTGAGCGCATGGCAGAAAACGGCTTCATCACCGCTGAACAGGCACGTGTTGCCCGCGATGAGCCGCTTCAACTTCGCAACGCCAGCCACAGCGACAGAGTGAATGCCGACTACGTGGCGGAGATGGCGCGCCAACTGGTCTACGCACAGTATGGAGACGAGGCCTACACACGTGGCTTGAATGTCTACACCACACTTAACGCCAGCGAGCAAGAGGTTGCATATGCAGCTTTGCGCAAGGGCATCATGGACTATGAGCGTCGCCAACGCTATCGAGGCCCCGAAAAGTTCATTGCACTACCCAATGACAAAGAGGCCAGGGAAGATGTCATCGATGACACCCTCGCACAGCACCCAGACAATGGCAATGTACTGGCCGCCGTTGTATTGGAGGCCAGCGCAAAATCATTGACGGTTCAGCGGCCTGATGGAGAGACGCTGGTTATTACAGGTGACGGACTCAAACCCGTGGAATCGGGACTGAGCGACAAAGCCGCGCCTAACATCAAAATTCGTCAAGGCGCGGTAATCCGGGTCATTGAGACGGCAAAAGGCAAATGGTCAGCTACGCAGCTGCCAGAAGTTGAAGGCGCTTTCGTGGCTGTTGAACCCCGTACCGGCGCTATTCGTGCGCTAGTGGGTGGATTTGATTTTCAAAAAAATAAATTCAACCACGTCACACAAGCGTGGCGTCAGCCTGGTTCATCGTTCAAGCCATTCATATTCTCTGCGGCATTAGAGAAGGGCGTTGGCCCGGCCACCATGGTGAATGATGCCCCCTTGTTCTTTGGCTCTGGTGTCACAGGAGGACAGCCCTGGGAGCCGCGCAACTACGACAACAAGTTTGAAGGCCCCATGACCGTACGGACTGCTCTGGCCAAGTCCAGGAACATTCCATCGATTCGGATTTTAGACTTCACCACGCCCAAATTCACACAAGAGTGGATCACACGCTTTGGCTTTGATGCCAGCCGCCATCCTGCCTATCTGACCATGGCGCTGGGTGCTGGTGCCGTGACCCCGATGCAAATGGCCACCGCTTTTTCTGTGTTTGCAAATGGTGGCTACCGCATCAATCCTTGGCTGATCTCAAAAATCACCGATCACAAAGGCCGCATCTTGTCTGAATATGTGCCTAAGCCTTTGGAACAACAGCAACGCGCGATTGAGCCTCGCAACGCGTTTGTCATGAACAGCATGTTGCAAACCGTCGCAAAATCTGGGACAGCCGCTCGTGCGCAGGCCACACTCAAACGCCCTGACCTGTATGGCAAGACCGGAACTACCAACGATGCCGTAGATGCATGGTTTGCTGGATTCCAGCCCACCCTGGCAGCTATCACCTGGATTGGTTATGACAACCCTCGCAACCTCGGCTCCAGAGAAACCGGTGGTGGATTAAGCCTCCCGATATGGATCAGTTTTATGCAGCATGCGCTGAAAGATGTGCCTGTTGCCACATATCCCGTTCCGGAAGGTGTTGTGAACATGGGCGGTGAGTGGTTCTTTGATGAGTTCACAGGAGGGTCTGCAGTTACCAGCATAGGCATGGACAGCAGTTTCAACCCTGCAGAACCAACGGAAGCGCCCCCTCCGGAAGAGCGCAGCCGGATTCTCGATTTATTTCGCAACTAGGCCATGACAAAAAAAGTCCCAGTGATCAAACACTGGGACTTTTGACATTGGCTGCCACCAGCTAGCTCAGGTTAGCTTTGCTGTGAACGTCAGTGGAAGGCCTCCTTGCGCGCTGGCGAAGCGACTTAAATTTTCGAAGAACTCTCCACTGCCCTTGGTGTCTTTCCAGCATTGACCATCAAATTTATAGTGAAAGCCTCCAGCCTTGGCTGCTAGCCAAATTTCGTGCAATGGCTTTTGCTGGTTAATCACAATTTGTGTTTTATTGGGAAAAACCAAAGTCACAAGGCCTCCCACACGCTGCGCATCAATGTCAGCATCGACGTCGTCATTGAGACGGTCGCAGCACTGCTCAACGGCGAGCAACAGTTGTTCAGCTTTATCTAAATATTCAAGGTCGGTCATTACAATCCACTCATGTTGAATGTTTACCAAATTCTAGTCAGGTGCATTGCCCTTGCCGTTTGTACGGCGGCGCTCAGTGCTTGTGGTCAACGTGGTGACCTGTATTTGCCTACAGAGCCGGCGGCCCAGGATCGCGCCACCTTACCCGATACAGTGCTCCCGTCCATGTCTACCCCTGCCAAGTAGTACAAAACTGCCCCCACAGCCGCACCTCCAGCGGCTTGCGCTGTATCAAGCGCATCTTTGACCATCGCCTCTACAGTGCATGTTTGCATTCACGAGACATATACCTCGATGGCCATCGAACTCTATCGCGACAATACACACGCTTGCCTGATGTTCACGGACCTGATGGAGGAAGATGGGCAGGCTGTTCAGTGCAACCAGTTTCTCATCGTTGACAACGGAACAGGAGCCATCATTGATCCAGGTGGGAACTTGGCCTTCAATGAACTCTTCATGGGAATGACGCGGCATTTCCCGCCGAAAAATTTATCCTACGTCATCGCATCCCACGCGGACCCGGACATCATTGCCTCTCTCGATCGCTGGATGACCAGCACCAAGGCATCGCTCGTGATTTCACGTGTATGGGAACGTTTTGCACCCCATTTCACCAAGGTAGGGAAAACTGAAAACCGTGTGATAGGTGTTCCCGACTCCGGTGGGCGCCTGCCGCTCGGAAATAGTGAACTGCTTTTACTGCCAGCTCACTTCATGCACTCTGAGGGGAACTTCCATTTTTACGATCCCGTCAGCCGCATTCTCTTTACGGGTGACTTGGCCGTTTCGATGACCACAGGTGCTGAAGCTCGCAAACCCGTGGTCAACATCCAAGCACATATCCCGCGCATGGAAGCCTTTCATCGCCGCTACATGGTGTCCAATAAAATCCTGCGCCTCTGGACCAAAATGGCACGCCAGCTTGACGTGCAAATGTTAGTGCCCCAGCATGGTGCCCCTATTCTTGGGAAGAAGGCTGTCGAGGATTTTTACTGCTGGATTGAAAATCTGGAATGCGGCATCGACATCTTCAACGAGCAAAACTACCAGGTACCGTCGGCCTACATTGACCCTGTCACGCGACAAATGCGTGCGCCCTCATCTACAGCAACTGCTACAGCCTGACGGCTGACTGCGCGCTCCGCCGCTGGTACCAGCGCCACAGTCGCCAGGCCTGCAAGGTGGCAATCACGGCCACGTAGTACCAGACTTCCTGGGTATTGTTCTTGCCCTCACGCATCCAGTAAAAGTGCAGCAATACCAGCCACGCCGCCAGGTGCACCATGCGGTGCACCCGTTTCCAGCGTTTTCCACCCAAAGTGCGGATGGCAGCCTGGAACGAGGTGGCGGCAAGCACCGCCAGCAGCAGCCACGCCAGCATGCCTACGGTAATAAACGGACGCTCCAATACGTCCTGCCACATCTCCTGCCACTGCCAGCCCACCTCCAGCCACGCGTATATCAGGGCATGCAGCACAGCATAGAAAAAGCTAAAAAGTCCCAGCAGACGACGCAAGCGGCCCAACGCCGTCAGCCCTATGCCTTGCTGCAAAGGCGTCAGCGTCAGCACTAGACACAATCCGCGCAAGGCCCAGTCCCCGGTGGATCGCAGCAAGGTCTCAGCGGGATTAGGCCCCAGCTCTTGCGCCATCACGCGCAGGATCAGCGTTGCCAGTGGCAGCAGACACAACAGCCACACCGCAGGTTTGATCGTGGTGTGAGACAACCATGTGTTAAGGCGAACTAAGCGCATCAAAAATTACGCTGCAGGTCCAAACCACTGTACAGCTGCGCAACCTGATCGGCGTAACCGTTAAACATCAGTGTTTTGCGCTTTGGCGCAAAAATCCCTCCACCATCCAGCCGTCTTTCAGTGGCTTGGCTCCACCGCCGGTGAGGCACTTCGGGGTTTACGTTCGAATAAAAACCATATTCTTGTGGCGCTGACTTCATCCACGCGCTTTGGGGCATCTGCTCCACAAATCGAATCTTCACAATGCTTTTGGCGCTCTTAAAACCATACTTCCATGGCACCACCAAACGCAAGGGCGCTCCACTCTGCTTGGGCAGCACACGTCCATACATGCCAAAACTCAGGAGCGTGAGTGGATGCATTGCTTCATCCAGGCGCAGGCCTTCGGTATAAGGCCACTGCAGCACACGACTTTTCAAGCCGCGCATGTGCTGAGCATCGGCAACCGTAACAAACTCTACAAATTTCGCACTGCCCATCGGCTCGACCCTGCGAATCAACTCTGCCAGTGAATAACCAATCCAAGGGATGACCATGCTCCAGCCCTCGACACAGCGCAGACGATAAATACGCTCTTCCATGGGACTGAGTTTGAGCAAGTCTTCCAGTGCCCAGCGCCCAGGCTTGCGCACCAGACCTTCCACTTCGACAGACCAGGGATCAATGGGAAGCTCCTGCGCATAGCGCGCAGGATCTGCCTTGTCTAAGCCAAATTCGTAGAAGTTGTTGTACCCGGTTGCATCTTCGTAAGGAGTGAGCTTTTCCATCGTACGCGTACCAGGCAGTGCTGAAGGCACATGCGCCAGGGCAGGCGCTGGCACACCAGCCAATGCCTCGCGCTGTGCCCATACACCCAGCCCGGCTCCGACAGCACCGCCTGCCAGCCACTTCAGGTACTGCCTGCGTTCGGCATAAAACGACTGCGATGTGATCTCACTGCTGTTGATCGTCATACATGCACCTTACTTTCATGACCATGCGGGCATTGTCTAACGAATTGAGACCGCAGAGATAATGCGGCATATGGCACTTTTAGCAGAAGGTATTCTCAAGCTGCACTGGGATCAAACTGTTCCTGTGAATGTCGCGCACATCCTCAAACAAATGGGTGTCCGCCTGCAATTGCAGAACAACTTGGCTTACAGCGCGCTGTTGTCCATCTCCAGCGACAACCAGCCGCGTATTGTGCTAAACCAGCAACTGCCGAATGTGCACCAGCGCTACGTAGTGGCCCATGCACTGGCCCATGTCGCCTTGCACCATCTGCGACCCGGCAGAGAGCAACCGATACACATTGGCAGTGACTTTCGCCTGGACTTTAGCCAGCACCACACCGCCGAGGCCAATGACTTTGCATTGCGCCTGCTCATGCCAGAGCCGGCCTTGCGCTTCGCCGTAGAAGATATGCAGGCACGTAATGAAAACGAAATTGCCAGCGTCTTTGCCGTGCCACCACTGTTTGTCAAACAGCGTCTGTCCGAATTAGGTCTTGCGCTGTCTCGCGCACCGTCGCGACGACGCCATGGCTTCACAATTGACCTGGACGGCGTCAATCATTGAGCCACGGCGTCACGGTGCCACAAGCGCATGGACTGGGGCGCGGCGTTTAAATGGTGCGTTCAGCGTCAGCACATACGGGACAGGTCATCTCAGATGATCCTGACCGGGCGGCTTCACGAACCCGCCCTGCAGGCCCATGAAGCTTGACAATTGCGCACACTGAAACCCGCACACCACTGCTGGTGGCATTCAGGCCAGCGCACGCTGGATCAGAATTTTTTGCACATCACTGGTGCCTTCATAGATCTGACACACGCGCACGTCGCGGTAGATCCGCTCTACCGGAAAGTCACTCACCACGCCATAGCCACCCAAGGTCTGAATGGCCATGCTGCACACGCGCTCAGCCATTTCGCTGGCAAAGAGCTTGGCCATGGCAGCCTCCTTCAGACAGGGCAGGCCTGCATCGCGCAAGCTGGCTGCATGCCAGATCAACTGCCGGGCCGCCTCGATGTGCGTTGCGCACTCTGCCAGCCTGAAACCTACCGCCTGGTGGTTGAAGATAGGCTGGCCAAAGCTCTCACGCTCTTTGCTGTACTGCAGTGCACATTCAAAGGCTGCGCGAGCCATACCTACACTTTGCGCAGCAATACCAATGCGCCCCCCCTCCAACGCTGACAGTGCAATCTTGTAGCCCTCGCCCTCGGCACCAATCAGGTTGGCTGCGGGGATACGGCAGTTCTCCAGATTGATCTGCGCTGTGTCACTGCTGTGCTGGCCCAGCTTTTCTTCCAGCCGCGCCACCTGGTAACCGGGATTGGACGTTGGCACCAAAAAAGCGCTCATACCTTTCTTACCCGCAGCCTTGTCAGTGACGGCAATCACAATCGCCACATGGCCGTTCTTGCCACTGGTGATGAACTGTTTGACACCGTTGATCACATAGTCACCACCTTCTTTGACCGCCGTGGTGCGCAGCGCACTGGCATCGCTGCCCACATGCGGCTCGGTCAGGCAGAACGCGCCCAGCATCTGCCCCTGGGCCAGCGGGCGCAGCCACTGCTCTTTTTGCTGGGCATTGCCGTACTTCATCAAAATGGCGTTCACCGGGCAGTTGGTCACACTGATCACCGTGCTGGTGCCACCATCGCCAGCCGCAATTTCTTCCAGTACCAGTGCCAGGCTGATGTAGTTCAACCCAGCTCCACCCATCTCCTCAGGCACACAGATGCCATAAGCACCTAACTGCGCCAGCCCCTGGTGTACGTCCTTGGGAAAGTGGTGCTCCTTGTCCCAGCGTGCGGCGTGCGGCGTTATTTGTTCGCGCACAAAGTCACGCACCGCATCGCGAATCATTTCCTGATCTGGGGTCAGCAGCATGTCTTGTCTCCAATCGATGTAATTTGTTTTAGATACATTCAACCTCTAGCGCAATGTGCACAAGCGTAAGCAGCTCATGCTCCTGCGCTTCACCCGATATTCACGCGCACACCGTCGTGCCGCAGCACACGCCCACCATCGGCGGGCGTGACACTGGCCAGCGTTTGCACCATGCCTTGCACGCTTTGCGCCACCGTCAAAGGGGCTGCAGAGCCGCCCATCTCTGTCTGTACCCAGCCGGGGTCCAGCGCCACCAATGTGGCTCCGGGCCATTGGGGCTGCGAAGCGGCTACCACCATGTTCAGCGCGGCCTTGCTAACTCGGTACAGCCAGGCATCTGGCTCTGCCCCACGCAGCAGCGACATTTCGCTACTCATCAAACCAAAAACACCACCCGCCGCAGCAACCAACGGCGCGACCTGAGGCAACACCTGCATGGCCCCCAGCACATTGGTATGCATGACCCGGTCAAACTCTTCTTGCGAAGGGGCTGTCGCGGCACTCAGATCACTCCACATGCCGGCCACATATACGGCAAGGTTGATCGCTTCACCTTCTAGCTGCCAAGCCAGGCCACTCACACTGGCTGGATTGGCCACATCCACTACCAGCACTTCAGCACCTTCGGCCTGCAACCGCGGCTTGTCAGCCACCTGACGCACGGTGGCGATGACGCGGTGGCCATCTGCCACATAAGCCTTCACCAGCCCCAAACCAAGGCCGCGCGACGCGCCAATAATCAATACCAAAGCCATGACTGCTCCTGTGTAAACCTAAAAATATCAGTGCCCAGCCACCTCAATGCTGAGTAACAAGGCACGAGGAACAGCTGCCTCAGCTGCCTGCGCCACCTTCGGCCTGCTCTGACGCAATCTGCGAGCGGTAGCGCTGCTCCATCTGCTCTTGTGTTTCGGTGGGGGGCGTCAGGCCGATCTGGGCATGCACCATCTGGTTCATGGTGGGCAGCATGGTGCGTTCTACCTGGGCCTGGGCATGCCACAGCCTGGAGCGCATCAAGGCTTTGGCACAGTGCAGATAGGCCTCCTGCACCTGCACTTCGATCACCAGCTTGGGGCGAAAATTCGGGCCTGCAAACTGTGCCGTGTAATGGCCTTCATCGCGCAGCTTGGCCTGCCCATTGACGCGCAAGGTTTCCTGAATACCCGGCACCATGAACAGCAACCCGATGCGCGGGTCATGCAGCAGGTTGCACAGACTATCCAGGCGGTTGTTACCGCCTGCATCTGGTATCCACAGCGTTTGCGCATCTGGTGCATGCACAAAACCGGGGGCACCACCCCGCGGAGAAGCGTCCATCAGGCTGCCTCCCGCTCCGCCCGTTGCCACCACACAAAACGGCGACAACGCAATAAAGCGCAGGCAATGCGCATCCAGATCGGTGCGCTGCTTGAGCACAGCCCTCTCACCCGGCATGGCATACAGCTGGCGCAGTTGTGTTTCGTTTGTGATCATGCGGCGTCCTCTGTCCATTCACGTTCATGGCGATGAATGGCACCATACAGCCCCAGATACTCCCGCCAGGAAGGGTCATAGGCCACTTGCAGCTCGGCTTTCAGGCCGGGAGCATGCTCTGCACCCAACTGGTTAGCCAGCTGCATGGCGTAGTCTGGGTCATCCACATAGAACGCCACAGTGCGCGATTGCATGCCTTCCATGCGCGCAAACGCCTGTACGCCACGCTGCAGGCGTCGCAGCTCCGCATCCAGTGCGTCGTGTGCATCGCGCGCGCTGTCCAGCGTTTCTTGGCTGGAGAACGGCAGACGCCAAGTTATGAAATGGGGCAGATCAGCGCGCGTTGCCAGTGCGTTGGCGCTGTCATGGAACGTTAAAAGGTCGGGGACCTCATCCTCATCGGCACCCCGCGCGCGAACCTCCAGCGAGATCCATCGATCGTGTTCTTGCTGTGGATAGTCATAGCTGCGCCCCAATGTGTCACGCTGGAAAGCATCAAAGATTGGAGGAAACAGCGACAGCGGCTGCCTGCCATCCACATGCTCGCCTGGCTCTGCAAATTCAATGGGCCCTACCCGCACTGAAAAGTCCCACTCACCCAGCACATGGTCAAGCAAGATGAACGCCATGTGGCGCGCATGCTCCTGCATCTCAACAGGGATGTCTTTACCGAATGACAGCTGCAGCCCAAGAATGCCCCCCGCGTCGTAATGCGCAACCAGTACATCCGTACAGGACAGCTCGAAACCTTGCATGCCCATTGAAAACTCAGGATTGAGCGTGCGGCTACGGAAAGCCTGCACACCGTAAGGCAAACCCTGTGGCGCATGGCGCACCAAGGCCTGTACGTTCTCAAACTGCTCAATATTGCCGTGGGCGGTGATAACCAATTTGCCCCCTGGCTCTTTCAGTCGCCCTTCCAGCTCGATCGACAACTCGGAAGCGTAAGGCTGCAGCAACGCATTGGCCTGCTCGACAAACTCAGCGCCCTCCAGCGTTTCCAAACTGGCCAGTTGATCTGAAAAATCGCTCCAGAAAGCATCGATCTGCGGCACACCCAGCGGTGCTGCAGCAACGTGATCGTTTTCGTGTGTATTGGCGCTCATGCGTAGCTCCTGTCAAAAGGTCGCAGCCGCGTGCAGGTGCGTGCATGCAACCGGTGGCACATGACCTGACTGTAAGCCAAGGCATGTGCCATGCCCGTGCGTCAGAGCAGCTCAATTGCCATGGCCGTGCCTTCACCACCACCGATGCACAAGGTCGCCAGGCCCTTCTTCTTGCCATGGGTTTGCAACGCATGAATCAGCGTCACGATAATGCGCGCGCCACTGGCACCAATCGGGTGACCCAAAGCGCAGGCACCACCGTGCACATTGACCTTGTCGTGCGGCACATTCAGCTCGGCCATCAAGGCCATGGGCACAACGGCAAAAGCTTCGTTCACTTCCCACAGGTCCACGTCCTGTGCCGTCCAGCCTGCTTTCTTGAGTGCCTTTTCAGTGGCCCCCACGGGCGCGGTGGTGAACCACTCCGGTGCTTGTGCAAACGAGGCATGAGAGACAATTTTGGCCAGTGGCTTGCAGCCCAGTTGCTTGGCCGTAGACGCACGCATGAGCACCATGGCTGCGGCGCCATCGTTGATGCTGGAGCTGGATGCTGCAGTGATGGTGCCATCCTTCTTGAACGCAGCTTTCAGGCTGGTGATCTTGTCCAGCCTGGCCTTGGCCGGGCCTTCGTCCGCACTGACAGTCACCTCGCCCTTGCGCGTTTTGACGGTCACTGGCGTGATTTCTGCATCAAATGCACCGCTTTGGGCTGCGGCCTGTGCACGCTGGACACTGGCCATGGCATACGCGTCTTGCTGCTCACGGGTAAAGCTGTATTTGGCGGCACAGTCTTCACCAAAAGTGCCCATGGAGCGACCGGTTTCGTACGCATCTTCCAGGCCGTCGAGCATCATGTGGTCATACACCTTGTCGTGACCCATGCGGTAGCCGCCACGGCCTTTCTTGAGCAGGTAGGGGGCGTTGGTCATGCTTTCCATGCCCCCTGCAATCATCACATCACGGCTGCCGGCAATCAGTTGATCGTGGGCCAACATTGTGGCCTCCATGCCTGCGCCACACATTTTGGACAGTGTCACGGCCCCCGTGCTTTGTGGCAGCCCCCCCTTGAAACCTGCTTGCCGCGCAGGGGCCTGCCCCTGGCCCGCCATCAGGCAGTTACCAAACAGCACTTCTTCCACTTTTTCAGGTGCAATACCTGCGCGTTCAATCGCGGCCTTAATGGCAGCACCGCCCAGGTCGTGCGCGGCCAGGTCAGCAAAATCGCCCTGGAATGCACCCATGGGTGTGCGCGCGGCGCTGACGATGACTACGGGGTCTTGGTGTTGGGGCATGTCGGTCTCCTTTGGGTTTGTAAATACCAGTCAACTAAAAACAATCAGTGCACTGCGCCGGGTTGCAAACACCGGCTGCGGTCATACGGAAAGACGTCGTGCATGTGGCCTTGCGCAATGCGCGCCTGGTGCGCCTGCCAAAAGGCGGGGTCCAGCAAATCGGCGTGGTGGCACATGAACACCTCGCGTACTGCAGGATGGCCCAGCAAGAATGGTCCGAATGTTTCGGGAAACACATCCTTGGGGCCGACGCGATACCAGATCTCGCTGCCCATGGCTTCCTCTTCGGTGCGTGGTTCGGGCACGCTGCGAAAGTTGCAGTCCGTGAGATATTCAATCTCGTCATAGTCATAGAACACCACCTTGCCACCGCGCGTCACACCAAAATTTTTCCACAGCATGTCGCCCGGAAAAATATTGGCAGCCACCAGCTCTTTGATGGCGTTGCCATATTCAACTACCGCACGCTCCATGGCTTTGCGCGGCCCCTCATGCTCCAGCCCTGCATCAAAGCACTCTTGCAAAAACATGTTCAGCGGCAGCAGTCGGCGCTCGATATAGAGGTGGCTGATGATGACCTCCTGCTGGCCATCGCCATCGCGGTCGCTGATTTCCAGCTGACTGGGCGCGTGCGCTTGAATTTCGGCAATCAGCTCCTGGCTGAAGCGCGCGCGCGGAAAAGCCACCAGGCTGTACTCCATGGTGTCAGCCATGCGCCCGACACGGTCGTGTTGCTTGACCAGCAGGTACTTGCCTTTTACCTCAGCACGCGTGGTCTCCTTGGGCGCAGGAAACTTGTCTTTGATGAGTTTGAAAACATAGGGAAAACTGGGCAGATCAAACACCAGCATCACCAGCCCCTTGATACCCGGCGCAATTCGAAACTGGTCGCTGGAATGGCGCAGGTGGTGCAGAAATTCACGATAAAAAAGCGTCTTGCCCTGCTTGGCCAGGCCTAAGGCACTGTAGATTTCACCGCGTGGCTTGCGCGGCATCAGCGCGTGCAAGAACTCCACATAGGCGCTGGGAACCGCCATATCCACCATGCAATAAGCACGTGCGAAACTGAAAAGACCATGCAGATCGTCTTCCGTTAACAGCGCTGCATGCAATATCAAGCCACCTGCCTGCGCATGCAAGATAGGAACCGCCAGAGGCACTTCGGTGTAGCCCGTAATGATCCTTCCGACCAAGTAGGCGGCCTTGTTGCGAAAGAAAAGGCTGGAGAGCACCTGTATTTGGAAATTGGCTCGCAGCGTCAGACCTTGCAGACGCTCTTGGATGCGCGCAGCCAATGCATCCACATCACGCGGCAAATCCTCAAAAGAGCCATCCAAGTTGAGCTGCGCAATGATGCGCACCAATGTTGCTGGCAGTGCATCTAAATTACCTGGGTAGTACGCACGGTAGGCAGGCTCATGCAGGCTTTCCAAAAAATCCGTACTGACGGCAGGCCGTACAAAAATAAAGTCGTTGTGAAAGTGTGTGCGATGCAGGATTTTGGTGGTGACCGAATTGAAAAAAGTCTCGGCCAGCTCTGGCTGCAAGTGCCCCACCATCAGACCTATGTAGTGCAGCTTGACTTGTTGCCATACCGCCATGGGCAAGCTTTCAGCGCCGAACACTTGTGCAAGCTGTGCCACACACTCTTGAACACGCTGGTCATAAAAGGCAATGCGCTCACGCTGAGCACGCTGCTGCGTCACCCAGTCGGCCTGTTCAAAACGCTGCTTTGCGGCCTGCGTTGCGGCTCGAAATAGCTGATAGTGACGATTTACGCCATCCATCATGGCCTGCGCAATCTCATAAGCCTGAGGAGCATCCAGTCGTTGAGGAAACATGACGGAAATTCTCGCTCCTACAGGCTATTGGGCATGATCAATCACGCTGGCGTTCAGCCACCAGCTGCACCGCGCGCTGGTGAATTTCGTGCAGGCCACCAACACCGGGCACGGTCATTTCCAGGTTGGTGATCAAGCCGTTGTGCAGGCTGTAGCACCAGCTGTGCAGGCTGACTTTTTGCCCCCTTGCCCATGCATCGCGCATCACGGTACTCTGCGCCACATTCACCACCTGCTCAATGGCATTGAGCTCACACAGCACATCATGGCGGTGCTGAACCGGCGTGTCCTTGAGCAGGTTGTAGTGCTTGTCGCGTACATCACGTACGTGGCGCGTCCAGTTATCGACCAGCCCCAAACGCATGCCTTCCAGCGCAGCCAGCACACCGCCACAGCCGTAGTGGCCTACCACCATCAAGTCCTCCACCTTCAGGTGATCGACCGCGTACTGAATGGTGGACAAACAGTTCAGATCACTGGGCACCACGACATTGGCAACGTTGCGGTGCACAAAGACCTCGCCCGGCTCCAGACCTGTGATCTGGTTGGCTGGCACGCGGCTGTCCGAGCAGCCAATCCACATATAGCGTGGTTTTTGCTGTGCCATCAACCCGGTGAAGAAACCGGGACGATCGCGTTCCATCTGCGCAGCCCACGCTTTGTTGTGGACAAACAGGTCGTCGATGGAGGTGCTGGTAGTCATGTGGCGTTCCTTATCTCGTTCATAAAACGACGCGGGACGGCGGTCTGTGCCTCAGCAAGTTTCCGCAAACAATTCGCGGCCAATCAACATGCGGCGAATTTCACTCGTGCCTGCGCCAATCTCGTAGAGTTTCGCATCTCGCCACAAACGACCGAGTGGATATTCATTGATATACCCATTGCCACCATAGATTTGTACACCCTCGCCAGCCATCCAAGTGGCCTTCTCGGCGCACCACAAAATGACGCTGGCGCAGTCTTTGCGTACCTGACGCACGTGATCGGTGCCCAGCATGTCCAGGTTCTTGGCTACGGTGTAGGCAAACGAGCGCCCTGCTTGCAGCACCGTGTACATGTCGGCCACCTTGCCCTGAATGAGCTGAAACTCACCAATGCTCTGGCCAAACTGCTTGCGGTCATGAATGTAGGGCACCACGTTGTCCATCACGCTTTGCATGATGCCCAGCGGGCCACCGGTGAGCACGGCGCGCTCGTAGTCCAGGCCACTCATCAGCACCTTGGCACCATTGTTGAGGCCGCCGAGAATATTTTCCGCCGGCACTTCTACGTTGTTAAAAACCAGTTCCCCCGTATGGCTGCCGCGCATGCCCAGCTTGTCTAGTTTTTGCGCAATCGAAAAGCCTGGCATGCCTTTTTCAATCAAGAACGCCGTCACACCGCGCGCGCCCATTTCAGGCTCTGACTTGGCATAGACCACCAGCGTGTCCGCATCCGGGCCATTGGTGATCCACATCTTGTTGCCGTTGAGCAGGTAGTAGCCACCCTTGTCTTCGGCCTTGAGCTTCATGCTGATGACGTCAGAGCCTGCACCCGGCTCACTCATCGCCAGCGCGCCCACATGTTCGCCACTGATCAGCTTGGGCAGGTATCTGGCCTTTTGTGCTTCGGTGCCGTTGCGGTTGATCTGGTTGACGCACAGATTGCTGTGCGCGCCATAGCTCAGCCCCACAGAGGCGCTGGCACGCGAGATTTCTTCCATGGCCACCATATGCGCCAAATAGCCCATATTGGCACCACCGTACTGCTCGGGCACCGTAATGCCCAGCACCCCCAGTTCACCAAACTTTTGCCACACATCCATCGGAAACTGGTCGGTGCGGTCAATCTCGGCAGCGCGCGGCGCGATTTCGGTTTGCGCAAACTCTCGCACAGCATCGCGCAGTGCATCAATGTCTTCACCCAGTTGAAAGTTCAAACCTGGCAGATTGTTCATGCTGTTGTCTCCTTGTTAGTTATGAATTGGCCAGCTGTCTTTGTGCAGCCTTACTTTCCCGCAATACTTTCGCGCCCCTGCACCGCCATCAGCGTGCATTGCATGGTGGCGCAGAGTTTTTCCTGGCCATCGTTGATGGCATATGCACGCCCTTCGGCCACCACAATGGTGCGCCCTGGTTTCAGCACCCGCCCTTCACAGCGAAAGCGCTGCCCCCTGGCCGGTGCCAGCAGATTGATCTTGAACTCAATGGTCAGCACTCCCGCATCGGCGGGCATCAGACTAAAACCGGCATAGCCACAGGCCGAATCGAGCGCCGTAGACAGCATGCCTGCGTGGATAAAGCCGTGCTGCTGCGTCAACGCCGCAGCCCAGTCGAAACTGATATCCACCTCACCCGGTGCCACATGTGTCAGTTGCGCGCCCAAGGTGGTCATGGCCCCTTGCAACACAAAACTTTCGCGCACACGTTGCAGCGCTTGTTGGTCCGCCATGCTGTCTCCTTTGCCTGCCTGCATTGCATTCAAGTGGAATTCTTTGATTCCTTTTACGTTAACGTCAATTATGCAGCTTTTGGTTTGGCAAGCTTGCGCAAAAGTGACTTCGCTTCTTTTTCATGGGCTCGCACCTCATCGAGCGTGACTTGCAAGTCTTCCATCCGCTCTTCCAGCTGCTGGCGGTGATGACCCAGCACTTGCAGAAAACGCTCCAGCTGCACACCCGTGTCGCGCGGGCTGTCGTACAGCTCAATGATTTCTTTGGCCTCTACCAGCGACAGGCCCAGGCGCTTGGCACGCAGCGTCAGGCGCAAGCGCGTTCGATCACGCGGGCTGTACACGCGGGTGCGGCCTCCAGCGCCTTGCCGCTCAGGTTGCAGCAAGCCCATGTCTTCGTAAAAGCGGATGGCGCGCGTGGTCAGGTCAAACTCCTGAGCCAGATCGCTGATCGAATAGGTGGTGGATGCGGGAATGGGTTTACTCATGCGCAGCATTATTGACGTGAACGTCAACGTCGAACAAACCCAGTCGCAGCACGTCCGCATTTTTTGACCCAAAATTGCCCCATCACCGATTTTCATTTCTGACCTATGGATTTGCAGCCCCGCGCCGCCTGCCCCTGCGGGCGCACCACTGCCAAGGGCAAAGCCGTGGCTTACACAGACTGCTGTGGCCGCTTTGTAGAGCACTTTGACACCACGCCCGCCCCGGATGCCGAGCAACTGATGCGCTCGCGCTACAGCGCTTTTGTGCTGGAAAACGCGGCTTACCTGCTGGCCACCTGGCACAGCAGCCAGCGCCCTGCAGAGCTGGACTTTGAAGCGGGTGCCAAATGGCTGGGTCTGCAGGTCAAAGACTTCAAAACCACGGGTGCCAGCACTGCCGAAGTTGAATTTGTGGCCCGCTATCGCGCGGCGGGCCGCGCCGTTCGTCTGCATGAGCGCAGCCGCTTTGTCTGCGAAGCAAACCGCTGGTTCTACGTCGACGGCGATCAGTTTTGAATTTATCGCTCCCTTTTACTCTTTTTTGCGCAGGCACCCCCTGCACGAACAGCCATGCCATTTGAAGCCATCTTGTTCGACTGTGACGGCGTTCTGGTCGACAGCGAACTCATCACCAACCGCGTGCTGCACGCCATGCTCAACGAGGCCGGCTGGGTACTGTCAGAAGACGACTGCATGCGCATCTTCATTGGCAAAACCGTACGCAGCGAAACCGCCCGCATAGAGGCGCAAACCGGCAAGCCGTTGAGCGATGCCTGGATGGCCGAGTTTTATGAGCGGCGCAATGTACGCCTGCGTGCCGAGCTGGTAGCCGTGAACGGCGCGCTCGACGCCGTGCGCCAGGTACACACGCAGCTGCGCGGCAACATCGCCGTGGCTTCTGGGGCTGACAAGCCCAAGGTGCTCATGCAGCTGGAGAAGGTGGGCATGCTGCCTTATTTTGGTGAACTTGTTTTCAGCGGACACGACCTGCCGCGCACCAAGCCCTGGCCCGACGTGTATCTGGCAGCCGCAGCGGCCGTTGGCATTGCGCCCCAAAAGTGCCTGGTGATTGAAGACTCGGTACCCGGCCTTACCGCAGGTGTGCGCGCCGGCTCCACTGTCTGGGGCTACTGCCCCCGGGTCAGCGCCCACTCCACACCCGAGCAATTGCGGGCAGCGGGGGCAACGTTTGTCTTCGACAACATGGCTGATCTGCCGCGCCTGCTGGCCGCAGCCAACACAGCATCTTAAAAGGGAGCTGCCCGGGCTTACCCAGCAATGTTTTCAAAGTGTTTTCATATCGAAAACGTTGACTGATATACGCTAGCAGCTCCTTTTTTATAGATAAGACCTCATAGCGCCATGCCAGCTTTGCGCCCCTCGCCTGCACAACACACTCACGAAATATAGAATCTGCGCAAGATCAAGGTTTTGCCCAATAGGCGCTTAGAGGGCGTCGTGCAAATCTGTAGCCTGTTCCGGCTGAATGATCGCCATCCGGCCGCTTTGCAGCAGATAAAGCGCCTAGCCCGCAGCGCGGGTCATTCGGAGACACTTTGCCTGACAGCACCGCACAGGGCTGCCAGATTTTCGTCGGACCATGTTTCAGCCATTGCTTGAGGAGTGCTGATGGGCGAACAGCCTCTTTACGATTTAGCGCCGCTGCTTGAATTGATGGCGCTGGGCGCTGTCATTGCGCTGGCACCCTTGCTGTGGGTGTGGAGGCGCAACCGTGGAGCAGGCTCTGCGCGTCGCCTGCAGGCACTGGGCCTGCTGACCTTGTTTCTCACCTTTGATCTGGTGATGTTTGGCGCCTTCACGCGCCTGACGGATTCCGGCCTGGGCTGCCCTGACTGGCCGGGCTGCTACGGCAACTCCAGCCCCTTTGGAGCCACCCACGAAATCGCCATGGCCGAGGCAGCCATGCCCACAGGCCCCGTCACGCTCAGCAAAGCCTGGGTAGAGATGATTCACCGCTATCTGGCCACCATGGTGGGCGTACTCATCATTGCCCTGATGGTGCTGGCATGGCGTGAACATCGGAAAACACCCTTGCAGGGCATGCGCCACCCCGCCCTAGCCACATTCACGCTGTTCTGGGTCCTGGTGCAAGGCGCTTTTGGTGCGCTGACCGTGACCATGAAGCTGTTCCCTGCCATCGTCACCCTGCACCTGCTGGGCGGCCTGTTCCTGCTGGTGCTGCTGTGCATGCAGGCGGTGGGCCATCAGCAAGCCGTGCTGCGCCAGCCGCCGGCCCCCATCTCTGCCCGGCTGCGCGCGGGACTGTGGGCCTGTTTTGCGCTGCTTTTTGTACAAGTGGCACTGGGCGGCTGGGTCAGCACCAACTACGCCGTCCTGGCCTGCTCCAGCTTCCCCAGCTGCCAAGGCAGCTACTGGCCAGACATGAATTTTGCGCAGGCTTTTGAGCTGTGGCGCCCTCTGGGCATGCTGTCTGATGGCAGCCACATCAGCTTTGCTGCGTTAACTGCCATCCACTACGTGCACCGTCTGGCTGCCTACGTGGTGGTCGCTGCCATGCTGGCCCTGGTGTATGCCATGCGCCGCCAGCCTGCTTTGCACAGCCAGCGCCAGTGGCTGCTGGGCCTGATCACGCTGCAGTTCATCACCGGCCTGTCCAACGTTGTATTGGACTGGCCTTTGGTGGCTGCGGTTTTACATACCGGCGGCGCTGCTGCCCTGGTCACCGTGATGACCTGGGCGCTGGCTGCCACCCGCACCGACAGCGTCCCCACGCTGCAAGAAGATAAAAAAGCGCCCCACGGCGCACGGAGAGTTGCTGCATGAATGCACAAGCTTTGAGCGAGTCTTCCAGCTCCCGCTGGAGCCAGTTTTACGCACTGACCAAGCCCCGCGTGGTACAGCTGATTGTGTTTTGCGCCCTGATTGGCATGGTGCTGGCCGTGCCCGGCCTGCCAACGCTGGCGCAGCTGGGCCATATGGCCGTGGCCTGTCTGGGCATCTGGTTCGTCTCGGCGGCAGCTGCAGCGTTCAACTGTCTGGTCGAGCGCCATATTGATGCCAAGATGAAGCGCACCAGCTGGCGCCCCACGGCCAAGGGCGAGCTGTCGCCACAGCAAGCGCTGGCGTTCTCCGCCATCCTGTGCCTGACGGGTGCCACCATCTTGCTGGCCTTCACCAATCCGCTGACCATGTGGCTGACGCTGGCCACCTTCATTGGCTATGCGGTGATCTACACCGTCATCCTCAAGCCCGCCACGCCCCAGAACATCGTCATTGGCGGAGCCTCGGGTGCCATGCCCCCCGTACTGGGCTGGGCCGCCATGACCGGCAATGTCGGCCCTGAAGCGCTGATTCTGTTCTTGATCATCTTCCTGTGGACACCTCCCCACTTCTGGGCGCTGGCGCTGTACCGCGTCGAGGATTACCGCCAGTCCGGCCTGCCCATGCTGCCCGTCACCCACGGCCCCAAGTACACGCAGCTGCAAATCTTGCTGTACACCCTGGTGCTGTTCGCGGGCTGCCTGCTGCCCGTCATTTTTGGCATGAGCGGCTGGCTGTATCTGGCCGTAGCCTCGGTGCTGTGTCTGGGCTTTAGCTGGTATGCGCTGCGCCTGTGGATGAATTATTCAGACGCTCTGGCCCGCAAGACCTTCCGCTTCTCACTGATCCACCTGAGCGGCGTGTTCGCTGCCCTGCTGATTGACCACTACATCGTGGGCTAACGCCGCAGCAGCCAAGAGACCGTCACGCTGATTCCAACCCAGATTCAGCAAGCGTGATCAGCTATAGAAAAGGCCACAGATGTGGCCTTTTTTGTTGCGTGCATGTGCTGCACGGCACCAGCGGTCAAGCCTCAGCGTGCCGAGCCTGCTTGCGCTTTTCATGGCGCACCACCAGCCACGCAGCACCCAGCACCATCAGCGCCAGGCCATACCAGGTCAGTGCATAGACTGCGTGGGTGTTGGTGAACTGAATCACCGTCAAGCCCGCCCTGGGCCAGGTGGTCGCCACCGGCTGGCCGGGCACGCCCTGGTCAACAAAGAACGGGGCTACACGGTCCAGCCCCTTGGCCTGTGCAATGGCTTGCACATCGCGTGAATGCCAGCGGTCTTCACTGGGTGCGTTCTCGCGCATGAAGCCCCCCTTGGGCTCGCTCAAACGCAGCAAGCCCGTCACGGTCACGGTATCACCCGCAGCATCTGGTGATGCTGCAGCTATACGCTCTGTCACGGCTTTGCGCTCCTGCGCAGGGATGAAGCCTCGGTTGACCAGCAATTGCGTGCCATCGGCCTGCTGCAGCGGTGTGAGCAGCCAAAATCCGGCACCCAGCTCCGTTACGGCCTGCGTCAGCACACTGCGCCCTTCCATCCACTGGCCCTGTGCCTGCACGGCCAGGTATTCGTGGGTGTCAGGTGTCAGTTGCGGCCATAAAGCCTGCGCCGGTACGGCCACGGGCTGGCTGTGCACCCGCTCGTTGACACGTTCAATCAGGTCCAGCTTCCAGGCGCGGCGTTGCACCTGCCAGGTCCCCAGACTGATGAAGGCAAAAAAAAGGGCGATGCCCGCTATTGCGAGCACCGCCTTCACGAAGGTGGAGCGAGAGCGCTCTCGCGCCCTCGGGGTGTCAACCATCATTACTTGGCGTGGCCGCCGTGCTCAGCAGGTGCTGCTGGAGCAGCCTGCTCTTGCACAGCCTCAGGTGCCACCGCTTCTTGCGCTGCGGGTGCTACAGGCGCGGCCACAGGGGCTGCGGGCTGGCTCAGTGCAGGAATGTCCTTGTGCGCCGGCATCATGTTGGCGTTCATGTGGAACATCACCCAGAGCGTTCCCGCCAAGGTAATGATCACGAATACGATCGCAAAGATCGTGGACATCATGGTCCAGCCGCCCTGGATCTTGCCGTTCATGTGCAGGAAGTACACCATGTGCACCACCACCTGAACCACAGCGAACAGGCCCAGCACCATCACCACAGTCGTGCGGTTCTGGATCACATCGGCCATCACCAGCCAGAAAGGAATGACCGTCAGGATAACGGCCAGGATAAAGCCCTTGATGTAGTCACCCGAAGTGACGTGCAGGTCGTCATGCTCTTCGTGGTGGTCACCATGACCAGCGTGAATATCGTGTGCGCTCATTTACAGCACCCCCATCAGATACACAAAGGTGAACACACCAATCCAGACCACATCCAAGAAGTGCCAGAACATGGACAAGCAGTTCAGGCGACGAACGTTGGCATGGATCAGGCCCTTTTGCTTGATTTGCACCATCAGCACGACCAACCAGATCAAGCCGAAAGACACGTGCAGACCGTGGGTGCCCACGAGTGTGAAGAAGGACGACAGGAAAGCGCTGGTCTGGATCGTCGCACCGGTGTGGTAGATGTGCATGAACTCATACACTTCCACGCCCACGAAGGCCAGACCCAGCAAGCCAGTCACGGCCAGCCAGCCCAAAGTGCCATTCACATTCTTCTTTTGCTTTTGCAGCATCGCCAGACCAAAGGTCAGCGAAGACAACAGCAAGAAGGCCGTGTTGATGGCCACCAGCTCCAGGCTGAAAAGCTCAGCGCCAGTGGGGCCACCGGCGTAGCTGCGGCCCAATACACCCCATGTAGCAAACAGTGCTGCAAAGATGAGGCAGTCGCTCATCAGGTACAGCCAGAAGCCCAGCGAGGTGCCGTTTTCTGGATGGGGTTCGTGCGCGGGATGGTACTCGCGCTGACCCGCTTGAATAGATGTATTAGACATGGCGTGCGAGCTGTTCAGTACGTGCGTCTTCTGTTGCCTGCACTTCAGCTGCAGGAATGTAGTAGTCGCGGTTGTAGTTGAAGGTGTGGATGATCGAAGACACGACCACGCCAATGAACGACACGATGGCCAGCCACCAGACGTGCCAGATCAGCGCGAAGCCCAGCACCATGGCGATCATCGAGATAACGAAGCCAGCGCCTGTGTTCGAGGGCATGTGCAGGTCTTCAAAGCCCTTTGTAGGACGCTGATAGCCGTGCTTTTTCATGTCCCACCAGGCGTCCACATCGTGAACCACAGGTGTCTTGGCGAAGTTGTACACGGGAGGTGGCGAGGAAGTTGCCCACTCCAGCGTACGGCCAGAGCCCCATGTGTCGCCATTGTTGTCGCGCAGCTTGTCGCGCTGGAAGTAAGACACCACCAGTTGCAGCAAGAAAGCACCGATACCGGCAGCAATGATGGCCACACCCACGGCAGCAATCACGAACCAGATTTGCAGGGATTGGTCATCAAAGTGATTGGCACGGCGTGTCACGCCCATCAGACCCAGGATGTACAAGGGTGTGAACGCAACCCAGAAACCCACCAGCCAGCACCAGAAGGACACCTTGCCCCAGAACTCATTGAGTCGGTAGCCAAACGCCTTGGGGAACCAGTAGTTGATACCAGCCAGCAGACCAAACACCACGCCACCAATGATCACGTTGTGGAAGTGAGCGATCAGGAACAGCGAGTTGTGCAGCACAAAGTCAGCAGGAGGCACAGCCAGCAGCACGCCAGTCATACCGCCAATGGCAAAGGTACACATGAAACCGATGGTCCACAGCATGGGCGGCTTGAACTCGATGCGGCCCTTGTACATGGTGAACAGCCAGTTGAAGATCTTCGCGCCCGTAGGAATCGAGATGATCATCGTGGTGATACCAAAGAAGGTATTGACCGCCGCCCCCGAGCCCATGGTGAAGAAGTGGTGCAGCCACACCAACCACGACAGCACAGTGATACACACGGTCGCATACACCATGGAGGTGTAGCCGAACAGGCGCTTCTTGGAGTACGTAGCAACGATCTCGGAGAAGATACCGAACACAGGCAAGATCAGGATGTAGACCTCAGGGTGGCCCCAGATCCAGATCAGATTCACGTACAGCATGGGGTTGCCGCCCAGCTCGTTCGTGAAGAAGTTGGTGCCAAAGTAGCGGTCCATGGACATCAGCACCAAAGCTGCAGTCAAGATCGGGAACGAAGCCACGATCAGTGCATTGGTACACAGCGAAGTCCATACGAAGACAGGCATCTTCATCAGATTCATGCCTGGAGCGCGCATCTTGATGATGGTGACGATCAGGTTAATACCCGAAAGCGTCGTACCCACACCCGATAACTGCAGCGCCCAGATGTAGTAATCCAGCCCCACCCCGGGATTTTGATTGCCCAGGTTAGACAGTGCCAGCCAGCCCGATGTCGAGAACTCACCCAGGAACAGGGACACCATCACCAAGATGGCACCGGTGGTGGTCATCCAGAAGGAGAAGTTGTTCAGGAAGGGGAAGGAAACGTCACGCGCACCGATCTGCAGCGGAATCAGGTAGTTCATGAAACCCGTGACCAAAGGCATGGCCACAAAGAAAATCATGATCACGCCGTGCGCCGTGAAAATCTGGTCGTAGTGGTGAGGCGGCAGGTAGCCCAGGTTGTCACCAAAGGCCATCGCCTGCTGGATACGCATCATCACTGCGTCGGCAAAGCCACGCAGCAGCATGACGATACCGAGGATGATGTACATGATGCCGATCTTCTTGTGGTCGATCGAGCAGATCCAGTCACGCCACAGCGGGCCCCAGAGCTTGAATTTGGTCAGTGCTGCGAGCATCACCAGACCGCCAAGCACCACGGCAATAAAGGTCCACAGCACGATGGGCTCATGCACCATCGGTATGGAGTCCCAGGTAATCCGCCCGAGGAGCGGATCGTGGGGCATTGTTGTTGGTTCAGACATATCGAGTCTCTTGCTAAATGGCCGAAAGACCGGCCGCAGCCAGCCTTCCTTCCGTCAAAACTGCTTACTGCTGTGCCAAAGCGCGTTGGTCCATCAGGGCCACGACTTGGTCAGCGTTTTCGACAGAGCACACATCGTCAGGCAGGTTCAAACCCGCCGCCTTCATGTAGGCCGCGCCGCCAGCAGCGTCGATGGCCATCATGTGGTGCATGCACATCTTTCCTTCTTCCACGCACATGTTCAGTACGCGGTCGTACAAGCCTTCTTGCACAGAGGAGAAACGGGTCACAGGGTGACGCTCACTAGGCTTGACCAGGTTCAAATAACTGTCGCGATCGAGCACAGTGTTTTCGTCCTTGGCCTTTTGCACCCAGGCGTCAAAGCCTTCGTTGCTCAGGCCATGGAACTTGAATGTCATGCCAGAAAAACCTGCACCGCTGTAGTGCGAGTTCAGGCCACGGAACACGCCTTCGCGGTTGATCACCGCATTCAACTGTGTCTGCATGCCAGGCATTGCATAGATCATGCCGGCCAGATCAGGCACGTAGAAAGCACTCATGGTGTTGGTGGCAGTCAGCTTGAAGAGGATCGGGCGATCCACGGGTGCTGCCAGCTCATTGACCGTCGCAATACCTTGCTCTGGATAAATGAACATCCACTTCCAGTCCATGGCAACGACCTGCACTTCCAGAGGCTTCACGTTGGGATCCAACGGCTTGGTCTCAGAAATACGGTCCAGGGGACGGTAGGGATCGAGCTTATGGGTCGTGATCCAAGTCAGTGTGCCCAGCGCAATGATGATGATCAGAGGGACACTCCAGATGACCAGCTCCAGAGCGGTCGAGTGGTGCCACTCAGGATCGTATTCAGCTTCGTTGTTGGACTGGCGATACTTCCAGGCGAACAACAAGGTCAGTAGGATCACAGGAACAATGATGACCAGCATCAACAAGGTGGCTGTCACCACCAAGTCGCCTTGCTGAGCAGCAACGTCCCCTGCGGGATTGAGTACGACAGCTTTACTGCAGCCCGTCAGGGTCGCAAGTAAAGCAGCCGCAGCGAGCCAGGCTGGCCCGCGGGTTTCCGTGGATGTAGGCATGCTGTTAACGCGAAAAACGCGCGTTGTTAGGTGTAAACGCGGATTACAAAACCAGCCGAATTTACTCTTCTCGCCCATCTTCTTCTTGTCTATCAAAGCTCAACACAGTGCCGTGTGCTGTCTTTATGTAGGCATTCAACGCGCACCCATGTCAATTGACACCCGTCAAACAACCCCTAAATCCTTGATTTTTCAGGACATACTGAAATAAGAGAAACCTCTTGATAAATGTCAAGAGCTCCCCAAATTGGGGCAGCTAAACAACAGCACAACACCCTGCTTGATCCGTGGTCTTTGCTACTTTTGTGTAGCTTCAGCATCCCCACAAACCCTTTTCCTACAAGTCTGACAGATAAAACTCGCTTGTTGACACGAATCAAGCCGCGTACAAGTGGTGCATCGCTTCGAGGAGATTTGCACCATGACAGGACTTGCACACTCTGGCCCCGTATCGGGTGCCGCCCCCCTGCTCCCGACTGTCCATCGTGACGAAGAAGTCACCCCAGGTGAAATTGCAGCGGGCGTGATCATTGGCCGCGCATCAGAGTACTTTGATTTCTTCGTCTTTGGCATCGCCTGCGTGCTGGTATTTCCGCACGTCTTCTTCCCGTTCCTGTCCACGCTCGACGGCATGCTCGCCGCCTTTGCGGTGTTTGCTCTGGCGTTTATTGCCCGCCCTGTGGGCACTGCCCTGGGCATGGTCATACAGCGGCGCTGGGGCATGGCACCCAAGCTGACCATTGCGCTGTTCCTGCTGGGCAGCGCCACAGTAGGTATTGCGTTGCTGCCGGGGTATGACAGCCTCGGGACCATAGCAATCTGGTGGCTCATCGGGCTGCGTATTGCCCAGGGCCTTGCCGTGGGCGGCTCCTGGGAGGGACTGCCGTCTTTGCTGGCAATGAGTGCCCCCAAAGAAAAACGGGGCTGGTACGCCATGATTGGCCAGCTGGGTGCACCCATCGGCTTTGTGGTTGCAGCCTCCATATTTGCCTTCATCTACAACCAGCTGTCCATTGAAGAGTTCACCACATGGGGCTGGCGCTACCCCTTCTGTGTCGCTTTTGCTATCAACGTCGTCGCGCTGTTTGCACGTTTGCGCCTGGTGGCCGATGACACCTACGCCAACATGTTCAAGACCATGGAGCTGACCCCTTCACGCACTTTTGAAATGATCCACAGCGGTGAAGGGAAAAACGTATTTCTGGGTGCCCTGGCAGCTCTGGCCAGCTTTGCCCTGTTCCACCTGGTCACCGTGTTTCCCCTGTCCTGGATGACGCTGTATGGCGATGCCTCGGTAACCGCCATTTTGTGGGTGCAAGTGCTAGGGGCACTGATCGCCTGCGCCGCCATGGTGCTGTCTGGCTGGATGGCTGACAGGTTTGGGCGCCGCAACACGCTGGGGGCCATGGCGGTACTGATTGGCCTGTTCAGTTTTGCTGCGCCCATGCTGCTCAGTGGCGGCACAGCGGGCCAGAACGTCTTCATCCTGGTGGGCTTTGCACTGCTGGGGCTGTCCTATGGGCAGTCCTCAGGCACCGTCACGGCCAACTTCTCTCGCCGTTTCCGCTACGTGGGAGCGGCCTATTCAGCCGATCTGGCATGGCTGCTGGGTGCGGCCATGGCACCATTGGTGGCCTTGTACCTGTCTTCGCATTTTGGCCCTATCGCCGTGGGCGGGTACTTACTGTCTGGCGCTGTCTGTACGCTGGTGGCTTTGGGCATTAACCGCGCCCTGGAGACAGCGCGCAAGTAGCCATCCGCAGCGCCACGAGTTCCCCCAAAGGGCTTGCCACGCTGGCAAGCCCTTTTTTGCTTACCGGCATATCTGCAGGCACATTCCCTGCGGTGACCGACAAACGGGGTGCGCCTGCCTAGAATGATTGGCCGCTTTGTTTTTGCACCCAACACCGCACACCATGACCCAAGGCCTGATTCGCATCCGTGGCGCCCGCCAGCACAACCTGCAAAACCTGGACCTGGACATTCGCACCGGCGAATTAACTGTGGTCACAGGCCCCAGTGGTTCGGGTAAGTCGAGTCTGGTATTCGACACGCTGTTCGCCGAAGGCCAGCGCCGCTATGTCGAAACCTTCAGTGCCTATGCGCGCCAGTTCCTCGATCGCATGGACAAACCCGCAGTAGACCGTGTGGAAGGCGTTCCGCCCGCGATTGCGATCGACCAGACCAATCCGGTGCGCAATTCACGCTCCACCGTGGGCACGATGACCGAGCTCAATGACCACCTCAAGCTGCTCTTTGCCCGCGCGTCTCACCTGTTCGACAGCCAGACCACACTGCCGGTGCAGCATGACACGGCCGAATCGATTTTTGCAGCGCTGCAAAAACGCGCAGAGCAGGCCGGTGATCCGCGCATTGCACTGACCTTCCCGGTCGAGCTGCCCGCCAACACATCTCAGCAAGAAGTTGAGCAATGGCTGTCCGCCAGCGGCTTTACCAAAGTACAGGCCGAGCGCGAAGTGGAACGTGCTGCGCCCACTGAAGAGCCCGTCAAGGGCAAAAAGCCAAAGGCTGCGCCGCCTGAAAAAATCAAGGTGCTGGATGTGGTGGCCGACCGCTTCCGCTTCAGCCGCGTGGAACGTGCGCGCGCCATGGAAGCCATTGAGGTGGCTCTGAAGCGCGGCAACGGTCACCTGACCGTGTATGTCATGCCCGAAGAGGGCGATGCATACACCTGGCGCTTCTCTCAGGGCCTGCACTGCCCTGAGAGCAACCTCAGCTACACCGCGCCCATGCCTTCGCTGTTCTCGTTCAACTCTGCGGTTGGCGCCTGCGACGCCTGCCGTGGTTTTGGCCGGGTCATTGGCGTGGACTGGGGGCTGGTTATTCCCAACGACAAGCTCACGCTGCGCACGGGTGCCATCAAACCCATCCAGACCCCGGCCTGGCAGGAGATACAGGATGACCTTTTGCGCCACGCAGAGGCAGAAGGGATTCCGCGTGATATTGCCTGGAGCAAGCTGTCTGCCGAGCACAAGCACTGGGTGATTCACGGCTCGCCACTGTGGAAGGGCACCTGGAACAAGCAGTGGTACGGCATTCGCCGCTTTTTTGAATACCTCGAAACCAAAACCTACAAGATGCACATCCGTGTGCTGCTGTCCAAATACCGCAGCTACACACAATGCCCGACGTGCTCAGGAGCGCGCCTGAAAACCGAAAGCCTGCTGTGGCGCATGGGCAGCAAAGCACAGGCTGATGCCGTGCTGCCGCCCGAGCAGCGTTTTATGCCTGCGGGCGTGGCATGGAGCCGTGCCCAGCTGGAGGCCCTGCCCGGCCTGTGCCTGCATGACCTGATGCGCCTGCCCATCACCCGGCTGCGCAGCTTTTTTGAAAGCCTGCACCTGGCCAATCAGACGGGTTTGCCAGACGGTGAGCTGCAAGCCCTCAAACTGCTTAACGAAGAAATTGGCACCCGCCTGAAATACCTTGTCGATGTCGGCATTGGCTACCTCACGCTGGATCGCCAAAGCCGCACCCTGTCCGGCGGGGAGGTGCAGCGCATCAACCTGACCACGGCTCTGGGCACGTCGCTGGTGAACACCTTGTTTGTGCTGGATGAACCCAGCATTGGCTTGCACCCGCGCGATATGGAGCGCATCACGCAGGCCATGCACCGCCTGCGTGATGCAGGCAACACCCTGGTGGTCGTGGAGCATGACCCTGCCGTCATGTTTGCCGCAGACCGCATGATCGACATGGGCCCGGGTCCCGGCGCACGGGGTGGACAGATTGTGTTTGATGGCACGCCGCAGGCACTGCGCCATGCCGACACGCTGACCGGCGCCTATCTGGGTGGCCGCAAGCAAGTGGGCTTTGGCGTCAAGCGCATGGTGACCGACGCCACGCCACGCCTGATTTTGGAAGGTGCTCGCGAGCACAACCTGCAAAACCTGCAAGTGAACTTTCCCTTGCAGCGTCTGGTCACGATCACAGGGGTTTCGGGTTCCGGAAAATCTTCGCTGATTCAGGACATCCTCGCCCCAGCGCTCATGCGCCACTTTGGCAAACCCACGGACAGCCCGGGTCTGTACGACCGCCTGCTGGGCGCCGATCACCTGGCCGATGTGGTGTTTGTGGACCAGTCGCCCATTGGCAAAACCGCACGCTCCAACCCCGTCAGCTATGTGGGCGCGTGGGACAGCCTGCGTGAGCTGTTTGCACTGGCGCCTCTGGCTGCACAGCGCGGCTACACCGCCAGCAAGTTCAGCTTTAACAGTGGCGATGGCCGCTGCCCCACCTGCGGGGGCTCGGGCTTTGAACATGTGGAGATGCAGTTTCTCTCCGACGTGTACCTGCGTTGCCCCGATTGCAATGGCAGTCGTTATCGCGACGAGATTCTGGAAGTCACCATCGAACGCGGCGAACGCGCCTTCAACGTCAGCGATGTGCTGGAGCTGACCGTGGCTGAAGCCGCCATGCTGTTTGCACACGATGCTGACGTGATCCGCGCGCTGCAGCCCATCGTGGATGTGGGTCTGGAGTACGTCAAGCTGGGCCAGCCCGTGCCGACACTGTCGGGTGGCGAAGCACAGCGCCTGAAGCTGGCAGGTTTCTTGGCCGAGGCCGCCAAAACCGCATCCAAATCCAAACAGAAAATTGCCCGCAAAGGCACGCTGTTCCTGTTTGACGAACCCACCACGGGCCTGCACTTTGAAGACATTGCCAAGCTGATGCGCGCACTGCGCAAGCTGCTGGAGGCGGGCAACAGCCTGATCGTCATTGAGCACAACCTGGACGTCATTCGCGCCAGCGACTGGCTCATTGACCTGGGCCCCGAAGGCGGTGACGCCGGAGGCCAGATCATTGCCCAGGGCACGCCCGAAGACGTACGCCAGGTGCCCGGCTCACACACGGCACAGGCGCTGCGTGAGTACGACCTGGCCATGGGTGTGGGTGGTCAGCTGGTGGAAGAAGTAGCCCCCATGCTCTACAAAAAAGAGCTGTCAGCGCCCGCGCGCAAAGTGAAGGAAGGCAAAAATGCGATTGAGATTGTCAATGCACGTGAACACAATTTGAAGGGCCTGAGCGTGGAAATTCCACGCGGCAAATTCAATGTGGTGACTGGTGTTTCTGGCTCCGGCAAGTCCACGCTGGCGTTCGACATTCTGTTCAACGAGGGCCAGCGCCGCTACCTCGAATCGCTGAACGCCTATGCCCGCTCCATCGTGCAACCGGCGGGCCGCCCCGAAGTGGATGCCGTGTGGGGCATCCCCCCCACAGTGGCGATTGAGCAGCGCCTGTCACGCGGCGGGCGCAAATCCACCGTGGGCACAACCACCGAGGTCTGGCACTTTCTGCGCCTGCTGTACGTCAAGCTGGGCACCCAGCACTGCGTGCACGACGGCGCAGCCGTCGAGCCCCAGACGCCCGAGCGTATTGCTGCGCAGCTGCTCACGCAATTCAAGGGCCAGCACATCGGCCTGCTGTCGCCACTGGTGGTGCACCGCAAGGGCGTGTACACCGAGCTGGCCGACTGGGCCCGCCCCAGGGGCTACACGCATTTGCGCGTGGACGGCGCTTTCTTGCCGACCACCGGCTTTCCGCGTCTGGACCGCTTCAAGGAACACACGATCGAGCTGCCCGTGGCCAGCTTCAAGGTCAGCGCTGCCAACGAAAAAGAGTTGCGTGCGCAACTTGCCAAGGCACTGGAGATTGGCAAAGGCGTGGTGCACGTGCTGTCAGGCATTGCCACGCTGGAAGCCGCCATCGCGGCCCCCGAACAGGGCAAAGGCGTGGGCACGCTGCAGGTGTACTCCACCCAGCGCGCCTGCCCCATTTGTGCCACCAGCTACGCAGAGCTGGAGCCCAGCCTGTTCTCATACAACAGCAAGCACGGCTGGTGCCCGGATTGCGTAGGCACTGGCGTCAAACTGACCAAGGATCAGCGCAAGGTCTACGACGACAGCACGCTGGCAGAAGACAACCGGGGGCGCGAGCTGACGCTGACCGCCAACGAGGTCGAAGACCTGGAAGAATGCACCTGCCCTACCTGCCAGGGCACGCGCCTGAACGCACGTGCGCGGGCCGTGCAGTTCCACGGCAAGGCCATCACGCAACTGGCACAAATGTCGGTCACTGATCTGCGCCACTGGTTCCAGAACCTGTCAACCACAGGGCGCGAAACCGATATCGCACGTGATCTGCTGCCAGAAATTCTGGGGCGTCTGGAGTTTCTGGAAGAAGTCGGACTGAACTACCTCACCCTCGAACGTGGTGCACCCACGCTGTCCGGTGGTGAGGCCCAGCGCATTCGTCTGGCGGCACAGCTGGGCAGCAATCTGCAAGGCGTGTGCTACGTACTGGATGAACCCACGATTGGCCTGCACGCACGCGACAACCACATCCTGCTCAATGCCCTGCACAAGCTGGGCGAGAAGGGCAACACGCTGGTGGTGGTGGAGCACGATGAAGACACCATCCGCCGTGCCGATCACGTGATCGACATTGGCCCCAGCGCAGGCAAACGCGGCGGCATGCTGGTGGCTCAGGGCAAACCCGAAGACATCATGGTGGCCCCAGATTCGCAGACTGGCCGCTACTTGCTGCATGCCATGCGCCACCCCTTCCAGCCCCGCCGCCCGGTGCATGGCGTGGCAGATGCGGCATCGATCCCCGTACAGGAAGATGCCCCCAAGCCCAAAAAGCGCACCAAAAAACAAATCGCGGCCGATGCCGCCGCTGCACTGGCAGCCGACAGCGCAGCGCTGAATGCAGAGCTGCAAAACCCGGTCAAAGACACCGGCCCGCTGCACTGGTTGATCGTCAACGGCGCCAACCTGCATAACCTGCAGGACATTGAGGCCAGCGTGCCGCTCAAGCGGCTGGTGGCCGTCACCGGCGTATCGGGTTCCGGCAAATCCACCCTGGCACGCGATGTGCTGCTGGCCAATGTGGCCAGCATCGTCAGCCAGCGCAGCACCAAGGCAGGCCGTGAAGCCATGGCCTCAGGCAACACCCCAGCGCTGGTAGGTTGCGAAGCCGTATGGGGCACCGAAGGTATCGACCGTGTGCTGGAAGTGGATCAGACGCCGATTGGCAAAACACCACGCAGCTGCCCCGCTACCTATATCGGTTTCTGGGACACGATCCGCAAGCTGTTTGCCGACACGCTGGAGGCCAAAGCCCGTGGTTACGGCGCAGGGCGCTTCAGCTTTAACACCGGCGAAGGCCGCTGCCCAGCCTGTGAAGGCCAGGGCATGCGCACCATCGAGATGAGCTTCCTGCCCGATGTGAAAGTGCCCTGCGAAACCTGCCGTGGTGCGCGCTTTAACCCCGAGACGCTGGCTGTCAGCTGGCGCGGAAAGAGCATTGGCGACGTACTGCAAATGGAAGTGGACGAGGCGGTCGAGTTCTTCGCCAGCATGCAAAACATTGCGCACCCGCTGCAACTGCTCAAAGACGTGGGGCTGGGCTACCTCACCCTGGGCCAGCCCTCACCCACTTTGTCCGGCGGCGAGGCGCAGCGCATCAAGCTGGTGACGGAGCTGACCAAGGTACGCGACGATGTCACCAAACGCGGCAACAAGGCTCCCCACACGCTGTACGTGCTGGACGAGCCCACCGTGGGCCTGCACATGGCCGACGTGGACAAGCTCATCCGTGTACTGCACCGTCTGGTGGACGCCGGCCACAGCGTGATCGTGATTGAGCACGATCTGGACGTGATTGCCGAAGCCGACTGGATCATTGACCTGGGCCCCGAAGGCGGCACCGGTGGCGGACAGATTGTGGCGGCAGGCACGCCAGAAGAAGTGGTGGCCTTGGGCACACACACGGGCAGCGCCATCCAGCCGGTGCTTGCGCGCAATACCTGAATCTGAGGCAAGCCCTGCACAAGGCCGGGAGTGCAGGGCCTTGCTGCAACGATGCAGCCCGGGCCACCCGCACCTATCTGTGCAGGACTTGTCCTGTTCTTTTTGCCTTTCCCCTTCACCTCCGCGAGGTGCTGGCGCCCGCTCTCAGCGCCACTGCGCGCGGCCTCGTTACTCACGGCCTGCGCTGCCTGCGCGGCTTGGTGCAGCGTCTGCACCACCAGTTTTCGATGAACTGGCTGTGGGGATGGACATCTGGCTTCACGCAGCACAAAGGCGCGGCCAATCTACCGAAGCAGCTAAACAGCTAAGCAGCTAAGCAGATATATGCAGCCATACCGCAGCTGTCACTGCCACGTGAAAAGACAAGCTCCAGCGCCTTCCACTCGGCAAGGGCCACATCGCCAGAACCCGTGGCGCTGACGCCCTAGCGACAACACCCAAGGGATTGCCCCCACCCCCCTGCTTGCACTTCGTTCCTACAGTGGTGCAAATGTCGCCTTGATTAATTCAAGAAGACATTTTGGGAGAGGCAGCACAGACTGCCTGCACAACACAAGAACTGGAGACATTCCCATGGCTTTCGTCACACACCTTGGTCGCCGCACCACCTTCGCTGCTGCACTGGCTCTGTCCACCTTGGCATTCGCCAGCCACAGCGTGGCACAAGACGCTGCCAGCTGGCCCACCAAACCCATCCGCCTGATCGTGCCTTACACGCCCGGTGGCTCTACCGACATCGTCAGCCGCACGGTGTTTGAGGCCGTGAGCAAGCGTCTGGGCCAGCCCGTGGTGATTGAAAACAAGCCCGGTGCCAACAGCACCATTGGTGTGGCACAGACATCTCGCGCACCCGCTGATGGCTACAACTTTGTGAGCGTGCTGGCGGCCTACACCGTGAACATGTCGCTGTACAAAAAGCTGCCCTACCAGCCCAGCGACTTTGTGGCGGTCAGTCATGTGGCGGATCTGCCCATGTTCCTGTTCACCTCCAACAAGCTGCCGGTGAAAAATGCCAAGGAACTGGCCGAATACGGCAAGAAAAACCCGCTCAACTACGCCTCCAGCGGCACTGGTGCCAGCGCCCACATGATTGGTGCGCGCTTTGCGCAGGAAAACCAGCTCAACGCCCAGCACGTGCCCTACAACGGCAGCGCGCCCATCTTGGCGGACTTGATGTCGGGCCAGGTGGACATGCTGTTTGACCCCTTGCTGGTGCCCATGCCCCATGCCAAGACCGGCAAGATCAAGGTGCTGGCCGTGGCCTCCAAGCAGCGCTGGCCCAACGAGCCCGATGTGCCCACCATGGAAGAAGCGGGCTTTCCCGGCTTCATCATGAATTCGTGGGTGGGCATTCTGGCCCCCAAGGGCACGCCCCAGCCCATCGTGGACAAGCTGTCCAAAACCATTGCCCAGGCCGTGCAATCGCCCGAAGTGAAAACCAAGCTCACCCAGCTGGGCTTTGGCGGCGTTGGCAGCACGCCGGCTGATTTCCAGAAGCTGATTGACCAGGACTCTGCCATGTACAAAGGCGTGATCACCAAGGCCAACGTCAGCCTGGATTGATCTTTGCGCCCACAAAAAAAGCCAGCAGTGCGATGCCTGCTGGCTTTTTTAATAGCTACCATCGCTTACCCAGCAATGTTTTCAGATATAAATATATCTAAGAACATTGCTGCATAAGCGCTAACAGCTATTATTTATTTAGCAAATGGTCTGCCAGCTGTACAAAACCGTCGCCCCGCTCGGCCTCGGTCACATAGCGGGGCAGGTGCTGCAGGTGCGGCACAAAGCGCGCAATATTGGCCACACCCACAGACAGCGGCACGTTCTGGAACATCAACTGGTCGTTGGTGGAGTCGCCGATATACACCCACTGGCCCAGCGTAGCGTCCAGATCCAGGTCGAACAGCTCACGCACGATCCAGCGCGCACCTTCAAGCTTGTTGTGCTCGCCAAACCAGCCGTTGATGTGAATCGAGCTGACCGTGGCATTCATGCCCGCAGCCTTCATGATGGCCACGCAGGCATCGATATGGGCTTGCGACATGGTGGTGAACTCGCTGTGGTCCACCGCAATGTCGCACTCACGGCCATGCGAGTCGGTAGCACGCTGCGCACCGGGCACAGTGGCTTCGATCTGCGCCAGCACTTCCTGCATCTTGGCAAAGTTGTGCACACGCGTGTCGTCGTCTTGCTGGTACAGCTTGTCCAGCCCGCCTTCGGCATTGCGGCGCAGCGCCACCGCACCGTTTTCGGCCACGATGGACTCCACAGGCCAGGCACGCGCAAACGGTACGCTCCAGCCCACAGGGCGGCCTGTAATCGGCACCACTTTCAGCCCCGCATCCTTGAGGCGCGCAATCGCAGCCACCACGTGCTCGGGCACCACACCATCGGTGGTCAGCGTGTCATCAATATCGGTCAGCACGCCCAGCAAGTTGGCAGGAACGGGCAGCTCAGACAAAGGACGCAGAAATTCTTGGCTCACAGCAAACTCTCAAAGTACAGGGCAGATGACACTTGCACTGGGCGCAGCCCATCGGCGGGATGCCGAGCAAGGGCCGCCCCGCAGTGAGGGCGTCGCCCCCCTCCCGCGCAGCGAGACAGGGGGAAGCGGCAAAGCCGCTCAGGGGGTGCTTTAGTTGGCGCTACCCAGCGCCAGGCCGGCGTGTTCGCGCAGGGGGTGGAAATGAATCTTGGGAAAACGCTCTTGCGCCAGACGCACGTCGTAAGGGCTGGTGCACAGATAAGCCAGTGTGTCGGCCGCATCGTGCGCCAGACGCAGCGGATAGGCGTTCTCGAACTCGCGCAGATCGGCGGCGCTGTCGGCCGTAATCCAGCGTGCGCTGGTGTACTGGCAGCCTTCCAGACGCACGTCGCAGTCGTACTCGGTCTTCAGGCGGTGCTGCACCACTTCAAACTGCAGCTGGCCGATAGCGCCCAGCAGCATGTTGCCGCCAACGTCGGGCTTGAACACCTGAATCGCACCCTCTTCGCCCAGCTGCATCAGACCTTGCTGCAGCTGCTTGGTACGCAGCGGGTTCTTGAGCACCACGGTCATGAACATTTCCGGGGCAAAGAAAGGCAGGCCGGTAAATTGCAGGTTGGGCCCGTCGGTGATCGAGTCGCCCAGCTGCACACCGCCGTGAATGGTGAAACCAATGATGTCGCCTGCGTAGGCCTCATCGACGGCTTCGCGGCGCTGGCTCATGAAGGTCACCACGCTGGTGGGACGCAATTCCTTGCCGGTGCGCTGCACCTTCATCTTCATGCCCGGTGTGTACTTGCCCGAGGCCACGCGCACAAAGGCAATGCGGTCGCGGTGGTTGCTGTCCATATTGGCCTGCACCTTGAACACCACGCCCGAGAAGTTCTTGTCTTCAGGGTGAATGATTTTTTCTTCGCGGTTGCGGTTCACTTCCGTGAAAGCCACGCGCGGGCCAGGCGGGGGCGACATGTCGACCACGGCATCCAGCACTTCCATCACACCAAAGTTGTTCACACCGGAGCCGAAGAACACGGGCGTGAGCCTGCCAGCCAGAAAGTCTTCATGGCTCCACTCTGCCGATGCGCCCACGGCCAACTCCATGGACTCCAGCGCATCGTCAAAAGCCTTGCCAAATCGGGCGCGCAGACGGTCGGCTTCGCTCAGAGCAATGACTTCAAAGTCCTTGGGGCCACGGTCGCTGCCAGGGGTGAACACCGTCATGCTCTGCGTGCGCAGGTTGATGATGCCGCCGAAGCTTTTGCCCTGACCAACAGGCCAGGTGATAGGGCAGCAAGGCATGCCCAGCTCGCGCTCCACCTCGTCCAGAATGTCCAGCGGGTCGCGCACTTCCCGGTCAAACTTGTTGACGAAGGTAATGATGGGCGTGTCGCGCTGGCGGCACACCTCAATCAGGCGACGGGTCTGCGATTCCACACCGTTGGCCGCATCAATCACCATCAACGCCGAATCCACGGCCGTCAGCACACGGTAGGTGTCTTCCGAGAAGTCCTTGTGACCGGGCGTGTCCAGCAGGTTGATCACGTGGTCGCGGTAGCTCATCTGCATCACCGATGAGGCCACCGAGATACCGCGCTGCTTTTCAATCTCCATCCAGTCAGAGGTGGCGTGGCGCGATGCCTTGCGCCCCTTCACCGCCCCGGCGATCTGGATCGCTCCCGAGAACAGCAACAGCTTTTCCGTCAGCGTGGTCTTACCCGCGTCAGGGTGGGAAATGATGGCAAAGGTGCGGCGACGCCGTGTTTCTGGTGCGTATGACACTGGATGGGGGACGGTTCTGGCGCGACTGCTGCCGCGCGTTGCAAGAGGGTGAAGGGCTGCAATTTTAAGGGAAACCACGAAAGCGCACCGGCGCCAGAGAATGCGATGTGCAGTGTCTTTGCCAGAACGGGCAGGGTCGGCACCAATGCCCATGTCAGCACAGTCATCACACACTGAGAACATGCCCAGCTCCTCAACGCTCAGCCCCCACCGTATTCATCCCCTGCAATGGGCCATGGCCGCATGCGGCGTGCTGGCCATGTTCAGTGCGCACTGGGGCTACTTCTCGGCCTACGCATTGTTCAAACCGCTGACCATGGTGCTGGCACTGATCTGCGTGGGGGTCGTCGCAGGCCGCAGCCCGCTGAAGAAAAGCATGTACCTGCTGCTGGCAGGGCTGGCACTGAGCATGGTGGGCGATGTCTGCCTGCTCATGCCACAAGGCTTTCTGGCAGGACTGGTGGCATTTTTACTGGCCCACGTTTGCTACATCGCCCTGTTTCAGCGCGATGCGCCATGGCTGGCCAGCCGGTTGGGCCTTGCCGCATGCATCGCTGCCGGGGCTGTTGCCTATGGGTATTTGTGGACGCATGGCCTGCCCACGGCAATGCGCATCCCTGTGGCCATCTACGTGCTGGTGATTGGCCTGATGGCGGCCCAGGCACTGGGGCGCGCCACCGTGCTGCACACCGCAGCGGCCCGCACGGTAGCGTGGGGCGCGGTCAGTTTCATGGTCAGCGACACCGTTCTGGCCTTGGACAGGTTTGTGCAGCCCATTGCGGGCGCCTACCTCTGGGTGCTGGGCACGTACTACCTGGCGCAGTGCCTGATTTTGCATGGCATGCTGCAAACCCTGCGCGCAGCTTCACTCAAGCAATGAGCTGCCAGCGCTTTACAGGTCAGCGTTAGCAGCCCCAAACACTAGGGATGCGGCGTGTGCGTATCCCGGGCAATCAGCCCGTCCACCACCTCCACCAGCCGGTCACAGCGCTCGGCCATGCGCGGGTCATGGGTCACGATCAAGAATGCGGTGCCTTGGCTGGCGTGTATGTCACGCAGCAGCGTGAACACCTCCTGAGAAGCTTGCGTATCCAGATTGCCCGTAGGCTCATCGGCCAGTACCAAGGGTGGCTGATGCACCAAGGCCCGTGCAATCGCCACACGCTGCTGCATACCGCCAGACAACTCAGACGGTTTTTTGTGCAGCGCTTGCGCCAAGCCTACGGCTTTGAGCAGCTCAGTGGCCCGCGCCTTGTCCTGCCCCGTAACCACTCCATGGGCCATCAAGGCTGGCAGCGTAACGTTTTCCAGCGCTGTGAATGCCGGTAGCAAATGGTGGAACTGGAACACAAAACCCAGCGCCTGACGGCGCAGCAGCGTCAAACCTTCATCGCTGAGCTGGCTGGTTTCTTGGCCTTGCAGGCAGTAGCGGCCTGCGGTCATCGGCTCCAGCAAACCCAGAATATTGAGCAAGGTACTTTTGCCCGAACCAGATGGCCCCACCAGTGCCACAAACTCCCCGGCCTGCAATTGCAGATCGATGCCATGCAGCACTTCTACCTCGCTTGCCAGCCCCACGTTGTACGACTTGCGCGCACTTTGCAGCGCCAGCAAGCTGGGAGTGATTGATGAAACAGGGGAAGTCGTGGCCATGGTGCTGCGGCCCTTACATCCGAATGGCTTGCGCCGGGTCCATCGCTGCCGCACTGCGCGAGGGGATCACCGCCGCCAGCACCCCGCAGCAGGTTGCGGTCAGTGCGGCAGTCAGTGCGTCTTGCCATGTCAGGGCAATTTCAAACAATGCACCGCCTTGTACGCTGCGGGCAAACGCCGTTAACACCGCAACCAGCACCCACGACAGCAAGACCCCCATCACCGAGCCGACTGCACCCACCACCGCGCCTTGCAGCAGGAACACGCGCATCACCTGTCCGCGCGTGGTACCCATGGCTCGCAAAATGCCAATCTCACGGCGTTTTTGCACCACGCTGACCACCAGTACGCTGGCAATACCCAGTATCACCACGACCAGCACCACCGCACGAATCACGGTGGTACTGATGGTTTGCGCCTTCAGTGCGGACACCAGTTGGGCATTGTTGTCCTGCCAGCTTTCCACCTTGTAGTCGTAGCGGGCACGCAATTGCTGCGTCAGGGCATCGGCCTGCCAGACATCGCGCACCTGCATGTCCAGCACCGTCGCCCCTCCGGGTACGCCCAGCAGACTCTGGCCGCTGCGCAGCGGCACAATCACTGTGCGGCGGTTCAAATCTTTCACCCCCATGTCTAGCAAGGCGCTCACCCGCAAGGTTTCGGTGGTTCGGCCTGTATCCAGCGTGAAGCGGTCGCCTGCACGCACTCCCAGGTCAGACGCCAGCTCCATGCCAATCATGGCCTCACCCGGTGCCAGACTCCATGCACCCGAGACCAGCTTGTCCCGCAGGTTCACGATTTTCGCGTAGCGCTCTAGCTCCACCCCCATCAATGCCACGGACTGCGATGCCTCGCCCCGCAGCGCCAGGCCCGAGCCCGACACCATGGGCGACACAGCCACCACATCGGACATGCGCTCTAGCACCGGCAGCAGCAGCTGCCAGTTGGCCACCGAACGCAGACGCTGTGCACGGGGCTGGGTGTCGCTCAGCACCACGGCAAAGTTGGCGTCTGCTGCAATGGGCGTGACCACGTCATCCGGAGCACGCAAGCTGATGTGTGCCTGCGTGCCCAGCGTTTTGGCAATTGTGTTGGCCTGCAGGCCGTGAATGAGGGCCGTGATGTAGGTAATCACCGCCACACCCGCCGCCACGCCCGCCACAATCAGCAGACTTTGCATGCGCCCTTCACGCAGAAAACGCAAAGCCACGCGCCACTCAAAACCAAGGGGTACGGCTGCCATCAATCGACACCACCTTGCAGCTGGGCTCGCACCCGCTGGTCTGCTCGGGCCGGCGGCAGCAAGACCGTGTCACCCTCTTTCAAGCCCTGGGTTACTTCTGCCGCCTCCAAGGTGCGCAAGCCCACCTGCACGGGCTGGGCGGTGGCCTTGCCATTCACCAGCAGCAAAACCTGCGCTTGCAGACTGCCTGCACGCGCACCTTGCAAGGCTTGCAGCGGCAGCACCAGCGCCTGATCAGCCCGCCCTGTCTCCACCGCCACCGACAAGGTCATGTCTTCGCGCAAAAAAGCGGGCGGCGCGGCATCCAGCACCAGCTTGACCTCTACCGCGCCGCGCTGCGCATCCACGCTGGGGGCAATCGACACCACGCGGGCCGCCAATGGCTGATCAGCAAACGCATCCGCTACGACTTGCGCGCTTTGTCCCTCACGCAGCTGATCCAGAAAACGCTCATCCACCTGCGCCACGATCAGGGCAGGGCCCTCCAGCGCCAGCTGCAGCAGCGCCGTTCCGGGTTGCACGATTTGCCCCGGCTCCACATCGCGTAGCAACACCTTGCCCTGGCTGGGGGCAGTGATGCGGGTTTGGTCGAGTTTTGCACGGGCCACCGACAGCGCAGCCTGGGCCTGTCCGGCCTGCGCCTGTGCCGCCTTGAGTTCTGCGCCACCATCGGCTGATGCTGCTGCCTGTGCCTGCGCTGCCTGCAGCTGCGCCTGTGCAATTTGCAGTGCCTTGCGTTTTTCGTCCAGCGTGGCCTGGCTCAAAAAGCCTTGCTGCACTAGCTTTTCATTGCGCGTCCAGTCTGATTGCGCCTGCATGAGCGAAGCCTGCGATTGCGCCACCTGTGCCTGATTGCCAATGCGGCTATTGGTGCGCACATTGGCCAGCTGCGCCTGGGCTTGCTCCAGACTGGCCTGCGATTGCAGCAGGGCCGCTTGCAGCTCGGTCTGCTCCAGTTGCACCAGCAGTTGGCCCGCCTCCACCGTGTCACCTTCACGCACAGCCACACGCTCAACACGCCCCACCACCGTACTGCCCACACCCACGCGAGACCGGGTCTCCACCCGCGCCGAAAACTGCAGTGTCCGCACCAGTGACTGGGCATGCACCTGCACTGCAGGCACCTGCGGGCCACGCCACTTTTGTACGCCCCAGACCGCCCCCACCAGTACCACCACGGCAGCGCACGCCAGCCACCACCGAGCTGTACGGCGAGTGACGGATGAGGTGGTGGGGGGTGATGCAGGCTGATTCACAAAAATCCTTGGGGGTCACACCCAGCATGGCACAGGCCAGCGCTGCGCCCACGCCAGACAAGCGCTTTATTCGTTAAACAGATGGCCTTCCGTTTGCGGCACGACCAGCCCCAGATGCTGGTAGGCAGCCTTGGTGGCAATACGGCCACGCGGGGTGCGCTGCAGATAGCCTTGCTGGATCAGATACGGCTCAATCACGTCTTCGATCGTGCCCGCGTCCTCACCAATGCTGGCAGCAATGTTGTCCACTCCGACGGGGCCACCATCAAAACGGTGCACCACGGCCTCCAGCAGCTTGCGGTCCATCACATCAAAGCCACGCGGATCAACGTCCAGCATGGACAAGGCTTTTTGCGCAATGTCCTGCGTGATCGTGCCGTCCCCCTTGACGTCGGCATAGTCACGCACACGGCGCAGCAAACGGTTGGCAATGCGCGGCGTACCGCGGGAACGGTTGGCTACCTCCTGCGCACCTTCGGCATCAATGGGCGCACCCAGCAAGCCCGCGCTGCGCTTGACAATGCGCGCCAGCTCTTCGGTGTTGTAGAACTCAAGCCGCGCCACGATGCCAAATCGATCTCGCAACGGGTTGGTCAGCATGCCTGCACGCGTGGTGGCTCCCACCAGCGTAAACGGCTGCAAATCCAGCTTGATGGAGCGCGCCGCCGGGCCTTCGCCAATCATGATGTCGATCTGAAAATCTTCCAGTGCGGGGTAGAGAATCTCCTCCACCACGGGGCTCAGGCGGTGAATTTCATCAATGAACAGCACATCGTTGGCTTCCAGATTGGTCAGCAGTGCCGCCAGATCCTTGGGCTTTTCCAGCACGGGTCCACTGGTCTGGCGCAGGTTCACCCCCAGCTCCGCCGCAATGATGTGGCTCAGCGTGGTCTTGCCCAGCCCAGGTGGGCCAAACAGCAAGACGTGGTCCAGCGCTTCGCCACGTTTTTTGGCCGCACCGATAAAGATCTCCAGCTGCTCACGCGCCTTGGCCTGCCCCACATACTCATCCAGTAGTTTGGGGCGCAGTGCGCGCTCCATCACTTCTTCGTGCTTGTTGACAGGTGCTGGGGAGATGGTCGGGCTGCGCATGGCCGCTTCAGGCGTGTCACGGGCATCATGCGCAGCCGCTGCGGGCTGCGCCTTGGCACGCGGCTTGCGCTGGGGGGCGGCGGCAAAGCCCTCGCCGAAATCTTCGGTGTGAATGCTCATGGGTGCTTACTTGGCCAGGGCTTTGAGAGCCAGTTTGATACCGTCACTCACCCCCACATCGGCGGGCAGGGCTTTGAGGCTGATGGCGGCCTCCTTGTCGGAATAACCCAGCGCCAGCAGCGCTTGCAGGATGTCGGACTGCGCATCGCTCTTGACCTGCGCGCCTGCCGTACCCACCACGGCATCACCGAGCTTGCCCTTGAGCTCCAGCAGCAGACGCTCCGCCGTTTTCTTGCCAATGCCCGGCACTTTGACCAGACGAGCCACTTCCTGCAACGCAATGGCCTGCACCAAGTCGTCAATGCCCATGCCCGACAGCAACGACAGCGCCATGCGTGGACCCACACCGCTGACCTTGATCAGCTCGCGGAATGTCTGACGCTCTTGCGGGGTAGCAAACCCATACAGCAACTGGGCATCCTCGCGCACGATAAAGTGCGTCAGCAGGCTGATCTTGTCACCCAGCCCGGGCAGGTTGTAAAACGTGCTCATGGGCACCTGCACTTCATAGCCCACACCATGGCAGTCCACCAGGACTTGGGGCGGGTTCTTCTCGAGCAGAGTGCCAGTCAATTTGCCTATCATTGCGATCCTTTGCCGCCAGCAGCGGCAGTCTTCCTTAAGGGAATTATCAGCGTGATCTTGCGCCACACCTTTACACCGCACAACAACCTTCGTCTGAGCAACCTTTGTGGCTCGGCCGATGCGCACCTGCGCACCATCGAAACGGGCCTGCAAGTCAAGATTGCACACCGCCATGAACAGTTCAAGGTGGACGGCCCCAAAGCCAAGGCCCAGCAAGCCATGGATCTGCTGCAAGCCTTGTATGAGCAGGCCGACCGCCCACTCAAAGAAGAAACGCTGCAACTGATGCTGGCCGGTGATGCCGAGATGATCGAGGTCAACCCCGATGCCATCCAGCTCACCACCCGCCGTACAGACCTGCGCGCACGCACGCCCAATCAGGCGCTGTATCTGCAGAACATTGCTGCGCACGACATTACCTTTGGCATTGGCCCCGCGGGCACAGGCAAAACCTATCTGGCTGTGGCCTGCGCGGTTGATGCGCTGGAGCGCAGCGCCGTGCAGCGCATTGTGCTGACCCGCCCTGCCGTAGAGGCCGGAGAACGCCTGGGCTTTCTTCCCGGCGACCTAACCCAGAAGGTGGACCCCTACCTGCGCCCCCTGTACGACGCGCTCTACGATCTGATGGGCTACGAGAAAGTGCAAAAAGCCTTCGAGCGCAATGCGCTGGAAATTGCACCGCTGGCCTTCATGCGTGGACGGACACTGAACAATGCGTTCGTCATTCTGGACGAAGCACAGAACACAACGCCCGAGCAGATGAAGATGTTTCTCACCCGCATTGGCTTTGGTGCCAAGGCTGTAATCACCGGCGACGTCAGCCAGATTGACCTGCCCAAGGGTGCGATGAGCGGACTCATTGATGCCGAGCGCGTGCTCAAGCGTGTCAATGGCATCTCCATCAACCGCTTTACCAGCGTCGACGTGGTACGCCACCCCATGGTGGCGCGCATTGTGGATGCCTACGACGCCAGCAGCGGCGGCCGCTCTGCACGCTAAGGCAGGCACAAATCATCAATACCTATAGCTATCAGCGCTCAGTAAACAGGCGCCAGAGCCAAAAATGACACTTAACAAGCTTGAACTCTCTTTGCAGTTTGGCAGCTTTGACAACGTGGCCGAGCACCGCGCCCTGCTTAGCCGCGCTACCGTCACCAAATGGATTCAACACGCTCTGGCTGTGGACGCCGAAATAACGGTTCGCATTGTGGGCACCGAAGAGGGGCAAGCCCTGAATGCGCAGTTTCGCAAAAAGGACTACGCCACCAATGTGCTGACCTTTGACTATCAGCAAGCACCTACCGTAATGGCCGATCTGGTGATCTGCGGCCCCGTGATCGAGCGCGAAGCCAAGGAGCAAAACAAGTCACTGCAAGAGCACTACGCCCACATGCTGGTGCACGGCACCCTGCACGCTCAAGGCTGGGACCACGAAACCAGTGAAGAAGACGCCAACGAGATGGAAGCGTATGAAACCGACATCATGGCCGAGCTGGGTTACCCGGACCCCTACGCCAAAGACTGAAAAGCGTTTTCTCATTCATCAAAAAGGACTCCCTATGGAGTCCTTTTTTGGTGGCGTCGGAAGGCCAGTTCTGCAAAGAACTTTTCACCGATCAATGCCGGTTGCCAGCACAATCAGCAGCACCACGGCAGCAATCAGCCCTGCCAATGGCGAGATGCCAACCAGCAGCACGGGCACACACCACATCAAAAGACGCACTGACAACGCGTAGTAATGCCCCGCACGGCGAATGCTGCGCTGCCCGACGTCCAGCCACTGCAACCGCTGAGGACTGTCAATCGGCATGCCAGCCACAAAACCTGCGTGGTGCCACTGCCGCGCCGCAAGCATGGCGCTGATAAACGACAGCCCCAGCAGCACCAGCACCGCCAGCGTGTGCAACTGCAGCACATCGGCACGGCCTGCGGCCACCGCATCACCCCAGCCGCTGTGCAGCAGCGTGAGGCCACCCATCAGCCCCAAGGTGGCCGTGGTGGCCGTCATGGTGCAGGACATCAGTGAATTGCGAATGGTCTGCACGGCCAGCACTTCTGTGCCTTTGCTGTTGGAGACAGCCTGCAGCCAATCCTGTCGCAGTTGGTCATGCAGGCGCGTGGCTCGCGCGGGATGCAGCCACTGTTTGACAAAATACACCAGCACCAAGCCCAGCGTAACCCACATGGGCCAGAGAGATTCATACATAGACGCCCACTCCATCCTTACACCCGCGAACATTCATTACGTCGCATATTTTTATGCCCACCGCCCTGATGCAAACGGCATCAGCACCCCTCACTGAGCCTGCTTTCTGGCACGCGCCCATCCATGCTGTGCCAGCATTCCCACCAGCATTGCTGCCACAAACAACCAGACCTCGCTGTGCCCTGTCAGCAGATTCATCACTGCGGGCCCGGGACAAAAGCCTGCCAGACCCCAGCCCACACCAAACATGGCTGCACCGCTAAGCAATCTGGCATCCAGTGCCGTGGATGTTGGCAGTTGCATGGGGGCACCCAGCACCGAGGTTGTGCGTTTTTTGGCCCAGGTAAAGGCTATCAAACCGATCGCAATCGCACCGCCCATAACCAGCGCCAGTGATGGGTCCCACACTCCAAAAAAATCCAGAAAATTCTGAACTTTGGCCGGATTGCCCATTCCCGAAAGGATGAGTCCCAGGCCAAATACCAAGCCTGCCGCCAGTGCAACAAAAGCCGTCATGTTCACCCTCCCATCACGTGGCGCACCACAAACACCGTGACAGCACCCGTGGCCATGAACACCAGGGTGGCGGCCATCGAACGCAGTGACAGGCGCGACAGCCCGCACACGCCATGACCGCTGGTGCAGCCGGAGCCCAGCCGGGTGCCAAAACCCACCAGCAACCCCGCTGCGATGATCAACACAGGATTGCCGGGCATGGTGACCTCTGGCAGCGGCGCAAACCACTGCCACACCCAAGGCGCGGCCAGCAGGCCGATCACAAATGCGGCCCGCCAGCCCCACTGCGAAGCGCTGCGCCACGTCTGCGCTTGCAGCAAACCGCCCACCATGCCACTGATACCGGTAATACGGCCTAGCAGCACCACCATTGCTGCGGCAGACAGGCCAATCAAAACACCGCCGGCCAGCGATGTCCCGGGCGTAAATGCATCCCACGCAATGCTCATGACTGAGCTCCTTCACAAAATAGCTGGTGCACCACCTGCATCAACTGCAGTGCACGCGCATCAGCGGCTTGATAGCGAATAAATTTGCCTTCGCGCTCGGTGCTCACCAAACCCTCGCGCCGCAGCACTCCCAGCTGCTGCGACAGTGTGGGCTGTCCAATACCCGTAAGCTGCTCCAGCTCTCCCACTGTGCGGGGCTGCCGGGCAATCTGGCACAGCAGCAGCAGACGGTCTTCATTGCCCAGCACCTTGAGCATGGCAACCGCTTCGCCCGCATGGGCGCGCATGGCGGCCATATCAATCTCGGCAGCAGACTGGACAGCTGGAGTGGAGTGCAAGGTCATGACAATGGATTCAGAAAAAAGTGACAGACAAACAATGCGCTAGCCCATGACAAGAAAGCGAAATCCGAAATCGCTGCTTTCAACTACGCCAGGCAGCGAAGCCTTCAAGGCAGCGCGATTTTATTTGCGCAACTCCAGCGGGCAGGTTCGCAAACCCAGCAGCGAATACAACGGGCAAAAGCGCAACAGCCCTGTGACCAGCGGCACCACCCCCAGCCAGCCCCACCAGCCCACGGTGCCCGATGCGGCCAGCACCAACAGCACCAGTCCAACCAAAATACGCAGTACGCGGTCAATCCCACCAACATTAGCTTTCATGGTTTTCTCCTTTGGAGCTGATTGCAAGATTCAAGAACCCAGATACGGCTTGCGCCCCATGCGCACGCCTGCCACGTCTGATCGTTTGATAAAAACAAAAAAGCGCAGCAGACAATCTGTTTTTATATATTATATTAAAAAGTAAATTAATGCTGCATTGAACACCATCTCTATCCATTCCTCAGCCTTCAGCCAGAAAGTCAGCGCCATGCACATCGAACCTTTTTTTGATGCAACCACCGGCACCGTAAGCTATGTGCTGGCCGACCCTGCCAGCGGACAAGTCGCCGTGATTGACCCGGTGCTCGACTTTGAGCCCAAGTCAGGCACGCTGACCAGCGCCTCCTCCGACCGCATCATTGACTACGTGCGCGCCCAAGGCTGGCAGGTGCAGTGGATTTTGGAGACACATGCCCACGCCGATCACCTCTCGGGGGCACAGCACATTCGCCACCATCTGGGTGGTCAGATTGCCATTGGCGTGCACATCCGGGAAGTGCAAAAAATGTTTCGCAGCATCTTTCACTTTGAGCATGCTTTTGTGCCCGATGGAAGCCAGTTTGACCACCTGTTTACCGACGGTGAACAGTTTCAGCTGGGCAAGCTGACCGTGACCGCCCTGCACGTACCTGGCCATACGCCTGCCGATATGGCCTACCACGTGCAAGACGCCGTATTTACTGGCGACACGCTGTTCATGCCCGACGTTGGCACCGCCCGCGCCGACTTTCCCGGAGGCGACGCCGCACAGCTGTACCGCTCCATCCAGCGCCTGCTCAGGCTGCCGGAGAGCACCCGCCTGTTCATCTGCCATGACTATCCACCTGCCAGCCGCGGCCCAGCCTTTGTGTCAACCGTGGCCGAGCAAAAACAGCACAGTATTCACGTGCGCACCGGTGTGAGTGAGCCAGATTTCGTCACCATGCGCACCGCCCGCGACGCCACACTGGACATGCCCACCCTCATATTGCCTGCGGTACAAGTGAATGTGCGAGCGGGCAAACTGCCCCCCGCGGCAGACGATGGCCGCACCTATATGCAAACACCAATCAACGCCTTCCTGCGCGGAGCAGGCGCGCCTGACGGGGTATTCCAAGCGACTGCGGCATAAGCTGTTTCAGGTTACAAAGACACATGCCTACACCACTTCATATCCTGCTTCACGCCCCAGATGCAGAAGGTCTGCAACGCGCCCGCATGAACCTTGTTAACGCACTGCGGGCAGATCCTAGCTGCCAGGTCCGCATCATTGCCAATGCAGCTGCCGTCGCCGTCGCGCTGGATACACCGCACGAGCAGGCCGATGCATTGACGCATGTCTGCCCCAACACCCTCGCCAACCTGCAGCGCGAATGCCGCACTCCCTTGCTCCTGCTCAATGAGCCCGCCGTACTGGCGCTGGCGCGCTGGCAGACACAAGGCTGGAATTACATCCGCTCCTGAAAGCACACAGGACTCTGCAGTCCCCGGCTGAGCTGCTTTCCCATCGTGCACAGGTCTGCGTCTTGCACAGGCCTTCAGCCAGCTCGCGCTCCCCGCACTAAGCACCTTCATGTCTCAGGTGCTTTGCTTTTTTGTGCGTGCCAGACACCCCATGCCAACCACTAAGATCTCGCCATGGCCGCACCACATCGGTGCGTCAGCCTCACGAACACATAACAACATGAGAGAGACACCCCCATGGACATCTTAGGCATCGGCCCCTGGACCCACATTGCTTTGCTGCTGGCCGCTGCCTTTGTGGCCGGCGCACTCAATGCTGTGGCAGGAGGCGGCAGCTTTCTGACCCTGCCCGCCCTCGTCTTTACCGGTATGCCCCCGGTAGCCGCCAACGCGACTGGCACCGTTGCCCTGCTGCCCGGCTACGCCGCCAGCGCCTGGGGCTTTAAAGAAGACATGGCTGCACCACCGGGCTTGACCATGGGCAAATCCATTGCCCTGTCGCTGGTGGGTGGCGCTGCCGGCGCTGCCTTGCTGCTGTTTACCCCCGACGACATCTTCCGCAAGGTCGTACCCTGGCTGCTGCTGGCCGCTACTGCGCTATTCGCTTTCGCCCCCCAGATCCGTGCCTGGGCCGCAGGTAAAAATGCCACCCATGCCCCCGCCAGCCCCACCAAAGCCGCGCTGAGCATGCTGGCCGTCGCCTTCTATGGCGGTTACTTCAATGGTGGTTTGGGCATCTTGTGCCTGGCACTGTTTGGCCTGCTGGGGCAAACCCAGCTCAATGCCATGAATGGCATGAAAAATCTGGTCTCGGCCCTGCTCACCGCGATTGCCGTGGCTATCTACGCCGCAGGCGGCATCGTCGAGTGGAAACACGCATTGCTGATGATGGTGGCGGCTACAGCGGGTGGCTATGGCGGCGCACGAGTGGCGCGCAAAATTCCCGCACACATCCTGCGTTGGGCGATTGTGCTGACCGGCCTGGTGATGGCAGCCCTGTTCTTTGCCAAGGGCTAAGAGCCGTCAGCACCTCGCTTGATACATCGTTACCTCGCCCTTTCAGCGACCCGTACAACCTGCAGATTGGCGTCTCATCTCAGCCGCAAATCGAAGATTCGCAGGGTCTGAGCCTTGATCTAAACACGCTGCGCCACGCCGCCTTCATCGATCGAAATTCCACGCTGTGTATGTGCAGCAACGGGTGATGCCACAATCGCCGCCATGACATGGATGAAGCCTTGGCAGGGCTGGCTGCTAGCCTGGATCGTGACCGCAGCTGCCGGTGCTGGCTGGCTGGCACAGCAGCGGCTACAGGCGCTGCACGAAGCCTTCACCACCAATGCCCGGGTGGCCCACCGCCTGCTCAGCCAGCAAATGGTGCAGCACGACGCCATCTTGGCCACCTTGGCACTGCTGCAGCCCCCACTGACTGCCGATGCCAGCGCAAATGCTGTCACCAGCGAACTGGCGCGCCTGTACCCGCAGATTCTGGGCGTAGCCCAGCACCGCCCTGACCAGCCTTGGCCTGCGCACTGGCCTGCGACACTTTCCACGCTGGAGCAGCAATCCCGTGCCAGCGGCCATGCCCACATGGACACCAGCCAGTTGGCACAAGGCACGCTGTTTCTCGTGCAGGCTGGCGCCCCTTCCAGCTACGCACTGCAACTGCACCTGCCTGCCACCGTTCCTGCTGAAGAATGGCCTTATCCCGCCAGCCGCAGCCCCGTGCGCATCTGGCTCACCCAAGGTGAGCAAACGCTGATTCTTCAGGCGGGCGAGGCTGAAGCCACAACCCATGGCTGGGCATGGACGCAAACCAAAACACTGGCCTCCCCCAGCCAGGCGTTGGACTTGCACGAACGCTACAAGCTGCACGCCCGTCTGCTGCCGTGGTGGCCCATGCTGGCCTGGGCCGCGCTGTGTGCACTGGTGCTGGCCGGGCTGCGCGCGGCGTGGCAGCAACGCACCGCCCGGCTGCGGGCCGAACAACTGCTGCAGCACGGCCATGTCGCACGCCTGAACACACTGGGCGAACTGGCGGCAGGCATGGCGCATGAACTGAACCAACCGCTAACCGCCATTCTCTCCAACAGCCAAGCAGCGCGCCGCCTGCTGGACGACACCGAACCCGATCTGGACGCCGCACGGCAAGCCATGGCACAGGCGGCAGAGCAGGCCAAGCGTGCCTCAGGCGTTGTAGGCCGGCTGCGGCGTCTGGTAGAGCGCCCAAACACCACCGCCCACACCCAGCAGCTGTCGCTGCAGCATGCCGTGAACGATGCCCTGTACCTGCTGGAGGCCGAGCTGCGCAAGCACCAAATCCAGGTGCAGCACGTGGTGCCCGCACCGCTGCCACCGCTGCAGATCGACCCCGTAGCACTGCAGCAAATTCTGCACAATCTGCTGGTCAACGCCCTGCAGGCCATGGACAAAATTCCGCCTGCAGAGCGGCGGCTGGAAATTGAGCAAGCCCAGCAAGGCCCGTGGGTGTACCTGCGCGTGCAAGACAATGGCCCTGGCATTGCGCCCGAGATCCGCGATCGTCTGTTCACCCCGTTCACCACCACACGCAGCCAAGGGCTGGGTCTGGGGCTGACACTCAGCGAAAGCTTGGCCGAATCCATGGGCGGGCACCTGCGGCTCGTAGAACGTGCCGCCCTGCGCGGTGCCTGCTTTGAGCTGACCCTGCCTGCCCGCATCACCGCAGCACCTACCTCCCATGCCCAGCCCTGAAAACCTGCAACAGTCCCCCTTGATTCACTTGGTGGACGACGACCAGGCCGTGCGCGACAGCCTCTCGCTGCTCATCAGCACCGTGGGCCTGCGCGTACAGACCTGGGCAGACCCACTGGCCTTCTCGGCCGAGTTTGACCGCCAGTCCATCGGTGCCATCGTGCTCGATGTGCGCATGCCCGGCGTAGGCGGCTTGGCCCTGCTGGGTCAATTGATGGAACAGGGGGTGGACCAGCCCATCCTCATGCTCACCGGCCACGGCACGGTGGACATGTGCCGCCGCGCTTTCAAAAGCGGAGCAGCGGAGTTTCTGGAAAAGCCCGTGGACGATGAAGTTCTGCTCGAAGCCCTGCAGACCGCCGTGCGCCAGCACGTACGCCTGCGCGCCCAAACGCAGGCCGACCGCGACGCCCTGCAGCGCTACACCCAGCTCTCCCCACGCGAGTGCGAAGTGCTGGCCCTGATCGTGCAAGGTCTGACCAACAAGGAAATTGGCCGTGCGCTGGACCTTTCTCCTCGCACCGTCGAAACCCACCGCGCCAACCTGTTTGCCAAGCTGGAGGCCCCATCGCTGGCCTGGCTCATCCGCCGCTACGCCCCGCTGTCTGACAACGGCTGCGCCAGCCCTTCGCCGTCGCCACTCCGTAGTTCTACGCAAGCCCGCACGTAGCCGCACGCATGGTGCGTGGCACGCAATGTTTCTACAGTACCCCACAGGCGCTGCAACCGGCCCGCGTCCCCATTTAGTAGAAAGCTTTACCATGCCACGCATTTCCACCACAGCCATCGCCATCACCCTGTGCCTGCTGGGCACCGCCGCGCAAGCGCAAGCCGTGCGCACTGAAAAGAACATGTCGCTGGAGTTGGCCAACGACCTCGCCGCCCGCAGCGTGGCCGCCTGCACCGCCAACGGCTACGCCGTCACCGCCACCGTGGTCGACCGCGCCGGCACCGTGCGCGCCGTGCAGCGCGCCGACAACGCTGGCCCCCACACCCTGGAAGGCAGCCGCCTGAAGGCATACACCTCAGCCTCCGCCAAGAACAGCACCCTGGCCATGATGGAAGGCAGCCAGAAAAACCCCGGCGCCGCCAACTTGGTACACATTCCCGGCTATCTGCTGCTAGGAGGTGGCTTGCCCGTGAAAGTGGGCAATGAAGTGATCGGCGCCGTAGGCATTGCCGGCGCGCCCGGTGGTCATCTGGATGACCAATGTGGTCAGACAGCTTTGGGGCAGGTTCAGGATTTGCTGAAGTAATTTTTTCAGCACCTGCCCTGTGCTGACTTTGGCCGGGGCTTTGCTCAATCACACTTAGCGCCAGCGCTCATGGATTTATGAGCAGCCGGCGCTTTCTGCGTCAGCATTAGAGGCTGATTTGTCTCTTATGCTGGTTTTAAATTTTACTGACCGCTTATCGCGCGGCGGTAACTGACTTTTCTTGCTTGCGCAAGAAAAGTCAGCAAAAGCAGTGCACACCTCTACCCGGAACGCAGCGCTGCAAGCGCGCAGTGGGTTCTGCTGGACAAGCCGTCTGCAAGGCGCGCCTTTTCTTTGCCTGGGTTCTTTTGGCAAGACAAAAGAACCCGGGTCGCTGCCGGTCGACTACCGGCCTCGAACAGCAATGCCACAACAACAATAAAAACAGAGCCACTAGCGACAGCCAAATAAGCGCCAGACCTCAAAGACACTCATAAAACAAAAAAGGCTCACAACCTAAGTTATGAGCCTTCGAGCGAAACCTGAAAAGATTTTTACAGCACCCGAGCACGTACGCTCTTGCCCTTCACCCGCCCATTGTTGAGCTTGTCGCAAGCAGCAGCAGCAATCCGTCGATCCACCGCCACATACGTGGAAAAGTCATTCACACTGATCTTGCCGATCTGGTCACGGCTGTAGCCGAAGTCCGCGCACATGGCACCCATGACGTCGCCAGCACGGATTTTTTCCTTGCGGCCACCGATGATCTGGATGGTGCTCATGGGTGGCAGCAACGGGCCACCTTCTGCAGGCGTCAGCTCTTGCACCGGGAACCACTCCGAGGCACGCTCTTGCATCTGCTCGATCTTGGACACGAACACCATCTCGTCCATGGAGACCAGGTTCAGTGCCAGACCTTCGGCATCACCGCGGCCCGTGCGGCCGATGCGGTGGATGTGAATTTCGGCGTCCGGCGTCACATCGACGTTGATGACGGCAGACAGGTTGGCAATGTCCAGCCCGCGTGCGGCCACATCGGTGGCAACCAGTACGCTGCAGCTCTTATTAGAAAACTGCACCAGCACTTCGTCGCGTTCGCGCTGTTCCAGCTCACCAAACAGTGCCAGGGCGCTGATGCCCTGTGCTTGCAGCTCAGTGACCACATCGCGGCACTGCTGTTTGGTGTTGCAGAACGCGATGGTGGATTCAGGGCGAAAGTGCGCCAGCATTTGCACCACCACGTCGATCTTTTGCTTGGCTGGTACTTCGTACCAGCGCTGGGCAATCTTGTGCGCGCTGTGCTGGGCGGCCACTTTGACCATCTCAGGCTCGCGCATGAAGCGTTTGGCCAGCGAGGCAATGCCATCAGGGTAGGTGGCCGAGAACAGCAGGGTCTGGCGCTGCTCAGGGCATTGCTCAACCACGGTTTCGATGTCGGCGTAAAAGCCCATGTCCAGCATGCGATCGGCTTCATCCAGCACCAGCGTTTGCAGGTTGGAGATATCGAGTGCGCCCCGGTCGATCAAGTCCATCACACGCCCGGGAGTACCCACCACAATGTGGGCACCGTTTTCCAGACTGGCGATCTGGTTGCGCGAGGGCACGCCACCGTAAACGGTGACAACCTTGATGTTTTCTTGCGCCCGCGCCAGACGGCGGATTTCAGTAGCCACCTGGTCAGCCAGCTCGCGCGTGGGGCACAGCACCAGGCCTTGCACGGCAAACCAGCGCTGGTTCAGTCGCTCCAGCAAGGGCAAGCCAAAGGCGGCGGTCTTGCCGCTGCCAGTGCTGGCCTGGGCGATCAAATCGCGGCCAGCCAGTGTCAGGGGCAGGCTGGCAGCCTGAATGGGGGTCATCTGCACGTAGCCCAGATCCTGCAGGTTTTGCAGGGTCGAGGGCAGCAGCGTCAGCGCCGAGAATGCGCCGGAGTTTGCGCTAGGGGCGCTGGTCGATGTAGTCATGGGTGCAATTATCCGGGGGCAGCCCTTGCCGCGTTGGGGCTGGGTCAATCGGCAGCACTTTCCTGGCGCTCATACACGGTGTCTACGCCACGCGGCAGCAGCTCAATGCGGGCGCGCAGCCCGGGCACGCGGGCCATCAGCGCTGCCTCAGTGCGGTCGCGCCAGCGGGCAGCCAACGACAAGCTCCATGCCCCGGGCACGTGCAGGTGCAGGTCAACAAAGCTGCGCTCACCCGCCTGCCGGGTGGTAAGGCTGTCAAACACAATTTGCTCACCGGTTTCGGCCTGCGCCGCCGCCGCTTCCTGTGTCAGCACGGCTTCAATCGCTTGTAACTGCGCAGGTTCCACCGCTACATCCATCAACCCCTGCGAGGAATTCCACACCAGTTGCCCTCCGTGCCACAAAATATTCAGACCCACCAGCAAGCCCACAGCGGCATCCAGCCAGACCCAGCCTGTGACATGGGCCAGACCCAAACCCAGCACCACGCCCACCGAGGTGTAAACGTCAGTCATCAGGTGCTTGGCATCTCCCTGCAAAGCCATGGATCGGTGCACACGCGCACTGCGAAACATGAACCACGCCAGCCCACCATTGAGTACTGTGCTGACCATTGACAGGCCCAGCCCCCAGTCCAGACGCTCCAGCGGCTGAGGGTGCAGCCAGCGGTCAACGCTGGCCCAGATGATGGCAACGCTGGCCCCCACCACCAGCAAACCCTCAAAGCCTGCAGAAAAGTATTCGGCTTTGTGGTGGCCGTAAGGGTGTTCGTCATCGGCTGGGCGCTGGGCAATCGTGACCATGGCCAGCGCAAACATGGCACCCGCAAGATTCACAAATGACTCCAGCGCATCAGACAGCAAACCGACCGAACCGGTGAGCTGCCAGGCCATCATCTTGAGCACGATGGTGATCAGCGCTACCACCACAGAAATGCGCAGCAAGCTACGCGGTGTGAGCCAGTGGGAGAAAGCGCTGGCAGGGGCAACGTTGGGCATACAACCTCAAACAAATATTTTGAAAGCCTTGCAGACCTTTGGTGCTGGTGCAGCGGCTGCTACCAGCTATGGTTTTTTTTGGGGCCAATGCCTCCAGTGTGGCATAGCGCCGGCGGCCTTAGGCTTCAGCGCCGGCGCTGCGCCTGTCGATAAGCACCCGGGGCTTGCCCCGTCCACCCATGAAAAGCGCGGATAAAACTTTTCTCTCCTGCAAAACCGCAGGACTGGGCAATGCGCTTGATGGGCATGTCGCTGCGCTGCAGCAAATGCAGGGCACGGTGCTGGCGCACATCGTCTTTGAGCTGCTGCAGGCTGCTACCCTGCGCCTGCAACTGCCGGTGCAGGCTGCGCGGCGCGATGTGCAGCTGGGCGCAGACACTGGCCGCCGTATGCAGACACTGCGGGTGCGCGGCCAGCACTTGCCGCACCTGCTGCACCAAAGGTTGTGCAGGCTTGTAGGGGCGTACCTGCAGTGGCAAGGCACGCTGCAGCATGGTGTTGAGTGCCGCCTCATCGCGCACTACGGGCAGTTGCAGCCATTGCGCATCCAGCTCAATGCATGCCATTGGGGCAGCAAACTGCACCGGAGCCCCAAACAGCCGCCTATACACATCGGCATGTCCCGGGGCTGGGTACGGGAAACTGGCCTGGTGCACTGGCAGATGCTTGTCTACCAGCCAGCTGGCAAAGCCGTGCAGATTGCGCAGCACCGAAAGTACGCAAAACTCCCGCAAATCCCCCAGATCGCGCTCCTCACGCAGTGTGATGCGTGCCTGGCTGCCATCCACCAGCAGCTGCAGGGTGATGTCGGCAGCCAGCAGACCATGGTGGCGGCACCAGCGAGCTATCGCCAGCCCCAGCGACGGACTGCTGATGCTGGCCCGTGCCAGCAGTCCATAGCTGCCCCAGGGCAGACGACGGCTGAACCAGCCCAGCCCCTCGTCATCGAGCTCGCGCATTGCCGTGCCGCACAAATGCTCCATCTGCAGCGCGGTAATGCGCGCCTGCGGGTCTTGTAAAGCGGCTGGCGCAATCTGTGCCGCCTGCAAGGCGGCGTCCGGCACGATGCCGCGCTGTGCATATGCCTGTAATACCGCATGCACAAAGGCCATGGGCGTCACGGCGGGGTGGATACCGGCACTTTCCGGAATCAGCAAAGGGGTGCTCATATGGCAATTATTGCAACCTTTGCGACGCCTTCTGCCCCCTGACTTGCTCTAAGCTGGTGGCATAAAAAAGGCGGCAGGTTTTGCAACCTGCGCCCCATCCTCTGGAGACACCGCCGTTTATGTGCAGCGCCCCCGTCATGGCTACGCCCCCCGCCTCAGTGCTCCGCATCTGCGGCAGGGATACCTGCCGCTTTGCGCGACACGGCCAGACGCTTGCGCAGCGACACCTCCGACATGTCCAGCTCACTGACCATGCCACGCAAGGTTTCATCGTTGATGCGATGTGCCTGTCGCTCGGCATACAGCGTGTCACGCTCCACCTGAATGCAGTGCAGGCGCAGCTCCATCTCTTTCACATAGCGATGGCGGCGCTCATGCACCATTTCCGGTGTATCGCGCTGGGCCTCGGTGGAATTGGCGATGCCCGTGTCATCCAGCAAGTGAATGCGGTTGCGGTATTCCTGCGTGATGCGCCCCACCACCTCCTGGTACTGGGCCACCCATTGCTCGTCGTGCTGCTGCAAGTCTTCTTCGGTCATCGTCAGGCTGACAATCGCAGCCTTACACGCCGCCGTGCGCGCAAAGCGCTCTTCTTGCTGCGTTTCGGTGTCTTCATGCGCGGGCATGCAGCGCAAAATCAGGGGCAGGCTGATGGCACCCAGCACCAGCGTGAACAAGATCACGCCAGTGGCCAGAAAGATCAGCAAGTCACGCTCGGGAAACGGGGTGCCGTCACTCAGCGCTACAGGGATAGACAAGGCCGCAGCCAGCGTGACCGCACCGCGAATACCCGCCATGGTGGTGGCAAGATTGAGCAATTTGGAGGGGGCCTCGGCCATCTTTCCTTCTTGGTGCGCCTTGCGCAGTGCGCGCTGCACGCCAACGGTAATCCACAGCCAGCGCACAAACAGCAGCGCGAACGAAATGGCCGCCACATAGCCCAGAAGCGCCCACCATTCATGACCGGAATGCAAGATGGTCGTGCCCATGATGGAAGGCAGCTGCAAGCCCAGCAGCAAGAAGATGGCACCGTTGAAAGCGGATTCCACCATGCTCCAGGTGCCCTCGGTCTGCAACCGCTCCGAGATGAAGTTGGAGCGATCCAGATCGGCAAAATTGGTAGCAATACCCGCAGCCACTGCGGCCAAGATACCCGATACGCCAATCTTTTCGCCCACGATGTACGAGGCAAAGGGCAGCAGCACCAGCAGCAGCACCATCTGGGTTGCCGCCACATCACCCACCCGGCGGGTGATGGTGTCGCGGGCATAGCTGAAACCCCAGCCCATGGCAGCGCCCACGCCCAGGCCGCCCAGGGCCATCCACATAAAGTCCTTGGCAACATTGCTCCACGAAAACACCCCTGTGAGCACCGCCGCCACGGCGAACTTCACGGCCACCAGACCCGAGGCATCGTTGAGCAGCGACTCTCCTTCCAGCATGTGCATGGTCTTGTGCGGCATGCCCAGGTTACGCGTGATGGCCGATACGGCCACCGCATCGGTGGGCGAGACCACGGCTGCCAGTGCAAACGCCACCAGCAGCGGCATGCTGGGAATCATCCAGTGGATGAGGTAGCCCAGACCGAGTACCGTGAACAGCACCAGCACCAGTGCCAGCAGCAAGATGGGCTTGGCCAGAGCAAAGAATTCGCGCTTGGGAATGCGCCAGCCATCGGCAAACAGCAGCGGCGGAATGAAGAGCAGCATGAACAGCTCAGGATCAAACGCAATGTGCAAACCCTTTTGGGGCCAGGCGATCAGTGCGCCGATGGCAATCTGAATCAGGGGCAGCGGTATGGCTCGGACATAGCGCGCAGCGATGCCCGTAAGGGCACCCAGCATCAGCACGAGCAAGACGGTTTCAACAGTATGCATAGAACATTTTTGGGCGTGCACTCGCGCGCCAGTGTCAGACGGGCACAAAGACCATGGGTAAATATCGGGTAAACCCGAGGAAGCACCAGGAGACAGCATGAGTATTTTGACCAGCCAACTCAATCCGCGCTCGGCGGACTTTCAGTCCAACGCCCGCGCCATGCAGGCCGTTGTGGATGAATTGCGCGCACGTTGCACGCAGATTGCACAAGGCGGCGGTGAAGCCGCACGCGCCAAGCACCTGGCACGCGGCAAGCTGCTGCCGCGCGACCGCGTGCAGCAACTGCTGGACCCCGGCACACCATTTCTGGAACTGGCTCCGCTGGCTGCGCTGAACATGTACAGCAACGATGCTCCGGGTGCAGGCCTGATTGCGGGCATTGGCCGCGTCAGTGGCGTGGACTGCATGGTGGTGTGCAACGACGCCACCGTCAAAGGCGGCACCTACTACCCAATGACGGTCAAAAAACACCTGCGCGCCCAAGAGATTGCCCAGCAAAATCAGCTGCCGTGCATTTATCTGGTGGACTCCGGCGGCGCCAACCTGCCTAATCAGGATGATGTCTTTCCTGACCGTGACCACTTTGGTCGCATCTTCTTTAACCAGGCCAACATGAGTGCGCAAGGCATTGCGCAAATTGCCGTAGTGATGGGTTCGTGCACGGCGGGTGGTGCCTATGTTCCAGCCATGAGCGATGAATCCATCATCGTCAAAAACCAGGGCACCATCTTCTTGGGTGGCCCCCCGCTGGTGAAAGCAGCCACTGGCGAGGTCGTCAGTGCCGAAGACCTGGGCGGTGGTGATGTACATACGCGCCTGTCCGGCGTGGCCGACCATCTGGCAGAAAACGACGTGCATGCACTGGCACTGGCCCGCACTGCCGTGAAGAATTTGAACAAGAACAAGGCTGCCAACCCATCAGATCATGCTCCAGCAGCGCCACTATTTGACGCGCAAGAGCTGTACGGTGTCATCCCCACCGACACCCGCAAGCCGTTTGATGTGCGCGAGATCATCGCCCGCGTGGTTGACGGCAGCGTGTTTGACGAATTCAAGGCCCGTTTTGGCAGCACGCTGGTGTGCGGCTTTGCCCGTATCGAGGGCATGCAAGTGGGCATCATTGCCAACAACGGCATTCTGTTCAGCGAATCAGCCGTAAAGGGAGCGCACTTCATCGAGCTGTGCTGCCAGCGCAAGATTCCGCTGGTATTCCTGCAAAACATCACCGGCTTCATGGTGGGCCGCAAGTACGAAAACGAAGGCATTGCACGCCACGGCGCCAAGCTGGTGACGGCGGTGGCGACTGCGGCGGTGCCCAAGTTCACCGTCATCATTGGTGGCAGCTTTGGCGCAGGCAACTACGGTATGTGTGGCCGCGCCTTCAGCCCACGCTTTCTGTGGATGTGGCCCAACGCACGCATCAGCGTGATGGGTGGCGAGCAGGCCGCCAGCGTGCTGGCTACTGTGAAACGTGACGGCATTGAAGCCAAAGGCGGTCAGTGGTCAGCCGCTGAAGAAGAAGCCTTCAAAGCCCCTATCCGCCAGCAGTACGAAGATCAGGGCCACCCCTACTTTGCCAGCGCCCGCCTGTGGGACGACGGCGTGATCGACCCTGCCGATACTCGCCGCGTGCTGGCGCTGGGGTTGTCTGCCAGCCGCAATGCGCCTATCGATGACACGCGTTTTGGCGTGTTCCGCATGTAATAGACCTCAGCCACCAGGAGCAAGCCATGACCCGCCCCGTCACCCTGACCATCAACGCTGGCGCTGCCACTATCACGCTGAGCCAGCCTGAAATTCGCAATGCGTTCAGCGACGAAGTGATTGCCGAAATCACCGCCGCCTTTGAAACCGTGGCCCAGCATGCTGATGTGCGCGCCGTGATACTGGCCGCTGAAGGCCCGGCCTTTTGTGCTGGAGCCAACCTCAACTGGATGCGCCGCATGGCGGATTACAGCCGCGAAGAAAACGTAGTGGACGCCGGCAAGCTGGCCGCCATGATGCACACCATCTACACCTGCCCCCACCCCACGATTGCCCGCGTGCAAGGCGATGTGTATGCCGGCGGCATGGGTCTGGTGGCCGCGTGCGACATGGCTGTGGCGGTTGAGACAGCCCAGTTCTGCCTGAGCGAAGTGAAGATTGGCCTGATCCCAGCCACCATCGCCCCCTATGTGTTGCGTGCCATGGGCCCGCGTGCCGGGCACCGCTACTTTTTGACCGGCGAGCGCTTTGACGCCGCCGAGGCGCTGCGCATGGGCTTTGTACATGAGGTGGTAGGCGCAGACGAGCTGGACCACGCGGTGGACAGCCTGCTCAAAAACCTGCTGCAAGCCGGGCCAGCCGCTGTGCGGGCCTGCAAGCAGCTGGTGCTGGAGACAGCAGAGCGCGAGATCACCCCCCAGCTCACACGCCAGACCGTTGAGAGCATTGCCGACATCCGCGCCAGCAATGAAGGCAAAGAGGGTGTGCAAGCTTTTCTGGGCAAACGCAAGCCGGCCTGGTTATCGTGAAAGCGTTCTAACTGCCTGAGAGCACCACCCCATGAACAACGTCTGGGACTCCATCCTCCAATGGCTGCACAGCGTGGGCCTGCACCCCAACCGCGAAGCCGTAGAGCAAGCGGGCACGGCAGTGCTCAACAGCGCCAGCGACGTGGCAACCACCGTTGGCCAGGCGGCCAGTGGCATGGATGTGGCCAGCCTGCTGGCCTTGGCAGCGGCCTTGGGCTGGGCCAGTGGCTTTCGCCTCTATGTGGTGGTGTTCGTCGTTGGCATGCTGGGTGCAACGGGGTGGATGGTGTTGCCCGGTGGCCTGCATGTGCTGGAGCATCCGCTGATGCTGGTGGCCAGTGGCGGCATGTTGTTTGTGGAGTTTTTCGCCGACAAGATACCGGGCGTAGATTCGCTGTGGGACTTGCTGCAAAGCGTGCTGCGCGTACCCGCCGGTGCGGCGCTGGCCGCTGGCGTATTTGGCGCCGACAACGCCACCATGGCCACCTTCGCCGCACTGATGGGCGGCACGCTGGCTGCTACCAGCCAGGCGGCCAAGACCACCACCCGCGCCCTTATCAACACCAGCCCCGAACCCTTCAGCAACGTAGGCGCCAGCTTGGCAGAAGACACCGCAGCTGTCGGCGCGGTGTGGCTGGCGCTGACCAGCCCTGCGGTGTTCGCCGTGCTGCTGGTGGTGACCGTCATTGCCATGTGGATCGTCACTTGGTTGCTGTGGCGCTTTCTCAAAGCTGCCATTCGCAGGCTCAAAGCTTGGATGGGATCGAACGATTCGCCCCCACCTCCTGCCCTTCCCAAAACATAGCTACTAGCGCTTTTTTACATCAGCGTTAGAGGTCAAAAATACAGATACACGGAGACAAAGCATGTTTAAAAAGATTCTGATTGCCAATCGCGGTGAAATCGCCTGCCGGGTTGCCGCAACGGCACGCCGTCTGGGTATCCAGACCGTAGCGGTGTATTCCGACGCCGATGCCCAGGCCAAACACGTTGCAGCCTGCGACGAGGCCGTGCACATTGGCGGCAGTGCGCCCAAAGACAGCTATTTGCGCTGGGAGCGCATTTTGCAGGCGGCCCAGCAAACCGGCGCACAGGCCATTCACCCCGGTTATGGCTTTCTGAGCGAAAACGAAGACTTTGCCAACGCCTGCCAGGCCGCAGGGCTGGTGTTCATTGGCCCTCCAGCCAGCGCCATTCGCGCCATGGGTCTGAAGGCCGAATCCAAGCAATTGATGGAAAAAGCCGGCGTGCCACTGGTGCCCGGCTACCACGGAGCCGATCAGGATCCTGCCCTGCTGCAACGTGAGGCCGACCGCATGGGTTACCCGGTGCTGATCAAGGCCAGCGCTGGTGGCGGTGGCAAGGGCATGCGACTGGTCGAGCACAGTCAGGACTTTGCCGCAGCCTTGGCCAGTTGCCAGCGCGAAGCCATCAACAGTTTCGGCAACGACGCGGTGCTGGTGGAAAAGTACGTGCTGCGCCCACGCCACATCGAAATTCAGGTGTTTGGCGACACCCAGGGCAACTGCGTGTACCTGTTTGAGCGCGATTGCTCAGTACAGCGCCGCCACCAGAAAGTACTGGAAGAAGCCCCCGCCCCCGGCATGACCGCAGCGCTGCGCCAGAAAATGGGCAACGCTGCAGTGGCCGCAGCCAAGGCCGTGAACTATGTGGGCGCAGGCACGGTGGAATTCATCGTTGAGCAGCCCGGCGGCTACGACCAGCCCGATGCCATGCAGTTTTATTTCATGGAGATGAACACGCGGCTGCAGGTAGAACACCCCGTGACCGAAGCCATCACTGGCGAAGACCTGGTGGAGTGGCAATTGCGCGTGGCCGCAGGGCAAGCCCTGCCCAAGCAGCAGTCCGAGCTGAAAATCATCGGCCACGCCATCGAGGCGCGGATTTGTGCCGAAAACCCGGACAACGGTTTCTTGCCCGCTACCGGCACGCTGCAGGTGTACCGCAAGCCGGCGTGCAGCAGTTTTTCCATCAGCGATGTGCGCGTGGACGATGGTGTGCGCGAAGGCGATGCCATCAGCCCGTTTTACGACAGCATGATTGCCAAGCTCATCGTGCGCGGCGACACCCGTGAGCAGGCACTGGCACGACTGGACACTGCACTGGCACACACGCAGATCGTGGGTCTGGCCACCAACGTGCAGTTTTTGCGCCATGTCGTCAAGAGCAACGCTTTTGCGCAGGCCAAGCTGGACACGGCCTTGATCGAGCGCGAGAAAGCCGCCTTGTTCGATCAGACCGCCTTGCCGCTGCCACTGGCTGCAGCAGTGGCCGTGGCACACCAGTTGCAGGCTGAACAAGCGCTGCAAGGCCATGACCCGTTCAGCCGCCGCGATGGCTGGCAGTCGCACGCCACCGTGCAGCGCGGCTTTGAATGGTTGCATGGCAGCGCCACCGTGTCTGCGGTACTGACGTATGGCCGCCACGGCGCATTGCAACTACAGGTGACTGAGGGCGGCAACACCACCCGAGGTGATTTGCAGTGGCGCGCGGCCACTGACAATGCCTGCGGCGGATTGCAAGTCATGTTTGCCGATGAGCGAACCAGCGCACACGTACATGTAGCGGGCGACGCACGCCACATCTTTACGCCCCGTGGCGCGGTAATGCTGGAGCTGCAAGACCCGCTGGCCCACGCCGGCGAAGGCCACAGCGAAGGCGGTCGCCTGACAGCGCCCATGCCTGGCAAGGTGGTGTCGTTTGCCGTGCAGGCTGGCGACACGGTCACCAAGGGCCAGCCTCTGGCTGTGATGGAAGCCATGAAGATGGAGCACACCATTGCCGCCCCAGCCGATGGTGTGGTGCAAGAGCTGCTGTACGCCCCTGGCGACCAAGTCACCGAAGGAGCGGAGCTGATCCGCATTGAAGCCACCGCAGCCGCCTGAGAGTCCTTAAAAAAATGAGAGCTTCTGGCGCTTGATGACAGCCATCTTCAAATACAAATACATCTGAAATGCTTGAAACAGAAGCGCTAGCAGCTCCTTTTTTTGAAAACCATAACCAGCATGACAGACGGCGAGCGCACCAGCCTGTACCCTCAGCGGCCATGAAAGTCACTTTTTGCTGCACGGGCACCAAGGCCGAACCTTGGTTGGAGGGACTGCGTACGGCCTTGCCGCATGCAGAGGTTGACGTTTGGGCGCCCGGCGCACCACAGGCAGATTACGCCGTGGTCTGGGCACCGCCCCAGCAATTCATGGATGAACAGCCGGGCCTCAAAGGCCTGTTCAACATCGGTGCCGGGGTGGATGGACTGCTCAAACTGCAGCTACCTGCCCATGCCAAGGTGGTGCGGTTAGACGATGCCGGCATGTCGGTTCAGATGGCTGAGTATGTGACGCAAGCGGTCATTCGCCATTTCCGCGAACTGGATGGCTATGAGGCAGATATGAAAGCGGGCAACTGGGCCTTTCGCAAGCCCCAGATGCGTGCTGACTTTCCCGTCGGCGTAATGGGTCTGGGTGTGCTGGGCGAGCGCGTGGCCAAGGCACTGGGCGTGTTTGAGTTTCCCGTGCGCGGCTGGAGCCGTTCGGCCAAGCAGATCGATGGCGTGCACACCTTCAGCGGCGAAGCGGGCTTTACCGAGTTTTTGCGTGGCACACGTATTTTGGTCAATCTGCTGCCCCTGACACCAGACACCGAAAATGTCATCAATCGCAGCACGCTGCAGCAACTGATGCCCGGGGCCTACGTCATCAACGTAGCGCGCGGCGCGCATTTGGTCGATGCAGACCTGATCGCTCTGATTGAAGAAGGCCACGTGGCGGGCGCTCTGCTGGATGTGTTCCGCCAGGAACCCTTGCCTGCCGACCACGCTTTCTGGAAGGTGCCGCAAATCACCATGACCCCGCACACCTCTGCCCGCACCCTGCGCGAAGAAAGCATTGCGCAAATTGTGGGCAAAGTGGCTGCCATGAGCCGTGGCGAAACCGTGCAGGGCATGGTCGATACCCAACGCGGCTATTGATCACTTTTTTGCATACCCAGGAGGAAACACACATGTCCTACCCCACCCGCGTCAAACTGGTTGAAGTGGGCCCCCGCGACGGTCTGCAAAATGAAAAGCAGCCCGTATCTGCGGCGGTCAAGATTGAGCTGGTGCACCGCCTGCAAGAAGCTGGGCACAAAGAGATTGAAGTGACCAGCTTTGTCTCGCCCAAATGGGTGCCTCAGATGGCAGACAACGCCGAGGTCATGGCAGGCATCACACGCCGTGCGGATGTGCGCTATTCGGTACTGACGCCCAACATGAAAGGCTTTGAAGCTGCGCTGCTGTCCCGACCCGATGAAATCGTGGTGTTTGGCGCTGCCAGCGAGGCATTCAGTCAAAAAAACATCAACTGCTCTATCGCTGAAAGCATTGAACGCTTTGCGCCAGTGGTAGCCGCTGCCCGTGCTGCAGGCATTTATGTGCGTGGCGCCATGAGCTGCACGGTAGGCTGCCCTTACGAAGGCGATGTCGCCCCCGCACAAGTGGGCTATCTGGCCAAGCTCATGAAAGACATCGGTGTGCAGCATATTGGCGTGGCAGACACCATTGGCGTGGGCACCCCCATCAAGGTGCGCAAAGCCCTGGAAGCCACTTTGCAGCACTTTGATATCAATGACGTGTCAGGCCATTTCCACGACACCTATGGCCAGGCTGTTGCCAATACCCTGGCAGCACTGGCCATGGGTGTCTGGCAGTTTGATACTGCCGTGGCAGGTTTGGGTGGCTGCCCGTACGCCAAGGGTGCCACAGGGAACGTTGCTACTGAAGATGTGGTCTACATGCTGCATGGCATGGGTATCGAAACCGGAGTGGATTTAGACAAGCTGGTAGATGCCGGCGAGTTCATCAGCCAGGCACTGGGCCGCCCGACCCAGTCACGTGTCGCCAAGGCCTTGCTGGCCAAGCGCACCAGTGCTGCGGTGTGCGAGACCGTTTGATATGTGCGGCTCTGAAGTGCATCCTTTGCCTGACAGTGTGCAACGCGTTGCGTATTTTCTGCAGACGGCCAGCCACCCTCACAGCCCTCGGATGCTCAATGGCGCGGCACGTACCGCCCAGGAGGCGGCAGACCAGCTGGGCATTTTGGTTGGGCAAGTGGCCAAAAGCGTCATCTTCAAACGCAAGGAAGATGGGGCCCACGTACTGGTCATCGCCGCAGGTGATCGCCGTGTGGACGAAAAGAAGCTGGCAGCCTTGATCGGAAAGATTGGTCGTGCAGACGCCGAGTTTGTGAAAGCACGAACAGGTTTTTCGATTGGCGGCGTCAGTCCTGTCGCGCACCTGCACCCACCCTTAACCTTGATTGACAGCACATTGGAGCGTTTTGATGTGCTGTGGGCTGCTGCGGGCCACCCCCATGCCGTATTCGCGCTCAGCTTGCAGGATCTGCAATCACTGACCCAAGCGCCCATCGTCGATATCGTGCAACCCCCTGTGGTGGAGTCTGTATAAGTGTCCCATGCCATCCCCCCTGCGCCCAAAGCATTGCTGCGCAAGCTACGCACGGTCGAGTTGAACCGCCTGCTTGCACCCGATGCAACGGTTGCACCACCGTCGCCCTGCGTCTCTGTGTGCCGCATGGACGCTGCACGGCAGTATTGCGAAGGTTGCCTGCGCACGCTTGAAGAGCTGCGCGCCTGGGGCAGCAGTGACGCCAGCGCCCAGCGCCAGATCTGGCTGAAGATCAAAGAGCGTTGTTATCCAACCGTCTGAACCATTACCCGAGAGGAATGCCGACATGCACCACATCACCATGTACTTGGATTTTGTGTCGCCCTATGCCTGGCTGGCTTTTCAGCAGTTGCCACAGACCCTGGCGGGTGTGAGCTACCGGGTGGAGTATCGGCCTGTACTGTTGGCAGCCTTACTGCAGCAACACGGTAATCCAGGCCCCGTAGGAATTCCAGCAAAGCGTGTATGGACCTACCGCCATGCAACATGGCTGGGCCAGCAGATGGGCATTGCCCTGCAAATGCCTGCTGCACACCCATTCAATCCCCTGCCCTTGCTGCGTTTAGCACTGCAAACCAGCACCGATGGCAGCACCAACCGTTTTGTTACTGAAACCATCTTTCGCCATGTCTGGGAAGGTGGCAACGATGCCATCGCCACTGCACGCTTGCAACAACTGCAAGCGCAGCTTCAAGCGCAATTGCCCCCAACCCCAGAGGCGGTAGAACAAGCCAAACTCTGGCTGCGCAGCAATACCGAAAAAGCCTCCGAACTGGGCCTCTTTGGGGTCCCCGCATTCGAGGTGAAAGGCCAGATTTTTTGGGGCTTGGACAGCTTGCCCATGCTGCGCGATTTTTTAAGCGGCAGCCCCTGGTTTCAATCCGAGGCATGGGAAAACGCCAACACCATTTCCTCGGGTTTGGCCTGATTTCAGATCCGGCCATTGCTTCTAGGCAATTTACCGTTTGCCACATGGCGAAATGGCAAGCGCGGGTTAGACCTGAAATTGTCAGAGCCGCGTCAGTTTGACGCAAGCCCATGTTGGATTCGCGTCAGAAGCCGGTCAGTACTGACTCCAAAAATGTGATTGCCCGCACATAGCGGCTCACATAAACACATTCAGGAGACAACAACATGGCCATCAACGCTGCAAACGGCGTAGGACCGAAGGGCGCAGCCGCCCACCGGCCCATGACGCCAGAAGAACGCAAAGTGATCTTTGCTTCATCCCTCGGCACCGTGTTCGAGTGGTATGACTTCTACCTCTACGGCTCGCTCGCAGCCATTATTGCCAAGCAGTTCTTCAGCGGTTTGGATGCAGGCTCCGCCTTCATTTTTGCGCTGCTGGCATTTGCAGCAGGCTTTATCGTTCGTCCCTTTGGTGCGCTGGTGTTCGGCCGCCTGGGTGACATGATTGGTCGCAAGTACACCTTCTTGGTGACCATCCTGATCATGGGTATCTCCACGTTCATCGTGGGCATCTTGCCAACATACGCCAGCATTGGCGTTGCAGCTCCGGTGATTCTGATTGCCCTGCGCATGCTGCAAGGTTTGGCGCTCGGTGGTGAGTACGGCGGTGCTGCCACCTATGTGGCAGAGCACGCCCCTCAAGGCAAGCGCGGCGCCTACACATCGTGGATCCAAACCACAGCAACCTTGGGTCTATTCCTGTCGCTGCTGGTAATTTTGGGTGTACGCACTGGCCTGGGCGAAGAAAAGTTTGTTGACTGGGGCTGGCGCATTCCTTTCCTGGTCTCCATCTTGCTGCTGGCGATTTCGGTATGGATCCGCATGACCTTGCATGAGTCCCCAGCCTTCCAGAAGATGAAGGCCGAGGGCAAGACCTCCAAGGCTCCTCTGACCGAATCTTTCGGCCAATGGAAAAACCTGAAGATTGTGCTGCTGGCTTTGGTCGGTCTGACGGCTGGTCAAGCCGTGGTCTGGTACACCGGTCAGTTCTACGCGCTGTTCTTCCTGACACAGCAACTGAAAGTAGACGCAGTCACAGCCAACCTGATGATTGCAGCAGCTCTGCTGTTGGGCACGCCTTTCTTCGTAGTCTTCGGTACCCTGTCTGACAAAATTGGCCGCAAGCCCATCATCATGCTGGGCTGCGCGTTGGCTGTATTCACCTACTTCCCTGTGTTCAAGGCGCTGACCCACGCAGCCAACCCTGACCTGGCGGCTGCGCAAGTGAACTCGCACGTTGTGATCATTGCCAACCCTGCTGAATGCTCGTTCCAGTTCAACCCCACTGGCACAGCCAAATTCACCAGCTCTTGCGATGTGGCCAAGCAAGCCCTGGCAAGCCGTTCTGTGTCGTATGACGCTGAAGATGCACCGGCAGGCAGCACTGCGGTCGTCAAGGTTGGTGATGTCACCATTCCAAGCTACAGCATCGTCGGTTTGAGCCCTGACGAAGTCAAAGCCAAGAGCGCCGAATTCAGCAAAGCCGTCTCTGAAACCCTCAAAGCTGCTGGCTACCCAGACAAGGCCGACCCTGCCAAGATGAACAAGCCGCTGATGATCGGCATCTTGTTCTACCTGGTACTGCTGGTCACCATGGTCTACGGTCCCATCGCTGCCATCCTGGTGGAGATGTTCCCCACTCGCATCCGCTACACATCCATGAGCATGCCCTACCACATTGGTAATGGCTGGTTTGGTGGTTTGTTGCCGACTATGTCGTTTGCCATCGTTGCTCAGACCGGCAATATGTACAACGGCTTGTGGTACCCCATCATCATCGCCGGCGTGACCGTCGTCGTTGGCACACTCTTCTTGCGTGACACCAAGGATGTAGACATCTACGCTGACGACTAATCAGTCACCTCATAAGCCAAACCTTTTTGGTGCGCCCCGCTCTTTAGCGGGGCGTTTTATTGATAGCACTGAATCTTGATGGTGCATGCCAAGCAGCTTTGTTGTTGCAATGCGTCACATGTCATCAAATATTCACTTGAATTACCCCTATCAGGTCGCACAAAACTAGAATTTGTCTAGCCCGGTGAATGTGTCTAACACCCAAGTTACTGGCTACCTTCAAACCCACCCAAGGAAATAACATGACGAAGACAACTCGCCTGATGTTGGCCGTTCTGGCCGTCTGCGGCACATCGGCCGCTCTGGCCCAAAGCAGCGTAAACGTGTATGGCCGTATCAACACCACTGTTGAGCACCAAAAAATTGGTGACGAAAGCAAGTCGGTCATGAACAGCAATTCCTCGTACATCGGCTTCCGCGGCACTGAGGATCTTGGCAACGGTTTGAAGGCAGGCTTCCAACTGGAAGGCAACTTCGGTTCCGACGATGGCACAGGCAGCACTGGCGCAGGCATCAACTTCCAACGCCATTCCGAAATCAATCTGTCCGGCAACTTCGGTACCGTGCGTTTGGGCAAGTTCAACGTTGGCTCTTATTTGGCCACCGCAGACTACATCAGCATGCACAACCATGACACCGGTACTTCGGCTGATGCGCTGTATGCCTATGTCTTCCCTGAAGGCAACCAAATCTCTTACCGCTCGCCTGAATTCGGTGGCATGACTGCAGAATTCAACTACGGCTTTGGTGAAAAAGCTAACCGCAATACAGCCTTGCCTGGCGATGGCACAAACACGCTCGCAGTGGCAGGCGAACACAAAGGCGCTTTTGATGCATCTTTGAACTACAACAACGGCCCCTTGGGTCTGGGATTGGGCTACACCCGTGCCAAGACTGACGGTGCCTTTGATGTGAAAGAGCAGCAACTGGGTCTGCGTGCCAGCTACTCCATCAATGCTCTGACACTGGGCGCTTACTACCAGTACTACAAGGCTGATGCATCTGCTACCGGCATCAACTTGGACACCAAGCGCCACGCTTACCGTCTGGCTGCAATGTACACCCTGGGTGCTTCTGAATTCCACGCCAACGTTGGTCGTGCACAAGCTTACAAGGGCGATCTGTCTGGTGCCAAAACATCTGCTACCCAGTGGACACTGGGCTACAACTACAACCTGAGCAAGCGCACCAAGGTGTACGGCTACTTCACCAAAATCAACAATGGTGATGATGCTGCTTATGGCGTGCCCACTGCCGGCGACAACTTCCGCTCTATCGCAGTGGGTGTTCGCCACCTGTTCTAAGCGAGCGTAAGCTCTCTGCAATGCCTGCTTGGTTTAATTCAAGCAGGGCTTGCTCCAAGGTTTAAGCCTCAACTCTTTCGAGTTGGGGCTTTTTTTATGGCCTGCTCGCAAATTTTTAAATACGATATTTAGGAGACTGATATGTGGAAAATTGCTGTAGGTTTCGCCATTTTTGCGGCCATTTCTCTTTATATGATCATGCAATTTGGCGACCAAGTAGATATGAGCGGTGAGAAACATGGCGCAGATGCCATTCATGCACCCGCAGAAACCAAATAAAAAAGAGCGCTCTACGCGTTCCTGCATTTAGTTTTAGATAGATAACTATCTGAACTTCAATAAGAGCGCACGCAGTGCGCTCTTATTTCTTGTGATTTTGCTTTTGAGCACTAAGTACGCTTTCCCTCACCGCTAAAACAAAAACCCCTGCCTCTTGCCAAGGTCAGGGGTTTGTCACGGTAAGGGCCTGACGATGACCTGCTTTCACACGGGAGTCCGCACTATCATCGGCGCAAAGTCGTTTCACGGTCCTGTTCGGGATGGGAAGGCGTGGGACCAACTTGCTATGGTCATCAGGCATAACTGTCTGCCAAGCAGCAACACTTCGGTGCTGCCCAGCTAAAAATTGTGCTTTTACTAAAAACAAAACCCCCTGCCTCTTTCAAGGTCAGGGGGTGTTGCAGCTGTAAGAGCCTAGCGATGACCTACTTTCACACGGGAACCCGCACTATCATCGGCGCAAAGTCGTTTCACTGTCCTGTTCGG
>NZ_JACUZW010000006.1:0-141749 GCF_014851485.1 Comamonas sp. CMM02 | reverse complement strand
GAAGACGTGTTCTCGATCTCCGGTCGCGGTACCGTGGTGACAGGCCGTATCGAGCGCGGCATCATCAAGGTCGGCGAAGAAATCGAAATCGTCGGTATCAAGGACACTGTCAAGACCATCTGCACTGGCGTGGAAATGTTCCGCAAGCTGCTGGATCAAGGTCAAGCTGGTGACAACGTGGGCCTGCTGCTGCGCGGCACAAAGCGTGAAGACGTGGAACGCGGCCAAGTGCTGTGCAAGCCCGGCTCCATCAAGCCCCACACACAGTTCACTTCCGAAGTGTATGTGTTGTCCAAGGACGAAGGCGGTCGCCACACTCCTTTCTTCAACAACTACCGTCCTCAGTTCTACTTCCGTACAACTGACGTGACAGGCTCCATCGAGCTGCCAGAAGGCAAGGAAATGGTTATGCCTGGCGATAACGTGTCGATCACTGTGAAGCTGATTGCTCCTATCGCTATGGAAGAAGGTCTGCGCTTCGCTATCCGCGAAGGTGGCCGTACTGTTGGTGCCGGCGTTGTTGCCAAGATCATTGCTTAATTAGTTCGGGTTTAGGGGTATAGCTCAATTGGCAGAGCGTCGGTCTCCAAAACCGAAGGTTGTAGGTTCGATTCCTACTGCCCCTGCCACCATGTAGTGGTAACGCTAAGCCCGCCAGTAAATGGCGGGCTTAAGTGTCTTGTGCTCCAGCATAGTTGGAGTGAGAAAAAGTGAGATATGGCCACATCGCAAGTAGAAACAGTTCGCACAGGTGCCGATAAGATCAAGTTGGTTGGTGCATTGCTTTTGGTGGTTGCTGCAGTAGCCGGGTTTTATTTGCTATCAAAGCAAGGATCTTTTGCTCAATGGGGTGCGCTGACGGTGGGGCTGGTTGCTGCCGCCGCCACATTCTTGGTTTCTGAGCAAGGCAAGCAATTGCTGGCCTTTGGTAAAGATTCTTGGAAAGAAGTCAAAAAAGTAGTGTGGCCAACTCGCAAGGAAAGCTTGCAGATGACCCTCTACGTTTTTGCGTTTGTAGTGGTCATGGCACTGTTTTTGTGGCTGACAGATAAAACGCTTGAATGGGCTCTTTATGATCTCATTTTGGGCTGGAGAAGCTAATGACTGATTCGATCGAACCTGTGTCGGGTGAGGCCGGTGCGTCTGCTCCTGTCAATCCTGATCTGCGTTGGTATATCGTGCATGCCTATTCGGGCATGGAAAAGGCGGTAGAGCGCAATATTACTGAGCGCATTAATCGCGCAGGTATGCAAGATAAGTTTGGTCGTATTTTGGTTCCCACCGAAGAAGTGGTGGAAATGAAAAATGGCCAGCGCAAGACAACGGAGCGACGCCTATTTCCTGGCTACGTCTTTGTCGAAATGGTCATGGAAGATGACACTTGGCACCTGGTCAAGCATACGAGCAAGGTTACTGGGTTTGTGGGCGGTGCAAAAAATCGCCCAGCACCGATCTCTGAAGCTGAAGTTCAGAAGATTGTGAGCCAGATGCAAGAGGGCTCCGAAAAGCCTCGCCACAAGATTGAGTTTATGGTTGGTGAGTTTGTTCGCGTGAAGGAAGGTCCTTTCACGGACTTTAACGGTAGCGTTGAAGAAGTGAACTACGAGAAAAGCCGGTTGCGAGTTTCTGTGGCTATCTTTGGACGCTCTACGCCGGTTGAGTTGGAATTCTCTCAAGTCGAAAAAACTTGAGATACGTTTTTAGTCCCGCGTATTGAAACAAAGGGGCTGTAATCACGGGGAGCTGCACTTTGCTGTGTAGCGTTACTACCCGTTAGGAGCTAAAAATGGCGAAAAAAATCGTCGGCTTCATCAAGCTGCAAGTGCCAGCTGGTAAGGCCAACCCATCCCCTCCAATCGGTCCTGCGCTGGGTCAGCGCGGCCTGAATATCATGGAGTTCTGCAAGGCATTCAATGCGCAGACTCAAGGTGTTGAGCCAGGTCTGCCTTTGCCAGTGGTGATCACTGCTTTTGCTGACAAGAGCTTTACATTCGTTATCAAGACGCCTCCAGCAACTGTGCTGATCAAGAAGGCAATCAAGTTGGATAAGGGTTCTTCGAATCCTTTGAAGGCTAAGGTTGGCAAGATCACCCGCGCTCAGCTGGAAGAGATCGCTAACACCAAGATGAAGGACATGAACGCTGCTAACGTTGACGCTGCTGTGCGTACGCTGGCTGGTTCTGCTCGTTCGATGGGTGTGATCGTGGAGGGTTTGTAAAATGGCCAAGTTGACCAAGAAGCAAAAAGCCCTGCAGGGCAAGGTGGACTCCACCAAGCTGTACGCATTCCCTGAAGCTGTGGCTTTGGTGAAGGAAGCCGCTACTGCCAAGTTCGATGAATCCATCGACGTGGCTGTTCAGTTGGGCGTTGATGCCAAGAAGTCGGACCAAGTGGTGCGCGGCGCTGTTGTGCTACCTCACGGTACTGGTAAGACGACTCGCGTTGCTGTGTTCGCTCAAGGTGCTAAGGCTGAAGAGGCCAAGGCCGCTGGCGCAGACATCGTTGGTATGGATGATTTGGCTGCGATGGTTAAGGCTGGCGACATGCCTTTCGACATCGTGATCGCTGCTCCAGATGCTATGCGCATCGTGGGTCAGTTGGGTCAAATCTTGGGCCCACGCGGTCTGATGCCTAACCCTAAGGTTGGCACTGTGACTCCTGACGTTGCTACGGCTGTGAAGAACGCCAAGGCAGGTCAAGTGCAGTATCGCGTTGACAAGGCCGGTATCATTCATTCGACCATTGGCCGTCGTTCGTTTGACAACGATAAGCTGCAAGCCAACTTGGCTGCGCTGATTGATGCTCTGAACAAGTCGAAGCCAGCAACTAGCAAGGGTCTGTACCTGCGCAAGGTGGCTGTATCCTCCACCATGGGTGTGGGTGTTCGCGTTGAGACACAATCCATCGCAGCTTAATTGCTAAAATCTTTAGCTCGCCAGAAATGGCGGGCTAATGTGGTGGGCTGAATGCGTTGCTTGGCAGCGTCTTCAGGCCATCCAAGACCGCTGGTGTGGCTTGCCACTTAATACTTCCAGCGCAGATGGCGATCCCGCTGCAGATGGATAAATGTCCTTCTAACAGTTGGTCGCTGCAATAAGAGCGCACACAAAGGGAATTCTCAGCGTGTGCATTTTAAGGAGTAGACCTTGAGTCTGAATCGCAGTGAGAAAGAAGCGGTCATCGTTGAAGTGACCAGCCTCGCCGCTAAAGCTCAAACGCTTGTGATCGCGGAATACCGTGGCATCACGGTCGCCGACATGACCAAACTGCGTGCTGATGCTCGCAGCAAGGGTGTGAGCCTGAGCGTGTTGAAGAACACGCTGGCCCGCCGTGCTGTCGCTGGTAGCGCGTTTGAAATTGTGGCTGACCAGATGACTGGTCCTCTGATCTATGGCTTCTCTGAAGACGCAGTGGCTGCCGCTAAGGTGGTGGCCGACTTCGCGAAGACCAACGACAAGTTGGTAATTCGCGGTGGCGCTTTCGGTGGCAAAGCCCTGGACGTGGACGGTGTGAAGCAGTTGGCAAACATTCCTTCCAAGGAAGTTCTGCTGGCGCAAGTGTGCGGCTTGCTGATGTCCCCCATGTCGCGTACAGCCGTTGTGCTGGGTGCTCTGGCGGCTCAGAAGAGCGAAGGCTCTGCCGAAGTGGCAGCCGAAACAGCCGAAGCCTAAGCGCTCGGCAAACCAACAAATTTGTTAGGAAATCAAATGGCATTCGATAAAGACGCATTCTTGACCGCCCTGGACAGCATGACTGTTCTGGAACTGAACGACCTGGTTAAGGCAATTGAAGAGAAGTTTGGCGTGAGCGCAGCTGCTATGGCCGCTCCTGCTGCTGCTGGCGGCGGTGCTGCTGCTGCTGCTGAAGAAAAGACCGACTTCAACGTCGTTCTGACTGAAGCTGGCGCAAACAAGGTTTCCGTGATTAAGGCTGTGCGTGAAATCACTGGCCTGGGTCTGAAGGAAGCTAAGGATCTGGTTGACGGCGCTCCTAAGGTTGTTAAGGAAGCCGCTCCTAAGGCTGACGCTGAAGCTGCTGTGAAGAAGCTGATCGAAGCTGGTGCAAAGGCTGAACTGAAGTAATTCAGTCCAATCCTGAGGCTGGAGTGTCTGAAAAGGCACTCCAGCCTTTGGCGCTTGTGGATATGACTTTTAGAGCACACCAGAAAGCCGTGTTATTTAACGGTTTTCTAGTGTCTTCTGACAACCCGACAGCAGAAGACGCCTTGGTTCGGGCGATGTGCAATGCACCGCCGTCAGCCATGGTTGGTAGTGGCCAACCGCCAAGCCGGCAAAAAAGCGCTCGCCCATTTGCTGGACCGTGTCGTCGCAGACCCAGGACTCATGTCTTTGCCCGGAGATCTCATGGCCTATTCTTATACCGAACGCAAGCGAATTCGCAAGAGTTTCGGCAGCCGCGACAGCGTGCTCGAAGTGCCTTACCTGCTGCAGATGCAAAAAGATGCCTATACCGCATTCCTGCAAGCAGATTCAGCCCCCAAAAAACGTACGATGGAAGGCCTGCAAGCGGCTTTTGAATCGGCATTTCCTATCGTCTCCCACAATGGATTTGTGGAGATGAAGTTTGTTGAATACAACTTGGCCAAGCCTGCGTTTGACGTGCGCGAGTGCCAGACGCGTGGTTTGACGTTCGCGTCGGCTGTGCGTGCCAAGGTTCAACTGATCATTTACGACCGCGAGTCTTCGACCAGCCAGTCGAAAGTCGTCAAGGAAGTGAAAGAGCAAGAGGTCTACATGGGCGAAGTGCCCCTGATGACTGACAAGGGCTCGTTCATCATCAACGGTACTGAACGCGTCATCGTGTCTCAGCTGCACCGTTCGCCTGGTGTGTTCTTCGAACACGACAAGGGCAAGACGCACAGTTCGGGCAAGCTGCTGTTCTCGGCACGCATCATCCCTTACCGTGGTTCTTGGCTGGATTTTGAATTCGATCCCAAGGATTTGCTGTATTTCCGCGTGGACCGTCGTCGCAAGATGCCTGTGTCGATTCTGCTCAAGGCGATTGGTATGTCGCCCGAGCAAATCCTGACGCACTTCTTCGTCAACGACAACTTCCGCTTGATGGACAGTGGCGCACAAATGGAATTTGTGGCCGATCGTCTGCGTGGTGAAGTTGCACGCTTCGACATCACCGACAAGTCGGGCAAGGTCGTGGTTGCCAAGGACAAGCGCATCACTGCGCGTCACACCCGCGAGCTGGAGCAATCGGGCACCAAGTACGTCAGCGTACCTGAAGACTTCCTGATCGCCCGCGTGCTGGCCAAGAACATCATTGACCCTGATACCGGTGAAATCATCGCCAAGGCCAATGAAGAGCTGACCGAAGCTTTGCTCAAGAAATTGCGCAGTGCTGGTATCCAGGACATTCAGTGCCTGTACACGAATGAGCTGGATCAGGGTGCGTACATTTCGCAAACCCTGCGCACAGACGAAACAGCGGACGAGTTCGCTGCACGTGTAGCCATCTACCGCATGATGCGTCCCGGTGAGCCTCCAACCGAGGACGCCGTACAAGCTTTGTTCCATCGCTTGTTCTACAACGCAGACACGTACGATCTGTCGCGCGTGGGCCGCATGAAGTTCAACGCCCGCGTGGGCCGTGATGGCGCAACGGGTGCCATGGTGCTGTCTAACGAAGACATCTTGGCTGTGGTCAAGTTGCTGGTAGACCTGCGCAACGGCAAGGGTGAGGTCGATGACATCGATCACCTGGGTAACCGCCGCGTACGCTGTGTGGGCGAACTGGCCGAAAACCAGTACCGCACAGGTCTGGCACGTATCGAAAAGGCTGTGAAGGAGCGTTTGGGTCAAGCAGAGCAAGAGCCTCTGATGCCCCACGACCTGATCAACTCCAAGCCTATTTCTGCGGCTCTGAAGGAATTCTTCGGTGCATCGCAGCTGTCGCAGTTCATGGACCAGACCAACCCTCTGGCCGAAATCACCCACAAGCGCCGTGTATCGGCCCTTGGCCCAGGTGGTTTGACACGTGAGCGTGCAGGCTTTGAAGTGCGTGACGTGCACGTGACTCACTACGGTCGCGTTTGCCCTATCGAAACGCCTGAAGGTCCAAACATTGGTCTGATCAACTCGCTGGCGCTGTACGCTCGTTTGAATGAGTACGGCTTCATCGAGACGCCTTACCGTCGCGTGGTCGATGGCAAGGTGACGATGGAAATCGACTACCTGTCCGCCATTGAAGAAGGCAAATATGTGATCGCTCAGGCTAACGCCGAGCTGGACACAGAAGGCCGTCTGGTGGGTGATCTGGTGTCGGCCCGTGAAGCGGGTGAATCGACGCTGCTGTCGCCTGAGCGTGTGCAGTACATGGACGTGTCTCCTGCACAGATCGTGTCGGTGGCTGCTTCCCTGATTCCTTTCCTTGAGCACGATGACGCGAACCGCGCGTTGATGGGTGCCAACATGTCGCGCCAGGCTGTGCCTGTGCTGCGTCCTGAAAAGCCCATGGTCGGTACCGGTATCGAGCGCGTTGCTGCGGTTGACTCGGGCACGGTCGTGACTTCCAAGCGTGGCGGTATCGTGGACTACGTCGACGCCACCCGTATCGTGATTCGTGTCAACGATGAAGAAGCGGTGGCCGGCGAAGTGGGTGTAGATATCTACAACCTGATCAAGTACCAGCGTTCCAACCAGAACACCAACATTCACCAGCGTCCTGTTGTCAAGCGTGGCGACAAGCTGGCCAAGGGTGATGTGATTGCTGACGGCGCATCGACCGACCTGGGCGAAATTGCCATTGGTCAGAACATGCTGATCGCGTTCATGCCATGGAACGGCTACAACTTCGAAGATTCGATCTTGATCTCGGAACGCGTGGTGGCTGAAGACCGCTACACCTCGATCCATATCGAAGAACTCGTGGTGATGGCGCGTGACACCAAGTTGGGTGCGGAAGAAATTACCCGCGACATCCCCAACCTGTCTGAGCACCAGCTGAACCGTCTGGACGAGTCCGGCATCATCTACGTGGGTGCAGAAGTGCAGCCCGGCGATACGCTGGTTGGCAAGGTGACGCCTAAGGGTGAAACCACGCTGACGCCTGAAGAGAAGCTGCTGCGCGCCATTTTTGGCGAGAAGGCTTCGGACGTGAAGGACACTTCGCTGCGCGTGGACCAGGGTTCGTCTGGCACCGTGATCGACGTGCAAGTCTTCACCCGCGAAGGCATCCAGCGTGACAAGCGCGCTCAGCAGATCATCGACGATGAACTCAAGCGCTTCCGTCTGGACCTGAACGACCAGTTGCGTATTGTGGAAGCCGACGCATTCGACCGTATCGAAAAGCTCTTGCTGGGTCGTACTGCCAACGGTGGCCCGAACAAGCTGAGCAAGGGTGCCAAACTGGACAAGGCGTACCTGGACAGCGTGGAGAAATTCCACTGGTTCGATATCCGTCCTGCGGAAGACGACGTAGCTGCTCAGCTCGAATCCATCAAGAACTCGCTGGAGCAAACGCGCCACGAATTCGATCTGGCCTTCGAAGAAAAGCGCAAGAAGTTGACACAAGGCGACGAGTTGCCTGCTGGCGTGCTGAAGATGGTCAAGGTGTACTTGGCAGTCAAGCGTCGTCTGCAGCCGGGTGACAAGATGGCCGGCCGTCACGGTAACAAGGGTGTGGTCTCCAAGATCGTGCCTGTGGAAGACATGCCTTTCATGGCTGATGGCTCCACCGCTGACATCGTGCTGAACCCATTGGGCGTGCCTTCGCGTATGAACATTGGTCAGGTGCTGGAAGTGCACTTGGGCTGGGCGGGTAAGGGTCTGGGCCAACGCATTGGCGACATGCTGCGCGATGAAGCGGCAGTGGCTGAAGTGCGTGCCTTCCTGGAAGAGGTCTACAACTCGCGTGGCCGTAAGGAAGATCTGTCGCTGCTGAGCGATACGGAAGTCCTGAACATGGCTGAAAACCTGAAGACCGGCGTGCCATTCGCAACGCCAGTGTTTGACGGTGCCAACGAGCAGGAAATCAAGGACATGCTGAAGCTGGCATACCCTGATGACCTGAAGGCGCGCAAGGGTCTGACCGAAGCCCGCACACAGGCTTACCTGTTTGATGGCCGCACTGGTGAGCAGTTCGAGCGTCCAACGACCATTGGCTACATGCACTACCTGAAGTTGCACCACTTGGTGGACGACAAGATGCATGCCCGCTCCACAGGTCCTTACTCGCTGGTTACGCAGCAACCTCTGGGCGGTAAGGCTCAGTTTGGTGGCCAGCGTTTCGGTGAAATGGAAGTGTGGGCGCTGGAAGCTTACGGCGCCGCTTACGTTCTGCAGGAAATGCTGACCGTCAAGTCCGATGACGTGGTGGGCCGTACTAAGGTGTACGAATCCATCGTCAAGGGCGAGCACGCCATCGAAGCGGGTATGCCAGAGTCGTTCAATGTGCTGGTCAAGGAAATCCGTTCCTTGGGCTTGGACATCGAACTCGAGCGTTCCTAAGGCCTTATAAAAAAGTAAGCAGCCATCGCTGATAAGCAAAGGATTTGCGCATGATTGAATACGGAAATCAGCGCAAATACAGCGATGGCAGCTATTAATTTGGATGAAAAGGGAAAGAGTTACATGAAATCGCTACTCGACCTGTTCAAGCAATTCACGCCGGATGAGCATTTCGATGCCATCAAGATCGGCATGGCTTCGCCCGAGAAAATTCGTTCGTGGTCTTTCGGTGAAGTTAAGAAACCAGAGACCATCAACTACCGCACGTTCAAGCCCGAACGCGACGGCCTGTTTTGCGCCAAGATCTTTGGCCCTATCAAGGACTACGAGTGCCTGTGCGGTAAGTACAAGCGCTTGAAGCACCGCGGTGTGATCTGCGAGAAGTGCGGCGTTGAAGTCACACAGACCAAGGTTCGCCGCGAACGCATGGGTCACATCGATCTGGCCGCACCTTGCGCCCACATCTGGTTCCTGAAGTCGCTGCCATCGCGCCTGGGCCTGGTGCTGGATATGACACTGCGCGACATCGAACGCGTGCTGTACTTTGAAGCATATGTGGTGACCGATCCCGGCATGACCCCGCTGAAGAAGTTCGGCATCATGACCGAGGACGACTACGACGCTAAGCAGCAAGAATTTGGCTACGACGAATTCACTGCCAAGATGGGCGCTGAAGGTATCAAGGACCTGCTCGATGGCATTGATATCGACAGCGAAATCGAGCGCCTGCGCGGTGACTTGACCGGTTCTGAAGTCAAGGTCAAGAAAAACGCCAAGCGCCTGAAGCTGCTGGAAGCGTTCAAGAAGTCTGGCATCAAGCCCGGCTGGATGGTGCTGGAAGTGCTGCCTGTGCTGCCTCCAGACCTGCGTCCGCTGGTGCCACTGGACGGTGGCCGTTTTGCTACGTCCGACTTGAACGACCTGTACCGCCGCGTTATTAACCGTAACTCGCGCCTGCGCCGCCTGCTGGAGCTGAAGGCTCCAGAGATCATTGCTCGCAATGAAAAGCGCATGCTGCAAGAAGCGGTGGATTCGCTGCTGGATAACGGTCGTCGCGGCAAGGCCATGACGGGCGCTAACAAGCGTGCCCTGAAGTCTCTGGCCGACATGATCAAGGGTAAGAGCGGTCGCTTCCGCCAGAACTTGCTGGGTAAGCGCGTCGACTACTCCGGTCGTTCCGTGATTACCGTGGGTCCTTACCTCAAGCTGCACCAGTGCGGTTTGCCCAAGTTGATGGCGCTGGAGCTGTTCAAGCCCTTCATCTTTGCCCAGCTGGAACAGCGCGGCATTGCCACCACCATCAAGGCTGCCAAGAAAGAAGTCGAATCCGGTACACCCGTGGTTTGGGACATCTTGGAAGAGGTCATCAAAGAACACCCGATCATGCTCAACCGTGCGCCTACGCTGCACCGTTTGGGTATCCAGGCGTTCGAACCTATCTTGATCGAAGGCAAGGCCATCCAGCTGCACCCACTCGTCTGCGCGGCGTTCAACGCTGACTTTGACGGTGACCAGATGGCTGTTCACGTGCCTTTGTCGGTTGAAGCACAGATGGAAGCCCGCACTTTGATGCTGGCCTCCAACAACGTGCTGTTCCCCGCTTCGGGCGAGCCTTCCATCGTTCCTTCTCAGGACGTGGTGCTGGGTCTGTATCACGCCACGCGTGACAAGATCAACGGCAAGGGCGAAGGCATGGTGTTCATGGACACCAACGAAGTGCAACGCGCTTTGGATTCTGGCGAAGCAGAACTGCACGCCAAGATCAGCGTGCGCCTGCCTGAGTGGACCAAGGACAAGGAAACAGGCGAATTCGTCAAGACCGTCAGCCTGGTGGAAACCACCGTGGGCCGTGCGCTGTTGTCGGAAATTTTGCCTAAGGGCCTGCCTTTCAGCCACATGAACAAGGCGTTGAAGAAGAAAGAGATCTCCAAGCTGATCAATTCTTCTTTCCGCAAGTGTGGCCTGAAGGCGACCGTGGTGTTTGCTGACAAGCTGCTGCAAAACGGCTTCCGTCTGTCGACCCACGCGGGCTTCTCGGTGTCGATCGACGACATGCTGGTGCCTCCACAAAAGGCCGGCATTTTGGCCAATGCCGAATCCGAAGTGAAGGAAATCGAGCAGCAATACGTCTCCGGTCTGGTGACGTCGGGCGAGCGTTACAACAAGGTGGTGGACATCTGGGGTAAGGCTGGCGACGACGTGTCCAAGGTGATGATGGACCAGTTGAAGGTTGAAAAAACCATCGACCGCCACGGCAACGAAGTGGACCAGGAGTCGTTCAACGCGATCTACATGATGGCGGACTCGGGTGCTCGAGGCTCGGCCGCTCAGATTCGCCAGTTGGCAGGTATGCGTGGTCTGATGGCCAAGCCAGACGGCTCGATTATCGAGACGCCTATTACCGCGAACTTCCGCGAAGGCCTGAACGTGTTGCAGTACTTCATCTCGACCCACGGCGCCCGTAAGGGTCTGGCCGACACGGCGTTGAAGACAGCGAACTCGGGTTACTTGACACGTCGTCTGGTCGATGTGACGCAAGACTTGGTCGTGACCGAGCTCGATTGCGGCACCTCCAATGGCGCGCTGATGCGTGCCATCGTTGAAGGCGGTGAAGTGATTGAGTCCTTGCGCGATCGCGTGCTGGGTCGTACCACGGTGGAAGAGGTGCTGCACCCTGAAAACCGTTCGGTGCTGCTGGCTGCGGGCGTCTTGCTGAACGAAGACATCATTGAAGCGCTGGAAGCTCAGGGCGTAGACGAAATCAAGGTTCGCACTGCGCTGAACTGCGAAACACGCTACGGCTTGTGCGCCAAGTGCTATGGCCGTGACCTGGGTCGCGGCGGTATGGTGAACCTGGGTGAAGCAGTGGGTGTGATTGCTGCGCAGTCCATCGGTGAACCCGGTACCCAGCTGACCATGCGTACGTTCCACATTGGTGGTGCGGCTTCGCGTGCAGCGGTGGCCTCGAGCGTTGAAGCCAAGTCCAACGGTGCTGTCAGCTTTAACGCCACCATGCGTTACGTCAGCAACTCCAAGGGTGACCTGGTGGTGATTTCCCGTTCCGGCGAAATCGTGATCAGCGAAAACGGCCGTGAGCGTGAGCGTCACAAGGTGCCTTATGGCGCCATCTTGACCATCAAGCCTGACGAAACCGTCAAGGCCGGCAAGATTCTGGCCAACTGGGATCCATTGACCCGCCCGATCATTACCGAATACGCCGGTCAGGTGAAGTTCGAGAATGTGGAAGAAGGCCTGACTGTGGCCAAGCAGGTGGACGATGTGACCGGTCTGTCGACCCTGGTTGTGATCGACCCCAAGCGCCGCGGTTCTGCCAAGGTGGTACGTCCTCAGGTCAAGCTGATCGACGCCAACAACCAAGAAGTCAAGATTCCAGGCACCGATCACTCGGTGACGATCGGCTTCCAGGTGGGCGCGCTGATTCAAGTGCGCGACGGCCAAGAAGTGGGTCCTGGCGAAGTGCTGGCACGTATCCCTGTTGAAGGTCAGAAGACCCGAGACATTACCGGTGGTCTGCCTCGTGTGGCCGAGCTGTTCGAAGCACGTACACCCAAGGACAAGGGCACACTGGCTGAGATGACTGGTACCGTGTCGTTCGGTAAGGAAACCAAGGGCAAGATCCGTCTGCAGATCACCGATCTGGAAGGCAAGGTCTGGGAAGAGCTGGTTCCTAAGGAGCGCAACATTCTGGTCCACGAAGGCCAGGTGGTGAACAAGGGCGAATCGATTGTGGACGGCCCAGCTGATCCGCAAGACATTCTGCGTTTGCTGGGTATCGAAGAGCTGGCCCGTTACATCGTGGACGAAGTTCAGGATGTGTACCGTCTGCAAGGCGTGAAGATCAACGACAAGCACATTGAAGTGATTGTTCGTCAGATGCTGCGTCGCGTGGTGGTCGAGAACACGGGCGAATCCACTTACATCGCTGGCGAGCAAGTGGAGCGTTCGGAAATCCTGAACACCAACGAAGCGCTTCAAGCCCAAGGCAAGATCCCTGCCACGTACTCCAACGTGCTGCTGGGTATTACCAAGGCTTCGCTGTCGACCGATTCGTTCATCTCTGCGGCTTCCTTCCAGGAAACTACCCGCGTCTTGACCGAAGCTGCGATCATGGGCAAGCGCGACGAGTTGCGCGGCCTGAAGGAAAACGTGATCGTGGGTCGTCTGATCCCTGCCGGTACAGGCTTGGCTTACCACCAGGCGCGCAAGGCCAAAGATGCCATGGACGACGCAGAGCGCCGTGCCATTGCCGACGCTGAAGCCGCTGAAATGGCTGGCGAGGTGAATGCTTCTGAAGACAACGCCGCCTAATCGCCGCGTTGCCTGATTAGGCACCATCGCCCTGCGCTCCCTACTTGCCTTATGGTGGGTAGGGAGCGTTTTTATTGGTATTTATCCTGTGTTTTCGACCATGTGGATCTTGTCGCTCGAATGGCTATTGCTCGCGCTGCTAGTGTTTTGGATCACTGGCGCATGGAAGCGCATGAAACGCATGCGTGCTGCCTGCAAAACGGCCTTTGTCGCTGTGGAGGTGCAATTTGTGCAACTGCTCGACCTGCTGCGCAGCTGTGCCAACGCACAGTTGCCTGAACAAGAGGTGCAGCAGTCTTGTTTGCAGCACGTCAGGCAGGCACTGCTACCCAGTGCGAACCTGCTGGAAGCGGCGTTGCACCAGGCGAAGCTACAACCACTGCGACCGGAGACAATTGCAGCGCTGGATAGTGCATGGCAAGGTGTCCAAGTGGCATGGCAGGCGTATGTGCAACTGCATGGCGCGCAGGCACAAGCGCAGTCGGATGAGCAGCAAGAATGGGAGCTGCGGTGGACGCAATTGATTACCTTGCAAAGCCACAGCACAGAGCAGTTCAATACAGCGATTCATGCATACAACGAGGCAATCGCTCAGTTTCCTGCATGTGTCATCGCACGACTTAGTGGCCTGAAACCTGGCCGAACTTTTCAGAAAGATGCTGCATTGCTGATGCAGCCACCCGCATGACGCGAAAGATTTTTCAACACGATGCTGCTGCAGCGCAGGCTGCAGCACCGATTCCTTTGTGGCAGCAACTGGCGGCGGTTGCTCAAGCCCTGCAAATGATTTTGTCGGGCCAATCCGGCACAGCAGCTTTGGCCGAAGTACCCGTGCGTTTGCGCCCCGGTGTGCAGGCATTGCTGTTTCAGGTGCTGCGTCAATTGGGGCGTGCGCAAGCGCTGCGCAGGCAGCTTGCTCCAAAAGCGCCGCCAGCCAAAGTGGATGCATTGCTGTGCACCGCGCTGGCTTTGGCGTGGGATGCAGATCAGGCCCCCTATGAACCCTTTACCCTGGTCAATCAAACCGTAGAAGCAGCCAAGCGCGGTAGCTTGCTGCGCCAGGCGGGCTTTTTGAATGCATGCTTGCGTCGTTTTTTACGAGAACGTGATGCCTTGGTGGCCGCTACGGACAACGACAGCCTGGCGCGCTGGAGCCACCCGCAATGGTGGCTGGATCGGCTGAAAAAAGACTACCCCCAAGACTGGCAACGCATTCTGAAAGCCAACAATGCACAGGCTCCGATGAGCCTGCGAGTGAACCAGCAAAAAACCACTCCACAGCAGTATCAGAAAGCGCTGGCAGCCATAGATATTGAATCCACGCTGTTTGGTCAAAATGGTGTGCAGCTGGTACGGGCGCAGCATGTGCAAGCGCTGCCAGGCTTTTCAGAAGGTGTGGTTTCGGTGCAGGATGGCGCTGCACAAATGGCAGCACCACTGCTGCTGCAGGGTCTGGACCTGAGCTTGCCGCTGCAGGTACTGGATGCCTGTGCAGCACCTGGAGGCAAGACCGCGCATTTGCTGGAGTTTGCCGGTGCAACTTCACCCCTACAGGTGACCGCTTTGGAAGTGGATGCCCAGCGCAGCGAACGCATTCACGACACCTTGCTGCGCACAGGCCTGCAAGACCATGCCAAGGTCATCGTGGCGGATGCCGGGAAACCCTCGCAATGGTGGCAGCAAGCCAACGGCAGCCAGCAATTTGACGCCATCTTGCTGGATGCGCCCTGTACCGCGTCTGGCATTGTGCGCCGCCACCCGGATGTGCGCTGGTTGCGTCGTGAAAGCGATGTGGACCAGCTGGCCGCAATTCAGGCGCAGATCCTGGACGCCTTGTGGCCGTTGCTCAAAGCAGGTGGACGCATGTTGTATTGCACTTGCTCTGTCTTTAAAGCCGAAGGGGATGAACAGGTGCAAGCGTTTCTTGCACGCAACACACAGGCGCAGTTATTGCCGTCACCTGGACATTTAATTCCGGGAATTACGGCGCAAACTGACCTGCTCCCGGACAATGACGCAGGTGACCACGACGGCTTCTTCTACGCACTGCTGCAAAAAAACGTCTGACTCTTTGTCTGCACAAGGAGAGCAGCGCCGTGCTTTGGCACTAGCGATGGTGGCTGCGGTGGGCGCAGCCACCATCACGCCGTGCATTGCGCGTGCGCAAGACGCGGACGCACATGGTTCAGAGCTGATGGACAAGGATGGCAGGTCTGGGGTTCAACTGCTGCGCGATGGCGATGCGTTGCTGCTGACGACCACCTTGAACTGGTCATTGCCTGATCTGGTGCAGGATGCTTTGCTCAAAGGTATTCCTGTGCACTTCATTGCTGAAGCCGTCATGCTGCGCGAGCGCTGGTACTGGAGCGATCAGGAGCTATTGCGGGCTGAACGCTTTATGCGGCTGAGCTACCAGCCATTGACCCGCCGCTGGCGGCTGTACACGGGCAGTCAGCCCTTTGAGGGGCAAGGGTTGGGTGTCGCGTTATCCAGCTCTTTTGAAACCTTGCAGGATGCGGTGCAAGCCATGCAGCGCATTGTGCGTTGGCGGATCGGCCGGACGGCAGATTTGCTCTCCAGCGGCAGTGCCATCTTGCAGCTGCGCTTTCGGATTGATCTCTCGCACTTTCCCAGACCTCTACAAATTGGTGTCTTGGGTCGGGCGGATTGGAACTTGCTGGTGACGCACCGCGAGCGTGTGGATTTGAGTCAGTTTCAATGAGCGCTTCTTCAATAACGACATCTTCTGCATCGCGCAGGTCAACCCGCTGGGCTTTGGGCGTGGCGGGTGCGGTGATGTGTGCGATCGGACTGGTGCTGCTGTTTTTGCTGATGCAGGCCACGAACAATCGTGAGCTGTATGAGCGCCACTATGCCTGGCTGTTTGGCTTGAATGTGCTGGTGGCAGTGGCGCTGTCTTTGGTGTTGCTGTGGATGGCAGTACGTCTGGCAGTGCGCTGGAAGCAACGCAAATTTGGCAGCCGGTTGTTGTTCAAGCTTGCAGCCATCTTCGGGTTGGTGGGTGTGATACCCGGTCTGTTGATTTATGTGGTGTCCTACCAGTTTGTATCGCGATCGATTGAAAGCTGGTTTGATGTCAAGGTCGAAGGGGCGTTGAGTGCCGGCGTCAATCTGGCCAGCGTCACGTTGGAAACCATCGCCAATGACATGGCCAACAGCACGCGCACGGCGAGTCAGCAATTGACCCAGGTACCAGATGCTGGGGCAGGTCTGGTTCTTGAGCGTATTCGCGAACAATTAGGTGCCACCGACGTGGTGCTGTGGAACGACGCTGGTGTGGCCGTGGCCAGCGCGGGAACTTCTTTGCTGGAGCTTTCGCCAGCCAGGCCCAGCAGCCAGCAGTTGCGCAGCTTGCGCTCGGGCTTGAAAGCCATGGCCAACATCGAAGGCTTGGACGAGGTTGCGGCCAGCAATACGCGTGAAAACATGGACAGCGTGCATGTCAAAGTTCTTGCTTTAGTGAGCAACTCCCGATTGGAGTTGCTGGCAGAGCGACGCTTTTTGCAGGCCTCTATCCCTTTGCCCAGAGCGCTGGTGACCAACGCCCTTGCGGTGCAAGACGCCAATCGTGAGTACCAGGAGCGCGCCTTGGCACGCCAGGGCCTGCAGCGAATGTACATTGGTACGCTGACGCTGAGCCTGTTTCTGGCCGTGTTTGGTGCCGTATTGCTGGCAGTGCTGCTGGGCAATCAGCTGGCTCGCCCTTTGCTCGTGCTTGCACAAGGCGTACGGGATGTGGCACGGGGTGACTTGACCCCAAAAATTGCGCTGCAGACCAAAGATGAACTGGGGGGGCTGACCCGGTCGTTTGCCTTGATGACGCAGCAGTTGCTGGACGCGCGCACCGCAGTCGACAAAAGCATGATCGAAGTGAATGCTGCACGGACCAATTTGCAGACCATCTTGGACAACCTGACATCAGGCGTTCTTGTCTTGGACGATCGATGGCATGTACTGACCATTAACCCTGGCGCTACGCGCATTTTGCGCATGCCCATGGCGGTTTACATAGGTCGGAAATTAGAGGATGTACCGGGCTTGAGCACATTGGCAGACATGGTGCGCGAGCAGTTCGATATCTTTTTAGGGGAGCGTGGGGCGGCCAGCGGGCGTGACCGCTGGCAGCAAGTGCTGGAGCTGTCGCTAGACCACGTGACCAGTGGGCAAGATGGTGAGGCAGCGCAAGGAAAAACCACCTTGGTGGTACGCGGCGCGGAGCTGCCACAGTCACGGCGGCTGATTGTGTTTGACGATATTTCAGAAATTGTTTCTGCACAACGCTCAAAAGCGTGGGCAGAAGTTGCGCGCCGTGTGGCCCACGAAATTAAAAATCCGCTGACCCCCATTCAGTTGTCTGCCGAGCGGCTGGCAATGAAACTGACGGACAAACTGGAGCCGCCCGAGCAGGCGCTACTCAACCGTTCCGTCAAAACCATTGTGGATCAGGTCGCCGCCATGCTGCGTCTGGTCAACGAGTTTCGTGACTATGCACGGCTGCCAGCCGCCGAGTTGCAGCCCGTGGATTTGAATGCACTCGTATCTGACTTGATGCAGCTGTACGGCGAAGAAAACGCGCAGGTGCCGGTGCATGCTCAGCTGGATGGGCTGGCCCCATTGGTGGCGGGAGATGCACAGCAATTGCGCCAAGTCATTCATAACTTGGTGCAAAACGCGCAAGATGCGACACTTCAGCAGGCAGAAGCTTTGGGCATTGCGCCCGCGCCGGTAGAAATATCTACCCAATGGATTGAAAGCAGCAAACGTGTTCGACTGAGCATCTGCGACAGTGGAGCGGGTTTCCCTCCGCATATCTTGCAGCGTGCGTTTGAACCGTATGTGACAACCAAGGTGCGGGGCACGGGCTTAGGCCTGGCGGTAGTCAAAAAAATTGCGGATGAGCATGGCGCACGCATTGATTTGGCCAACCGTATGGATAACGGCATAGTGCAAGGTGCACAAGTGTCGCTATCATTTGTCCCTGTAAACACCGAGGCACCGTGAGGGGCGGTGAACCTAAAACCTGTAGACATAGGCTTTTCGAAACTCATGGCAAACATACTGGTGGTGGATGACGAACTGGGCATCCGAGATCTCTTATCTGAGATTTTGAATGATGAAGGGCACAGCGTGGAGCTGGCAGCCAATGCCACGCAAGCGCGCGTGGCCCGCAATGGCGGCATATTTGATTTGGTGTTGCTGGACATCTGGATGCCCGATACCGATGGCGTATCACTCCTGAAAGAGTGGGCGGCTTCGGGCCAATTGACGATGCCAGTGATCATGATGAGTGGCCACGCCACCATTGATACGGCTGTTGAAGCAACGCGGATTGGCGCGTTGTCATTTTTGGAAAAGCCCGTCACCATGCAAAAACTGCTCAAAGCGGTGGAGCATGGTTTGGCAAAAAATGCCAGCACCCCTGCGGCCAAACCTGCGGTCGCATCCATTGGCATGCCTTCCGCGGGAGCTGCGCATGTGAACGATACGGTGGGCAGCATCAATGATGTGGGTGTTCGTCCGCTGGCAAGCTTGCGCAATCAGGCAGACAGCATGCCGGACGCGCACCAGGACTTTGATCTTGATCGCCCCCTGCGTGAAGCACGTGACGGGTTTGAAAAGGCTTACTTTGAGTTCCATCTGGCCCGCGAGGGTGGCTCCATGACCCGCGTGGCTGAAAAAACTGGATTAGAGCGTACCCACCTGTATCGCAAGCTGCGCCAATTGGGCGTGGACTTGGGGCGCAGCCGCCGTGGATAAGAAATTTTGAAAAATTTTCGGAATTTTCTTTGAAGGCTTAAAAGTGTGCCTATAATCATGGCTTCGGCACAACGACAGACTACTCTGAAGTTGCAAAGGCCCGGTAGCTCAGTTGGTAGAGCAGCGGATTGAAAATCCGCGTGTCGGCGGTTCGATCCCGTCCCAGGCCACCAAATACGATTCCACTGGAGTCCGGTGGAATCAAAAAGCCCTAAGTTTTCATAAGCTTAGGGCTTTTTTGTTTCTATCGTAGGTCGCAAAAGTTCATAGGCTTCCACGCAATCGTGCAGTAACTTTTGCAGTAGCTCGTGCGAAACGGCTTCTAGGCCAAAAAAGTTACTGCATTTCCCTCTGCAGGCAGGGCAGGCGGTTACTGCACACCACCGTCTCAGGCCTGGCGCGTGGAAGGTGGGCGCCAAGGGCAATCTCTGCGCTCACTTCTGGTCAGCACGCCCAAGTTGGCCCCCAGTTCCTTCTTAACCCCCTGAGTGTTGGTCGGCACAGCCTGCACACCTGGCCAAAGCCACTTCTGGGCATACCAATCTTTATTTAAGCCTCTTAGGCGACGCACGCAGCACAGGCAGAGAGTGCGGCTCGAATTACCCGCTCCAGGGTTCTTTGGGCAAGGGCCCGCGGCCTTGGGTCACCCAAGCCCTTTAGGTTCATCGCCAAACACTGGACGGGCGCGTCTCGAATGGCCTGCATCCACAGATTCATGCGTTTGCCACGCCGCTCTCTGCGACACGGCTAGCCCTTGGCATAACGTCAAGCCCGCCAACAAGAAAGCATGGTCAGCCCCGTTGTTTGCAATGCGCTCGGCTAACGTTTTTCGGTCGTATGCTCTTTTTTTCGGGGGGATACTGCGAGAAAACTCAATAGAACACTAATAAGCTGTTGATATATAAGTATTAATTTAATCCCGTTCAGCCGTGGGGGCAAGCGGCTTGGGAGGGGGTGGAAGCAAAATACTCCTCAAACGACAGCTCATCGGCTTTAAGGCTCAATCGCCGGTGAATATGTGTCGCTTGAGGGGGGCTCACTAGCCAGTGACAGCCTGTGCCTCAATCTCTATGAGCCAGTCTGAAACTGCAAGTCCAGACACTAGTACCCAAGAAGATGCGGGTAGTGCTTCTCCGAACGCATCAAGCAGTGCTCTTGAAATGTCATTTTGAGACTGCTGATTGCTCGCGTCTGCTCTGATATATAGCCTGAGCATCGTCACATCGCTGAGACTGGCAGGCACTTGTGCCAACAACTTTTCAATGCTTTTTAAACATTGGGTAGCTTGCTCATACATGCCCGTACTATGCAAAGACTGGTCTGAGTTGGCTGCAACTTGCCCTGATAAGAAGATGTGATTTTTCCCTGTTGATACAACTGCTTGACTGAATCCGTACTGGGTGCTGTTGAATAAAAAATCTGGATTGATTCTTTTGTGCATGAATGTTTACACCAATGTGTAATGCCTTAGTTGAGACTGTTTTCCGTTCAGCTGCTCCATGAGTTAAGTCATGGTTGCCGGGGTTAACGACTGTTGAATGGCCGTTACCGCCTGTTTGCAGCTCGTTAATGGTATGTCACCCTGCAAATATGCGGGTATGCAGCAGCAGGAAATGGCCTCCTGAAGAAGCCCCTTTATCTCATCCACGAGAGCTGCAGGTGCTCAAGCATTCACCTGTGAGGGAGCAGTTACTTGGCGTTGGCTCTCTCCGCCTGGGTGAAGGCCGCGACTTGTTGGTTCATGTGAGCAGCGTGGCAGTGATCGCGCCAAACTGGTCACGGCCTGCTTTTTGAGGGTTGATGAACCCACAGACTCAGCGCTGGGTGCTTGCAATGGCGCGCTGCCCACGTACACCGTGCGTGACACGGAATCACCAAAAGAGATGCTGGTTTCTGGGGCGTACTCAGCGAGAGGGTTTTGTGCCCACCATGGATGGCGCAGTAGAGTCGCCAGTCGTGGGCGCCGCCTTTGACGGAAAGCAGTAACCAAAGATTCTGGCTGCCGGTTGAGCGCTTGCGCGGGTCGCCGGGCTTGACTCCGCCAATGGCGTTGTCAGGCAGGGGGTAAATTGGAAATGCAGTAACTTTCGCAGTAGCTACTCCAGCTCAGAGTCCCTTGTTCAGTATTCGTGCGGCCTGGCAGGAATGATCCGATCTCGTCCGAGCCACCACAATCTAAGCCCCAGATCAACAATGATCAGGGGCTTTCAGCTTGTGATTTTGATATCTGCTGCCCGTAAAGCTTGCGTAAAGCATCGTGAGGACTTTGTTGGATGGCTAGGCAAGCGGGATGTATAACTTTAGAATAAGAATAATTATCATTTATAACATTCTGGGAGCTCGCAGGTATGCGAAACAATCGGAACTCCAGCACGCCTTGCGCAGGTGATCGCTGGTTTTTTTGTGTCTGCGCATCGTTGGAGGCGCGATGAGCAAGCAGGCTGCAATGTCGCGCAGCGCGTCGCTCGTGCGCTATCGCTTGACGGTGGCTTCGCGCGTGCTGGCGGCTTTTGGTGGGGGCTACGGTTTGAGTGCAGTATTTGCTGCCGCCTGTGGGCTAGTGTGCGTGCGCTGGCTGGGTGTGACAAGGGCCGATGCGGTGACGCTGTCGACCATGCTGTCATTCGTGGTCTTTACCGTGGCGGTGCTGTGGGCTTTTGCCTGTAGCAGTAGTCGAAAGGCATGGCTGGGCATTGTGGTGCCTGCAGCAGTTCTGGGCGTGTGCACCTGGGCTTTGTACGGAGGCCAAGCATGAGAGTGGATGGAAAACCTGAAGGCTTGCGCCAGTCCATGTCTTGGCTGCATACATGGAGCGGTCTGCTGCTGGGGTGGCTGCTTTACGCCGTGTTCTTTACGGGGACGTTGAGCTATTTTGTCGATGAGATCAATGACTGGATGCGGCCAGAGCTGCATGTGTCTGTGGCACAGGCCGACACTGCCGAGAAAGCCATGGCCGGCATGCAAAAGCTTGCCCCAGACGCCAGCAGCTGGAGCATCAACCTGCCTGATGAACGCCATACGGCCGTTGAGGTGTCGTGGCGCCCCAAAGGGGCTGCACAGGGGCGCGAAGGAACGAAGCGTGCGCAACTGGATGCATCAACGGGGGATGTAATTGCGGTGCGTGAGACACGTGGGGGCAGCTTTCTGTATCGCTTTCACTTTGAGCTGTATGCCATGCCGCGCGTCTGGGGGCGGTGGATAGTGGGCATTGCCACGTTTGTGATGCTGGTGGCCATCATCAGCGGTGTGATCACACACAAGAAGATTTTTACGGATTTCTTCACTTTCCGTCCGCGCAAGGGACAGCGGTCGTGGCTGGATGCGCACAACGCCACAGCAGTGCTGGCCTTGCCGTTTCACATTGTCATTACCTTTAGTGGCTTGTTGCTGCTCATGACCATGCTGATGCCCTGGGGGGCCTACGCGGTTTATGACGGTGAGCCGCAGCGCTTTAATGCAGAACGCAGAGGCATGCAGGCGGCCCCGGCACAACAAGGCGGGCCGCAGCAAGCTGCGCGTGAAGGCCGGGGTGAGGGCCGTGAGCGCAAAGCGGCTGAGCCTCAGGCCATGGCTCCGATTGGCCCCATGCTGCAGTTGGCGCAGGCGCATTGGCAAGGTGGGGCGGTGGGCAGTATCTCCGTACAAAACCCCAACACACAGCGTGCGAGCGTTGAATTGCGCGCAGAAAGGGCCGATAGCCTGCTGCTGGGCCGTGCAGGCAGTCAGAAGGTGGTGCTGGACGGGGTGACGGGTACGCTGAAAGAGACACCAGAGGCGCGCCAGCCCTCCGCTGCGATGGCGGTGATGAACAGCATGGTCAGCCTGCACCTGGGGCGTTTTGCGGGGCCTGCGGTGCGCTGGCTGCTGTTTCTGTCGGGGCTGGTGGGCACTTGCATGGCGGCCACAGGGCTGGTGCTGTGGGTGGTGAAGCGCCAGCCTGATCGACGCAAGCTGGGCTACACGCCCAAGGGGCACAGGCTGGTGGAGGTGCTGAACGTGGCGGCCATTGCGGGACTGTCTGTCGCGGTGGCAGGGTACTTCTGGCTGAATCGCTTGCTTCCTGTGGGTCTTGAGGCGCGCAGCAACGCAGAGATCAATGGCTTTTTTGCGATCTGGCTGGCTTGCCTGGTGCACGCCGCGTTGCGTCCACATGCCAAGGCATGGCTGGAGCAAATGGCGGTGGCGGCGCTGGCGTTCGCCTTGCTGCCTTTGCTCAATGTATGGACAGGTGGCGCAGGGCTGTGGCTGACCTTGGCACACAGTCAGTGGAGCGTGGCTGGATTTGATTTGATGATGCTGGCACTCGGGCTGGTGCATGCCGCTGTGGTGATCAAGCTGTGGCAGCGCAGAAAAAAATCGGATGCCGTAGCGGTGTCCGCTGTGCGCCAGGGTGTGGCATCGCAAAAAACCGTGCTGCAGGCACCGGAGAGTCAATCATGAGCGCGTGGATTGCATTGTTGCTGGCAGTGCCCGCGTTTGCGGCACTGAGCCAGGCCATGGAGCGCCATGGCGCGCAAGCGCGCAGTGGCCTGCCTTGCGCCCGCGTTTTATGGGGCTGGCGTGCAGCGGGCGTGCTGCTGCTGCTCATGTCGCTGGCCGCGTGCCTGCACGCGTGGGGCACGTCTGTGGCAGTGGCCGCGTGGCTGGGTGTGCTGACGTTTGCTGCGCTGGCTGTGGCACTGGTGCTGACTTATGCAGAGAACAGTTTGCGTGCCATAGCGTGGTGCAGCTTGGTTCTAGCCATCTTGGCAATGGTGGCAAGTGGGTGGCTGCATTGATGTAAAAATGAGCGCCCATCGCTTGTGTATAGGCTATTTCAGATACTTTTAATGCTGAAGTTGGCTTTGCGTATACGTTGGCAGCTCATTTATTTAAATCTCTCCTGACTGTATTACGCTTGCTTGCTCATCATGAGCCTCCGCAGTCTTGCGGACTTGATACCAGCAACGACATCCACAGGGAGAGGCTTCTTTGGCAAGCTCAATCGCACCGGGCCTTGTGGCCTTGCACGGCAACTGCACCGAAACACTGGCTGACACGCTGATGGCGTGGATGCAAGCCCATCCCCTGGAGCCGCTGGAGCAAGAAACCGTGCTGGTGCAAAGCAATGGCACGGCTGAGTGGTTCAAGATGCGCATGGCCGAACAACTGGGAGTGTGCGCTGCCGCCAAGGTGGAGCTGCCTGCGCGCTTTATCTGGCGCACCTACCGACAGGTGCTGGGCAAGCACGAGGTGCCACCGTCTTCTCCGCTCGAAAAAATACCGCTGACCTGGCGCCTGATGCGCTTGCTGCCCGCATGTCTGCATGCGCCAGCTTTTGCCCCGATTGCCAATTTTTTGCGCCCAGGTGAGCCCGAGCGTCTGCTGCAGCTGGCAGAGCGCCTGGCGGACTTGTTTGACCAGTACCAGATTTACCGCAGCGACTGGCTGGATGCCTGGCAAGCTGGGCGCGACGTGCTGCCCCAGACCGGCAAGCCAGATCAGACCATCCCCGCTGGCCAGATGTGGCAGCCCCAGCTGTGGCGTGCGGTGCTGGCTGACCTGACGGAGTCTGAAAAAGCCGCTACACGCACGGCACTGCAAGCTTTGGTGTTGCAGCGCCTGCGCGAAACTGCACCGGGCGCTCTGGTCACCCCCCGGCGGGTGGTGCTGTTCGGGCTGAGCCATGTGCCCTTGGCCATGCTGGGGTTTATGGATGCGCTGTCGCGCCACTCACAGGTGGTGCTGGCAGTACCCAACCCCTGCCGGTACCACTGGGCGGATGCGATTGATGGGCGCGATCTGCTGCGCATGCAGCGTCGGCGCCAGCCTCTTAAAAATGGCCAGGATCTGGCGGCGGTACCGCTGGAATCCATGCACACCCATGCACACCCGCTGCTGGCGGCCTGGGGCCGGCAAAGCCGTGACTATGTGCGCTTGCTCGACGCGTTTGACACCACGCTGGAAACTGCCAACGCTTCGATCTGGCCGCGTGTAGATTTGTTCGACGATACCCCTGCCGATCAAGGCACGCTGCTGCAGCAGGTGCAGCGCAGCATGCGCGATTTGTTGCCGCTCAGTGAGCATCCGCGTACCACCCAGCCTGGTCACCACATTCCTGCCAGTGATGGATCCATCGTTTTTCACAGCACCCACAGTCTGGTGCGTGAGCTGGAGGTGCTGCACGACCAGTTGCTGCACATGCTGGCACAACCGGCCGCTGCGGGGCAGGTGCCGCTGCAGCCGCGCGATGTGATCGTCATGCTGCCCGATATCGAGAAAGCGGCACCGTCAATTCGTGCGGTGTTTGGCCAGTATGGTCGCACCGATGCCCGCTACATTCCCTTTGATATTGCCGACCTGAGCGCCCGCGCCGCCAGCCCCATGGTGGTGGCGCTGCAATGGCTGCTGTGTCTGCCCCAGCAGCGCTGCCGCCTGAGTGAACTGTGTGACCTGCTGGATGTCCCTGCCATTGCCGCACGTTTTGGGCTGGCGGCGCAAGATGTGCCGCAGCTGACGCAGTGGATGGCGGGCGCAGGCATTCGCTGGGGCTTGAACAGTCAGCAGCGCGAGAGTCTGGGCTTGGGCAGTTGTGGCGAGCACAACAGCGCCTGGTTTGGCCTGCGGCGTATGTTGCTGGGCTATGCCAGCGGCAGCCGCAGCGTGCAGACAGAGGCAGGCCTGCAGCAGGCCGCAGCATGGGCAGAGATTGAGCCTTATGACGAGGTTGGCGGGCTGGATGCGCAACTGGCAGGTGTGCTGGCTGCCGTACTGGAGCGCTTGATGCACTGGTGGAATGAGGCGTTGCAGGAGGCGGTGCCCGATGTCTGGGCGCAGCGATTGCGTCAGTTGGCACAGGACATGTTTGACCCGCAAGATGAGGTCGAGCAAGCCTTGCTCGATGGGTTGGAGCAATCCTTGTCACGCTGGCAGAGCGCTTGTGAGGAGGCCGCCTACGCCCAGCCCATTCCTTTGGCGGTGGCGCAAGAAGCGTGGCTGCAAGCGCTGGAGCAGCCTTCGCTGGAGCAGCGTTTTCGCGCAGGTGGCGTGACTTTTTCCACCCCCATGCCCATGCGCGCCATTCCGTTTGAGGTGGTGTGTCTGCTGGGTATGAACGATGGGGACTATCCCCGCCGTGCAGCGCGCAATGACTTTGATTTGATGCAGCAAAGCGGCCAGTACCGTCCCGGCGACCGTGCCCGCCGTGACCACGATCGCCAGCTGATGCTGGATGCCGTGCTCTCTGCGCGGCGCACGCTCTACATCAGCTGGGCGGGCCACCATGTGCGCGACAACAGCGAGCAGCCTGCGTCGGTGCTGGTCTCGCAACTGCGCGAGTATCTGGCTGCTGGCTGGCGCGGCGAGCAGGACTTGCTGCAAGAGCGCACGTGGAGCTATCCACTGCAGCCTTTCAGCCGCCGTTATTTTGAGGTGGGTGCACCGCTCACCACTTACGCCAGCGAATGGCGTGCTGCCCATGCACAGGCCTTGCAAAATGCGCCCGTGCCCGAGATGCCCGCCTTTGTTCCTGATCCGCAAGTGCCTTTGACCGTGGCGCAGCTGACCGCCTTTGTGCGCAACCCTGCCAAGGCGTTTTTCCGTGAACGCCTGAGCGTGCACTTTGAGCAAGATGACAGCGTCGTGGACGATGACGAAGTGTTTCAGCTCGATGGCCTGCAAGCCTATGGGCTGGTGCAAGAGCTGCAGCAGCAATTTGTCGCGGACTGGGAGGGCTATGGTGCACCCAGACACACGAACACGCAGTACATCGATGGCGATGCCACGGCGCAGTTGCTGCAGGCCCGCATCCAAAGTCTGCAGCGTGCAGGACGCCTGCCATTGGCTGGACTGGGCGAACGTGAGGCACAGCAGTTGCAAGCTACCCTGCTGCCGGGTTTGCGCACATGGCAGCAGCTGCGCACGGACTACCCCCTGCCTGCCGAGCGCCAGCGCCTGCACTTCACACACCAGAACGTCGTGCTGCAAGACTGGCTCGATCAGCTGTGGTTGCCGTCTGCGCAGTCGGCGGGCGTGCTGCCCATCTGGTTGTTGATAGACCCGCGCGATGTGCTCGACGCCAAGCGCCAGCCCCGGCGCGATCGGTTGCTGCCCGTGTATATCCGCAGCCTAGTGGCCGCGGCATGCGGCGCTGAGGTGCAAGGCATGGTGGTGGGGCGTGATGCCTGTCTGCACGTACAGCCGATGGATGAGGCCGAGGCGCGCAGCACCTTGCAGACCTTGCTGCAGCTGTGGGTGCAGGGCCATGACCAGCCTTTGCCACTGCCTGCCAAAACCGGGCTGGCACTGGCAATGTCTGATCTGAATGCTGCCGTCAGTGCTTACGAGGGCGGCTTTAAACACCGTGGAGAGTGTGAAGACATGAGCTGGCAGCGCCTGTTCCCTGATTACGCCGCCTTGGCTGAAGACGGCCAGCTTGAACCCTTGGCACAGTCCGTGTATGCCCCGATGCATGCCTGGTGTGCCAGCAGCCTCGCGGTGGTGGACTGGACGCAAGATCTGGCGCAAGGAGCTCCGGCATGAGTGAGCGCCAGATTCTGGATGCGGCCAGCTTTCCGCTGCATGGCAGCCGCCTGATTGAAGCCAGTGCGGGCACCGGCAAGACCTGGACGATTGCTGCGCTGTACCTGCGCCTGGTGCTGGGCCATGGAGACGCCAACGGTTTTGGCAGGGCCTTGATGCCCTCTGATATTTTGGTGATGACCTTCACACGTGCAGCCACGCGGGAGCTGTCAGACCGCATTCGGGCGCGGCTGGTGGAGGCCGTGGCCTGCTTTCGGGGCCAGCAGGCCGTGGCCACGCACGACAGTTTCTTGCAAGCACTGATTCACGCCTACCCTGAAGGTGTGCAGCGCGAGCAGGCCGCATGGCGCTTGGCGATGGCGGCGGAGTGCATGGATGATGCTGCCATTTTCACCATCGACGCATGGTGCCAGCGCATGTTGCGTGAGCATGCATTTGACAGCGGTAATTTGTTTGATGAAGTGCTCGAGAGCGACGAAAGTCAGCGTTTGCTGGATGCCTGCCATGACTACTGGCGCCAGCAGTGCTACCCCTTGAATGGTGTGCAGCTGGAGGTGGTGCTGGATGTCTGGAGCGGTGTGTCGGCGTTGCTGCAAGACATGCAGGCCCTGGGCCGTGACAGCGTGGATGTACAGCACGGCGCAGGCAGCTTGGCGCAGTGCGTACAGCAAGCGCAGCAAACCCACGAGGGTACGCTGCAGACCTTGGCACAAGGCTGGGCGGACAAGGCGCAACGCCTGCAGCATTGGCTGGATGCACAACTGGATGGGCAGGCCTACCTGTGGGACAAGCGCAAGCTGCAGCCCGCGCGCTATACCGGATGGCTGCAGGCGCTGCGCGCATGGGCGCAAGACCCGCTGAACACGCCCCTGGCGCTGACAGAAGCTGCACGCCATCGCCTGAGTCCACAAGGCATGGCCGAAGCCTGCAAAGGCTCCACCATGGACGTGCTGCTGCCTACCGAATTTTCCGAGCTGCAGCAGTTGCTGCAAGAGCTGGACCGTCTGCCGCCATCTTCTGTTGCCATTCGTCTGCACGCGGCGGCACAAGTGCAGGCGCGTATGCAGTGGCTCAAACGTCAGGCCGGCACCTTCGGTTTTGCCGATATGTTGCAACGTCTGGATGTGGCACTGTCATCAGAGAATGCGGCCAATTTGCGCAGCAGCATCCTGGCGCAATACCCGGTGGCGCTGATTGATGAATTCCAGGACACCTCGCCGCTGCAATACCGCTTGTTTGACCGTATTTACAGCACCGCTGACAACCACCCGGAAAGTGCGTTGCTGCTGATTGGCGACCCCAAGCAATCAATTTATGGCTTTCGGGGGGCTGATATTTACAGCTACCTGCGCGCCCGTCAGGCCACGCAGGGCAGGCACTATGTGCTGGATGTGAATTACCGTTCCACGCATGCAATGGTGCGGTCGGTGAACCAGTGGTTTGCGCAGGCAGAAGTCCGGCCGGGGCAGGGCGCTTTCATGTTCCGCAAGCAGCAAGAGGGTGCAAGCACCAACCCCTTGCCGTTCGACCCTGTGCGTGCCCATGGCCGCAAAGAGCAGCTGGTGCACCAGGGGCAAGTGGTGCCCGCGATGCACGTACTGTGGCATGACGCAGAGGGCGAGCCGGTGAGCAGTGAGTTGCTGCGCCAGCACATGGCGCAGGCATGTGCCCAGCAGGTGGTGCAGTGGCTCAATGATCCCGAGGTGGGATTTGCACAAGACGGTCAGGCTTTGCAGCGTTTGCGCCCACGCGATATGGCGGTACTGGTGCGCACAGGGCGTGAGGCTGCAGCTGTGCGCCATCAGTTGCAGCGCCGTGGCGTGGCTTCTGTCTATTTGTCTGACCAGGAATCAGTATTTGGTAGCGACGAAGCACAGGACTTGTTGCTGTGGCTGCGTGCGGTTGCATCCCCCCTGGATGTGCCGGTTGTGCGCGCCGCACTTGCAACACGCATGATGGGCTTGAGCCTGCCCGAGCTGGCCTGGCTGGCCGCCAATGACGAAGCCTTTGACAGCTACAGCGAGCAATTGCGACACTTGCACGGGGTATGGCAGCGACAGGGAGTGCTGGCCATGCTGCGCCAGAGCTTGCACCGTATGCAGCTACCCGCCCGCTGGCTGGCGGACATGGGCGGCGAGCGCCGTCTGACCAACGTCCTGCACTTGGCGGAGTTGCTGCAAAACGCCAGTGCCACATTGGAAGGCGAGCAAGCGCTGATTCGCTGGCTGGCCACGCAGATTGAAGACCCGGGTGCCGGTGTCGAAGAGCAGATCGTGCGGCTGGAAAGTGATGCCGATCTGGTGAAAGTGGTGACCGTACACAAGAGCAAGGGTTTGGAATACCCCGTGGTGTTTCTGCCGTTTGCGGCGGACTTTCGGGCCTATAGCGATGACTTGGTGCGCTTGCCTCAGACTGATGGCAGCAAGCTTTTGAAGCTCAACGCCAGCGAGCAAGACAAGCAGCTGGCAGATGCCGAGCGCCTGCGTGAAGATTTACGGCTGTTCTATGTGGCGCTGACGCGCCCGCGTCACACCTTGTGGCTGGGATTGGGCGCACTGCGCAAAGGCAGTTCCAGCCGCTGTGTGAACCACCAGGGGGCCAGCGGCTATTTGCTCAATGGTGGTGAACAAGCACCCGCCAGTGCGTGGTGGAGTGCGCTGCAGACACTGGCGGGGCAATGCCCGGATATGTCATTGCAGCGCTTGGAGCTGCCGGTACACAGCACCAGAGTGCATGCTGCAGACCAGGCGCTGCCCTTGCATATGCCAGCAGCTTATGACGGTGAATTTGATCGCAGCTGGGGCATTGGCAGCTTTACGGCCTTGGTGCGCGGAGCCAGCAGCAAAGCCAGCGTAGTGTTGCCTGTGGCAGCTTTGCGCCCGGCCGATGATGAACGCATGGCGCTTGAGCTGTTGCCTGCCCAGCCCAGCTTGCTGAAAGCACAGGCCGATGCACCCGTGTGGCACCGCTTTAAACGAGGAGAGCTGGTGGGCAACTTCATCCACGACCAGCTGGAGTGGCTGGAAGGTGAAGACTTTGCCCTGTCTGCGGACGGTCAGGGCCCATTGGCGCAGCGTTTGGTGCGCCGCTGCGAGCATGCAGGCCGTGGTGATGAAGCGCAAGACGTGGTCACCTGGCTGTCTGCTGTGGTGCACCACCCATTGCCTGTCATTGACTGCAGCCTGGCGCAGATCGCCAAACGCCTGCCGGAGATGGAGTTTTGGCTGCCACTGGCGCAACTACCCGCTGCGCGGGTGGATGCTTTGTGCCATACCTTTATCCTGCCCGGCCAAACCCGGCCTGCCCTGCCGCAGCGCAGCCTGCACGGCATGCTCATGGGGTTTGCAGACCTGGTCTTTGAGCACCAAGGCCGGTACTGGGTGATGGATTACAAAACCAATCATCTGGGTGTGGATGCCGCAGCCTATACCGACGCAGCCCTGGCGCAAGCCATGCTGCAGCACCGGTATGACGTACAGGCAGCCTTGTACATGCTGGCACTGCACCGATTGCTGCAAAGCCGCATGGGCGCAGCCTATGCCCCCGATGAGCACCTGGGGGGAGCGCTCTACTTCTTTTTGCGAGGCATGGATGGTGCCGCGCGTGCCATACACACCGTACCGCCTGTACTGCCTTTGCTGCAGGCCCTGGAAGATTTGCTGCAAGAGGTGAGTGCATGATCCGCAAGCGCACGCGAGATACCGATACGCTGGATTTGTTTGCCGCTGCAGTGGTGCAGGCTCAAACCCTTTGCACAGCCGATACGCTGGATTTACTGCGCCACTGGGCAGATGCGGGTGTGCTGCGTCGGCTGGATGTGGCGCTGGCAGCATGGGTGCACGAGCAAGATCCACATATCGCACCCTGTGCTGTGGTGGCGGTCACGCTGCTGGCACACATGGAAGGGCGTGGTTACAGCTGCCTGCCTCTGGCCGATCTGGTGCATACCCCGAATGCAGTGCTGGGCTGGGAGGCGCAAGAGCTGCCGGCATTGCAGGCACTGTGGACGCAATTGCCATTACGTTTGGACGATTGGTTGCAGGCCTTGCAAGCCAGTGCCCTGGTGCGTGACGTGGGGCTGCAGGCTGACCATGCACAGCCTTTGGTGCTGGCCGCATCGGGTACGCCACAGCCGCTGCTGTACCTGCGCCGCTACTGGGACTATGAGCGCATGGTGGCAGCGCACATTCTGCAGCGCAGTCAGGCACCCACCGTGGCACTGGATGAACCTTCGGCACGGCAGTGGCTGGACAAGTTTTTTCCAGCCACACCAGATGCTTGTAACTGGCAGAAGGTGGCATGTGCCTTGGCGCTGCGCGGGCATTTTTCGGTCATTACGGGGGGCCCTGGTACCGGTAAAACCTACACTGCGGCCCGGTTGCTGGCCTTGCTGTTTGCCACTACGCCGAATGCCGATCAGCTGCGCGTGGCACTGGCGGCGCCCACGGGCAAAGCGGCGGCAAGGCTGAAGCAGTCGATTGAATCTGCTTTGCAGCACTTGCAGGTCAGCGTGGGCTCCGCGCTGAATCTGCCTGCGCTGGTGCAACGCGTGGGGGCAGCACGTACCTTGCATTCACTGCTGGGCGCACGCCCTGGCACGCGGCACTGGGGCTACCACGCAGGGCGGCCGCTGGATGTGGATGTGCTGATCGTGGATGAGGCCTCCATGGTGCATCTGGAGATGATGTCCGCGCTGCTGGAGGCGTTGCCTCCCAATGCGCGGCTGATTTTGCTGGGCGACAAAGACCAGCTGGCATCGGTGGAGGCGGGGGCAGTTTTGGGTGACCTGTGCCGCGACGCAGCGGCTGGGCGCTATGGCACGGCCACGCTGGGTTTTGTGGAGCGCGTGGCTGGTGAAACGATTCCGCAGAGTTTTCATGCGCTGGGCGCCGCCCCTGCGTTGGCGCAACACACGGTAATGCTGCGTGCCAGCCGCCGTTTTGATGGGCCGATTGCAGTCCTGGCCATGGCGGTGAACGCAGGCGATGCGGCAGACAGCCTGCAAGTGCTGCAAGACGATGTGACGCAACACGGAGAACGCGCGCGCATTGCGCTGCGCCAGGACGGATACCTGCCCGCAGTGCATGCACTGGCTTTGCTAGGGCGCGGTGATGCTCCGGGCTACGGGGCCTATGTGGAGGCATTGCAACGCTGGGCGGATGTGAAAAACGGTGCAGAGATAGAGGCGGTCCACCACCGCTGGGTGTGCGATGTGTTGCAGGCGTTTGACCGCTTTCGCTTGCTGTGTGCGGTGCGTGAAGGTGCGTGGGGCGTGGCAGGTCTGAACCAGTCCATTGTCAGTGCCTTGCGTGCGCAAGGCGTGATTGCGCCAGAAGGGGAGTGGTACGCGGGGCGTCCTGTGATGGTCATGCGCAACGATGCCGCACTGGGTGTGTTCAACGGTGACATCGGCATGGCCTTGCCCAGTGCGGCGGCTGGCAATCCTTTGCGGGTGTATTTCCTGCAGGGCGATGACTTGCGCTCTGTGAGCGTGGCGCGTCTGGCGCATGTTGAGACGGCCTTTGCCATGACGGTGCACAAAAGCCAAGGCACCGAGTTTGAACATACGGCGCTGGTGCTGTCTGCACATGCGGGCGGCGTGCTTGGGCGTGAACTGGTCTATACCGGTATCACCCGGGCACGGGAGCATTTCACGCTGATGGCGGAGCGCCCCGGATTGCTGAGCACCGCCATTGCCAGCCCGACGCGCCGTGCCAGCGGGCTGCTGCGATTTCTGCAAGGGGAGTTGTACTCCTGAAATGAGCGCTTCCAGTTTGGAGGGAGACGGCGCTGAAGACGGATTGCATGGAAAGCATGGGGGTGATGTTTTCATACGCTTTGCCCGCTGTATCTAAAATGCCTTCCATGCTTTTTTTGCCCGCTTCGCACCTGTCGCGCCGCACCATCACTGGTGTGCTGGCGCTGTGGCTGTGCGTGGTTGCGGCAGGGGTATGGGCACCGCTGGCGCGTGCGCACATGGCTGCCCAAGGGGTGGAGCGCCTGTGCTCTGGCGAGGTCGTTCCGCAATGGGCGCCCAATCCAGTGGCGCACGCAGAGCATGGCGACGCTGGTGCACTGCACCATTTGATCGATTGCCCTTTGTGCTTGCCGGTGCTGGCACCACCGCCCGGGGTGCACAGCAGCCCGCAGCATGCAGCGCCGCAGCTGGTGCCGCCAGAGCCAGTGGCAACTGCGCACAGGGCCATGCCTGGACAGTGGCCACCGGCTCGCGGACCACCTGTCTAGACACACTTTCTTTGCATGAATGTGCGGTGCAAGATGTGCACTGCGGGTGTTGGATTTTTTGAAAGAACTTTGTGATGTCTAAGACAACAACATGGCTGTCCTGCGCGCTGCTCAGCGCTTGCTTTGTCGCCCCTGCGTGGGCCCACCCAGATGCTGCCCATGTGCAGGCAGACAACGCATGGGCGCGTGCCAGCGTCACGGGGCAGCAGGCCTCAGGGGCCTTTATGCAATTGACGGCACGAGAGCCATTGCGGCTGGTAGGGGTAGAGACACCCGTTGCCGCTTCGGGTGAAATCCATGAAATGAAGATGGACGGCGATGTGATGCGCATGCGCCAGATCGACGCGCTGGAGCTGCCCGAGGGGCAGATGGTAGAACTCAAGCCCGGTGGATACCACTTGATGTTCCAGCAGCTCAAAGCGCCTTTGAAAGATGGCTCCGACGTGCCTGTGACCTTGGTTTTTCAGGACGCCAAGGGCGCTACGTCGCGGCTGCACCTGCAAGTGCCCGTCAAGCGCACAGCCCCAGCTACCGGGCAGCCAGGCAAGTCCACGGCTCCAGCGCATGGACATGGGCACGGGCATTAAGCACAAAAGTCACAAGATGTACGTGCGCTGCAAGGCGTGAGCACTTGTGCATTAAGCTTGTCATAAGCAGCCCGGGTATCTTGGTGCCCGGGCTTTTTTCTGGCTTAGTGCAGGAGGTAGGTATGAGCGATTCATCGGCTTTTGGCTTTGGCAAATTCATCCCGGGTTTTGATTTTCTGCAAAACCTCGGCACAGCCGGGCAGCCTCCAGCAGCCATGCCTTCTTTTTCGCACTGGGTGGCACCCACCATGAGCGTAGAAGAAATCGACAAGCGCATTGAAGAGCTCAAGGCTGTGCAGTTCTGGCTGGAGCAAAACAACCGCGCACTGAGCGCCACGGTGCAGGCGCTGCAGGTGCAGAAGATGACGCTGTCTACGCTCAAAGGCATGAACGTCAATCTGACTGATCTGGCCAAAGCATTTCCTTTCGCGGCCGGCGCAGCGGCGGCAGTAGCTCCAGCGGACGCGGCCAGCCATCTGTCGGGCTGGCCCCTGTCGGGTGCAGCACAGCCTGCAGCAGAACCCCCAGCCCAGCCATCAGCAGCGCCTGAGCCAGAGGCCCCCAAGCCAGAGACGCCAAAGACCGAAGCAGCAGGTGCAGCGCCAGATTCGGCAGCGCAGGCAGCCAACATGGCCACGGCCATGCAATGGTGGGGCGCGCTGACGCAGCAGTTTCAGCATATTGCGCAGCAGGCAATGCAAGACCCCGCGCAGCAGCAAGCCATGGCCAAGGCAACGCAGATGGGTTCAGAGTTTGCCAAGACTGCGGTGAAAACGGCTGGCGACATGGTACGCAAAGCGGTAGCGCAGGTGCAGCCTGCCAAGGCAGCATCGGGGGCAGCGAAGGCAGCGCCCAGCAAGGCGGCACCCAGCAAGGCGGTGCCGGCCAAGAAGGCGGCTGTCAAGCGCAGCGCGCCAGCGAAGAAAGCGGTGCCTTCTGACAAGAAACCGGTCTCTGCGGCCGCCAAAAACAAGGGTGCTGCGGCTAAAAAATCAACTGCCAGCAAGACACGAGCGCGCTGATCGTTTCCAGCCTCCTGCCGGAGAAGCGTCGCGCACGCCATGCATGCGCAAAGGAGTCGTCGCTTGATGCCGTTTTTCCCCTGTGCCCATGCTGGACACCCGCTGTGGCCACACGCTGTCAGGCAAGTGGTGGTGCAGCTGGGTGCGCAAATCAGCATGCAAAATCTGCAAGCTCCAGCAAGTCTGGGGCTGGTGTATGTCTCAGCCTCGTATGCCGAGCATGCGGGCGAGATTGTGGCTACGCTCTCCAAAGCCTTTCCTGAAGTGCAGCACTGGGTGGGGTGTGCGGCCCATTCGGTGCTGGCAGGCGACATGGACTATGGGCACACCGGAGCCATTGCGGTCATGTTGCCGTACCTCAATACGCAGGATTACCAGGTTTTTTCTGGCATTGCGCCCTGGCACCAGGGTGCATTTACTCCGCACTGTGCATTGATTCATGGGGATGCCTCTTGGCCCAGCATCGGGCAGCAGGTGCACGCCTTGGGGCAGCACATGGGTTGCGATGCACTGGTTGGCGGTCTGTGCCATTTGAGCCATGAGCACAAGCAGTGGTCCTGGGGCGCACGCGCCACGCCCTCCAGCATGGGAGGCGGCCATGGAGGCATTCAGATGGGTGGTTTGTCCGGTGTGGCCTTTTCTGCCAATGTGGACTGTCTGACCGTGGGCATGCAGGGGTGCAAGCCTGTCGGTGCCACCCACACCATGACCCGGGTAGAGGGCGATACCGTGCTGGAGCTGGATGGGCAGCCTGCATTGGAGGTGTTTTTTGGCGATATGAACTGGGGTGAAGTGCTGGCACAGCAGCACCCCAACATTGAGGCAGTCTGGCGCAAGGTACAGAACACCTTGCTGGCCACAACGCCCTCAGGTCGTTATGTGCAGGGGGGGTGCCTGGCCTCTGATGCCCGGGTTGTGCGTGTGGCGGGTGTGAATCCATGGCGCCAGACCATTGTTCTGGAAGGCACACCGGTTCAGGGGCAGTCTTTGACCATTTGCCAGCCTGATGCGCTGGCCGCACGGGCAGATATGCGGCGTGCTTGTGCTGAGCTGTGGGAGTCTCTGACAGCACCGGTGGCCCAGACCTGGCTGGATAGCGAGCCTGTGGCAGCGAGTGGACGCAGCATTTGTGGGGCGGTCTATATTCGCAACCAGCAGCGCCAGTTATTACCGCGCAGTCCTCGGGTGGATGCAGAGCTGCAATGGATTCGCCATGCCTTGGGGCCGGTACCTTTGCTGGGTTTTTCGTCGACCCATGAAATTGATGCCGGTCAGGTGCAGCATTTGAGTGCACAGTTGCTTGTTTTTACCCAGCCACTTCAGGCTTTGTCATGAGTGATCACACCCCGCAGTTTGGGCTGCTGCGCCAGCGGCGATTTGGCCCTTTTTTTGCCACCCAGTTTCTGGGAGCCGCAAACGACAACATGTTCAAGTTTGCGTTGACGGTTTTAGTGACCTACCAGTTGCAGGTGGGCTGGCTGCCTGCCTCGGTTGCGGGGCTGGTGATTGGCGCTTTATTCATCCTGCCTTTCGTGCTGCTGTCGGCCACAGCCGGCCAGCTGGCAGACCGGATGGACAAAGCCGTGCTCATGCGGCGGGTGAAAGACTGTGAGGTAGCCATCATGGCCACCGCCTTGCTGGGCTTTGTCATGCAATGGCCTGCATTGTTGCTGGTGTGTCTGGTGGGCATGGGTGTGCACTCCACGTTCTTTGGCCCGGCCAAGTTCGCCTATTTGCCGCAGGTGCTCAAGCCCTCAGAGCTGACAGGCGGCAATGGCATGGTGGAGATGGGCACTTTTGTGGCCATCTTGCTGGGCAACATGGTGGGTGGTGTTTTGATTGCGACCCCTGAAGTGGGGCGCGTGCACGTGGCGATTGCCTGCCTGTGTCTGGCGCTGGTCGGGTGCTGGACGTCCCGCTCGATTCCCAACCAGGCCAAGCCCGAAGTGGTGCAGCGCATGAACTGGAATCCATGGTCAGAAACCATGGCCAATCTGCGTTTGGCCCGTACCGATGGTCTGGTGTTTCGCGCGGTACTGGGCATCAGCTGGATGTGGTTTTTCGGCGCAGTGTTTCTGGCGGAGTTCCCGGTGCTGGCCAAAGAGGTGCTGCATGGCAATGAGCAGGTGGCAGCATTGCTGCTGGTGGTTTTCTCACTGGGGGTAGGTACGGGGGCATTGCTGTGTGAATCGCTCTCACGAGGGCGTGTGGAGCCGGGGCTGGTGCCTATCGGTGCGCTGGGGATGACGGTGTTTGCCATTGATCTGTGGTGGACATTGGAAGGCCTGTCTGCGGTCACGCACGTTTTGACGCTGAGCGCATTTATCCATGCTCCGGGGCGCTGGCATGTGCTGCTGGATTTATTCGGCTTGTCTCTGGCAGCCGGTGTTTACAGCGTGCCTTTGTATGCACTGATTCAGCAACGCAGCCCAGTGACACACCGTGCGCGCATCATTGCTGCCAACAATATTTTGAACGCCCTGTTCATGGTCTCTTCTGCCGTGCTGGCAGGTGGCTTGCTGGCAGCGGGGTTGAATGTGCCGCAGCTGTTCTTGAGCATGGGTGTGGCCAATGCGGTGTTTGTGGCCCTGATGTGCTGGCGCGATCCGCAATACCTGCGGCGCAGTAAAAACTGGGTGCTGCGCAGTTTGGGACGCATTCATACCCCATCCGCATAATGCACACCAAGATGTGGAGGAAATAAGAAATGGCGAAGTCTTTGCGATTGTCGGAAAAGTGGTTCCAGCGTGGACTGTGGGTGGTAGCACTGGTTTTTGCCAGCTTTCTGATTGGCTTGGGTTCTGCCGTGGTGGACGATCTGCCGCAGGTAGAGCAGCGGCTGGAGCTGGATGATTTTCTGGATCTATCCTCAGTACAGCCTCTGCGCCTTGAGCAAGAAGCTTTGCATAGCGTGCAGCGTAAAACCATCGAGGCGCGCGATCAGGCGCAGTTGCAGTGGCAAAAGGCGCGCAGTGACACGCAGGCCGCACGCGATAACTTCAACAGCTGGATTGCCACACGCTCTGCCACACAGCGCAGCGAGCAAGACCCCGACGTCATTCGCCGCACGCAAGAGCTTGAGCAGTTGCGCGCGTTAGAGCGCAAAGCCCAGCAACAGCTGCAAGATCAGGAGCAGATTTTGCTCAACACCCGCCAGCAGGCGCAGCGTGTCAGCAACACGCTCGGCGAGATCGAACGTGATGCACACGAGCGGCTTAACAAGGCAGAGCGTGCCCAAGAGCTGCGCGTGTTTCTGTACCGTCTGGCCATCACCTTGCCTTTGCTGGCTCTGGCTGGCTGGTTGTTTGTGAAAAAGCGCAAAAGCACATGGTGGCCCTTTGTATGGGGTTTTATCTTTTTTGCGCTGTTTGCCTTCTTTGTCGAGCTGGTGCCTTATCTGCCCAGCTATGGCGGCTACGTGCGCTATGCCGTGGGCATTGTGCTGACCGTGCTGATAGGGCGCTGGGCCATTGTGGCGTTGCAGCGTTACCTGGAGCGCCAGCGGCAGGCAGAAGCCTTGCCTGCCAGCGAGCGGCGCACGCAGATGACTTATGACAAAGCCTGGACGCACCTGAGCAAAGGGGTGTGCCCCGGCTGTGAGCGCCCTGTGGATCTGAAAGATGGGGTGACCGATTTCTGCCCCCACTGCGGCATTGGCCTGTTTGAGCCATGTACCGCCTGCAATGCGCGCAAGAGCACGTTTGCCAAGTTCTGTTTCAGCTGTGGCACCCACGCGCCAGCCGCATCGCTAGAAGAACGTAAAACTTGAAAAATGAGCGAGCATCGCTTGTCTATAGGTGATTTTAGATATAAATCATATTGAATCCCTTTGATTTCAAGCGATGCAAGCTATCTTTTTAGATGGCTGATGGTGCCAGTGCCGGACCATATTGGCGAACCTGATCGCGCCCGCTGTTCTTGGCCACATACAGCGCCTCGTCGGCCTTGGACAGCAAATGCTCCATGCTGTCTTGCGGGCCAATGCAAGAGACCGAATGCATGCCAACGCTGAGCGTGATGCGCATCTGGCCCTGATTGGGCAGCGGAAAGACGTGCTCACGCAAGCGCTCGCACAGGCGCTGACCTACCAGCAAGGCCTGGTCGTGGGTGGTGCGCGGGAGCATGATGGCAAATTCTTCTCCGCCCATGCGCCCGATCAAATCTTCGGGGCGCAGCGCATCGCGTGCGAGAACGGCGAACTCCTGCAGCACCACGTCGCCCTGAGAGTGACCATAGCGGTCATTGACGGCCTTGAAGTGGTCAATATCCACCATCAGCATGGCAACTTGCTGGCCTTCCTCTTCCAGGCGTGTCAGCAGTTTTTGTCCACGCTCCATCAAGGCACGCCGTGCCAGCACGCCCGTCAGAAAATCGTGATTGACCGCATGGTTGAGCTTGCGCAGCGCCTGTGTGCGCAGCGAGTAGGCACAGGCGACAGCCAAAGGGGCCAAAGAAAGCAGCGCCAGCCCTGTGCGGTAAGAGGTCGATTCCATCAAATTACTGGGGGCAAATCCGAAGGCGTCGCTGGCTAGGAACAGCGATGCCGCCTTCCATGAGCAGACCAGCAGGCTGAGCACTGTGGTTGGAAATACGCCGTACGCAATGGCGCACCAGACCATGGCCGGCATGATGAAAGCAATCGCCCCGGGGCCGCCAATGAGCAGGCTCATAGCCTCGCTCACGAGCAGCGCCAGCAAGGGAAGCACGTTGGCTAAAGACCGTTGTGTGGTGCTGCACTTCCATTGCCAGAGCCAGCCTTTTGGGGATGCCAGAAAGACGGGGATCAGCAAGATGTAGTTGTAGAACTCTGAGGAAAACCACAGGAAGAAGGAGCGCCACAACGGCAGGTTGAAAGCAATGCTGCCTGGCCAGGCACCCACAGCCATGCAGCTCAGTGAGGCCAGCAGGCACCCCGTGAACACCACCAGTACCGAGCGCTGGCGCTGAAAATGCAAAACCTCTGACGATTGCCGGTGCAAAAAGAGCCAGCCCACCCAGACGCCTGCGACATTGGCGATGTTCAAAATGACTGCGACAAAAACGCTGGCACCCGTCAGCAGGTCTGCGCTGATGTAGGTCAGCAGGGCAAGGGCCCAGGTACTGGCACTGCGTGCCCATGCCGGGTGACGCAAAAGCAGCCCCAGCATGATGGCGTTGGCGGGCCAGAAAGATGCCAGAAAACCGACGGGGCGACTGAAGATGCCTGCCAGACAGGCGGCAAAAATGCAGGCTGCCAACGCCAGTTGCCCGTGCCACAGGGGGGGCTCGTTGCTGCTGATAGAAAAATTGGTGGTCTGCACAGACTGAGGATCTTTCGGGAGGCGAGGATAGGCAGGTTTGCCACATGCACGCAAGATGCACCTCCCATTGGATGGGCGCTTGTGCTGAGCATCAAGCGCTCTGGAGACACTGGGGCTCAGGTGCTGCAATGGTTCAAGTTTGGCGCAAAAAAAAAGCCTCCCAAAGGAGGCTTTTGTTGTGCATGTGTGCCAGCAAAAGCTTACACCCCGCGTGCGCGGTCTGCTTTGAATTTGGCGCGAAAGGCCGTGAAGCTGCCAGCATCCAGCGCATTGCGAACTTCCTGCATCAGGTTCAGGTAGTAGTGCAGGTTGTGGATGGTGGTCAGCATGGGGCCCAGCATTTCGCCGCAGCGGTCCAGGTGGTGCAGATAGGCGCGGCTAAAGCCGTCGCGCCCGCCGTCGTCCCAGCTCACGCCGCTGGTACCTGCGCATGCGTGGCAGGTGCAGGTGGTGTCCAGTGGCTGGTGGTCGGTCTTGTGGCGTGCGTTGCGCAGCTTCAAATCGCCGTAGCGGGTGAACACGGTGCCATTGCGTGCATTGCGCGTGGGCATCACGCAGTCGAACATGTCCACGCCATCGGCCACGCCCTGCACCAGATCTTCTGGAGTGCCCACGCCCATCAGGTAGCGAGGCTTGTTGGCAGGCAGAAGGTGCGGCGTGTGCGCCATGATCTCCAGCATCTCGTCCTTGGGCTCGCCCACAGAGACACCGCCCACGGCATAGCCGGGGAAATCCATTTCCACCAAAGCGTCCAGTGACTCCTGGCGCAGATTGGTGAACATGCCCCCTTGCACAATGCCGAACAGGGCGTTGGGGTTCTCCAGGCGCTCAAACTCGTCTTTGGAACGCTTGGCCCAGCGGCGGCTCATTTCCATCGACTTGCGTGCTTCGGCCTCGGTGGTTTTGTGGCCGTTGGTCTCGTACGGTGTGCACTCGTCGAGCTGCATGACGATGTCTGAGTTCAGCAACGTTTGAATCTGCATGCTCACTTCGGGCGACATGAACAGTTTGTCGCCGTTGACGGGGCTTTGGAAATGAACACCTTCTTCGGTGATCTTGCGCATGGCTCCCAGGCTCCACACCTGAAAGCCGCCGGAGTCGGTCAGGATGGGCTTGTTCCACTTCTCAAAACCATGCAGGCCGCCAAAGGTCTTCATGATGTCCAGTCCCGGGCGCATCCACAGGTGGAAGGTGTTGCCCAAAATGATCTGCGCCCCCATCTCTTCCAGGCTGCGAGGCATGACACCCTTGACGGTGCCATAGGTGCCCACTGGCATGAAGATAGGTGTTTGCACCTTGCCATGGTTGAGGGTCAGGGTGCCACGGCGTGCGTGGCTGGATGGGTCGGTGGTGAGGAGGTCAAACTGCAGCATGATGGCCTGCATTGTCCCTCAAGCGCACTTGGCTGCGCTGAGCTTGCCCGTGAGTCGGGGTGGTCTATAGTGGAATCAAACGTGAACTTCATACAAGGAAAACGCCCATGTACACCCAAATCATGATTGCCGTGGATGGCTCCCCAGAGTCGCTGGAAGCAGTGCGCCAGGCCTTGGCTCTGGTCGCGCGCGGTTTGCGCGCTGAGATTGCGCTGGTGAATGTGCAAGAAGCCGCCTCTTTGCTGGAGCTGGCAACGCATGACTCCGATGCCATCGCCGCAGCGGCAGTCGCTGCGGGTGAGCATTTGATGGCCGAAGGCGCTGCGCTGCTGGATGCGGCAGGCGTTGGTTACTCCATGGAAGTGGTGCTCGGTGAGCCCGGCACCGCACTGGTGGACCTGGCAGAGCAGATCAATGCAGACATGGTCATGCTCGGCGCGCGCGGTATGGGTGCAGTAGAGAGTGTGCTGGTGGGCTCTGTCTCTAAGGCGGTGCTGCACCGCTGCAGCAAACCGGTCTTGATTGTGCGTGTACCTGAGGAGCTGGAGGTTCCGACAGACGAGGCAGACGCCGAGCCAGAGGCGGCGTAAGCAAGGCGGCTTTATGCCGCTTTGCGCTGCCAGTTTTTGGCACCGCTGTGTGTCTTGCTGTAGCTGCTGTGCTGTGGCGCGGGGCGTTGCTGGAGCTTGCCGTGGGGCAGCTGAGACAGTCGCTGCAACAAGCGTCGGCAGTAGCCTTTGATCCACAGGCACTTGTTGATTTCTTCGACGGGAAAGGGGCCGCTGATGACCACAATGTCTTCGGCCTCTTGCCACAGCCCTGCGGCACGCAGTCGACGCCGCGTGTTGCTGGCCCACGACTGAATGCGTGAGGGGGTGCCGTGCTGGTGCACTTCCCCGGTGTAGCTGTCAAAGGCGATGGCCAGAAGATCTGTTTTGAGCTTAAAGCGGCGCTCGCCTGTGACTGCGCTGGGGGTGTCGCGCATGTCGTACAGGTAATAGCTGCCGGCCTTGAGCTGGTATTGCAGGTTCATGGTCATCCTTGGTGTCGCATTGTCTGCGACGGGCCAGGTATCCAAACACATGAAATGGCGGTACAGCGACGGCCAGTTCACGGGAGTGCTTTGGGCTTGCCAAAACGTGATGCAGATTCTGCGCCAAGAGCGCGGGTGCTACAAGCACCGCCAGTGCGCTGATGCGGTGCGGTGACGATTGTCTACAAAAAAGCTTCAAACGCTTGTGAATCAAGCGCTTGAAGCTATATTTTTTTACAGGCTGGGGATTTAAAAATCGAGCAGGCTCAAGCCCACTGAAAGCGAAGTTCGCTTGCGGTTGTAGTCGATCAGGCTTTCTCCATAGCCGCTGAACAGCTGAACATGCAGACGCAGATTGCTTTTTCCGCCATTCCAGCCCTGGCCGATGGTGCGCAGCCACTCCAGCCGTCCTGAGCCATAGCCTTTGCCCACGCTGCCGCGTGCTGTCAGCCCCAGCGTGTTGTTTTCGTTGGGCTGCCAAAGCAGCTTGAGTTCGCCACGACCCCAGTAGTTCTGAATGCCGGGGTTGTCATCGTCAGGGGTGCTTTCTGCCATGCGCTTCCACAGCTTGGCATGCACTTGCCAGCGGTTGCTCAGCTCGGCTCCGGTCATCAGGTACCAGCGGTTCCAGCTGCGCGAGAGTGGTTCGCTTTGCCCGTTGGAATGGTGCACCATGCCAATGCCGCTGTAGCGCAACTGCCAGCCAAAGGGCAGTTTGGCCTGCGTGGGGTAGACGTAAAACACCTCCGGCTCGTGGTCGGTGGTGCGAAATGGGCGCGAGAGGGCGGGGCTGAACACCTGCCAGTACGACTGCTGGGTGTAGCCCACCCAGACAGAATCCTGCAAGCCCGATGTGGGGTTGGTCAGCAGGCCTGATGCGACTTTGGTGCGTGCAGACAGCTGGATGCGCAACTCTTCCGGACGGTAGTTCTGTGCCGTTGCGGGGGGCTTGCCGGGGCTGCTCGGCTGTGTGTTGACGGTGTCGGCAGTGATCACGGCAACCGACAGTGGCTTGTAGCCACGGAAGGAGAAAGTGCCGCAGTCTGTGCCTGTTTCCAGTTCAAAAAAGCGGGACATTTCGCTGTAACGCGGGTCACGGCACCCGCCGTTGGTGGGCACCAGGCCTGGGTCAGCGACCACGTCAGCTTGCACCATGGGCGCATTGGCAGCCTGTGTGAGTGCCGCAGGTGTCTGTTGCTGGGCTGATGCAGCTGGCGCCTGCCAGCTGGTGGCTGGCGGCGGGGTCAGCGGTTGCTGCTGGCGCGCCCAGGTATCAAAGCAGGCCAGGCGTGTGGCATTGTCGGTGGTGGCAGCACATTGCTGCCATGCCTCGGTCGGGACAGTGGCGGCAGGCGCCGTTTGCGCCTGTGCGGCTGGCACAAGTGCTGCGCAGGCGAGTGCCAGCCATGTGTGTGAAGTCATTCGGATGTGGATGGTGTGCATGCAAGGCCCTCTCCGGCGTAGATTCGCGTTGCGCAGCTTACTGGGTCTGCAGGCTGCGCTGCGTCAGTCAACAACGCGCGACAGGGGTTACGGGATTGACGTCGGCTGCAAACTCGGGCTGGGTATGCGCTGGCAGAGGTGCAATGCATCAGTGGCTTCAAATCTGTTTCGGTGCCGCGTCGACTTTGCGCGCCAGTTGCTCGCGCAGCTGGCGCAGTTTTTCGCGCGGGTCTTCGCGGGCGGTGCTGGCATCGAGATTCATTTCTTTGATGAAACGGCTGGGCTGGCACTGCACCATTTCACGGCCTTTTTTGCGGCGCTTGGTCCAGCTGACGGCCAGCGTACGCTGCGCACGGGTAATGCCCACGTACATCAGGCGGCGCTCCTCTTGCAAGCGGGCGGCAATGTCGTCGCTCACCTTTTGCTGTTTGCCATCGTCATCGTCGAGCTTGAAGGGCAGCATGCCTTCGGTCACGCCCACGAGCATGACATGCGGCCATTCCAAACCCTTGGAGGCGTGCAGCGTTGACAGGATCACCATGTCTTGCTCTTTTTCACGCTCACTGATGGTGGACAGCAGGGCAATGTTTTTCGCAATTTCCAGCAGGCTTTTGGTTTCTGTCTGTGTGGTGGTGCCTGCCGCATCTTCAATCTGGCCCCCGGCGCGCTGGCTCATCCAGTCACAGAATTCCAGCACATTGGTCCAGCGGGCTGCGGCCACGGTTTCGCTGTCTTCACTGTCGTACAGGTACTGCTCGTAGCCAATTTCCTTGAGCCAGTCGAGCATGAAGCTGCGTGAGGCCTCGGCCCCCAGCGTGTGGCGGGCCCGGTATTCCAGGTCATTGATGTAACGACCAAACTCCAGCAGGCCTTCGTGTGCTTTCTTGGGCAGAACGGCTTCAAGCATGTGGCTGAACAGCGCGCCAAACATGGACAGCTTGTGCTGGCCAGAAAATTCCCCCAGCTTGCCCAAGGTAGTGTGGCCGATACCGCGTTTGGGTGTACCAATGGCTCGCAGGAAAGCGGGGTCATCGTCGTTGTTGATCCACAGGCGAAACCACGCGCACAGGTCTTTGATTTCAGCCCGATCAAAGAACGATGTGCCGCCCGAGACCTTGTAGGGAATGTTCAGTTTGCGCAGCGCTTTCTCAAACGGTTTGGCCTGATGGTTGGCGCGGTACAGGATGGCAAAGTCTTTCCACGCGGGCTGTGGATTGGTTTGCGCGCGCAGGCTTTGAATGCGCAGGGCCGCACGCTCGGCCTCGTGCTCTTCGGTGTCGCAATCCACAATGCGCACGGGCTCACCCTCACCCAGTTCCGAGAACAGGGTTTTAGGGAAAAGCTTGGGGTTGGGGCCAATTACGTTGTTGGCCGCACGCAAGATGGCGCTGGTGGAGCGGTAGTTCTGCTCAAGCTTGATCAGCTTGAGCGCGGGGTAGTCCAGGGGTAATTTCTTCAGGTTATCCAGCGTGGCACCGCGCCAGCCGTAAATGGACTGGTCATCGTCTCCCACGGCAGTGAATTGCGCGCGCTCACCGACCAGAAGTTTGAGCAACTCGTACTGGGTGGCGTTGGTGTCCTGGTATTCGTCAACCAGCACATGGCCCAGCAGGCGCTGCCATTTTTCACGTACTTCAGCGTGGTTTTTCAGCAGGCGCATGGGCATGCCGATCAGGTCGTCAAAGTCCACGCTCTGGTAAGCCGTCAGGCGCTCTTCATAGCGCTGCATGATCAGGGCAATGCTGCGCTCGTGGTCGTCCTGCGCCATGGCCAGGGCGGTGCGGCTGTCCCAGCCGGCGTTTTTCCAGTTGCTGATGGTCCACTGCCACTGGCGTGCCGTGGCTGCATCGGTGCCGCCGCCGGCACAGTCCTTGAGGATGCTGGTGACATCGTCCGTGTCCATGATGCTGAAGCTGGGCTTGAGGCCCAGCGCATGCCCATCTTCACGCACCATGCGTACACCCAGTGAGTGAAAGGTGCAGATCAGCACATCTTTGGCCGGCTTGCCAATCAGCCCCTTGGCACGCTCGCGCATTTCAGCGGCGGCCTTGTTGGTAAAGGTGATGGCCGCAATACGCTTGGGGGCCATGCCGCCTTCGATCAGGCGGCCAATCTTGTGGGTAATCACGCGGGTCTTGCCCGAGCCAGCGCCCGCCAGCACCAGGCAGGGGCCTTCGGTGTAATGGACAGCTTGAAGTTGGGCGAGGTTAAGACCAGCGGACATGGCAATCGTTCTAGGCAGAGAAAACAAACGCCTGAAAAGCAGGCGCGAAGCCATCATACGCAAGCCCATGCGGGCAGACCCCTGGCGTGTTCCATGCCCGTGCCACTCAGAAGTTTGCACATCGCAACACTTGTCGCCTCGGCGTAAGCGATGTAGCGCAAAGCACCCATGCAACTGCGAAAATCTGCAACGTGCTGCCTATTCTTGCGATCACCTTTCCTTTCTTTGCCCTCGTGCTATGCGGCTTTGTCGCCACGCGCCGGGGTGTTCTGCCGCTGGCGGCCATCCCCGGCCTGAACACCTTTGTGCTGTACTTTGCGCTTCCATGCATGCTGTATCGCTTTGGCGCGCAAACACCGCTTGCGCAGTTGCTTGACCCCGTGGCCGCCAGTGTCTATCTGCTGTGCGGGCTGCTGATGGTGGCCGGCACCATGGTTGTGACGCACAAAAAATGGGGCTGGAACGATGCAGCCTTCGGGGCTTTGGTCGCTGCGTTCCCCAACTCGGGCTTTATGGGAGTGCCGCTGCTGGTGGCCCTGCTGGGTGCTGCCAGTGCGGGTCCCGTGATTTTGACCATGGCGATTGACATGGTCATCATCAGTTCGCTGTGTATTGCGCTCTCGCGTCTGGGGCAAGGCGAAAAGGGCGTGGCACAGGCGCTGCGCAATGCGCTCAAGGGCATCGTGACCAATCCCATGCCGTGGTCGATTGCTTTGGGTGCTGTGGCATCGGCCTGTGCCTTTGAATTGCCTGGCCCCATCGATCAAACGGTGGCCATGCTGGCAGGGGCAGCGTCTCCTGTGGCTTTGTTCACCATTGGTGCGGTGCTGGCGCGTTCGCAGTGCAACCAGCACGAGCATGTAGCACCGCGTCACTATGTGCCGATTGCTTTGGCCAAACTGCTGCTGCACCCGGCGTTGATGTGGCTGGCTTGCCAGGCCGTGATGGCTGCTGGCTGGCACATGTCTGCGTTGACCGTCACCGCTTTGGTTCTGGTGGCCGCGCTGCCCAGTGCCAGCAATGTGTCGCTGCTGACCGAGCGTTTTGGTGCCCACGGAGGCCGCGTTGCACGCATTATTTTGGTGAGTACGGCGCTGGCGTTTCTGACATTTTCTGCCAGTGTGGCTTTGCTGGTGTAACCACCGTATGGTGTGAACCTGAGTCACATCGTGTCCTGCCCTTGTGAATTGGGGCAAACTACGCGCAGTTTTGCTTGCCAAAACCCACAGCGACAGCCAGTGCATGGGGCGTTTTGTGGAGTTTTTGCGCGCTGCGTGTGATCCGCTCATGGGCTGGGCACAGCGCATATCTTTGTTTGTCACTATGTCTTCATCTTCCACTCCGACCCCGCAACCCCTGCTGACGCGCTGTCTGTTGATTGCTGCGGCACTGTATGTGCTGGTGTGGTCACTGCTGCCGCCTTTGCTGTCACAAAGCTTGCCACTGGATGTGGTGGAGAGCTTGTCCTGGGGGCGGGAGTGGCAGTGGGGCACGTACAAGCACCCCACGCTGGGTCCCAGTGTCTTGCACGTGTTTTACATGGCGTTTGGCAAGGTTGGCCCTTTCTTGCTGAGCCAGCTGTGCATCGTGGCGACGCTGTGGATGGTGTGGCTTACCGGCTGTCGCCTGATGAGCCGTGAGCGCGCTTTTCTAGGGACGGTGCTGACCATGGGCGTGGCCTATTACGGCTGGCCCGCCATTGAGTTCAACCACAACATTGCGCAGATGCCTACGTGGGCTGCGCTGGGCTATCTGTATGTAGCGGCCCTGCAGGATGGCCGTTTGCACCAATGGCTGCTGCTTGGTTTGATGGCTGGTTTGGGCATGCTGACCAAGTATTCCATCGGCATCATCTTGGCCTGTATGGGGCTGTACATCTTGCTGTCTGCGTACCGCAAGGTGCTGTTAGGCCCGGGCCCATGGCTGGCCCTTGTGGTGTTGTGTGTGGTGATGGCACCGCACCTGTACTGGCTCAAAACCTCTGAGTGGCTGCCCTTTGCCTATGCGGGCGAGCGTGCTGCCACCGCCAGCGACAGCCCGCGTTTGGCGGCGCTGGGTTTCTTGCTCACCCAGTTCCTGAATCATTTGCCTTTGCTGTGTATTGCGGGCTTTGCCGCACTAAAGGCCCACAAGCAGTGCCAAAAGGAAGGGCTAGTTGCCTCGCCTTGGCACCTGCATACCCAGCATCCTGCCTTGTTGCTGGTGCTGGCGTTGGGCCCCGGCTTGCTGGTAACGGTGCTGGGCGTGACTTTGGGTATGCGTTTGCGTGACATGTGGGGCACCACCATGTGGGCCTTCAGTGGCCTGGTGGTAGCCGCCTGTGTGCCGACGGCCTGGCTGGGTGTCATGCGGCCCAGGGTTGTGCGTGGCGTGGGTGTGTGGCTGGTGCTGCTGACGATTTTTGCAGGCATCTACCTGACGTACGGCGCGCAATTGCGCAAGCGCCCTGCGCGCATGGACTGGCCTGCGGTAGCTTTGGCGCAGCAAGCCCAGCAAACCTGGAGCCAGGTGAGCAGCTGTCGTCTGGATGTGGTGGCGGGGGACTATTGGCTGTCCGGTCTGGTGGCTACGGCGATCGGCTCCCATGGCCCTTCGGTGCTCATCACGGGGGATGCGCGCTATTCACCATGGGTAACGCCACAGCGATTGCAGCAGCATGGTGCCCTGTGGCTGCGCCAGGAAAAGGACATGGATGTCTACACCAGCCCCCCTCAGCCGCTGGAGGCTGTGGCGCAATCGACGGACTTTACGGTCATTGACGGGACATGGAACATTGCCTGGGCTTATGACTCCAAAGCCCAGCCCTTGACGGTGCGCTGGCGCGCATATGTGCCCGCATCCTGTGTGAAATAAGAAGTCAGGCAAAGCGATGCAAAAAAATGAAATGAGCCAGCCTCAGCCCTCTGTCGATGTCTGCCACGCAGCCTATATGCCGGCAGCCCCGCATGGCGTCGTGCCCCGTGCACCTTTGCTGCTCAGCTGTGTGGTGCCCGCCTACAACGAGCAAGAAAACCTGGAGGGTTTCTTGCGTGCCTTGATTCCGGCTGTGCAAGCCCTGACGCCGCACTTTGAGGTCATTGTGGTCAACGACGGCAGCAGCGACGCCACGCACGATGTGGCGATGCGGCTGGTCAATGAAATGCCTGTGCGCTATCTGGCGCTTTCGCGCAACTACGGAAAAGAGGCCGCACTGTCTGCAGGTATTGACCATGCGCGCGGCAACGCGGTGCTGCTGATTGATGCCGACTTCCAGCACCCGCTGGAGCTGTTGCCAGAGATGCATGATTTGTGGCTGCATGGCTACGAGATGGTGTATGGCGTGATTGCCGATCGAGGTGCCGAAAGTGGTGCCAAGCGGCTGGGTACCGAGCTGTTTTACAAGCTCATGAATTCGGGAAGCAGCGTCAAGGTGCCGCCCAATGCGGGCGATTTCCGCTGGATGGACCGCAAAGTGGTCGATGCACTCAAGGCCTTGCCTGAACGCAATCGCTTTATGAAGGGTCTTTATGCTTGGGTGGGCTTCAAAACGGCGGCTTTGCCGTTTGTTCCCAAAGACCGTGCGGCTGGGGCATCCAGTTTCAACCTGCGCCGTCTGGGTGCGCTGGCCTTGCTGGGGCTGACCTCATTTACCACGCTGCCACTGCGCGTGTGGAGCGTGATTGGCGGGCTGGTTGCCTCGATTGCACTGGCTTATGGCGCATGGATCACGATTGACACGTTTTTGTTCGGTGCGGACCTGGATGGCTGGCCTACGCTGGCGGCGGGCATCATGCTGTTTTCTGGCGTGCAGCTGATGTCCATTGGTATTTTGGGTGAATACATTGGCCGTATCTATGACGAAGTCAAGTGCCGGCCCACGTATTTGGTGGCGCGTGACGAGGATCACAGCCCTTTGCGCGATCAGGCATGACAGGCTGGCGTTTGGTATTGCAACGCCTGCAGGCGCTGCCCCAGTTGCTGCAGTTCATTGTGGTGGGCGGCAGCGCTGCGGCCACCCATCTGGCGACGGTTGGCGTTGTGGTAAGCCTGACGGGCATGCCCCCTTTGTGGGCCAATGTGCTTGGCTTTCTGGTGGCATTTATCGTCAGCTACAACGGCCATGCATGGTTGACTTTCTCCGCTGCGCAAGCGCGTGGCTGGGCCACGGTGGCACGGTTTTTTGCCGTGGCGTGCCTGGGTTTTGTGGCCAATGAATCGTTGTACGCCATCGCCTTGCATGGTTTGCACTGGCACTATTTCTGGAGCCTGGCAGGCGTCTTGGTGCTGGTGGCAGCAGGGACTTTCGTTTTGAGTAAGTTCTGGGCTTTTAAAGCGCGAACAGCATGACCCGTCCGAATGCGCTGCGTGCGCTGATTTTGTGTGCAGATGATTACGCCTTGCACCCCCTGGTGGATGCTGCGGTGGAGCAACTGACGCTGGCCGGCCGCCTGTCGGCCACGAGCTGCATGACCACGTCGCCGCGCTGGGTGCAAGCGGCCCCACGTCTGAAAGCACTGCGCCCCCGCTTGTCTGTGGGGTTGCATTTCAATCTGACCGAAAGCCACGGCGGTGCCGTGCCTGCGTATGCGCTGGGCGATGTCATCAAGAAATCCTATACCCGCCAGTTCTCAGCGGCCGCGCTGCGCCTGCAGTGGCAGCAGCAGCTGGATGCGTTTGAGCAGGCTCTGGGCACAGCACCTGATTTTATTGATGGCCACCAGCATGTGCACCAGCTGCCGGGCATGCGCGATGCCATGCAGGAGGCGCTGCACCAGCGTTATGCAGGCTCAGAAATGCCGTGGGTGCGATCGACCGCACCAGCCGGTGGTTTGTGGCGCAGCCCCAAGGCGGCCATCATTGCGTTGCTGGGGGGCTGGACCACCACGCGCCAGTTGCAGCAGGCTCATGTGCCTGTCAACACAGGTTTTGGCGGTGTGTATGGGTTTGATGCCCCTGATGCCGCCAGCTATGGCGCACAGATGGCGCAGTGGCTGCCACAGCTGTGTGATGGCAGCCTGGTGATGTGTCACCCGGCCACCGATGTGGTGCAGGGCGATGCGATTGGCAGGCAACGCCCGGTAGAGTTTGCCTATCTGATGTCTGAGGCCTTCGCTGCGCTGTTGCAGCAGCACCATGTACAGGTGGCACAAGGTCCCTTGCGCCACCTGATGAAAATGTAAAAACAATAGCTGCCAGCGATTGTTTATCAAGCACTGGCAGCCGGTTTTATCAATATTCCCAGAAGATGCGTTGCAACTGCTTGGTGTCCTGTGTCTGAGTCAGCGCCACTGCAGTCAGCAAGCGGGCTTTTTGCGGATTCAGATCGTGGGCCACCACCCAGTCGTACTTGTCGTCAGGTTGCTCGGCATTGCGCAGTACAAAGCCTGCAGGAATGCGTGAACTGCGCACGATGATGGTGCCTTTGCCACGCAATTCATTGAGCTTGGGCACGATGCGGTCAGCGACCGAACCATTGCCCGTGCCCGCGTGCACGATGGCTTTGACGCCCGCTTTGCCCAGCGCCTCGATGGCGGTGGGCGGGACGTTGCCGTAACCGTAGACGATATCTACAGCGGGCAGCTCGTTGATCTGCTCAATGTTGAATTCGCTGGCGCTGGTGTGGCGCTTGACGGGTGCGCGGAACCAGTAGGTCTTGCCTTCCACCACCATGCCCAGTGGGCCCCACTGGCTGGCAAATGCATTGGTCTTGATGTTGGTGAGCTTGGCCACATCGCGCGCGGTGTGGATGTCGTCGTTCATGCTGACCAGTACCCCCTTGCCGACAGAATCCTTGGCCGCAGCGGTGGCGACTGCGCCCAGCAGATTGAGTGCACCATCTGCTGAGATGGCGGTGCCAGGCCGCATGGAACCCACCATTACGATGGGTTTGTTCGTGCGCACGACCAGATTGAGGAAGAACCCGGTTTCTTCCAGGGTGTCGGTGCCATGGGTGATGACGATGCCGTCCACATCGGCGCGCTTGGCCAGCTCGTTCACGCGCTTGGCCAGTGTGACCAGTTCTTTGTTGGTAAAGCTTTCCGAGGCAATCTGAAAGACTTGCTCGCCTGTCACGGTGGCCAGATTGCCCAGCTCTGGCAAACCGGCCAGCAATTTGTCGACCGGTACTTTGGCTGCGGTGTAGGTGGCGCTGTTGACGGCGCTGGCACCCGCGCCGGCAATGGTGCCGCCGGTAGCCAGCACCACCACGCGCGGTTTGGCGGCGGCGGCGGCAGGGGCAGGGGCAGGGGCAGCGCTGGGCGCTGCGGTGGTTACAGGGGCTGGCGCTGCAGCGGTGGAGGCTGCAGGTGCGGCGGTCTGGCTGGCACAACCGGCCAGTGCCAAGGCCACGGAAATCAGGGACAGGCGAAATGCGGAAGGAAAGCGCATAGGTGCTCCAGAGATGCACCACCCGGCGGGTGGTTGCTGGTGGTGCACCTTGCAACATCTGCGCCTGACTGGCATTCGGACAAACACCAAGAGCTATTTTTCAATACCCACACCGGGCTGCCAGTGCCTGCTGTGGTGAGGGTGTTGGCCTGAAAGACGGCAGCCATGAAAAATGCTTTTCAAAGCGACAGCGGATCTACATCGACCAGCCAGCGCACCACGCCTTTGTGCTGTGGCTGCCCGCGCACCCAGTGCAGCCACGGCTGCCACGCATGCAAAAATCTTTGCAGGGCGCGGCGGTCGGCGGCCTCAATCAGCATCTGGGCGCGCTCCACATTGGCTACGCGCTGCATGGCCATGGGAATGGGGGGGTAGACAAATACATCGTCCAGACAGGGCAACTGCCCCTGGCGCGCGGCATCGGTGGCGGCACGCAAAAAAGCCTGGGCGGTTTCCTGTGTCTTGGCATCGGCACGGACCAGCGCCTGGAATGCATAAGGAGGCATGCCCGCGTCCTGGCGTTCCCGCAACTGCTGTGCCGCGAAGGCCGGGTAGTCATGCTGGCGCAGGGCGGCGAATACGCTGTGCTGCGGCTCAAAGCTTTGCACCCACATTTCTGGCTGACTGCCTTGGTCGCTGACATAGGCGGCATCCCGGCCAGCGCGGCCAGCGGCCTGCATCAGCAGGCAAAACAGGCGCTCGGGTGCCCGGAAATCGCTGGAAAACAGAGCGCCATCGGGCTGTACAGCTGCCACCAAGGTGATGCGCCGAAAGTCATGGCCCTTGGCAACCATTTGGGTGCCCACCAGCACATCCACCTCGCCACTGTGCACCAGCGCCAATTGCTCTTGTAATGCCCCTTTGAGCTTGGTGGTGTCGGCATCAATGCGTGACACACGGGCCGGCTGGCCGTCTGGGCGTTGCACGTTGCGCAGCAGACGCTCCAGCTCTTCTTGCAACTGTTCCGTACCTTTGCCCAGGGGAAGGATGTCCGGGTTGCCGCAGCTGGGGCAGGCGTGTGGCACACGCTGGGTATAGCCACAGTGGTGACAGCGCAAGGTGCGGTCACCCTTGTGAAAAACCTGGTGGGCGCTGCAGTGCGGGCAATCGCTTTTCCAGTTGCAGTCTGCGCAGTACAGCACCGGGGCAAAACCGCGCCGGTTCAGCAAGATCAGGCTTTGCTCGCCCCGTTGCACCCGCTCGGTGATGGCTTCCAGCAGGGGCTGTGAAAACACGGTTTTCTTGGGCTGCTGGGACATGTCCACCAGGCGCACCCGCGGCAGTGCGCCTGCACCAATGCGGCTGGGCATGTGCAGCCGCAGGTAGCGAGCCGGCCCGCCACTGCTGGCTGGCTCGCTGGCGTGCCAGCTCTCCAGCGAGGGTGTGGCGCTGCCCAAAATGACCTGTGCTTGGCAGGCATGGCCGCGCCACAGCGCCAGGTCACGTGCGGAGTACCGCGCACCCTCTTGCTGCTTGTAGCTGGGGTCGTGCTCTTCGTCGACCACAATGACTTTCAGCCCGGGAAGGCTTGCAAAAATCGACATGCGCGTACCCAGCACAATGCGTGCGGCCCCAGTGTGGGCGGCCAGCCAGCTTTTCAGTCGCTGCACATCGGTCATGCCGCTGTGCATGCTGACGACGGCTTGAGCGCCAAACATGGGCATGAAGCGCGATTCAAAGCGCTCTTGCAATTGGGGCGTCAGGTTAATTTCAGGCACCATGACCAGCGCCTGTGCCTGCGGGCTGGCCTCCAGCGCCTGTTGCACCACGCGCATGTAGACCTCGGTCTTGCCACTGCCGGTGCTGCCGTACAGCAAGAAGGGGCCTGGATTTTGGATGATCTGACTAAAAACGCTTTGCTGTTCAGCACTCAGTGCTATCGATTCTGAATTGTCTTGAGATGGCTCAAGACAGTTATCCACAGCCTGCTGTGCAGCTGCTGACGTTGCTGCTGCGGCTTTTTTGGATGGTTTTTTTGGTTTGGGCGGCTGCAGCCGTTTGGCCAGTTGCTCGGCCGTCATGTCGCGCAAGGCTGGTGGCAGGCCCGCCATGGCGATTTCGCCCACGCTGCGCTGGTAGTAGCGGGCTGCAAAGCTCACCAGACGCTGCCACGTGGCGTCCAGCGCAGGCAGCCCCTGCATGACGGCTTCAATGGCACGCAGTTTGGCGTGCTCAGGCGGCGGGGCTGCGTCCTGCGGTGCTGGCCACACGACGCCCAGCAGCTGGCGCGTACCCAGCGGCACGCGCACCAGCGTGCCAGGGGGCAACGGGTGGCTGTGGGTGTAGCTCAAGGGGACTCCCACGCCGCTGTGCACAGGGGTGTGGACTGCCACATGGACCACATGCAATGTAGGAATCGGGTCAGACATCAGCGCCAGAGGGGAAAGAAGTCGAGGCTATCCAAGTTTCTGTGGATAACTTTGTGGGGATTGTTTACCACAGCCGCTGTGGCTCAAAGTGAACATGACAGCTTTTATTTTTGTGTGACAAGATTGTCATGAAATTTATTGATTGAAAACAACGACTTATTATGCTGGCTCGTGTTTTTTTGCTATCGCCTTGTGAACACTGAAGTCAAGCCACCGCACGCACCAAGTTGTGCATAAGTTGAAATCTGTGCCCCTGTCAAGTGCGTGAAAGTAATAAGCAGATGCGGTAAAAAAGCGCGAATTTGTTGTTTTTTGCGCGGATGAACGAGAATTCTGAAGGCAGCGAAAAAAAACGACCCGTAGTCCAGTGCCTACGGGTCGAAGTTGGTAAGTACTTATTTATCGGTGAAGCATTAGACCGCTTGGCGCTGCTGGCGAGAGTGGCTGTGCACGGCCTCTACCAGCGCAGCCACATGCTCGGGCGGGGTGAACTGGCTGATGCCGTGGCCCAGATTGAAAATATGGGTGGGGCCGTTCGTCGTTTTGTCGGTGTGGGGCTTGCCAAAGCTGTCCAGCACGGCGCGGGCCTGCTCGGCGATCTGCTCGGGAGATGCAAACAGCACATTGGGGTCAATATTGCCCTGCAATGCCTTGCCGGGGCCGCCGGCTTGACCGCCCACAATGGCGCGGGCCTTGCCCAGATTGGCTGTCCAGTCCAGACCCAGCACTTCGCAGTCCATGTCCTTCATGTCCTGCAACCAGATGCCGCCGCCCTTGGTGAACACCAGGCGGGGCACATCGGTGCCGTCCACGCCGGTGCGCTTGAGCTGGGCCAGCACACGCTTGGTGTAGGCCAGACTGAATTGCTGGAAAGCGCCGTCGGCCAGCACACCGCCCCAGCTGTCAAAAATCATGACCGCTTGTGCGCCGGCGTCAATTTGTGCGTTCAGGTACGCAGCGACGCTGTCGGCATTGACCTGCAAGATCTTGTGCATCAGGTCGGGGCGGCTGTACATCATGGTCTTGACCATGCGGTAGTCGCTGCTGCCTTTGCCTTCCACCATGTAGCAGGCCAGCGTCCAGGGGCTGCCCGAGAAACCAATCAAGGGCACACGGCCATTGAGCGTCTTGCGGATGCTGGTGACGGCATCAAACACGTAGCGCAGCTTGTCCATGTCCGGCACGGCCAGCTCGGCCACGGCGGCTTCATCACGCACCACCTTGGCAAAGCGCGGGCCTTCGCCTTCGGCAAAGGACAGGCCCAGGCCCATGGCGTCAGGCACGGTCAGGATGTCGCTGAACAGGATGGAAGCATCCAGCGCAAAGCGGTCCAGCGGCTGCAGCGTCACTTCGGTGGCGTAGTCCACGTTCGTTGCCAGGCCCATGAAGCTGCCGGCTTGCGCGCGGGTGGCTTTGTACTCAGGCAGGTAGCGACCGGCCTGACGCATCAGCCACAGCGGGGTGTAGTCGGTGGCTTGACGGCGGCAGGCGCGCAGGAAGGTGTCGTTCAAAAGGGGGGCAAAAGACATGGGCGCTCACACTGAGAAAGGGCCAGCACCACAGCGAAAGGCTGCGGCGCAAGGGCGGTTCTTGGGAACCGGGCAGTTTAACGGAAGGCCTTGGACTACCTTGTGCTCAGGGGCTAGTGCGGCGCGCTGTCTGCACGTGTCCTGATGCAAAGCAAGGCAAAACGCTCTGCATGGCGTGTCATGCACAATCGCAGGCTTTGTTTTGTGACCTACTTTGCCACGCCGTGACACTACCTGAAACCCTGCACATTCCCGCTTTCCAAAGTTTTACCTTGGCCATCTTGCTGTTTTTTGCAGGGCAAAAAATCGCCGAGCACTGGAGCGTGGTGCGCCGCTACAGCATTCCAGAGCCTGTCGTGGGCGGTTTTCTGTGTGCATGCGTGGTGGGGCTGATGTACCTGACGCTGGGAACCAAGGTGGAGTTTGATCTGAATGTGCGGGACACCTTGCTGCTTTACTTTTTTGCAGCCATTGGGTTGCGCTCTGACCTGGCGACGCTCAAGGAAGGCGGCAAGCCTTTGCTGATCTTGCTGGTGCTGGCTACGGTCTTCATTGCGCTGCAGAACATGCTGGGCATGGGTGTGGCGCAGTGGTTTGGGCTGGATGCGCGAGCGGGGTTGATGACGGGTTCCATCTCGCTGACCGGTGGTGTTGGCACCACGCTGGCCTGGGGGCCGGTCTTTGTGGAGAAACTGGGCATCAGCAACGCAGTGGAGCTGGGCATGGCCAGCAACATGGTGGGCATGATTGCGGCCTGCACCATTGGTGGCCCTATCGCCAGTTACCTGCTGCGCCGCCACGGCATTGCGGGCAGCAATTCACGCGCGCTGGATGTGGGGGTGGCCGTGCAGCGCACCGCAGTCACGCTGGACTATTACGGCGTGTTGCGTGCCTGGCTGTGGCTGAACATGGCACTGATGATTGGCGGTGTGATCACCCCGCTGTTTCATGAGGCGGGCCTGCAGTTGCCCATGTTTGTGGGGTGCTTGCTGGGCGGCATTATTTTGCGCAATACGCTGGGGCAATGGATGCTTTCGCGCAAGCGCCGCAAGCTGGGGCAGTTCCACTGGAACAGCATGCGCCAGGGGTTGCTCATGATTTCGGATATTTGCCTGGGCATGTTCCTGACCATGGCGCTCATGGGCCTGCAGCTGTGGGCCTTGCAGGGCGTGATGGGCTTTGTGATGACGGTGCTGGTGCTGCAGATTTTGATGACCATCGGGTTTGCGCTGTTCGTGGTCTTTCGCTGCATGGGCAAAGACTATGAGGCCGCAGTCATTACCGCCGGCTTTGGCGGTATTGCCCTGGGTTCTACGGCAACAGCGGTGGCCAATATGACGGCCGTGGCGCGCAGCCACGGGGCAGCGCACCGCGCCTTCATTGTGGTGCCGCTGGTGTGTGGCTTTTTTGTAGACATCGTCAACGCCGTGATTATTCAAGCGCTGATCTGAGCGTCACATGCCTGTCATGCAGGCCGTCAATAATTGCCAGCGTGGGCCGATGAAGAAATTTGGGTGAAGGCAGGGAGATCCCCTTCACAGACACCGAACCTTGGTCCACGCCAATACCGAGCCGCTGTTTGCATGCATTGCAGACAGCGGCTTTTTTATTAAAGATAGCTGTCAGCGCTTGTGTTGCAACGATTTCGGATAGTTTTATATCTGAAATCGTTGTATTTAATGCCTTGGTAGCTATTATTTTGTTAAAGCATCTGAAGTGCGTTGTGCACTTCTTGCTTGCTGGGCAGCTCACTGAGCACCACGGGCGCTTGCCCCGGTGCCAGCAGCACATACACGGGCACACCGCTGCGGCCCAGCTGGGCCAGCGCCTGGGTGATGGCCGGGTCACGGCGTGTCCAGTCGGCACGCAGCAGCGCAACGTTGTGCTGTGCAAAGTTGGCCAGCACGTCACTGTCAGACAGCGTGGTGCGCTTGTTGTACTGGCAGGTCACGCACCAGGCGGCGGTGTAATCCACAAAAACGGGGCGGCCCTGGGCCAGCAGTTCGGCTTGTTTGGGGGCTGACCAGGCTTGCCAAACATCTTGCTGCTCGGCAGCAGCAGCGACAGGCGCAGGCTCGACCAGGGTGCGGCCCGTGCCAACCATCAGCAAGCCGCCGCATACCAGTACAACAGCGGCCAGCAGCACGCGGGTTTTGCCGCGCAGCGTCAGGGCCCATGCCAAGGCGGCCAGGCACAGCAGCAGGGCCAGCAAGGCGGCAGCGCCGTCAATCCCGGTTTGCTGGCCAATCACCCACACCAGCCAGACCACCGTGGCGAACATGGGAAAGGCCATGGCACGGCGGAAGGTGTCCATCCAGGCACCGGGACGGGGCAGCCAGCGCATCAGTGCAGGCACCCAGCTCACCAGCACATAAGGCAGGGCCATGCCCACGCCCAGCGCTACAAAAATACCCAGTGCCTGCGCTGCAGGCATGCCCACAGCAAATCCCAGCGATGCGCCCATGAACGGTGCGGTGCAGGGCGAGGCAATGGCCACCGCCACCACGCCGGAGATGAATGCATCGCCCAGCGGATGGCGTGCGTGCAGGTTGGCAATGCGGTCGGGCACCACGTGGCCCAGCTCAAACACCCCGGCGAGGTTCAAGCCAATCAAGGTAAACAAGGCCGCCAGCCCGGCCACCACCAGCGGCGACTGCAGCTGAAAGCCCCAGCCCAGTTGCTCGCCAGCCGCACGCAGTGCCAGCAGCACAGCGCCCAGCGCCACAAAACTGATGATGACCCCGGCTGCGTAGGCCAGGCCATTGCTGCGCTGTGCGCGCACGTCGCTGCCATGGCGCGCAAAGCCCATGAGTTTGATGGCCAGCACGGGGAACACGCAGGGCATCAGGTTGAGCAGCAGGCCGCCAATCAGTCCTCCCAGCAAAGCGGCCAGCCAACCGCTGGTGCTGACACTGGTGCTGGGTGCGGGCAAGGGGTTGGTGCTTTGTGATTGCTGATTGGCCGCCAATGCCGCTGCCAGCGCGGGCGACACTTGTGCCAGATCGGCGGATTTCCACTGGCCTTGCACGGGGCCGCTCAAGCGCCAGGCCTGTACGGGCGGCGCATGGGCCACATCACCGCCTTGTGCAGGCAGGCCGAGAACAAAATCGAGCTGAGCAGGGGTGTCGCCCCGCATGGCTGACAGCGGCAGCTGCGCCGTCCAGGTGGTGCCTTCCCAGGCCTGTGTCCAGTCTTGCCCCAGCACCGCTGCGTGGTGGAAGGTGTCGGCCGCTTCAGGGTAAAACGCCAGCGTCTGTGCGTGGGCTGCAGCAGGCAGCCCATCCACACGCAACTCAACCCGGTCGCCGCTGGGCAGGGCCGTGAAGCTGGCCTGGGCCTGCGCCAGTGCAACGGGGGCCTGAGCGTGAGCGGCGGCAAACTCAGTGGCCCACTGCGTGTCAGCGACATCTGCAGGGACCCGCAGCTGGAACTGCCCGTCTTCTGGAATGCATTCCACACGGCATACCAGCCACGAGGCCGTCAGGCGAATGTCGATGTTGCCATCTGGGTCAGGCCGAAAGTCATCGGTAACTTTGACCGTAACGGGCAGCAGCACCGTGCCTTCGTAGCCATAGTTGAGCATGTCTCCAACGCGGATCTGCTGGGGAACAGGCCATGCTATGTCTGTGGCCTGCATGCCCGCTGGCAGTTGCCAGTCCAGCTGTGTAGGCAGGCCAGAGTCACCCGCGTTCTTCCAGTAGGTGTGCCAGTCAGGCTGGTGCTGAATGCGCAACCCCAGCTCCAAAGGCTTGCCCGGGGCAATACCTTGCGGTGCCAATGCCACCAGCTGGGCCTGCACGCGCGGGGTGACCACGGTGTCAGACAGAGCGGTGCTGGCGCTGCCCAGTTTGAGCTGAATTTGCGCGCTGGCAGTTGCAGGCAGTAGCACGGCGCACAAGGCCAGCAGGCTGAACAGCCAGACAGCAGCGAAGTGGTGGGCGCAACGAAGGGGGCGAAGGAGGGGAGAAATTGGCATGACGAAGCTTGGAGCCATAAACCGCATTGTGGTTCCTGTCATCGTAGCGTGCGGCTATTTCAGCGGGTGTCCGAAGTGGTGGTGGGTGTTTGCGCAGACAAAAGTTGACGTGGCGCACAGACCGGGTTGGGCGGCTGGGCGGCCACCTCCGACGGGGTTGCCACGGTTTCGGCATCGTCTGGAGCCGGGTTGAGCATGCGCGCCTCGCGCCAGCGCCCCCATTTGTAGTAGGCCATGCTCATCAACATGGCGCAGATGGAGCTGGCTGGAAAGCTCCACCAAATGGCATCAACACCCAGCCATGGCTGCAGCAGCTTGGCCAGCGGCACGCGCACGCCCCATAGTGCAATGCCCAGAATGATCAGCGGGGGAATCACCGCGCCCGTAGAGCGCACCACGCCCGAGAGCACAAAGGTGACCCCAAAAAACACGAACGAGCCCACCGCAATGTGGTTGAGGTGGCGCGCAGATTCCAGTGCAGCGCTGCCATCGGGCAAGAACAGCGCCAGCACATGGCGGTCCAGCAAGAGCATGGGCACGATGAGTGCGCCCGTCATCAGCACATTGCACAGAACACCTGCTTTGGCGGTGCCATCGACACGTGCCCATTGCCCGGCCCCCACGTTTTGCGCCGCCATGCTGGAGCAGGCCGCCCCAATCGCCATGGCGGGCATTTGCACATAGGTCCACAGCTGCAGCGATGCGCCGTAGGCAGAAGAGGTTTCAACGCCATAACCGTTGACCATGGTCATCACCATCAGCATGGCCATGGAGATCATCACCATCTGCACCCCCATGGGCAGGCCTTTGATGACCAGGGCTTTGACAATGACTGGCTGGGGCACGAAAAAATGCAGCTCATGGCTGCCAATCCACAGCGGGTGCTTGCGCCAGTACAGCCACAGCAGCATGGCCACAAAGCTGATGGCGTTGGACACCAGCGTGGCCATGGACGCTCCGGTGATGCCCATCTGGGGGAATGGGCCTAAGCCAAAAATAAGCACCGGGTTCAGGACAACATCCAGCACCACGACCAGCAGCAAAAAAATAAACGGGGTGCGGGTATCGCCTGCGCCGCGCAAGATGGCCGAGACAAAGGCAAACAGGTACAGCAGCGGCATGGCCAGAAAGATGACGCGCAAATAACTTTCGGCCAGCTGTAAAGCCACATCGGGTGTCCCCATCCACTGCAAGATATGGCGCGAGAGTGGATAGCCCAGCAAGGCAATGAGCAGCGAGATAGCGCCAAACAACGTAGCGCTAGAGCCAATCACTGTGCGCGCTTGCGTGAGATTTTTGGCCCCCATGCTTTGCGCCACCAAGATGGTGGCCGCCATGCCCACGCCAAACACCAGGCCAATCAGCAAGAACATGATGTTGTTGGCATTGGTGGTGGCGGTGAGGGCCGCCTCTCCCAGGTATTTGCCCACCCACATGGCATTGACCGAACCATTGAGGGACTGCAGCACATTGCCCGCCAGGATGGGCAGAGAAAACACCAGCAAGGTGCGAGCGATGGGGCCCTGGGTCAGGTCACGGGTTGGGGAGGAAGACATGCAGGGATTGTGGAGCGGCTTGCTATCCAGTCTGCCGGACAGCGCCTAAGATTGCAGCATGTGCCAAAAAACCCATGCCCATTTTTCAGTGGATATTTCTGATCAGCCTGATTTGCAGCGCTGGCCTTCGCGCCGTTGGGCAGAAGTGTCTGCACGTGATTTTGCGCTGGCGCAGCGCAATGGCCTGGCCGCACAGACCGTGGCGGTCTTGCCGGTAGGGGCGGTGGAGCAACACGGCCCGCATTTGCCTTTGAGCGTAGACACGGCGCTGGCCGATGGCATCCTGGCAGCAGCTTTGCCGCAGGTGGCTGCTGATATCCCGCTGCTGGTCTTGCCCACCCAGTCGATTGGATTGAGCCTGGAGCACCAGGACTATGCCGGTACGCTGGGCCTGTCGCCCGCTACGCTGCTGGCTCTGTGGACCGAGCTGGGCGTCTGTGTGGCTCGCGCGGGGATTCGCAAACTGCTGATTTTTAATGCGCACGGCGGCAACGTCAGCAGCATGGACATCGTGGCGCGACAGCTGCGCATGCAGTGCGGTCTGCTGGTGTACCACTGCAGCTGGTTCAACCTGCCGCAGCCGGCAGGGGTCAATGAATCCTTTAGCGCGCACGAGCACCGTTTTGGGGTGCATGGCGGCGAGACTGAAACCTCCATGATGCTGCACTTGGCGCCAGAGCTGGTGCGCATGCCGTATGCGCAAAACTTTGCCAGCACCTCGCAGGAGCGTGCCCAGCGTTTCCCTATTTTGGGCAATGGCAAAAGTGCCAAGCTGGGCTGGGCCATGCAGGACTACAACCCTCTGGGCGCAGCTGGCAATGCCGCTGCAGCCGATGCGCAGCGGGGTCAAGCCTTGGTGGAGGGCGCAGCGACGAGTCTGGCACAGTTGCTAGAAGAAATGCACGCCTTGCCTGCTGCAACGGTCGGTGCGCAGCCTCAGCCTTTGGGTGATTGAAACGGGACGGGCAGGTGAGGCAGCAGACGAACCGCACCCAGCTGCCAGTGGTGCAGTACCTCGCGCAAGATCAATAGCGCGGCGGCCCAGCGTGGTGACTGGGGTAAGTCACCCAGTGGCGCATGCGGATGGCTCGCCTGGCGTGCGAGCAGATCAAATTGCGCTTCAATCGCCTCGCGGCTCAAGACCGGCAGCCGCCCGGAACTCTGCCATGCATCCTGCAAGTCTCGAATACCCAGTGCATGCTGGGCCACCTCCAGCAGGCAGGGGTCGTGTGTCACGAACACGTTGCTGCTAGGAATCAGGCGCGCCACGGGCATGACCGCATCTTCTACCAGCATGATCCCTTGCTCCAGCTGCGCTTCACTGGGCATGTGCTGCTTGAACGTGCGGGTGGCCAGCAAATCCATGCCCAGTTGCAGGTGGTGGAACACCGGCTGAGGATGACCGTTCTCTCCCTCGCTGATCATCAGGCGGCAGCGCTTGTCACCAACGTCCAGCATGGCAATGGCCTGGTGGCTCTGGATGGCATCGCCCAGCATGGTGCGCAAAGAGGCCATGTCTGCCGCAGAAAGCTGGGGCTCCAGCGCATCATCGTCGCAAGGGGTCAACATGAAAGCTCCATAAGGCGGACGTGTTTTCTAGCAAGGAATCATCGTAAACCTTGCGCAAAAAATGCGCTGCTGTGGGCCGCAAAGCATGCGCATGCATGCCTGAGCAGCTGTGCTTTTTTATGCGAATGTCACCCAACTGCGGGTCTCGGTGGTGTCGAGGTGGTTGAGCGTATTAAAGGTCTGCAGCATCAGGCGTTTGGGGCTCATGCTCAGCTCTGTCACCGCCGTATTGCGTATGCGCATATTGAGTGCGATCGACACCTCGGGCGGGCTGCCCAGCACTAAGCTGGTGGCGGTGGAGATGGGCCCGCCACTGCTGACGAGCAGCACATTGCCTGAGTGGTGCTGGTGGCGTATTTGCTCCAAGGTGTGGCGAATGCCATCTGAGAAATCTTCCCAGCTGGGCATGCCTTCAGGGCTGATGACGCCCGACATCCACTGTGCAATCGCATCACACAGCAAACGAAAGTGCGCGCGGTAGGTCTCAGGTGTATCTGCCGGACCCAAAGGCTCCGGGTGTATGCAGCGAATCAATGCGTGGCTGTCGTATTCATTGAGGGCAGGTAAGGCCTGCGCCTCAGGCAGGCCTGGCAATGCCTCACGTATGCCCGCCAATGTTTGTACGTGGCGTTTAAGTGTGCCGGTATAGACCGCATCGAAGTGCATCGAGCGTTCTTGCCAGTAACGGCCCAGCTGCTGTGACTGCTGTGCCCCCAAAAGGCTGAGCTGGTCATAGTCTTTGGCCCCAAACGATGCCTGGCCGTGGCGTACAAGGTAGATGGTTCCCATGGAACGGAATTGTGGGGAATCTAGGTATGCAGGGCTGTCTTGCGGGCGACCTGTTTAGACAGGAAGCACAAGATGTAAAATTGAATGATAATTGTTATCATGCGCATTCATGTGCTTTGTGGTGATGAAGACGGTACGGGCCGTCTTTTTTGTTTTCTAAATCTTTATCGGCGCGAGATTCTGCGAAAAATGAAATTGGTTAGAACGTCGCAAGTGCGGCCTGTCGTGGCTGCTGCTGCATTGCTGTTGGGTGGCGCTGCCAGCGCTCAAGAACACTCTTATGACTCCGAAGATGTTCTAGAAAAGAGCATGCCAACAGTGGATGTGAAGGCCCAGAGCCTAGATTCCAGGCTGTACACCCGCCAGGAGATGGATGCGATCCCGCAAGGAAACAGGGATCTGACATCCTTGATTGCAACCCATCCTGCGGTCAGGCAAAACCCAACCGTCGCAGGCTCAGGAAACCGCGGCAGCTTGGAGCCAGAATCATTTTCTATTCATGGCGAGAGTCCTTACCAAAACCAATTTTTAATAGATGGTATTGGCGCAACCAATGTCATAAGTCCTCAAAACGATAATAGAAACTTACAAATCGGCAATGTGCCTGGTTTCTCTCAAGCCTATAACCTAGATACAGAGCTTTTGGATGCTGTTGAAGTTTACGAAAGTCGCGTGCCTGTGGAGTTTGGGCATTTCACCGGGGGGGTTGTCGATGCGCGCATTAAGACGCCACTAGGAATAAACAAGATTGGTGTCAAGCGTAGCTTTAATAGCTCAAACCTGACGCAGCAAAAGATGCCTCCAAAGGTGTCTGAAAAGTGGGAGGCAGGAGAGCCGGGTTATTCAGCAATATGGAAGAAGCATTTCTCCAGTATTAATGCAGATCTGCGAATTTCAGAAAGTACGGCCGCACTTTTGTCTTTCTCTCGCAGGGAGTCTGAAATTCAAAGAACGGGGAAAGTACTGGACCGTTCATCCGGTATTCCGAATGGCAAAACAACGCGCCTGGTATCGACTGATCAAAACGATCAGGTAGATAACATGTTTGCAAAATTCCACAAGGATTTTAATGGCGGATTAGAGGCGAACGTGACGTTGAAGTATGCAGATCGGCAAGAGAACTTGGTAGATAATTTTTTTGCGGATACGAACTGGATTAATCGTCAAAAAGCATATGGCTTGGGTATTGATGCGATGCAGAGGTCAGATCAGGGTAAGCTGACATTAAAACTTGGAATTGATCAATTGGATGCACTTCGCGAGTCCAACGCGACCGAGTTTGTGACGCAGCAGTTTGCAGATAAATCGTTAAGTCAATATACCTATGGCGGTTATGGCACAGAGGCTTTGGAGCAGCGCCAAATGACTGCCAAGTTGCGCATGGACTGGAATAGTTTTGCAACAGGCAACGTTCAGCACAAAGTCTATGCCGGTGTAGATTTACAAAGTATTGAAGCGAAGTTTGATCGCAAGAACGATGCGTATAGCTCTCGTGCAGTACAGCAGCTGGATGGTTCACAGAAATACTTCAGCAGGACCCATTACATGGCAGGAACAGCTGAGGCCGGTTACAACAGCCTTGGCATGTATGTCAGTAATACGATGCAGCTGGGAAACTGGGGGTGGACCTTAGGTGCTCGTATTGATCATGACAATTTTTTCAAAAATACCAATTTTTCACCTCGCAGCCGAATTGATTGGGATGCGTTTGGTAATGGTAAAACTCAAGTAAGCATGGGTTGGTCTCGTTACTATGGTCTGGACCTGCTGGGTTATGCATTAACTCAGGAAAAGAGCAAACTCAAGCGAACCTTGGTGGACTCTAAAGGCAACGTGGTCAATACGCCTGCTGTTGCTGAAGTGCATATTTTTGATGGTATTAAAACCCCACGATCAGATGAGTGGGCATTTAGCGTGACCCAGCAATTATCTGAATACGTTGAAGGTGGTGTCTCATATGTTCGGAGAGCAAGCCGTGACTCGGTCACGCAAGACAAAATTGATGGTAATTATGTGTATGTGAATGGTGGATATGGCAATGCTGAGACAGCTGTATTGAGTTTGCGTTCATTAAAAACATTCAATCTATTGGCTGCACGGTGGAGTGGCCGAGTAGACTTCAGCTGGCATGATGCATGGCGCAACCATGACACGGCAGAGGCCTGGGAGGCAGGGGCAGAATCACCAGATGATTTGATACTTTATGACGGAAAGAAAATTCAACGGAAAGATAAGCCAGCAAGCGACTTTAGCCAGCCACGAAAGTTGAGTTTTGCGTTTTCCGGTAATTGGCTCAACCAAGGTTTGACCTGGGGTAATCGCATCAATTGGAATAGTAGTAAAAGTGGTGTTGCTTACCTTGGAATTTCTGCTAAACCTGAGCAATTGGAAAAATATGGCGTGCAGAAGATCCCAGCTTACTGGACATGGGATACCTCCATTACCTGGAAACCCAGACAAATGAATGGGTTGATTTTGAATGTGGATATTTTGAATATGTTGAACAAGATCCAACCTATTGCAGTTGCTAATCCATCGGCAGCCAATAATGTTCGTTATAAAATTGGCCGTGAAATCTGGCTCAATGCAGGATACGAGTTTTAAGTATTAAGTATTTTTAGTTTTTTTATCCAGCATATATGAGAGCATAGTGCGCAGCCACCGCGATGGCTGCGCTTTTTACATATGAGAAAAATGAAAATAAATCTCGCGAAAAGCAAGCGATATATGTGCAGCTTTGTATGTGTAGCGGCCATCGCCATGGCGGTGTCGAGCGCCATGGCACAAGTCGTGCGTGCTCCTGCCAACGCCACGACTAAGCTTGCCAAAGAAGCAGCAGCCAATACAGCGGTAGCACGATTGCTCAACGTGGTGAGCAATGAAAATTTTGAATGCGGCATGCCAGCGGGCTGGGACAGCTCCTGCCTGCGAGACAGATACCAGAGAACGCCCGAGCACTGGCCGCGCCCTGTGATTGATTCAGGCAAATTTTGGCAAGAAATGACACAAGTGCCGGCCGTACAGCCGCCAGTCAACGCCAAGGATGCGGCGAGACGTGCTTTGGGGGCTGCTTTGTTTTTTGACCCTGGCTTATCTCGAAAAGGTGGGGTTGCGTGTGCGTCGTGCCACCAGTCGGACAAGTCGTTTGGCGATGGGCTGGCGCTGAGTGTGGGTGAGGACAAGCTCATGGGCCGTCGCCGTGCGCAGACGCTGTTTGCAGCACCTTTTGCAGACAAGCTGTTCTGGGACGGGCGAGCAGGTTCACTGGAAGAGCAATCCAAGGGCTCCATTCAGAACCCGTTTGAGATGAACAACTCCTTGGACGCAGCGGTGGCACATGTGAATGCACAGCCTCAGTACAAGGCGCTGATGCACACGGCATATGGCGCGCAGTCCATCAGCGTGGACGACATGGTGGCGGCGATTGCCAGCTTTGTGCGCACCGTACGCCCGCCCAAAACGCTTGCTGACCAGGTGATTGCGGGTGACACCAAGGTGCTGACAGACCAGCAACTGCTGGGATTGCACCTGTTCCGCACCAAGGCGCGGTGCATGAATTGCCACAGCGGACCGTTGCTGACTGATAACGAGTTTCACGACATCGGGCTGTCGTTTTATAGCCGCCGTAACCAAGACCTGGGCCGTTTTGAAGCCACGCGTGACAAGGAAGATCTGGGCAAGTTCCGCACCCCCAGTTTGCGTGGCGTGATACATGCCGGTCCGTGGATGCACAACGGCTTGTTTCCGGATTTGCCGGGCTTGATGCGCCTGTACAACGTTGGCATGGGCGTGGTGGGGGGCGATCCGGCCAAAGATCCCTACATTCCACCTAAGTCTCCGCACATGAAAGCCATTCACTTGAATGCGCAAGAGATTGATGCCTTGGTGGAGTGGCTTCGAATTTTGTAGCGATTTTTGTCGCCATTAGCACTGAAAGTGCTGATGAGTAAACCGCAGAGTCAGTGCTTGTTGCGGACTGACTCCACGGTTTCTGAGCGCTGTAGCGTTTAAATCTGCACCCAGTGGTTATCGAGTGCCAGATGGGCGGTGCTGGCGACGGTGTTGCGCTGAGGCCATTGCAGCACTTGCTGGGCACCGCCAGACCACAGGGTGCTGGTGCTGGGTTGCAAGGGGTGGATGACGCTGTCGTTGCTGACGCAGTACACGCCTTGCTGACTGTCCTGGCGCAGGCACTGGCCTGTGGCTTGCGCAGTGGCGGGCACTTGCCACCATGTGAGCTGATCTGCACGGGGACAGCTCACAGCAAAATGCAGACCGTGGCAACTGATGTCACCGCCGTAGCCTTGCCATTGAGCACCGGTGGGCAAGTCTGCGGCATGCAGTTGCTGCCCATCAAACAGAGCCAAAACGGGGGCTTGCTGTTTTTGCTCGGCACTGTCGTGTTCGGCCTGCAGCGCAATGCCCAGCCAGCGGCGCTCTGTGGCCCAGGCCACCTCAGGCCCCCAGGCCAGGTGGCGCAAACTCAGCCGGGTATCGGTCAAGCGCCATTGGCCAGCAATCTGACCATCTTGCGCAGGCAGCAGGCGCGCAATGGAAGAGTCCATGTGCGTGAGCTTGAGTTTGCGCCGGCCCGTTTCAGGCTGGGTGGGAATGCCGCCGTTGGCCACCATCAGGCTGCCGTCACGGTCCAGCAGCAACTGGTGGGGGTCCATGCCGCCGGTGCGCCATTCGGCGATTTTTTCCAGCGTACGCACATCGCGCACACCGATCAGCCCCTGGCTGTCGGCCAGATCTGTCTCGGTGGTGTACAGGTGCCTGCCATCATGGCTGGCAATGACATGGCCGTTGAAGGCGCGGTCAGCTTCAATCCAGTGCCACTGTTCTTGACCGTTCGGGTCTACGCGCAGCAGCCAGTCCCCGGGGCGGCGGCTGGCAAACAGCAAGCTGCCATCGGCCAGTTGTGTCATGCCATGTGCGCGGGTGGGTATGGCGTGCGCATGCTGAATGCGCAGACTTTGATCGGGGGAGGCAGGTAGCTGCAAAACCCCCACATAAAGCTCTGCGCCCACGGCCCATGCGGCTGCGAATCGGGGTGCGTTGTCGGTATTGGCCCAACTGGCCAAAGGCATGCTGGCCAGGACTGCCATGCCCTGCAGCCATTGCCGGCGCGTGCTGTGCATGGGCCTAATCCCCGTCTGCGTCAGAAAAACCAATGGTGACGTCCAGCGACAAGGCGACGTCGTTTTCCACCAGGTGCTTGAGCTGCTTGAGTGCCTTGTTGGCAGGGGTGATGGCGTTGAGCGAAACCTTGTCGATCGATTGCATGGCGCTGTCAGCTTGCTGTACAGCAGCGCGCAGCTCATCAGCCAGGTGCTGCCAGCCCTGTACTTCCACCAGTCTGGCAAGGCTGACGTTGTCAGGCATTTGCGGGTTGCCGATGGCCAGTGCGCGCAGGCCGCTCCATTGTGCTTTCCAGCTGGCCAGGGTGCCTTCGCTGGCGGCACGGGTGACTTGCGCCGGCTTGCTGGCAGTGGCGCTGCGCAGGGGTTTTTCCATGGCTTGCCAGCGCAGTCGCTCGACGCCGCCAATCCACTGGTTCAGAAATTCAGCCGTACTGTCAAAATCCAGCGCCGTGAAGTTGGCCGCTGCCTGGTTGGCTTGGTGAAGCTCTTGCAGCTCCTGCGTCAGGTCGGCAGCCACCAAGCGTGCGTACTGGCATGTTAGTGTCTTGGGTGCAGCCACGTCGGCCCACAGCAGATGCTCAAGTGCAGGAAAACCTTTGGCAGGGGCCCCGATGGTTTCCATTGCCGCGAGATCTTTCGGCGCTTTGCGCAGCGCCGCCTTGAGCAGCGGCAGGCGCATGGGCTGAAAGTCCACCATGCGGGCGGTACGGTGTTCAATCTGCGGACCCATGGCGACCGCAGACAGGCGCTCCCAGTCTTGGCTGGCCTGTGTGAAGTTCTCGCGCACTTTCTCCAGGCTGGCTGTGCCAGTGCAGTACTGCTGCAACTGGCTGTGCAATTGCTGGGCTGAGGTGCTGGCCTGTGCAGACTGCGGCACAAACCATTGTGCGTATAACGCCTGCGCAGCTGCGCCCGAGGTCAGAGGCGGCGCTGGCGGTGTTGCGGCATGGCTGCTCACAGCCATGCACAGCACGGCCAGACTCAAAGAAAGTGGGGCAATACGCATTACAGGGATTCCACAAATTGAACCAGGGCTGCGCGGTCAGGCGCAGGCATGTGGCGGAATTGTTCACGCGCTGGCTCGGCTTCACCGCCGTGCCACAAAATAGCCTCGGCAACACCACGGGCACGGCCATCGTGCAGCAGACGCTGGTGGTTGTTCACTGCGGGCAGCAAACCAATGCCCCACAGGGGCGGGGTACGCCATTGCTGGCCGTTGGCGGCAAAGTCAGGGCGGCCATCCGCCAGCGCCGGACCCATGTCGTGCAGCAGCAAGTCGGTATAGGGCGTGATGTCCTGTCCGGACAAGGCCTTGCTGCTCAGACTTGGAAACAGTGCCCCACTGGTGCGATAGCTGGGGCGGTGGCACTGGGCACATTGCGCGGCATGGAACAGCGATTCACCACGCAGCACTTGTTCATCTTGTGCGTTGCGACGTGCTGCAGGGGCCAGGGTGGATTGGTAGAAGATGACCTCGTCGAGCACATAGTCTTCAATTTCGACGCCGTTTTTGCCTTTGGCATTTCCTGTGGGGGCTTCCAGACAGTCTTTTTGTGCAGGGGTGCAAGTCTGTTGCGGAAAACGTTTGGACGTAATGCCGATATCGCCCAGAAAAGCGGCGGACGACTGGTGCGCCACGCTGGCGACATTGGCCTTCCAGCCAAAACGGCCAAGCATCATGCGCTCGCCATAGGCATCCCAGACATAGTTGGGCTGGCCTTTGATGGTGCCTGCAGTGGCCGCCTGTGCCTTGGCATTGGCCAGAATGTCTGATTCGGCAATGGCTTCCAGCAGACCCAGGCCAATCACCTGGGGTGCAATCCGGGGGCTGACCATGACGTCGGCCGCCATGGGGCCGTAACCCAGGTCCGTGAGATGGTAGATGGGCTTTTCCAGGGCATATGCCGTGCCATCTGCGTATTGACCGGGGATGGTTTCGTAGCTCAGAGTGAGCGTGCCTTCACCTTTGACCCCGTTCACACCCATGGTGTTGAATTGATCGCCATACACGGGTTCATGCTTGGGGCCGCCGTGTGCATCGGTGCCTGGCACCGACAGGCGCATCAGCAGGCCAGCAAAAGGCTGTGGTGCCAGTGGATTGTGAAAATCAGGCGGCTGCGCGCGTCCATCTTGTACATGGCAGCCAGCGCACGAGCGCGCCAGGAAGTGGGGGCCCAGTCCATCACGCGCAGTGGTAGACGCCGGGGCTTGCACCCAGTTGCGTTTGAAAAACGAGTTGCCCACCACAAAGCGTGTGCGCTCTGCATCGTTCAAATTGGCGGCGGGCAGAGAAAACGCATTGCGCCCATTGGAGTACACCGTCGTCTTGCCGCCGGGCTGTGCGTCGGCGGCAGGGCGATCAAACAAAGCGCTGGGGGCTTCAGAGGCAGTGGAGCTGGGGGCCGATTGTGCAGTGCAGCCTGCCAAAACCAGGGCAGCGATCAATGCCGAACCGTACATGTGCAAGGGCGTCATAAAGCGTTCAGAATTTCTAACAAATACACCGCAGGTTCAGACCTGCTCACACCCACACTTGAAGTGTGGTTGCTTGGCCTTGGCGTACTGCTTGTACTGCGTGCGGCTTCGCGCTCTGTCCCCCGCGCAAATCTTTGATTTGCTGGGGAATGTGAGTTTGTGTGAGTGGTTCTTAATATGCCCAACGGGCGGCAGCGGTGTATGGCAGACGCAACCGAAGTTGCGTGCGATCAGGGTTCAACCAGATTCAGTTGCTCAATGCCGACAGCCTTGGCAGCATCGACCAGGTCTTTGCTTTGCTGAGTCAGCGAGTCGATGGTGGCTTGAATCTTGGCGCGTGCAGCACTGTCGCGTGCGCCTTGAATGGCTTGGTCAAACGGTGCTGGAATGGCTTGGGCAGAAGCTACGGATTTGGCAATTTGCAGCGAAGTCTTCTGAGCCGCGACTGCGTCGTGTGCTGCCACCCAGTCGCGCAGACCGGGGCCCTTGAGTTCAGAGCCGTCCAGGCGCTTGTAGCTGCCTAGCCAGACGTTCTGGATGCCTTGTGCGTTGGTGACTGCATCGCGGTGCGTGTTGTCAGAAAAGCACGAATGCTCATCTTCCTGGTCACGGCTGGCCATGGCCACTTCCAGGCGTTCACCAGCCAGCTCTCCGCGCGACAGTGAACCAAGGCCTACAAAAATCTTGCGCAGTGACTCTTCTCCCCCCTTGGAGAACTCTGCGCGAAAGTTCTTCTTCATGCCCGGTTTCCACTGATCAGCCACCGACTGCAGATCATCAATCAGCAATTCGGTGACCACCTTCAGGTAGGCACGGCGGCGGTCGGCGTTGGGTTTTTTACCGTCAATGAAGTCGGTAAAGGGGCGTGCGCCGGGGCCGGTGTCGCTCAAATCCTGCCCCCACAGCATGAACTCAATGGCGTGCCATCCGGTGGAAATGTTCTCTTCGCCATCGTGCTCGTTCAGATCTGCCAGGCGCTTTTTGGTGATGGGGATTTTGCGGTTGTTGATCAAGCCGGCGTTGTCATCACCCACCACGTAATCCACGTATGACTCATCCATGGGCCATGCATTGATCTGGCCTTCGGGGCCGTCTTCGTTATCGATAGGGCCGTCATAAAAGCGAAAGGCTTCCGTCTGGCCGTAGAACTCGCGGGCATCCAGCCATGCCTGACGGGCTGCATCCTGCGTGGCCTGGCTAGGTTGGGCCAAAAAAGCATGGATGGCTTTTTGCATCTGCTTGGCCGCAGTGATGGTGTCGCTGTAATTGGCATACACCAGCGTGCTGTAGTGCTGTACCACGTCCTGTGCCTTGAGTTGACTGGCGCTTGCGCTGGCGGCGGCTACGGGTTGAGCGGCAAAAGCGGGCGTCGCAGTGACGGCACCCAGGGCGAGCGTGCTGGCAATCAGGTAGCGGTACATAAGGGCAATAGATATGAGTGGAAGAAGGAAATGGGTATTTTATGCGATTGATAATTATTTTTATTTGCCTTTGAGCAAAAGGAGCGTTTACAAAAGGACAGTGCCATTCACGCAAGTGACCGTGTGGCCGCCGATCCAAAGTTGTTTTTTTGCGTCACGCTGGACAGACACCCAGCCGTCACGGCCCACGCAGGCACCTTGATTGGCCATATAGGGCGGGGATAGATGCCCCTGATTGATGAGCCACTGTGCCAGGCTGCCGTTGAGGCTGCCGGTGACCGGGTCTTCCATGCCCGTGGTCGAGAAAGCGCGCACTTCCAGCTGTGCGGGGGCCTGTGCAGGACGGGCCCGCAAGCCAGTGGCAAAAGCCTCGGCTTCCCGGCAGGCTCGCCCAATCAGGGGCGTGGCATCGCTGTCTTGGTAGAGGCTGGCAACGCCGACTTTGTGGCCCAGCGCTTTGATCTGGGCCATGTCTGGCTCCAGAGATAGAACGGTATCGGGGCTGTCCAGCAGCAGGCACAGCCACTGGGGGCCGTTGTCCAGATAGGCTGCATCGATCACTTGTTCGGTGGTAATTCCCAGTGCGCGATACACCTCGTGCAAATTGTGAGGCAGCGGCAAGGCGCGGGAGTCAGGGGTTGCAAAGGCCAGCCCGGCGGGTGTGCGCTCAATGGTGATCAATCCTTTGGCGCACTCTTGCACGATGGTGCCCGTTGACTGTGGCTGTCCGCCACTGGCTAGCCACGCGTGGCAGGTGCCCAGCGTGGGGTGGCCAGCAAAAGGCATCTCTGCCGCCGGCGTAAAGATGCGCACGCGGTAGTCTGCACCTTGTGCGCGGGCAGCATCGCTGGGGGGCAGAACAAAGGTGGTTTCCGACAGGTTGGTCCAGCGTGCAAAGGCCTGCATGACCGATGTATCCAAACCTGTGGCATCCAGCACCACTGCAACCGGGTTGCCTTTGTAAGGGATGGCGGTGAAAACATCCACGGTCATGAACGGGCGCGATAGGGTGGCAGTAGTGGGCATGTGATGAACTGCTGAGGAAAGCCAAAGAAAAGACAAAGAAAAAGCGCATCACCTGCGGCAGGGGATGCGCTTGGAACGATACGCCACTTAGTGTCGCTAGCACACCACCCTGGATACGTCGTTGCTTTGCCTTGTCGTAGGCCTGTACTGCCTGCGGCTTCGCGCCTCGTCTCCAGCACAAATCAAAGATTTGCTGGATGGTGTGAGCGGCTTTTCAGGCCGCGCCGTTGAGGGCAGTGAATTACTTGGCCAGCTGCGCGCGGATGGCCGCAGCCAGCGCGGCAATGCCCTTGTTGATTTGCTCAGGCGACACGGTCACGTACGACAGGCGCAGCGTGTTGTGCTCTGCCTCATCTGCATAAAACGGAGCGCCCGGCACAAAGGCCATGCCACGTTCCACAGCCTCAGGCAGCAGGTCTTGGGCATTCATGCCCTGGGGCAATGTGACCCACAGGAACATGCCGCCAACGGGGCGTGTCCAGTGCACATCCAGACCTTCCATTTCACGCTCCAGCGCCACCAGCATGACATCGCGCTGCACCTTGTACATGGCGCGGATGGTGGGGATATGGCTGGCCAAGAAGCCATCCTTCATCACCTCTGCCACCACGCGCTGGTTAAAGCTGGGGCTGTGCAGGTCAGCAGCCTGCTTGGCCTGGGTCAGCTTGCCGTACACCGACTTGGGAGCCACGATAAAGCCCACGCGCAAGCCGGGGGCCAGCACCTTGGAGAACGAACCCATGTAGATCACGCCCTCAGGGTTACGAGCCGCCAGAGGCAGCGCAGGCTCGCCCTCGTACCACAGGTCGCCGTAGGGGTTGTCCTCTACCAGCGGGATGTCCAGTTCCTTGGCTTTGTCCACCAGGGCCTGGCGACGTTCCTCGCTCATGGTGCGACCGGTAGGGTTCTGGAAGTTGGGCAAGATGTAGGCAACGCGCGCCTTGTCTTCGCCAGAGCCAACTTTGGCGGCAAAGTCGTCAATCAGCATGCCTTCGCTGTCGCTGTTCACACCCACTGCCACAGGTTCAAAGGGGGTGAAGGCTTGCAGGGCACCCAGATAGGTGGGTTTTTCCACCAGGATGCGGCTGCCCTTGTCCATGAAAATCTTGCCGATCAGGTCCAGTGCCTGCTGCGAGCCCGTGGTGATCAGGATCTGCTCAGGGCTGACATCCCAGGGCAAGAAGTCCGCAATTGCCTGGCGCAGCGCGGGAAAACCTTCGGTGGTGGAGTATTGCAGTGCCGCGGCACCATCACGCTCCATGACCGTGTTGCACGCTTGTGTAAAGGCAGAGATGGGGAAGCTGGCAGGCGCTGGCAAGCCGCCGGCCATGCTGATGATGCCGGGGCGGTCAGTCAGCTTCAGGATCTCGCGGATCGCGGAGGAGTTCATCTTGGCAGCACGTGCTGCCAGTGTCCAGTTCGTCATAACTACTCAATTTCAATAAGCAGCGCGCGCACTGTGCGCGTGCTGGCGATGGCTTGTTGCAAAGAGCATACCGTTGTGCAGCATGGCCAGATAGCCCCTGAAAGTACGGATGTCTGGGGCGCATTGGCATTGGGCGTCAGACCGCAGGGTAGGCGGCGGCGCCGGTGCAGCTATTGTGGAGCCAAGCGCCACAGCTTGCAGGGCTGCCACAGAAAAAAATGCGCAATTTAGGCGCGCAGCATCCAGATGGCGGTGGCGATCAGCAACACAGCCATGCCACGGTTGAACCAGAGCAGGCGCTGGCCGCGTGCCAGCCATTGGCGTAAAACCGCGCCAATACAGGCATACAGCAGGTTGCTGGACAGGGCGTAGAACGCCATGACGGGCAGCACCACCAGCATGCGGGCGGTGAAGTCGACTTGGCCTGCCACCCAACCTGCGACGATGGTCAACGCCAAAAGCCATGCCTTGATGTTGACAAATTGCAGCAAAACCCCTTGCACAAAGCCCACTTGCAGCTGCGATGGCCGCGCTTGCGCCAGTTGCTGGCTGGCCGACAGCTTCCATGCCAGCCAGAGCAAGTAGCCAATGCCCCCCGCTTTGATGCCCCAGCGCAGTGCAGGCACGCTGGTGACCAAGGCTCCAACGCCCAGGGCGCACAGGATGAGCAGCAAAGTCCAGCCGACGGGCACAGCGACCACAAAGCGCAGGCTGCGGCGCAGGCCGTGGTTGGCGGCAAGCGCGGTTGACAGGGTGGTGTTGGGGCCGGGCGAAAAGCTCATGGCGGTAGCCAGAAGGAGCAAAGCCGAAAATTCTTGCAAAGACATGGCGCACAAAAAATGAGTGCCTTACTTTAGAGGGGCAGGTGCAGCGCTGCCAGCGCGTTTGTACCGATGCTAGGCGTGAAAGAAAAAACAGAAGCTGTTAGCGCTTACCCAGCCTAGATTTCAGATAGTTTTAATGCTGAAATGCTTATGTATAAAGCGCTGACAGCTCTTATATTTTTATGGACGGCCAGCCCAGCTGGGGCGCTGGTTGGGCCATTCGCAGACCAGGCGCAGCAAGCTGCGGTTGACGTGCTCGATGGAGATGTCGTGTTCTTCGCACAGTGCACGAATGGTGTCTGCGCCATCTTCGCGCTCCAGGGCCTGTGCCAGTTGCAGGCTGGGGGCGTAGGGGCCTTGACCGCGTACGGCGGCATCGGGAATGCGTTCGGACAGCGGCAGCCGCGTGAGCGTGGTCTCCAGCGGTTCATCGAGCACTTCATGCAGGCGCGAGAACAGGCCGCACAAATAAACTTCGCTGCGCAGCTCCTGGCTGACGCCGGCATCCAGCAAATGCGAGGTGAGCTGGGCGCGCATCACGCTGGACAGGCGGATGGGTTGCAGGTCTTTTTCGTGGCTGGCGTGCACCAGTTGCGTAGCCAGCCATTCTTTCAAGGTGCCGTAGCCGAGCATGACCAGCGCGCGGCGCAGTGAATTGATCGGGTTGCGTGCCCCCAGAGCTGCCGAGTTGGCGTACAGCATGAACCGGTAGGCCAGCAACGGGTCTTCACTGAGGATGGCTTCAAATGTTTCCAGCGACTGGTCGGCGTCGACCGCTTTCATCAGGCGCAGCACGTGTTCGTGCGAAGGGTGCAGCACACGGGCACCACGGATGCGGTGCAGCACGTCTTCGGTGGGCCAGCCCGCAATGGCGCTGGCGTGGTAGTGCTCCAGGCAGCGACGCGCCAGCGACTGGCTGTGGATGTCTTCATACATCTGGCCTTCCAGCAAGGCCAGGCGCTGCGGCACGGGCTGGTCAACGGTGGCGCGCATCAGGATCAGTGCGTCTTGGGGATCCAGGTGCAGCAAACTGCAGGCGTAGTCATTGGCTTCAGCGGTGGTGGGCAAATGGTTCATGCCGCCACGCCACACCAGGGCAATACCGCGCTGCGCCGCCTGTGCCACGCTGGCTTGCAGATCGGGAGAATGCGCCAGCCAGGCCGATTGCACCTCCAGCACCCATGAGGGGCAGGGCGTGATGTGCGACAGCAACGCCTGCAGCAATTGCGGCGATTGGGGCGACAGCAGCAGCAGCGGTGAGGCCGGGGCCCACATTTCGCGCAAGATGCGCAGCAAATGGGCGCTGTCCACCGGCGTTTGAGGGTCGTCGTGCAGGAACAGCTGCACGCCGCTCAAATGCCGCTCGGCATTCCACAGTGGGCGATAGCCCATCACCAAAGCATTCAGAACAAATTCCACGTTGCAGCCCTAGGGTGTCAGGTGATGGTGCCAGCTTATCGGATGTAGTCGAACAGCGACAGCTTCTGGATAGATGCGTAAGACTGCAGGGCTGCTGACACCGCGGTTTCCTGCGACTTCAGCTGCGACAGTGCCTTGACCATGCCTTCAGCATCGTAGTCCTCCGCCGCCACACGCTGTGCTTCCATCTGCTCGTCGCGCAGCAGCAGGGTGTTGCCCATGCGTTTGGCCTGGTTGAGCAAGTCACCAGCAACACCACGCACGGTAGAGACACGGTTGGCTGCGGTGTCAATTTCGGCCAGCGATTTGGCAATGCCATGCGCCAGTCCACCATGGGCCGTGGTGCCGTCTGTCTTGACGTTGTTTTTGACGCCAGCAATGGCCTCATCCAGTACGTCAAAGATCGACTGTGTTTCGCTGGGCTTGACCGTGAAAGTGTCACCCGCTTTGGGCTCACCAGTGATGGTCAGCTTCATGCCCGCCACGTTGATGGCCTCGCCAGACTTGTAGGCCACATCGGTCACTGGGTTACCGTTGGCATCCTGCCAAGGAACGGTCAGGAAGGTGCCGGGGTTGGCGGGGTCTTCTTGCTGGTAGGTGATGCTGTAGGTGGGCTTGCCATCAGCGTCTACGCCGAACTTGATGTCCAGTGGGCCAGTGGCGGTCAGGTCTGTGGCAGCAGGGTCAGAGATGGTGCCGATATCTGCCCAGGCCGTGCCGGTGTTGCCACTGCCAATGTCGACAGCCAGCACACCGTTGCCCGTTTTGCCATTGAAGAATGCCAGGCCACCATCGAGCGAATTGGTGATGGTGTATTCACTGCTGTTGGGCTGGCCGGTCTGGATGCCATTGCCGCCGTTGGGGAACGGGGTATTGGTTTCCGTGTCCAGACCGCGAAACAGAGGCAGGCCATTGCTGTCTGTGCGGTTGCTGTACTTGAGGATCTGGTCGCGCAGACTTTGCAGCTTCTCGACCAGCGTATCGCGTTGTGTCTGGTTGTAGGTGCCATTGCCGGCTTGCACCAGCAGTGAACGGAATTCCTGCACGGCATCGGTAATTTCGCCCAGTGTGGACTCGCCGTATTCGATGGTGGCGGTTTGCGCATTCAGCATGCGCTTGTCGGTTTCGATGCGGTCCATGCGCGTGCGGGCACGCTCGGCCTGCGCAGCTGCAACCGGGTCATCACTGGCGCGCAGCACGCGCTTGCCGGCAGAGGCATGCTCCATCTGGCTGGCCAGGGTGGCTTGCTGCTTGCTGATGTTGCTGATGGTGCGGTCATACATGTTGGCCGTACCCAGGCGTGAAATGCTCATGTGGAACTCCTAAAACCTAAAAATCAGCCGCCAACGGCGTTCAGCACGCTGTCGAACAGGGATTGCGCTGTTTGAATGATCTTGGCCGATGCCTGGTAGGCCTGCTGGTATTGCAGCAGGCGGGCAGCCTCTTCGTCCATGTTGACGCCAGAGACGGCGGTGCGATCGGCATTGAGATTGGTGGCCACCGTGTCAGACAGCTCGGCAGCGAGTTTGGCGCTTTGGGTGCGCGTGCCGATGACTGCCATGGCTGTCGAGAAACCGTCGCTCAGCGTGGTGCCACCGTCAAAGATCACGGCATCGCGCAGACCCAGGAAGGCCGAGGCGTTGCCTGCGTTGAGCTTGTAGCCATCGCCCAGGTCCAGTGAATTGCTGACTGTGACCGTGTCGTTGGCATGGGGCGTGCCTGTCAGGGTAATGCTCCAGCCATCAATGGTGATGGGCTGGCCCGTGGTGAAGGGCTGAGGTGCAGATGCCGGGCTCCACGCATCCGTGGCTGCGTCATAGGTGGAGTAGCTGAAGTTGCCAGCACCGTCAAAAGTGATGCGCACGGGCTCGCCCTGTGCGGGCGCTGGCAGCGTCTGCATGGTCAGGCGCGACAGTTGCAGCGTTCCCTTGTTGCCGCTGGCAATTTCTGCGGTCACCGCGTTGGAGACGGCCAGATCACCGGGGCTGTGCACCAGTGGCTGGATTTCGTCTGCGGCCTTGTTGAAAGGCTGGAACAGAATGCTCTGGCCTTTGGCGGCCGCACCAGTGACGGTGGCCGGTACGTTAAATTGCAGGCCATCGACCTCGACGCTGATGCCCGTGACCGGGTCCACCGTCAGGTCAGTCGTCTTTCCGTCAGACAGGCGCACCAGCTGGGCTGTTCCGCCGCTGTTGAACAGAATCTTGTAGTCTGAGGCCACCAGATTTTTCGAGTTGGTGACATCAGCACTGGCTCGGTTGGCTGCATTGCCCACGTCATAGCCTGCAATGTTGCTCCAGCCCACAGTCTGGGTGGTGAGCTTGAACAAATCACCGCCGTAGTTACCCGACAGTGTCAGCCCCAGCTTGTTCTGGTTATTCAGCTCTGTACCAATGGCCAGCGCCAGGCGCCCCAGCAGGTTGCGGCCTGCGACCAGATCGTCGTTGTTGAACTTGAGCAGCCCGGCAATCTCGCCACCACCGACCATGGCTGGTGGCAGCTCCACCTTGTCTCCATTGGGCTGGCTGAAGTACAGCGACAGCTTGCCGCTGCCGGGGTATTCCGTGGTTTCGGCCACGCTCAACTGGCCCGTGCTGCTGCCCAGCACCAGTGGCTGGCTACCGCCAATAAACAAGTTGATGCCACCGCCATCGGCGTCGACCTGGCTGGTCTGTACGTACTGGTTGATCTCGCGGATCACCTGGTCGCGCGCATCCAGCAGATCATTGGGCTGGTGGCCTGTGGCCAGCGCACGGCTGATCTGGGTATTGAGCGCAGCCACCTGGCTGGCCAGATTGTTCACCAGCGTGACGTTGTTGGTGATTTGCTGCTGCGTGCTGTAGTCCAGCTCTTTGAGGGTGGACGAGGCGGCGCGAAAGCGTGAAGTCAGCTCGCTCATGCGGGTCAGCACAACGTTGCGCGCCGTGCCGTCAGAGGGGGCTGCCTCCACATCGGCAAACGCGTTCATCATGCTGTTGATGGCGGCACCCAGACTGCTGTCGCCGCCAGAGTACACATCCTGCATTTGCATGAGTGACTGGTAGCGCATGGCATCGGCGGAGCTGGCTGCATTGGCCGCGTTGGACTGCCTGCTGAGCAATTCGTTGTAGTGGCGCATGACCGTTGCCACCTGAACGCCCTTGCCTACGTAGCCAGCGCCTGTGTTTTGACCGATCAGGGCTGAGGTTGCAACCGTCTGGCGGGAGTAGCCCGCCGAGTTCACGTTGGCAATGTTGTGCCCCGTGGTGGTCAGGGCGTTCTGGTTGGCAACCAGGGCTGAAATGCCGACGTTCATCAAGCTCATTGGTATATCTTTCTAGCTTTAACCTTGGGTGCCCTGCTGCGCGTTCTGTGCACTCTGGATGGCACGTGACAGCTTGCTGGCGTAAAGAGGATCGGTGGCGTAGCCCGCCTTTTGCAGTGCCGTGGCGTAGGCCGTGGCGCTGCCGGTGCTTTGCACAGCCTGGGCGTAGCGCGGGTTTTCGGTGATCAGCCGTGCGTAGTCGCGAAACGAGTCTTCGTACGAGTCATAAGCGCGGAATTTGGCCTTGACCTTGCGGGGCGCTCCGTCGATGTATTCGGTGGTGGTGATTTCGGCCACCTTGCCGCTCCAGCTGCCCGTGGCTTTGATGCCAAACAGGTTGAAGGAGTTGGTGCCGTTGTCACCACGAATCTCGCTTTTGCCCCAGCCGGTTTCGTGACCTGCCTGGCCCAGCATGTAGCTGGCGGGAATGCCGCTTTCACGTGCCACACGCTGTGCGGAGCCGCTGTGCGATTGCACAAAGTTGTCGCGCCCTTGTGGCGATGGTGCATAGGCGTCCAAAAAGGCGGTGTTGCCGCCCACGGGTGATGCGCCGGACAGGCCCGGATAGCGTGCGCTTCGGCCCGCAAAACTCACGGTCGATGGAATGCTGAAACTGCGCTCCATCCCGCCCAGTGCAGTGGCTGCGCTGGTGCCAGAGTCATCAGGGTCCAGCCCCATGGAGCGGGCGATCTGTGCGGTGATGGCATCGGTCAGACCGCCGGGCATGCCAGACATGGAGACGGACAGCTGCTGGTCCATCATGGAGTCGGCCAATTTGGAACTTTCGTTGTCCAGCAAGCCACTTTTCATGGTGGCCTGGCGCATGCTCTTGATCATCTCGTGCATGAACAGCGACTCAAGCTGCTTGGCGGCTTCCCGGGCGGCTTGCGGATTCTTGGCATTGGCCTGATTTTTCAACCCGTTCAGCGAGTTGACATCGGTGGCCAGCGCATTGTTGGCATTCAGCATCATGCTCATATCACCTCCAGCTCTGCGTTCAGCGCACCCGCTGCCTTGATGGCCTGCAATATGGCCAGCAAATCCTGGGGCGTAGCACCCAGCGCGTTGAGTGAGCGCACCACATCGGTCAGCTGTGGCGACGAGGGCACGCGAATGATCTTGCCGGGCTCTTGCGTGACGTTGATGTTGGTTTTCTCTGCCACCACCGTCTGGCCTTGCGAGAAGGCACCGGGCTGGCTGATCACGGGGGTGGAGTCAATCGTGATGGCCAGATTGCCGTGCGCAATGGCGCAAGGGCCCAGCGTAACGGCCTGGTTCATCACGATGGAACCTGTGCGTGCGTTGATCACTACCTTGGCAGACGGCTTGTTGATGGGCAGATTCAGCTCCTGAATGTCTGCAATAAACCCAACGCGTGCGCCCGGATGCTGCGGTGCCCGCACTTCCACGGTGCGCCCGTCCAGAGCCATGGCCGTGCCTGCACCGTGGCGGTTGTTGATGGCGTTGACCACCTGATTGGTGGTCTGGAAATCGGTGGTGTTCAGACCCAGCTTGATCGTGTCGCCATCGTTGATGGGCGTGGGAATGGCACGTTCAACCTGTGCGCCCTGGGGAATGCGGCCTGCGCTCAGGTGATTGATCTGTACCCTGGAGCCGCCTTGCGACGCCCCCGCACCGCCCACCACCATGTTGCCTTGGGCCAGCGCGTAAATTTCACCATCTGCACCGCGCAGGGGGGTGGTGATCAGGGTGCCGCCCTTGAGCGATTTGGCGTTGCCCATGGACGAGACGTTGATGTCAATGTGCTGGCCGGGGGTGGCAAATGCTGGCAGCTCGGCCGTCACGATGACGGCAGCAACGTTCTTGAGCTGCAGATTGTTGGTGTTGGCCGTGGCGGGCAGCGTGATGCCCATTTGCTGCAGGTAGTTGGACAGCGTCTGGGTCGTGTAGGGCATCTGGGTGGTCTGGTCACCCGTACCATCCAGACCCACCACCAGGCCATAGCCGGTTAACTGGTTGGACCGTACGCCCTGTACCGAGGCCACTTCCTTGATGCGCAAGGCGTGGGCGGGTGACACCAGCATGCCGCCGCTGAGGGCCAGCAACGCCAGGGCCAGGCGTGCGGTGCGGAATGTGGGAAGCGTGGACAGTACTTTCATACTGCCCGATTTTGGAGAGCTTTAGAAAGGGATAAAGCTCAAAAAGAAGCGCGACAACCAGCCAATTGCCTGTGCTGAATTTTGCTGGCCACGGCCACGCGATTCCACGCGCACATTGGCCACCTGGGTAGAGCTGATGATGCTGTTGGGTGCCAGCTGGTACGGGTCTACCGTGCCGGTAAAGCGCAGCACGTCCACGTTCTGGTTCACGCCAATCTGCTTTTCGCCAGTCACGACCAGATGGCCGTTGGGCAGCACTTCGGTCACGGTGGCGGTGATGGCTCCGGTGAAGGTGTTGGCGCTGGTGGTGCCGCCGCCGCCTTCAAAGTCAGCATTGCTGCCCACGCCCAGTTTGCCCAGTCTTTGGGCCGTAGCCAGCGCACCACCTGTGAGTACGGGCAAGTCGGTGATGCCGGCGGACATGCTGCTGTCGCGATTGACTGTGGACGAGGACTTCTGGCTGGCGGTGACTTTTTCAGCAATTTGAATGGTCACCATGTCCCCCACCAGACGGGCTCGACGGCTTTCAAACGGGGGGCGGTAGCGGTTGGACTGGAACAGCCCGCCCGTGGCTTGCTGCTGCTGCTGAGGCACGGCAATGGCAGAGGAAGGCAAAGGCCGCGTCTGGTCGTACAAATCCACTGGCGGCGGGTCATTGAACGCACAACCGCTGACCACCAAGCTGGCTGCACCCCACAGCGTGATGCGAGGGGCACGCTGAGACAACGCAAAGACTTGGAACAAGGTGCGAGAGGCGGACATAAACGCTCCGAAGAAATATAAAACTAGAGCGGGTAGCGCAGGAGCATCAAGCGTTTCAATGTGTTTTCTATTTGAAAGCGTTGATGGGCTTGCGCTAAGCGCTATCCATATAAATTGATTACAGCTGCGACAGCTTGGCCAGCATCTGGTCGCTGGTGGAGATGGCCTTGGAGTTCATCTCGTAGGCGCGCTGGGTCTGGATCATCTGGACCAGCTCTTCCACCACGTTGACGTTGGAGGACTCCAGAAAACCCTGCATCACCGTGCCCAGGTTGTTGGTGCCTGGTGTGCCTGTTTGTGGCGCACCCGAGGCGGCACTTTCGCGGTACAGGTTCTCGCCAATGGGCTCCAGACCGGCTGGATTGATGAACGAAGCTGTATTTAACTGGCCAATTTGCTGGGGCAAAGGGTTGCCTGGCACGGTGGCCGAGACCACGCCACTCTTGCTGATGCTCAGCTTGGTGGCGTCTTGCGGCACGGTAATGCCGTCCAGCAGCGGGTAGCCGCCTGCGGTCACCATCTGGCCGTTGGCATCTTTGCTGAATGTGCCGTCGCGGGTGTAAGAGGTGGTGCCATCAGGCATCTGTACCTGAAAGAAACCGTCACCGCTGATGGCCACGTCCATGTCTTTGCCCGACTCCAGGGGCGTGCCCTGTGTGAAGTTGCGGGTGGTGGCAACGGTGCGCACACCCAGACCCAGGTGCATGCCGGTGGGCAGAATGTTTTGTTCGTCGGCTTGCGAGCCGACCTGGCGCAGGTTTTGATAGATCAGGTCTTCAAACACTGCGCTCTGGCGCTTGTAGCCGGTGGTGGAGACGTTGGACAAGTTGTGCGAGACCACGTCCATTTGGGTCTGCTGGGCAGACATGCCGGTCTTGGCAATCCACAGGGAATTCATCATGGTGAAGTTTCCTTCCGTATTCGTTGGTCAGCGGCCTTAGCCGTTCATGCTCAGCAATTGGCTGGCCGTCTTGTCATTGGTTTCTGCCGTGGTCAGCAGCTTCATCTGCTGCTCAAACTGGCGCGAGGCGGCGATCATGCCCACCATGGCTTCCACCGCGTTGACGTTGGAGCCTTCCAGTGCACCGGCCACCATGGTGGCGTTGACGTCGGCTGGCAAGTCACCCTGCGCAGAGCGGAACAGACCGTCATCGCCGCGCTGAATGGTTTGCTCCAGATTGGGCGTGACCATCTTCAGGCGACCAATGTTGATGGGGTCCTGGCCATCCAAAGTGGCCACCACCGTGCCATCACCGCCAAAGCTGATGCGGGCGTTCTGGGGAATGTCCACCGGAGCGCCGCCATCGGTGAGAACAGCCAGGCCGTTGGCTGTGACCAGCTGGCCTTCTGCATTTACTTCTAACGCGCCGTTGCGCGTATAGGCCTCCAGACCATCCAGACCCTGCACGGCAAACCAGGCATTGCCACGGGCCATCAGGTCCGTGCTTTTGCCGGTGGTCATGGCGGGGCCGGGCTGGTCCAGGTGGCCTGAGGTGGCATCCAGACCAAACACGCGCGTGCTGGAGCCCTGGCCTTCCAGTGGCACCGAACGGAAGGTGCTCAGCTCGGCACGGAAACCCGTGGTCGAGACGTTGGCCAGGTTGTTCGACAGCACCGCCTGCCGTTGAGCAGCGGCATTGGCGCCGGTCATGGTGGTGTAGATGATGCGGTCCATGAATAACTCCTATGTGCGCGTGTTCAGTTGCGCTTAGCGCAGGTTGACCAGGGTCGAGAAGATCTGGTCCTGGGTCTTGATGGTCTGAGCGTTGGCCTGGTAAGCACGCTGGGCGGTCATCATGCCCACCAGCTGTGCAGTCAGATCGACGTTGGACTCTTCCAGCGCGCTGCCGGCGATGGTGCCGAAGCTGCCGGTACCCGCTGTGCCATACACCGGTGGGCCCGAATCATTGGAGGCCACCCAGTTGTTGTTGCCATCGGGCTGCAGGCCCTGGCTGTTGGTGAACTTGGCCAGTGCCACCTGGGCTTCTGCGCGCGTGATGCCGTTGGAGTAAGTGGCCAGCAAGGTGCCATCCGAGGCGACATTCACCGAGGTGAGTTCACCCGAGGCGTAGCCGTCTTGCGTCAGCTTGGCCACCGAGAAGGCGCTGCCTCGCTGAGACACGCTGCCCAGGTCAATATTCACGTTCCAAGGCCCGGGATTGGGGTTGTTGGGGTTGGTGGTGGCAACCTGGGTGGACAAGGTGGTGCCTGTTGGGGTGCCGAACGTGTGCGTGGTTTCGTAACCTGCGTCACCGGGGTTCAGACCATTGGGGTCGACGCCCAGACCTGCGTAGGGGGCAACACCGTCGAGCTTGCCAGTGGAGTCAAACATCAGGCGGCCAATAGGCGCTGCGTTGGGGTCCAGGCTGTCGTACACGTCCCAGGTATTGGCACCTGTTTTCTGAAAATACATGGACAGCGGTGTCGCCATGCCCTGCTCGTCAAACACTTCCAGAGAAGTACCGTATGTGGCACGTGGAGGCGCGGGGTTGGCGTTTTGGTCCACGCGCGCATCCAGATTGAGCGTGGCCTTGACGTTGTCAGTCTGCTTGGCCGCAATCGGGGTGCCGGTAGGGAACACCAGATTGGTCAGGCTGACGCTGGTGCGCAGGCCGGTGTTTGGATCGATCGGGTAGCCCTGCACCTGGTCGCCATTGACCGTAACCAGCTCGCCGCCCTTGTTCAGCTGGAAAGCGCCGTTGCGGGTGTAAGCAATGCCAGTGCCGGTTTGCACCACAAAGAAGCCATCGCCGTTGATGGCCATGTCCAGGCCGTTGGCACTGGGGGTGATCACGCCTTGTGTGAACTGTTGCGATACCGCGGCCACGCTCACACCAATGCCGGTGTTGTTGCTGCTGGATGCGCCCATGGCGCTGGCCACCATTTCATTGAATTCAGCACGCGAGCTTTTGAAGCCCACGGTGTTGCTGTTGGCGATGTTGTGGCCAATGACGTCCAGGTTTTTGCTGGAGGCGTTCAGGCCGGAAAGACCGTGATGGAAACCCATGCTTAGCTCCTAGAAATTTAGAACACAGCTTTGACGCTGTTGTAGTTAATGCTTTGACCGTTGGCCAGCTCCAGCATGAGGCCACCATTGGTGATGCTGGTGGCGACCACGGCGTTGGGCGACAAAGTGGTGGACTTGACCACCGCGTCGCCATTGGTGGCGGTGACCTTGAAGCGCAGGTCCATGCTTTCGCCGGTGTACTTGCTGCCGTCCCAGGTGAAGTAGTTGCGCCCTGCAGTTGCCGAGCCCAGATCCATGGTCTCCACCACTTCGCCGCTGGCGGTGGTGATGGTGACGGTGACGTTGGAGGCGGAGCCATCCAGGTCAAAGGCTGCTGTGCCGCTCAGGCGCTTGGTGCCGTCTTCGTTTTCGGAGGCAGACAGGCCCAGCTGGTTGCCGTCGGACAGCACGGTGTGGCCAATCATGGAGATGCCTTGCTGCATCTGCATGGAGGCGAACTGCTTGGTCACGCTCTCGACGGTGCTGTTGAGCTTTTCAATACCGCTGACGGTGCTGATCTGTGCCATCTGCGACGTCAGCTGCGCGTTGTCCATGGGACTGGTGGGGTCCTGGTTTTGCAACTGCGCAACCAGCAGGGTCAGAAACTGATCCTGCATGTCTGCTGCTGTTTTGGGCGAGCTGTTACCGCCAGATGAGGTGTTGTTGGATACGCCGGAAATCATGCGTGCCTACTTTCTGTATGTGCTTATTGGCCCAACTGCAGCGTTTTGAGCAACAGCGATTTGGCGGTATTCATCACTTCCACGTTGTTTTGGTACGAGCGTGATGCAGAAATCATGTTGACCATCTCGTCTACGGCATTGACGTTGGAGTGGGTGACATAGCCCTGTTCGTCGGCCAGGGGGTGCTCTGGGTTGTGCAGGCGGCGGCCGGGGGTGTTGTCTTCGGTGATGCTTTTCACCTTGACGCCGGCAGCACCTTCGCTGCCCATGGGCGCTGTCTGAAAGACAACCTGGCGGGCCTTGTAGGACTGGCCATCGGGGCCGGCGACAGCATCAACGTTGGCCAGATTGGAGGCCACAACGTTCAGACGCTGCGATTGCGCGCTGATGGCACTGCCAGAGACGCTGAAAATGGAGAACATGGACATGGCGATGGTTTCCTTGTGTCAGTGCGGCTTACTGGCCGGTGATGGCGCTGAGCATGGTCTTGGAGGTGCCGTTGAGAAAGCGCAGCGTCGCTTCGTAGCGCACGGCGTTGTCCACAAAATTGGCGCGTTCACGGTCCAGATCCACGGTGTTGTTGTCCAGACTGGGCTGTGATGCCAGCGAGTAACCCAGGCGGCCCTGGCCGTCATTGCCAAACTTTTCCGTGGGCAGGGGCATGTGCTGAGCGTGCGAGGTGCTGGCTTCTTGCAGTGCCTGGCGCACTGATCCGTTTTCGCCCTGCGCTGCCTTGAGCGTTTTGGCGAAGTTGAAATCGCGCGCCACATAGCCGGGGGTGTCGGCGTTGGCAATGTTGCTGGAAATCACACGCTGGCGCTCTGCGCGCAACAGCAGAGCGTCGCTGTGGAAGTCCAGACGGCCGGTCATTTTGTCTAGCATGTGATTCCTTGCTGAAGATGAAAACAAAAACGGTGGCACCTGGCCACTGCGGACTTTGGTGCGTGCAGCGATTATGGAAACGCACTGCTTTTGCTAAAGCGCGAAGAAAGCGTGGTTGCATGGGTACTTCAATGCTTTAAAAAATGGCGCTCGCTCTAAAGTCGCTGTCATGCCCCATCTTGTATTTGCGACTCTCGCCGTCTCTTCACGTCTCTCGCGCGCTGTGGTGCGTGCGGCTGCCTGTGTACTGGTGAGCGGTGGTGCGGCAGTGGTGTCGGCCCAGGACCTGACGGAAATCAGCAGCCAGTGGCTGCAAGGGGCGCTGACCGATCAAACTGCAACGCAAACCATGCCGCTGCGCATGGAAGTGCAGGTGGGCAAGCTGGACCCCCGGCTGAACCTTGCGCCATGCCAGCGGGTAGAGCCTTATCTGCCCAGCGGCAGCAAGCTGTGGGGCCGTACCCGCATTGGAATGCGCTGTGTAGAAGGCGCACGACCCTGGAACGTGTTCTTGCCCGTCACCATCAAGGCACTAGGCCCTGCATGGGTGCTGACCAGCAATGTCAGCATGGGCGAGCAATTGACCCACGATCACGCAATGCAAAGCGAAGTCGACTGGGCGGAGTCGCCCCATTCGATCATTGCCATGCCAGACGACTGGGTGGGGCAGACCGCGGCACGCAACTTGACGGCAGGAATGGCCTTGCGCCAGACCATGGTCAAGGCCCCCCAGCTTTTCAAGCCGGGTACGGGTGTCAAAGTCTTGGCACAAGGCGGTGGTTTTACGGTCACTTCGTCTGGCAAGGCGCTGGAAGGCGGCTCTGTCGGACAAACCGTGCGCGTGCGCATGGACAACGGACGAACGGTGACCGGTACCGTCAATCAGCAAGGCGATGTCGTCGTTGCACAGTGATACAAGACTTTTTGAAAGAAAACACTCAAGTTCTCTTTCAATGGGTCGAAAGCTACACTACGGAGCCCTTGAGCGGGCGATTGGAGTAGGAAAATGAAGGTCGGACAAAATACCAACGTAGAAATGCTGGCAGCCAAGCTGCAGCAAAACGCTACGCAGCAAGCGCAGCAAAGTAAAAGCGGCACCGCCAGTGAGGTGGTGCAACAAACCCGCAGCAATGCTGCGGGGGTGCCTGTGACTGTGTCGAACTCGGCACGGTCGCTGGACCAGAACGCCAAAACGTCGGCGGATGTGGACATGGCCAAGGTCAATGCCATCCGTGAAGCGATTGCCAATGGCACTTTCAAAGTCAATGCCAGCGTGATCGCCGACAAGATGCTGGTCGATACCGCCGACCTGCTGGGCGCGGCACGCGCTTAAACACCCACATCGGGCGCTTTGCGCCAGTCAGCCTTATCCGACCTTCGGCTGCACTGGTACCAAGCGCCCGAACTCCGTCTCAACCGCTCAAACACCCCCGACACCATGAAACTCAGCGAAGCCCTGGAACAGATTGACGGCATGATCGACCTGGTCAATGCCCTGATTGTGAAGAACCAGCCCGACTCCACCGAATCTGCCATTCGTCAGCTGCGCGATGGCATGCAGGCTTTTGCGGGCTTGGCCCAGCGCTTTGGTGCGGAGCAATTTACCCCTGAGAACGTGCAGCGCATGCAGGCCATGTCCGAGCGCCTGACGCAAATGCGCGGCCATATCGCCAAAGTCTCTGCCATTACGGCGCAGCAGCTGGCCACCTTGATACCAGAGCAATCGGTCAGCCACACTTACGGCGCCAGCAAGCAGCCGGGTGCTACTGCTTCGGTGGCGCGGATGTACCACATCAGCGGTTAAGCATTAAATTGCATAGCTGCTTGCGCAGTGTTCATCGCACTTTCAATGTGAAATGTATTTGAAACGATGGACTGATAAGCGCTGGTAGCTATCAAAATAGAAAAAGCGCCTTGTTTGGCGCTTTTTTTGTGGGCAGATGCTTGTCAGTGTGCGCGCATCTTGGCGCGCAGGCGGGCAATGGCCTGGCTGTGCAGCTGGCATACGCGCGATTCGGTCACTTCCAGCACGGCCGCGATCTCCTTGAGGTTCATGTCGTGCTCGTAGTACATGCCCATGACGTATTTCTCGCGCTCGGGCAGGTTTTCAATGGCCTGCACCAGGGCGCTGCGCATGCGGTCATCGCGCAACATGCTGAAGGGGTCGGCATCGGCGTCGGCCACATGGCGGTCGAGAAAGCTGGAGCTGTCTTCTTCACCGGCAGAGATGTCTTCCAGATAGATCAGCTGGGTGCCGCGCACTTTGGACAGCATGGACTGGTAATCCACCAGCTCCATCTCCATGAAGGCGGCAATTTCCGATTCCCGGGGGGCTCGGCCCAGTTGCTGCTCCAGCCGGCGAATGGCCGATTCAATGTCTTTTTGCCCCTTGCGGGAGCTGCGGCTCATCCAGTCGTTTTCGCGCAGCTCGTCCAGCATGGCACCGCGAATGCGCTGGCCGGCAAAGGTCTCAAACTGCACGCCCTGGCTGGTTTCAAAGCGCGACAGTGCATCGGCCAGGCCAATCATGCCCACCTGGATGAGGTCATCCAGTTCCACATTCGGCGGAAGTTTGGCAATCATGTGTTGCGCAATGCGACGCACCAGCGGGGCATGCTGGCGAATCAGGGCATCGCGGTCCAACTGGCCATGGGCGGTGTACATTGACTCAATGGCTCCACACAGCAGATGAAGAAAGGGGGCTGACTCCAGCCGTTGCGCCATCTTGCGGGGCGTTCACGGTTTCGGAATGCTCCAAACATTGTAGGGCCCAGCGCTGCAGCTGTCGGGCTTGCAGCGGATCGAATTGCTCGCACAAAGGCTCGGTGTGCAGATGGCGCATGGCGCACTGCGACAGCGATTTCAAAACGTGGTCCAGCCCATAGCCCGCCGGGCGCAGCGCCACCAGGCGCGGCATCAGGCCGCAGCCCATGTACAGCTGCTTGAGTGCGCGGTAGCTGCTGACCACGTTGCGTGACTGTGAAGGCACCAGCTGAATGGGGGGCTGCGTGCAGCCTTGCAGCATGCCTGCCAGCAAAGAGGCGGGAGCCCACAGCACTACCACCGCATGGTTTTGCACAAAGCGAAAGAGCAGATCGAGTGGGCGCTCGCCCGTGATCGATGCCTTGTGCTGCAGTTGCACCATGCCGCGTGCGGCGGGCAGTGTGGCAACGCTCAGCGGGTTGCTGATGTCTGCGGTCAACGTGGTGAAGGCATAGCCCTGACGGGGCTGCAGCATGTCCTGCAGACCGGGCAGTGAGGGTGACTCTTGCTCCGTGCCATCCAGCACGACCACGGGGTAGCCTTGTTGTTGCAGCTGCGCGCAGGCCATCCACAGTGCGGTGGCATCTGCGCTGTCACCGGATGGCACCACGGGCAGCACGCGCAGCGACGACTGTGCGCCTTGCCAGTGCAAACCGGTTCCCTGGTGCCAGACGCTCTCAAGCATGCATCGCTCCCTGAGACTGGCCCATGGAAGATTCGGTGAAGTAAAAATCCATGTCCAGCGATGAGGGGTCAAACGCCGACTTGGTGTGCGCGCGCATGGACGTGGCGACCAGTTCGTTGGCGTTGGCGCGCGTAAAGTCTTCGGGCACGCGCTGGCCGTTGGTGATGCCGCGCAGCACAAGCTGGTGGCGGATCAGCGCGTCCAGCGCCGGGGCCAGCTTCACGGCTTCATCCACCTTGGACAAGATGGCCTGCTTGCAGCCCACGCGCTTGAATGCGGCCAGTGCTTCGTCCAGCGTATCGCCATGTGCGCCTGCGTTGGCGACCAGCAGACGTTCAATGCCTGGCAGGTTGAGCACTTCCAGAATGTCGTCCTTGCGAGGATCGCGGGGGGCCACGCCGGTAGTGTCGATGATCACCATCTTCTTGCCAGCCAGCAGACCCAGCAGGTCTTGCAGTGCGGCCTTGTCGTGGGCCAGATGCGCGACCACACCGAGCATGCGGCCATAGGCGCGCAGTTGTTCATGACCGCCGACACGGTAGGTGTCCAGCGTGATCAGGCCAACGCTGTTGGGGCCATGCTTTTGGGCGCACAGAGCGGCCAGCTTGGCTGCCGTGGTGGTCTTGCCTACGCCGGTGGAGCCCACCAGTGCAAACACGCCGCCCTTGTCCCAGATGGGAGCTTCGGCGTTGTCGGTGCGCAGATTGCGCTCCAGCACCTGTACCAGCCACTTCATGGCATCTGCAGGGCCCGCATTCTGCGGCAGGCGCTCCATGATGGTGCGCGACAACGCAGGCGAGTAGCCCGAGCGAATCAGCTTGAGCATCAAGTTGCTGTGCAGCGGATTTTGGCGGGTCTGGTTCATCCAGGTCAGGGTGTTGAAGCGCTCTTCAATCAGCTCCTTGACGGATTGCAGCTCATGCATCAAAGCCGGAGCCGCCGCTGGGGAGGCAACTGCCTTGCGGGGCTGCTCTGTGGGCAGCTCCAGCGCCAGACCGCGCAATGGGTTGTGCTTGATCACGGAAGGCGTAGTGGGCAGCGGTGCGCTGTCGCGCACGGTGTCGAGGCGGTTCTTGCGAGCAAAAGTGGGCAGCACTTCCTGGGGCAGCTCGCCCGTCATCTCTTCATTGCGGCGGCGCAGCATGCGTTCACGCACATAGTCCTGGAAAGACAGGGTGCTCATGGCCAGTTGCTCCGTGTCTTCTGCCACGCTTTGGCGTGGGTTGGCTTTCACGGCCGGCTTGGCTTGCTGCAGCAGGGCCTCCATGCGCATGGGCGCTTTGGGGGCTTGCTTGGGAGCACGGGTTTCATCGGCCTCGCGGGCCTGAATGGCGGCCATCAGGCCTGGGCTGGTGTGGTTGCCCTGGTCCAGATTGCCGAAGGTTTCTTCGGCAGTTGCCATGACTTCCACGCCGTTGCCCATGGGGCGGTTGGACAGGATCAGGGTGCTTTCACCAAAAGCGGCACGCGCCTTGTCCAGGGCCTCACGGGAAGTCGGGGCTATGAAGCGTTGGATGTTCATGCGTTTGCACCTTTAAGAATGGGGCCGATGCGGATGGTGTGGGTCTCGGGAATCTCACTGTGCGCAAGCACTTGGAGGCGAGGTGCCACACGGCGCACCAGGCGCGCGATAGCGTTTCGAATGGCGTCGGGCACCAGCAAGCAGGCGGGCATGCCCAGCTCTTCTTGCTTGTTGGCAACTTCGGCTGCACGTTGGGTCAGCAGGTCTGCCACGCCGGGGTCCAGCGACGGGGCCTGGGGGTTGCCCAGGGCTTGCACCAGCAGGCGTTCCAGTCCGGGCTCGATCGCAATGACGTTGAGTTCACGGGTGGGGCCGTAGATCTGCTGCACGATGGCAGGGGCCAGTGCAATGCGCACACGGCGGGCCAGCTCGACGGGGTCCTGGGTAGATGTGGCGTGTTCGGCCAGTGTTTCGATGATGGTGCGAATATCACGAATGTGCACAGCGTCTTCCAGCAGCAGCTGGAGCACTTTCTGGAACGATGTGATGGGCACCATTTTTGGAATAACTTCTTCGATCAACTTGGGCGCGGACTTGGCCACATGCTCCACCAGTTGTTGCACCTCATTGCGGCTTAACAGCTTGGCAGCATGTGTTTGCATCAAGTGTGACAAATGTGTCGCCATCACGGTTTCCGAATCAACGACGGTAAAACCAGCCATTTGTGCCGCTTCCTTTTGGCGTTCGTCGATCCAGTGCGCGGGCAGACCAAAGGCAGGGTCGGTCGTCGGAGTTCCGATCAACGGTGTGCTGATGCCTCCGGGGTTGATGGCCAGGTACATGCCGGGGAAGGCTTCGCCTTCGCCCACCATCACGCCGCGCAGCGTCAGGCGATAGGCGCTGGGCTTGAGCTCCAGGTTGTCACGCACGTGTACGGCAGGTGGCAAAAAGCCCACTTCCTGTGCAAATTTACGGCGCACCCCTTTGATGCGGGTGAGCAAATCGCCCTGGCGCTTCTTGTCTACCAGTGCAATCAGGCGATAGCCCAGCTCCAGCCCCAGCAGATCCACGGGCTGCAGATCATCCCAGGTGGCTTCGCTATCTTGCTGAGGTGCAGCCAGCGCGCCGGGCATGGGCGCTTCAGCCGCGCCGCCGGACTGGGCTTGTTCGGCCGTCTTTTGGTTCCTGCGGTAGATCAGCCATGCGCCATAGGCAAACAAGCCACCCATGCCCAGAAACACGGTGTGGGGCATGTTGGGGATCAGGCCCAGCATGATCAAAATCGCTGCAGTAATGGCCAGCGCACGGGGGGTGCCGAGCATTTGTGCCGCAATTTGCTGGCCGGTGTTGTTGTCTTTGCCCACGCGCGAGATCACCATGGCTGCAGCCACCGAGATCAGCAGGCCTGGAATTTGTGCGACCAGCGCATCGCCCACAGCCAGCAAAATGTAGCTGTTGGCCGCCTCACCAGCGCTCAGGCCGTGCTGTGCCATGCCGATGATGAAACCACCAACGATGGTGATGACCAAAATCAAGATGCCGGCCATGGCATCGCCGCGCACAAACTTGGAGGCACCATCCATGGAGCCGAAGAAATTGGCTTCTTCCTGCACTTCCAGACGGCGGCGCTTGGCTTCGGGTTCGTCAATCAGGCCAGCGTTCAAGTCGGCGTCCACGGCCATCTGTTTGCCGGGCATCGCATCCAGCGTAAAGCGCGCAGACACTTCAGCAATGCGCTCCGCGCCTTTGGTAATCACCACAAAGTTGATCACCACCAAAATCGCGAACACGATCAAGCCCACAGCAAAGTTGCCGCCGATCAGAAAGTGGCCAAAAGCTTCAATCACCGCACCCGCTGCGCCTGGGCCGGTGTGGCCTTCCATCAGCACGACGCGGGTGGATGCCACGTTCAGCGACAGGCGCATCAGCGTGGTCAGCAGCAGCACCGAGGGAAAAGCCGCAAAGTCCAGCGGCTTGACCATGTAGGCGGCAATCATCATCACCATCAGCGCGGTGGCAATGTTCAGCGTAAAGAACGTGTCCAGCAGCCACGGTGGGATGGGCAGGACCATCAGGGCCAGAATGGCAATCACCAAAACGGGCGCAGCCAAGCTCTGGATGACCGAGCCGTTCTTGGTGTTCCACGCTTGCAGGTTCTTTATCAATGCAGTGCTCATGGGGTGCAGTGCTTTCTATCGCTTAAGGCTTCGCTGCCGCAGCACGCTTGGTGTGCGGATCAAGTTCTGGGGGCACGTGGGGTTGCGTCAGCTCGCCCGGTGCAGGAGCCTCGCCGCGCATGGCGGCCTGGAGGCGGTAAACATAGGCCAAGACCTGTGCCACGGCGGTGTACAGCGTGGACGGAATGGACTGATCAATTTCGGCATGTGCATACAGCGCACGGGCCAGCATGGGCGACTCCAGTACAGGAATGTCGTGGGCCTTGGCCACTTCTCGAATCTTCAGCGCCACCAGATCTGCACCCATGGCAATCACTTGCGGGGCGGACATGGTCTTCTCGTCGTAGCACAGAGCCACCGAGTAGTGCGTGGGGTTGGTTACCACAAAGTCAGCGCGGGGCACGGCCGATACGCTGGCGCGCTGGGCGATTTCGCGCTGTTTCTGGCGAATCTTGCCTTTGAGCTCGGGGCTGCCCTCGGACTCTTTGTGTTCTTGCTTGACTTCCTGGTGGCTCATCTTCAGGCGTTGCAAGAACAGCACCTTTTGCAGCGGTACATCGATGACCGCCACCACAAACACCACCACCAGCAGCATGATCATGCCGCTGACAATCCAGTCACCCACCTTGGCCAGCGCGGCCGCGCCACCCAGGGCAGGCAGGCTGGACAGATCGACAATGCCGGTTTTGATATGGAACCAGCCGACGGTGGCCAAAATCAGGGTCAGCACCACATTTTTCAGGGCTGTGACCATCTGCTGTTTGGAAAATACGTTGCCAAGGCCTGCAATCGGATTGATGCGGCTGAACTTCGGCATGATGGGCTTGAAGCTGTAAATCCAGCCGCCCGACGCCAGTGTGGCAATGATGGATGCCACGTTGATGACCGTAGCAAAAATCACGCAGCCCATCACGCCCACCATGGCCATCTCCAGCAGGCGCTCCACCATCAATTGAGGCACCAGTACGGTGCTGGCATCAAAAGACAGTTGCTTGCTGATGGCAATGCGCAGGTGGTGCATCAGGGTCGGGCCGCCCATCATGACCAGCAGCGAGCCCACGCCCAGCACCGCCAGGTGGCCGAGGTCGCGGGAACGCGAAGTCTGCCCGTCATCGCGGGTTTTCTGCAGTTTCCGGCCTGTGGCTGGGAGGGATTTATCTTGGCTCGATTCCATGACGGCATGAGGGAAAGGTCTCATGCCATTGTCCGCAAGCGGTCAAATCGCTAAAGCGGGAAAAGCGAGCCACAGGGGGTGCTATTTCAGCGCCCGCAGCGGTGGCGGGTGCCGTGCAATCTGTTAGGCGGCAGTAGATTGCTACATTAAAACGAGCTATCAGCGCTTATGAGATGGATCTTTGCAAGCTAAAAGTATACGAAACATCCATTAGATAGGCGTTGGTAGCTCTTGTTTTTAAAAACCCAGGCTGGCCAGCAAATCATCCACTTGGGATTGAGAGGTCACCACATCTTCCGCGTCTGGGTTGACCACGGGGCCTTCCAGCTTGGGATGCACGGGCTGTGCCGTAGGCGGGGCTGCTGGCTCGGAAGACTCGGCCAATGCAGCGGCCCACAGATCGTCTGCCTCATCGGCAGCAACCACCGCAGCGGCCGTCACCACAGAAGGGGCCACTGCTGCGCTGGCAGGTTCAGGTGCCTGAGGTGCTGTCTGCACCAGCAGCGTGACTAGCTGTGACTCAATGGAAGCTGCCAGCGTCACCACCTTGGCAATGACCTGTCCGGTCAGGTCATGAAAGTCCTGGGCCATCATGATGTCGGTTAACTGGTTGTCCACGATTTCCGTGGATTTTTCCATGTCTTCCAGGTAATTCATGATGTGCCCCTTGGCCACCGCGGCCACCGGGTCAGCAATCATCGACTGGCGCATCTTCTTGGTCTGCGCCACGATGTCGGTCTGTCGGTCCTTGGCGTCATCCACCAGCGTCAGCACCTTCTCGGCCGCTTCTCCGGTCAGGCGCGCGATATAGGACAGTCTGTTTTGTGCATCCGGCAACTCTTGTGCTGAACCGCGCAAGCGCTCCGCATAGCCAAGCTCACGCAGCGCATCATGCAACTGACGCGTCAGCAGACCAATCTGAGTGTGTACATTGCCCTGGTCAAAGCCCGCAGGTAATGTATCGCTGGGGGGCGTTGCTTGGTCCATGAACTTAGCCCAACCCAACCTTCTTCAAGATCAGGTTGACCTTTTCTTCCAGCGTTGCCTTGGTAAAAGGCTTGACGATGTAGCCGGCAGCCCCACCTTGGGCCGCAGCGACGATGTCTTCCTTGCGGGCTTCGGCGGTCACCATCAGGACGGGCAGGTGTTTGAGCTTTTCATCTGACTTGATTTCCGTCAGCAGCTGAAAACCATTCATGTTCGGCATATTGATGTCAGTAACGACAAAGTCGAACTTGCTGTTGCGCAGCTTGTGCAGCGCAACGACACCGTCTTCAGCCTCATCGGCCTCGGTGTAACCGCTTTCTTTCAACAAATTACGCACGATACGGCGCATGGTGGAGAAGTCGTCAACGATCAAAAAGCGAAGGGCATTGTTAGCCACGGGGGACCCTTTCGGTCAAATATGCACTGAATGAAGCCTGTGCAAAGCACGGGTTTCGTCCGATTTCACAAATTGTCACGGAGTTTGCGATGCTGGAGGGTGATTCTCCTGCTTTTCCGTATTCAATTTGCTGTCTTGGTAGACAGATGGGGTTTGCTTGCCTAGCAAACGCTCTTCTGCCTCGTGCGTGAGCACGGTAATAGTGATACGCCTGTTTTGTGCGGCGCGTGGTTCGTCAGGGTAGAGCAAATCGCTGGCCGCCAAACCTACTACGCGCGCCAGCTTGTCATTGGGCATGCCGGCCGAGACCAGCTCGCGGCGCGAAGCGTTGGAGCGGTCTGTGGACAGCTCCCAGTTGCTATAGCCTTTGTCACCCGAGCCGTACGGCGCTGCATCGGTGTGGCCAGCCAGGCTGATGCGGTTTTCCACCCCACCGAGCGCAGAGCCAACTTCGCGCAATATATCTCGCATATAGGGCTTGACGATGGCGCTGCCGATGTCAAACATGGGGCGATTTTGTTCATCCACAATCTGGATTTGCAAGCCATCCGGGGTCACGTCCATGCGGATTTGTGACCGGTATTCGTTCAGCGTGGCATTGCTGGAGATCATCGCGTCAATCTTGGCGCGCAATGCCTTGATGCGCTGGGCATCCTGCTGTGCACGCTGCTGGCGCATGTTTTTGCGGTTCTGGTCGTTTTCATCCGCCTCGGAGCGTTTGACCTGGCCATGCACCTTCGCCAAATCAGTACCGCCGCCAGGAATGATGCTGGAGCTATTGCCCGAGCCATCACCCCCGTTCATCGCCACTTTGAGTGGTGAGTTGAAATAAGCGGCAATGCCTTGCAGATCGCCTTTGGAGGTGGAGCCCAGCAGCCACATCAGCAAAAAGAACGCCATCATCGCCGTCATGAAGTCGGCATAGGCAATCTTCCACGCACCGCCATGGTGGCCGTGGTCACCCTTTTTGATGCGCTTGATGATGATGGGCTGCAGCTTCTTTTCATTGGCTGCACCGGACTGAGCACCGCCGGGGGCGTTTGGGGGCGGCATCGCTTACTTCCTCTTGACGTGCTCTTCCAGCTCCAGAAAGCCGGGACGTTCGGTTGAGTAAAGAACCTTGCGGCCAAACTCAATGGCGGTGGGCGGGTTGTAGCCTTGCATGCTGGCAATCAGGGTGCACTTGATGCACTCGAACTCTTTGTGACCGTCCTGCTGGCGCTGTTCAACCAGCCCTGCCAAAGGCTCGACCAGCGCATAGGCCAGCAAGATCCCCAAAAATGTACCCACCAGTGCAGAGGCAATCATGCCGCCCAGCACAGAAGGAGGCTGGCCAACCGAGCCCATGGTGTTCACCACACCCAGCACCGCAGCCACAATACCGAAGGCCGGCAACGCACCGGCAAGGCGCTGCAGCGCCACGACAACGCGATGACCTTCCTGGTGGTGGGCTTCAATTTCGTTGTCCATCAAGGACTCGATCTCATGTGAATTCAGATTGCCCGACACCATCATGCGCAGATAGTCGGTAATGAATTCGACCAGATGGTGATCGGCCATCAGGTCTGGATATTTTTGAAAGATTTCAGAGTTTTCAGGCTCTTCCACGTCCATTTCAATGGCCATCAACCCTTCTTTGCGGGCTTTTTGCAGCAAGTCATAGAGCAAGGCCAGCAAGCTCATGAAGCGTGCTTTGGTAAATTTGGATCCCTTGAGCGCTGAAGGAATCGACGCCATCGTGGCTTTGAGCACCTTGGGCTGGTTGCTCACAATGAAGGCGCCAATCGCTGCACCGCCAATGGTGGCCATTTCGAATGGGAGGGCTTTGCCCAGTACGCCCATGTTTCCGCCGTGAAGAGCGTAAACACCGAAGACGCAGCCGAAGGCGATGATGTAACCAATAAGGACAAGCATGGTGGTGATTCTGTCAGACTGAATGCCAATCAAAAGACGGAACTGGCACAAAAGCCAGCGTTTCTTTTTTGGTTTGGGTTGGGCCTGAGGGAGTCAAGCTCGGATAGGCTGGAGATATATGTCTATCGGCAGATCACCCCATTTTCTTGAGTACTGTGTATGAGCGCCCCCATTTTTTCTGCTGCCCCCGTGACGCTGGAGCAGGAGTTGCATCGAATCAACACTACGCTAGTGCCCCAGCATCAATTTCTGGAAGCACTGACGCAGTTGATGCTGCTGGCCAAGGAGCACGTGGCTGATGCTCAGTTGTGGCTTCTGATTGGGCACGTCTACACACGCATGGCGCACTGGACCGATGCCATTGCCGCACTGGAAACTGCAATTGCCTTGAACCCGCAATTGCATGCGGCCAATCGCTTGCGGGCTTTGGCGTTGTTCAGCATGGGGCAGCAGCAACAGGCATGTGATCTGATTGATAAAGTCGTGAAGAAGTCATCGGAGAGTGGCGACTGGATGCTGCGCGCCTACCTGCATGCGCACACCAGCCGCGACCCGATGAAAGCACTGCAAATGGCCCGAGACTGGGGCAAACGCTTTGCCGATCCGCTCACGCGCAATGCCAAACCCTTGAAAGTGGCAGACCGCAATCCGCGAAAGAGACTCAAAGTTGGCTATGTGACGGCAGACTTTCGAGAGCACTCCGTGGCATTTTTCATGCAGCCGGTGCTCGAGCATCACAACCCCAATGATGTGGAGGTGCATGTTTATTCCAACGGCCCCTCGGATCAAGTCACCACGCAAATGCGCGCCCTGGTGCCGCACTGGCATGAGATACAGGCTGACAGTGATGAAACGGTCTGCGAAAAAATCCGGCAGGACGGCATCGACGTACTGGTGGACTTGTCCGGCTTTACCCATGGCCATCGCCTGGGTGTATTTGCCCGGCGCGCAGCGCCCGTGCAAGTGACCTGGCTGGGTTATATGCAGACACTGGGCATGAAAGCAATGGACTACCGGCTGGTGGATGCTGGCGTAGCACCTCCAGGCCATGGTGGTTATTACTCAGAAGCGTTGTTTTACTTATTTTGCATGTCTAGCTATGTGCCGCCTGCGTATGCGCCGCTATCTGCAGAGCCTCCCATGCTGCGCAACGGCTATCCCACCCTGGTGTCGCTCAACAACTCTGCCAAAATTACCGATGCAATGCTGCGGATATGGGCTCGGATATTGCAGGCACGCCCCGACGCTCGTCTCATTATTGTGGTCAAAGAAGAAAACGCGGACGCAGCCCAGGCGCATATGCAGCCGCGCGTGCAAGCAGCGGGCATGCCATTGGAGCGCGTGTCAGTGCTGCAGCAGCAACCGTTGAGAAACTTTATGGAGCTGGGTCACATTGCCGATGTTGCACTGGACACTTCGCCCATATCCGGAGGCACGACTTCTTTGCATACTTTGTGGATGGGCCTGCCTATTGTTGCCATGGATGCTGTGCGCGCTGTAGATGCATCCACGGCACGCATGTTGCGCGGAAAGCTTGCCCCTCTGGGCGAAGTCGCCAAAGATGCGCAGAGCTACATCGATGCGGCGCTGAGCTTAATGAATTCGCCACAGCGTCTGGTGCAAATAAGGGCGCAGTCGCGCACTTGCCTTAAAAAATCTGTATTGATGGACTATGGTTCCCGCACGAAGGAGCTGGAGAAGGCTTATCGGCTTATGTGGCTGAACTATTTACATGGTCACCGCAAAGCGCTAAGTACCGAGACTGCTTTGAGCTCATTGCTTGCTGACACGGAAACGATGTCATGAGTGAGCGAAAAGAGTCGACCTGGATACCTCTTTTGGTTCCGGATATGCCGTCTCCGCAGGAGCTGCTGCCCTGGCTTGAGCGCATGCACAAAGCTCGGCAATATTCGAACTTTGGTCCCTTGGTCCAGGAGCTGGAAACAGAGTTTTCTGTGCAGTTCGATGTGCCGAAAGAGCAGCTTGTCACCGTTGCAAATGCAACGCTTGCCTTGGAATTGGTATTGCAAGCGCTCGATCTGTCTTCGGGCTCCCGCATATTACTGCCTGCTTTTACCTTTGTTGCTACGGCCACGGCAGTGATCCGAGCTGGGCATCAACCGGTGCTTGCGGACGTGGATGCGAGCACATGGATGCTCACACCTGAAATTGCGCGTGCTGCTTGCGAGCGCATGCGCATAGATGCTGTATTGCCTGTAGCCACGTTTGGCATGCCGCATGACATGCAGGCATGGCAAGAATTTGAACGAGATACAGGTTTGCCGGTCGTCATAGATGCAGCAGCGGCATATGGCAGCCAATCGCTGCAAAATGCAGAAGGAACCTTGGTTTTCAGTTTGCACACCACGAAAAGCTTGCCATCGGGTGAAGGAGGATTGGTTATCTCCACTCGTCCAAATCTAGCTAATAAGGTACGCCAGCTTTCCAATTTTGGTATCAATCTTAATTCTTCTGCTTCTGTGCCTTCCGGTTTTCTAGTCGCTCCTGGAACTAATGCCAAAATGAGTGAATACCACGCAGCTGTTGGCTTGGCTTCTTTGAAAAAATGGGAAATTTATGCCAGCAAACGACGTGAGTTACAGGGTGATTTAATAAGAAAAATAAACCTAATCAGTGATCACACCTTGTCTTGGCAGGCTGAGGGCTCCGGAGGACCGTTAAAAGCACCTACGTTGCTATGCGCCAAGTTGCCTAATATGGCTGCACGCCATGCATTAGAGCAAGCATGCCAAAGAGCCAATGTCATGACGCGCCGCTGGTATCAGCCCCTGCTGCATCACATGGATGCATTACAGCATCGGTGCTTGTCGTTGGCAGTGCCAAATGCTGAAGCACTGACACAGACCGTATTAGGATTGCCTTTCTTTACTGGCATGAGCCAAAATCAGTGTCAGCGAATAATCGATGTAATAACTGATGTAGTAAAAGCACAGGATTAATTTACTGTTTTATGCATTCCAGAATGCTGAGATCAAATACATTGGTTTCTTGCATATCTCGTATTTTCAATCCAGAACGTTGAAGTAAATTTTCGAAATCGGAAAGCGTTCTCAATTTTCCGCAAGTCCAGATGGCTTGTTCATAAGCACGGGCCTGCATGAGTACATTGTCCTTGTGCTGAGGTTGTTTGACGCCTTCAATGATCAGTAGCCGGGAAGATGAATCCATTGTCTGAGCAATATTCATGAGGACAGTGCAAACTGATTCATCGTCCCAGTCATGCAAAGCATGCTTAATCAAATAGGTGTTGAATCCTGTGGGAATGTGCTTGAGCATGTTGCCAACAATAAATGTTACTTGCGCCACCCCAGCTTGCTCTGCGACTTCTAGTGCATGTTCTTGGAATATAGGTTCCATATGGGGCTGATCAAGCACTGCACCCACCGCTTGAGGGTTTTGTATAGCCAGTTGAAAGGCCAATGCACCTTTGCCCCCTGCAATATCCAAAAATCGTTCGCCTGCATGCAATTGAATGATTTTCGTCAATTCAGGAAGATGTGCTAAGTGAGAAATTCGATCCTGAAATTTTTCAAATGATTTGCCTAGCGCGCGATTGGTGCGGTAGTGCTCCCAGATAGTGGCTCCATTCGCCGTCTCATAGGCATTCATGTCCTGTGTTAACCATGCTGGAGTTTGCGCTGCCGCAGATTGCAATCCCTCAGCCCAAATAGTGAAATAGTCACGTTCCCATGAATTGACCGCTCGTGTTAGATTCATCCCCTTCTTTCTTAGGAAGTAACAATTATCCTTTTGACCAAGGAAATCCATTGAAACTGCCAAATCTAATAATATTTGCAACTTTGCAGCATTGATGCTGCATGAGTTGGCAAGGTTCTGGGATGAGGATTTTCCGGCAATCAGCTTATCAAATATGTCTATTTTTATGAGTGTGTAAATACTTTGGGCGATATAGGTTGAATTTATTAGATCAAATGTGCTAAGTTTTTGAAGCATGATACAAGTGCCTGGGTATTAATATTTGATAAGTTTTTTTGATTTAGAGTTTTCTATGAACTTTGTTCCATGAAAAACACATCTGAAAAATAATTCAAGAATCGATAAGATAATTCTGGATCAATGTCTAGTGAATACTGTGCATTAAATAGTACAAAATTTGCAGTAAATTCTTCCAAAGTTACGCCAGTTGTTTCCACGAAATATGAGTGTACGATTTTGGATATTGTTTCGTTCGAAAAATAATCAATAGTATTTTTTCTTCTCTTGACAGGGTAGCCCATGCCAACTTTAGCAACTGCCCAGCCAGCCCAATCGATAATTCGGAAATCATCTTTTGGCAGAATTAAGATATTAAATCTGTGAAGGTCGCTGTGATAAATGAATGAGCGAGATTTCTGAGATATTGAAAATATATTCTCAATATAGTCATTGACAGACGCGTTATTATTTTTACTTTTTTCTGAAAGTAATAGTGTTATTCTTTTTTTATCAATTGGGATTTCGTTGAATATTGAAGTGAATTTGGCGGAGGCCGTGTTCCAGAGATGGATGATTGATTTTTTATGCCATGTATCCTGGAATTCTTCTAAATCTGGATGGCGTCCATTTTCTATATATTCATCAAAACAGAAGTAATAATCGCCCTTCTGAAGCACACCGAGGGATTTTGCTGATTTAAGTTGAAGATTTTCAGTTTTTATAAGCGTTTGAAGAGTTTCAATTTCTTGAATATTAACTCTGTCTGCGTATATTCTTTCTATGATTTTTATTTCTTGCCCATGTTGAGTTGCTGTATGTAGCAAGATATCTAAGGCTGCATTGCCACCATTTAAATTAATGGTGTTTTTCCATAAAAAATCTGGATTTATCTCAGTTAATCGCTTGCGGAACTGTATGGGATTAAAGTGAATTCTTAAATATTCTTTTTCGTATTTTAAAAGATTTTCTAAATTTCCTGTGACCCAGGATGGGAGATTTTTTTTCGAATCATCATCTAAGCATTGAATAAAATAATAAACTCGATCAATATGTTTTTTGTCAAAAAAACTATAAATACAGCGCATCATGTCTGATTTTGAAATACTTATTTTTTCTGCAGGTGGCTGACCCAAAGAAATCTGGTGATGCTGATGGTTTATTTCTGTATTCATTTTAAAGTTATTTATAAAAATCGCGCCAATATGGCGCGATTAATTATGAGATTCTGATTGTTATTCGTTTTTGTTGTACTGGAAAATAAAGAATGAACGTCTTCTTTTGTTGTCGTCCTTAAGAATGCCCTGGTGAATAATTGAAAATTTAGCTTCTAAGAAGGCCGGCATATTTCGGAAGAATTTAAGAAGTTCGGCATCATTGGTTACATCGTGGCTTTCTATCAAAACAAAACCATTGGGGTTGAGTAAGTTTTGCAGTATTTCAACATAGCCCTTCATGGGCAATCCGATCCATCCATGAACAGCGAACGAGAAAATAAAATCGTATTTTTTATCGTTGTTTTTGATGAAGCTGTGGAAGTCAGTGGTGAGGAAATTGCAGTTCTTTATTTCTTTGTTCAGAGCAAGGGTGTTAGCAATTTCGATCAAATCAGGATTAATGTCGAACCCCGTATATTGAGCGGATATTTTAGAAACCTCAATGCCAAAGCAGCCGATATTGCAGCCTATATCAAGAATGTCGTGATGAGGTTGAATCCATTTTTCTAACGAATATTCTTTGATTCTTTCTAGTGTGGGGCGCTGCCCAGGCAAACCCCATGCTTCGTGGCCCTGGTAGAAAGCATACTTGGATCCAAACTGCTGATTATTCTGCGAAAAGATAGAATGGATTTTTAATTTGCACTCCAGCCATGCATCTTGTGTTTCAGGCTTTTGGGAAAAATAGCAAATAATAGATTCACCACCTTGGATATCCAAAGAAAGGTCTTCTTCGGTGAAGAAATCTATTTCTTGATCGTCGCTGGGATATTCTGGCAATCTGAAAATTACAGGAATAGTCTTTTCTTTGTGATAGATGAATCCTGCGTAATACCAATATCCAATAATTATATTTGGGAAATTCTTGTAATCGCCTGAATAATTCATTGCAGCGCCGGGTTCGTATGAACATGGTGCAATAGATTCTTTAATTTTCTTGATGGATGTCTTAGAGAAAATTTTATATTTATAAAAATTAACAGACTTCCAGGAGAGAATTTTTTTAATTAAATCCTCACGGTGGGGATTGCTATTCCAAACTTCTTCTTCATGAGGATTTTTATTATTTTTGTTTTCAGTTAATGAAAAAATTCCTTGCGTGACTCGGTATTCATTATCTGGCGTTAAATTTTTCTTAAATAATTCAATTCTTTTTTGGCGAATTTTTTGTAAAGATGGGTCGTGAAAAAAATTCAAACTGACGGACCAGTGATAGGCCTCATCAATTTTTCCAAGAAATAGAGATAAATATGCAGCTTTTTTACGAAGCAGAAGACTGCTAGGGGTTGTTTCCAATTTTTTTATGGTTTCAAAATATTGGTCTTCGTAAGTAGTATGTGAGGCTTCTGCAGATGTAGACATTTATATTCCTGGGTTGCTATTGATGCTGAAAATTTGATATTTATTTAACAGGTACTTTAAAAAGTACGGAAAGAGTAGCCAATCCCAGCTATCAAGGCTGGAGTTTGAAAACCAGGTTCCAAGAAAGCGCCATCCTGAAGTGGCTTATTCCATATGGTTCCTGGTTGATCAATGATGCAGTGATTGCCTATTTCCAAATCTTTACCAATATGTACATTGCTTCCAATCACACAATGACGTCCAATCTTTGTTTGAGAGCTAACGCTACTACCAGCACCGATGAAGCAATGCATACCTATCTGCACACTATTTTCCAGGCGTACTTGAGAGGAAATTAATACATTGGCTCCCAACGTGCACTTGCTGCTGATGATGGAGTGAGAGCCAATATGCACGTTTTCACCAATCTTTGCGCTGGGTGAAACATAAGCATTGGAGTGAATAAGACTGATTAACTTGTGGCCAGCAAGCTTGGCAGGCATGTACAGCTGCTCCAAGCGTATGTAGTTCAGTGCATGTTCATCAAGTGCGACGAAAACAAGGGACTTCTGTGGAATTTTAGAAAAAATAGAAGCGGATGAATTTTCGGTTAATGAAGCAATGCTTTCTATGCTGTGAGAAATAAGCTCGCTAGAAATAGAATAAGCGGCTTTGTCTGCGACGATTTCATCAAAAAGAGTACCGTATCCTATGATGTGAACAGATTCTTTTATTTTTTCTGTAATTACCATGGACGCTCTCCCTTCAAGAGTTTTTCATAAACCTGTGCGAAAGATATAAGATATCTTTCATATTGCCCATGATGAACTTTGGGGCTTCCCGCATGAAGGCCTTTTTGCAAGCGTTCAAGATACATTCGATCTTCATGAAGCACATTGACATCATTGCGTATGCATCCACTCAAAATTGCAGGTAATGCACGAATACGTTGTTTTTCTTTTGCAACCGCCATTGTGAATCGAACAGCTGTACGGCTTGCGGTCAAGGGTTCATATTGTTCAATCTTGAAAACCATGCCCTCTGCGCAATTGAAATTCACATTGGGGAAAAGAAAGAAATTCTCGAAAAACCCGCCTTCACCATAGCGATCAACCATAGAGTGCCATGGTTGAGGGGGGATTTTCAATGCTGCCCTGGTGTGGTAGCTTTGAGCATTTAGCGTGCTGGGTACATCGGGGAAAAATGGAATAGATGGCTGCTCGATTTTCTTTTTTGTTAAATTCGAGGAATTGTCTTTTGTTAATAAAGGAAGAAATGACTGGGGATGAACGTACGGAACATGGTTGTAATCTAAGACATTCTCATATTGAAGTTTCCAGTTGTAGTCAACTTCAACTGTTATGTGAGCTGTTTGTGCAGAGAAATACGTGGATATATCCCGTAATTTGTCGAGAATTTCTGGGGTGAATTGCTTTTCGATCGGTAATGGATTTTCACTGAGATTGATGAAAATCATGTTCCCCACGATCTCTACTGCATAACGTTTCATGCATAATTTTTCTCTTTCTTCTGAGGAAAAATTGTAAAGATTAGATTCGTGGGGTATGCTTTTAACCGACCCATCATTATTGAATGTCCAGCCGTGATAAGGGCACCGCATGGGAGATTGCCCAAATCCTTCAGCCTGCAAGGGCACAAGGCGATGCGGGCATTGATTTTTAAAAGCTCTAATTTCTCCATTGCAATTTTGAATCAGTACAGGCTGCCCAGCCAAAGAGAGAGAGGCATACGCATTGGGAGCGGCCAAAGTACTACTCAGACAAGCAAAAAGCCAAAGCTGACGAAATATTTTGCTTCGCTCTTGTTCAAGAATCCCGGGGTCGGTGTAATGAAAATGGCTGAGTATGGATTGCATGGAACTGACTGAATTACGATGAGAATATGGTTCGCGCAGGATTTCCGAAAACAGTTGTTTTTGGTGGGACATCCTTAATAACCACAGTACCAGCTCCAACGATAGCTTCTTCTCCTATCTGGACACCGGGAAGAATAGTCGCATGAGGATGTATGGTCGCAAATCGTCCTATTTTGGCTCCGCCACCAATAAATGACATGGCGCCAATCTGTGCATATTCACCGACTTGCACATCGTGGCCTAGGATGGTTTGGCTGGAAATATTGGAGAAATTTTCCAATATCACATCCGGCCCTATTTGCGCGTACTCCGCGACAAAAACCCCATGACCAATTTTTACGCGTGGGGAGATATGACTTCTGGTAAGAATTGGAAAGAATTTACCATTCTTCAAGAAAAGTGGTTGTGAATATTCTTTTCGATCTTTTGGATTCCCTTGAGCGCAAACAAATGCATCCCCTAACTCCGGTTCATAAGTTAATGGGTTTCCTAGGATTGAAATATTGCAGTCATAGGCTTGGAGAATGTCTTCGCGGCTATCAAGAAACCCCTTGATAGTCCATGAGATATTGAAGGAGGGGTCATTTTGCATCTGAGCAAGAACTTCTCTCCCCCAACCACCAGCACCAATAATGAGAATGTTGTCCATGAATTTTTATATGTGCTGTGTGGATGAATTAACTAATGGTCAGACCTCCATCCATGACCAGTGTTGTTCCGGTGATCCAGCGGCTGGCGTTAGACAGCAGAAAAACCACTGCATTTGCCACGTCCTCAGGTTTACCAAAGCCCAGTGGGTAGTTGCCACGCTCTTGCTCCAAAGAGCCGATCATGGTGGCGGTGGCTTCCAGTAGCGGGGTTTCGACCAGTGCGGGGGAGAGACAATTGGCACGGATGCGGCGTTTGATAACCTCCATGGCCAAGCAGCGCACCATGGCCAGTAGCGCTGCCTTGGTACCCGAATAGGCGGCAACACCAGGGACGCCAATGTGTGCGGCAATGCTGGCAATAAACACCATAGAACCATCTGCAGCTACTAAATTGCGCCTTAGCAGAGCCTGGGTCAGTAACATGGGGGCATCTACATTAATAGATTGAACCTCACGCAGGTGCTGCTCAGTCATCATGCGTACAGGGCTTAGGCGTGAAATGCCTGCACTGTGAACCACGCCATTAATAGTGCCTCCCGCCCCAACAAGCGCGACCAATTCATCGCGTTCAGAGGCTTTTGTCAGATCTGCCTCAATGGCTTGGTGTGCATGTGGCGAGATTGCTTTTAATTCTGACAGTGTCTGCGCCAGGCGCTGGGCATCGCGGCCAGTGCAGATGATTTCTGCCCCCATGCGAGCACAAGTCAATGCAATGGTTTTACCCAGACCTGAAGATGAGCCCGTTACCAATATGCGGTGACTCGCCAGAGAAAATGGATTGAAAGTGGGCGTCATTGCGTCATGCTTCCAGCATGGGAGGTAAGACGGCATTTTCTAAATCAAGAATGCAGGAACCCCACGAAAGACCAATACCAAATCCAGAAAGCAGCAGCTTGTGCCCGCGCGTGGAGAGGGTTTCATGCAGCCGCGCTGTCATGGTGACCGCTAGCGATGCGCCGCTGGTATTGCCTAGATCTGGCAAAGTGGATGGCACTTTCTCAGCACTAAGCCCCAGCTTTTTGCGGATGGTCTCGTTGATCATCCGGTTGGCTTGGTGAAAAAGAAAATAGTCGATTTCTGCCTTATCTACTTGCGCGTATTGCAGTAATCGCTCCACAGCAGGTGGCACTTGCTGGGTAGAAAAACTCAATACAGCCGGGCCATCCAAAATTAGGTCAGCAGGCCAGTGCATTACACCGTGTTCGTCCCTTTTTGGAATCAGGTGCTGTACACCAAAGGGTTCGCGGTGACCGCCGGCTGGCAGCATGATCGCTCCTTTGCCGCGGCCATCACTATTGAGGTCGAAATACATCGGTGGTGCGTCAGGATCAAACTCTAATGCTGTGGCGGTGCCAGCGTCTGAAAAGAGTGGGTCCTTAACGTTGGCGCATTTGTCACCAACTAGCAACAGGGCTTTTTTCACACCGCCAGCAGAAATCATGCTGCCCAGCAGATGCAGGCCGAATGGGTAGCCGGAGCAGCCAAGATTTACGTCAAAAGCAATGGTTGATTGAGACAGCCCCAGCCGGTCTTGCAAAATGATGGCAGTGGAGGGGATCAGGTAATCGGGGGACTGGGTTACGACGATCAGCGCGTCGATTTCCTCGCGATGCCAGTGCAGCTCTTCCAGTAACTTTTCTGCAGCGACCAAGGCCAAGTCTGAAAAGGTCTGCCATTCAGGGCAGATACGCCGCGTCTTAATGCCGATATTTCGTACCAAGCGCTCTCGCTCTGAGCGTTGCGAAGGTGGACAGTCGCGAATGTTGTCCAGTACGCGGTGTGGAACGCAGCTCGCCATGCCTGCGAAGCGTACGTTGTGCAAAGTGGAAAGCGCCATGGGCAGTCCTTTAGTGTGTGGATTCTTAGCCCAGCAGCTTGTGCAGGTCAGCCACCGTCGTGCAAGTTTTAAGGTCGTCGCCTGTAATGGCTTTGCCAAATTCCACGTCAAACATCACGATCACTCCCAAAGCCGCCAGTGAATCCCACTCGGGAAGACTTTGGAGTTTGGTCTCTGGCGTTACTTCAACAACTTCTTGAAAATCCACGGCGGTCAGAAAGTTGTCAATGAATTGGTCGATAGAGGGGGGTGTCATAGGTAATCGGGGTGTAAAAGTTAATAAAAAAACCGCTTCGGCGCCAATGATAGACGCTGAAGCGGTTATGCCCTGGCTCAGAAATGGAGCCTGCTAGGCTTAGCCTTGCAGCAGCTGAAGCACGTTTTGCGGGATCTGGTTGGCTTGCGCCACCATCGCTGTGCCAGCTTGCTGCAGAATCTGTGTGCGGCTCAGGTTGGCAGTTTCAGCCGCAAAATCGGCGTCAATGATACGACCGCGTGCGGCAGAGAGATTTTCTACCTGAATGTCGATGTTGTTCACCGTATTCTCAAACCGGGCCTGTACTGCGCCCAGTGTGGCGCGCGCGCCGTTGACCTGGTCAACTGCGCTGTCAATCTTCTTGAGCGCCACCCATGCGCCCGACTGGGTGCTGACATCCACATCTTCAATGCCGCGCGCATCCATCACTGAGCTTGCGCCAGCAGTACCACCGGCGATGTTAATGTTCGCAGTGTCTAAGCCAGTCATTGCGGCTGTAAAGTCTGCCCCGGGGCTGCCAAATGTTCCTGTGGGATCAGCTGGATCAGTAATGCTGCCAAACTGAACTTGTACGGGGCCGCCATTGGCGTCAAGCTTTTCAGACATGAACTCGACTTTATAGTTTTCGGTGCCCTCAATCTTGGTCAAATAGGCACTGACACCTGTATCAGCGCTCTTTTTATTGATGGCTTCTACCACTTGGCCCAAACGCTGTTGGGGGCTGTCTGCGGCAGGCAGCTTGCCCAAGGACACGGTGGTTGTGGTGCCGCCAGAAGTGATCTGAATGCCAATGTCTCCTACCGACGGTACGGTGAAATCCGCCAAAGGCTGTCCTGCCGCGATCGGAGTAGCTGTTCCAACGCTTGCTTCTTCGGTTTTGGCATACGACACCGATGACAGCTGTGACGAGCGTGTATCTACCAGTGCGCCCAGCGTGATGTTGTCACCTGAATTAGCGCCGACCTGAAAGACGGCGCCAGCAAAGCTGCCGTCCAAAATTTTGGTGCCGTTGAAGTTGGTTTGCTTGGCCACCCGGTCAATTTCAGCGCTGAGCTGGCTGACTTCAGCCTGCAGTGCCTTGCGGTCGCTGGCGCTGTTGGTGGCGTTACCGGCCTGCACAGCCAATTCACGCATGCGCTGCAGCATGTCCCCCACCTTGCCCAGCGCGCCTTCGGCGGTCTGCGCCAGCGAGATGCCGTCGTTGGCATTACGCGAGGCCACTGTCAGGCCTTTGACCTGGGTATTCATGCGCTCAGCAATTGCCAGGCCAGCCGCATCGTCCTTGGCGCTGTTGACGCGCAGGCCAGACGACAGGCGCTGCATGGTCGTGTTGAGAGACTGGCCCGACAGCGCAAGGTTACGCTGCGCGTTGATCGAGGCGATGTTGGTGTTGATAGTTGCGGCCATTGCTGTGTTTCCTTTGGAAAAGCGGGTTGCTTTGCATCGCTACAGGCACCATAGGCACGAATACGTAGCAGGCAACGCTAGCGATGGGGACGATTCTTCCTTGACAACGCCATCGACATACCGTGAATAAGCGCTTGGTTTACCTACTTTCTTGGGGCTTTGCATGCAGTGATCACTGGTGGTGATGCCATTCCTCAGAGGGAAGTTGGGGAGTAATGAAAAAAAAGCTAAAGAAAAAAAATAGTGATCCGATAACAGTCTTGTACGGAGCAGGCATGCAGCACTTAACCAAAGAAGCGCTGCCAACTAAGGCACATAGAGGCCTGAGGCCATGCTCCGGCAGACCAAGCAATCATTCATTGAACACCGTTAGCACGTAAGGAATCGCATCATGGCCATGACCATCAACACCAACGTCGTCTCGATCAACGCACAGCGCAACCTGGGCCTGTCCGGTAGCACGCTGGGCACCTCCATGCAGCGTCTGTCTTCTGGCCTGCGCGTCAACAGCGCCAAGGACGATGCGGCTGGCTTGGCCATTGCTGAGCGCATGAATACCCAGACACGTGGTCTGACTGTGGCTGCTCGCAATGCCAACGACGGCATCTCGCTGGCCCAGACCGCCGAAGGCGCGCTGGGTAAGGTGGGTGACATGCTGCAGCGCATGCGTGACCTGGCCGTGCAGTCGAGCAACGCCACCAACAGCAAGAGCGACCGTGAAGCTCTGCAGGCTGAGCTGTCTCAGCTGCGTGGTGAAGTGGACCGTGTGGCCAAGACGACTACGTTCAACGGCTCCAAGCTGCTTGAAGGCAGCTTCACCGGCGGTGTGTTCCAGGTGGGCGCCAACGCCGGCGACAACATCACTGTCGGCGCATTGAGCGATGTACGTGCTGACAAGCTGGGTACTTCGGTGTATGGATCTGGCGAGATTGTCGCTACGGATGTGACGGGTGCAACAGGTATGTTCGGCGCTGGTGCAACCGCCAGCATGACCGCTGCGGATACGACCATCAGCATCACAGGCGCAGGCGCAGGTGCCGTTGCCCAAAAGGTGACTATCAAGGCTGATGCCAATATGACTGCCGAGCAGGCTCTGGGTAAGGCTGTCGAGGCGATCAACTCCAAGACTGCAGACACAGGCGTAACAGCGTTCATCGAGAAGAACGCTGCAGGTGTCAATCAGATTCAATTCCGTGCTACCGCTGACAAGGCGGGTGAAGTTGACACCATTGCCATCACTTACAGCCGTGGCGCAGACGTGACCGGTGTTGGTGGAGGTACTTTGGTGGCTGCTGGAGACATTGACGATATTGCTGCGGGCCAGGAAAAAGGTATTGATGGGATTGACATCAGCACCCAATCTGGCGCATGGGAAGCCTTGCAGCGTATCGACAAATCGATTGACCAGGTCAGCTCAGCACGTGCTCAGCTGGGCGCTATCCAGACACGTTTTGAAAAGTCGATCGAGAACATCGACATCCAGAACGAAAACATCACTGCAGCACGCGGTCGCATCATCGATGCCGACTTCGCTTCGGAAACAGCCAACCTGAGCCGCTCGCAAATCCTGCAGCAAGCCGGTACAGCCATGGTGGCCCAGGCCAACCAGCTGCCTCAGCAAGTGCTGAGCCTGCTCCAGTAACAAGACAGCGAACGTGTCAGGGCCTCTCTGCCAGACACGTTCGCTTTATCAAACATGGGCCATGCGCAATACCTGAACGTGCGGCGCAAGGCTCTTGAAGAACGGGTAGTCAACTGCCTGATAAAGAAGGTCTGGAGGCTTTGTATGCAGGGTTTTACCTTGTGCGGGGATCGCCAGAACCGTCAATTACAGAGTGAGCGTTAGTTAAAAGGGGAAATCAAATGGCAATGACCATCAACACCAATGTTGTGTCCATCAATGCACAACGCAACCTGGGGCTGTCTGGCGGTTCGCTGAGCACTTCCATGCAGCGTCTGTCTTCTGGCCTGCGTGTTAACAGCGCCAAGGACGATGCGGCTGGCCTGGCAATTGCTGAGCGCATGAGCACCCAGACACGTGGTCTGACTGTGGCTGCCCGCAATGCCAACGATGGTATCTCGCTGGCACAAACGGCAGAAGGCGCGCTGGGCAAGGTGGGCGACATGCTGCAGCGCATGCGTGACCTGGCTGTGCAGTCGAGCAATGCCACCAACAGCAAGAGCGACCGTGAAGCTCTGCAGGCTGAGTTGACACAACTGCGCAGTGAAGTAGACCGTGTGGGTAAAACCACAACCTTTAACGGTGCCAAGTTGTTGGATGGCAGCTTTACTGGCGGCGTATTCCAGGTAGGTGCCAACGCTGGTGACAACATCACCGTGGGTGCGCTGGCCAATACGAAGGTGGATGAGCTGGGTAACTCGCGTTATTCCGAGGCAGCGATTGCTGCTCCGGCAGTGACAGGCGCCATGATGACTGGTGCTGACGTAACGATCTCCATTACAGGTTCTGCAGGCACAACTACAGCTACGATTAGCAAGATGGACAATGCGCCATCTGATAAGGAAGCTTTGGGCCGCGTTCTGGAGGCAATCAACTCCAAGACTGCAGACACAGGTGTTACCGCTTTCTTGAACGATGCTGGCACAGGTATCGAATTGCGTGGTGCTATCGAGGACGGCGGTACTTACACAGCTATTGCTGTGACAATGACCGGCGGCACTGCTGCTGCGCTGGGTGCTGTATCGGGTGCCGCTGAGAAGAATGAAAAAGGTATTGAGGATGTGAACATCACCACCCAAAAGGGTGCATGGGATGCTCTGCAAAAGATTGACAGCGCTATCGACAAAGTGAGTGCTGCACGTGGCCAGCTGGGTGCTATCCAGACCCGTTTCGAGAAGGCTGTTGAGAACATCGACATCCAGAACGAAAACATCACTGCCGCTCGTGGTCGCATCATTGATGCTGACTTCGCTTCTGAAACAGCCAACCTGAGCCGTTCGCAGATTCTGCAGCAAGCTGGTACGGCCATGGTGGCCCAGGCCAACCAGTTGCCACAAAACGTGCTGAGCCTGCTGCGTTAATCACGGTTTCTGTCCATTCGGCTCCCATGGGGGCTGGATGGACGGAGCGAATGAACGTTTTGCTTTTAATGGCAGCCTTGTGCAGACAAGGCTGTCTTTTTTTTTGGTTTCTAGGTTGGGAGTGCTTGAGTTGTCTGCTATTTTTTTCTGCGTGAAAGAATGCTTTTTTCGCCTTGACTGGCGGTAGCTGTGGGGCTGTCAAAACATCTCAAGTTTTGCCATGGCGTGTCGATACATCAGTCATGACGAGGGGCGTTGCGCTGTGCTCGTAAGTCGGATGGATTGGCGGGTGCTACAGGTTTTGTTTGGGCTTTTGCGTCTGAACGGCTTGCGTCACAATAAGCGGCGGTGCAAGCTGTCTGCTCAGGGTGACGCGACACCTCAGGCAAAACGTCGCACTTTATTCAGGAGGTTTTCACCATGGCAATTTCATCAGCGGGTATCGGCAGTGGTCTTAATGTTGCAGAGATCGTTGAAAAAATGGTGGCTGCCGAAAAAACCCCACTGAAAAAGCTGGAGACGCGCGCCGAAGGAATTCAGACCCAGATTTCGACCTACGGCGAGATCAAGTCGCTGACATCGACGCTGGGCGATATCGTTTCCAAGCTGGCGCGAGACAGTGCCTGGAACACGGTGAATATCAGCTCCAGCAATTCCACCCTCTCAGGGGTGATGACAGGGATTGCCACGCCTGGTACTTACAACATCAAAGTGACCCAGCTGGCGCAGTCGCAAACCACCGTCATTGGTGGTGCAGGTGCTGCAGCATTGGCCAAAGATGAATCCATGGGCAGCTCAGGAAAAATGAAGCTCACCATGGGAACGACGACCAAGGAAATTGATATTTCCAGCTCTGACACCCTGACGCAGATCGCCGCCAAGGTGAATGAGGCGGGCATGGGCATTCAGGCTTCCGTGATCACGGATGTGGACGGCAAAGAGCGCTTGATGATGCGTTCCAAGGAAAGCGGTACAGATAAGGCGTTCAGTGTCGATATTGATGCTTCACTGACCAAGCTGGGGCAAAACCAGGCCCAGGCGGCACAAAATGCCAAGGTCGAGTTGAATGGCGTGGTGGTGGAGTCGAGCTCCAATACGTTTGCCAACACCATTCCGGGCTTGTCCTTTACTGCATCTGAAGTGACGACGAATGCCGCGACGCTTACGGTCAAGGCCGACACCGAGACGATGAAGAAGAACATCAAGGAGTTTGTAGATGCCTACAACGCCTTGAATGATCTGTTGTCCAAATCCACCAAGGGCTTGCGCACAGAGGCGGGCAAAGTGGATGAGGCTGCGCAAAGTACGGGCGCTGGCGTGTTGCAAGGTGATAGTGCCACGGTAAGTTTGCAAAACTCGCTGCGTATGCTGACCATGGGTGTGTCTGGAACCAGCGGTGCGTTCAAGAGCTTGTCTTCCATCGGTATTCAGATGCTGGAAGGCGGCAAGTTGTCGGTGGATGAAACCAAGCTGGATAAAGCAATTGTTTCTGTAGACGACCTGCGCGGGCTGTTTGCGGAAAAAGCAGATTCCATGGGGCAAAACGGTGGCATTGCGGTGAACTTCAAGGCTTTCACCGACAAGCTGCTGGCCTATGAGGGCACACTCAACGGCAAGGATGATGCGTTGAAAAAAGCACTCAAAAGCAATGGCGCAGAACAAGCCAAGGTGAATGATCGTGCGCAGGCGCTGGAAGAGCGGCTGTACAAGCAATACACGGCGCTGGATGTGAAGATGTCTTCGCTCAACGCGTTGGATTCCTACGTCTCGCAGATGGTGACGAGCTGGAACCAGTCCAAGTAACGTCGCAAGGACCAAAGTCGGACACGCTTGAGTATTCGACGGACCAATTTTCTGAATGGGCGTGTGATCCCTGCGACAGGCAGGCCAGGCGTCATAGAACAAGAGTTAAGGATCAACATGTTTTCATCTCCAGGTTTTAGCAAGGCCAATACCTACCGCCAGGTGGGCGCGCATTCGGGTGTGGAGAACGCTTCGCCGCACCAGTTGATCCAGATGTTGTTCGATGGTCTTTTCCAGTCCCTTAATGCCACGCGCGGCGCGATGGAGCGCGGTGATGTGGAGGAAAAAGGTCGCCATATCACCAAATCTGTGCGCATTTTGCAAGAGGGCCTAGTGCTGGGCTTGGACCTTGAAAAGGGCGGTGAATTGGCTGCTAATTTGCGGCTGCTTTATGACTATTCTGTGGCCCAATTAACGAAAGCCAATGCCCACAATGATGTGGTTTTGGTGGAAGAAGTTATTAAGCTTTTGCAGCCCGTGGCGCAAGGCTGGAAAGAAATTGGACCCACTGCGAATCAAACCGTGTGAGGTGGTGGCTGTGCAGGAGAACAGATTGCTTGATTACTACAAGGCTATTGAGGCAAAGAGCGCTCAGATGTTGTCCGCTGCCATTCAACAGAACTGGGATTCTGTGATGGAGTGCGAAAGATCGTGTGCGGTGCTGATTGGTGAATTGCGCGTGCAATCCCATGAGGTGCAATTGACGGCACTGCAGCGCAAAGAAAAGACACGCATCATGCAGAGCATTTTGCGCAATGATGCACAAATTCGTGTGCTGGCCGAACCGTGGCTGGCAACGCTGGAGCACATGGGCAAAATGCCTGCAACCTCTGCGCTGCACTGAGTCATTACGTTGTTATCGCGATACCCTCCAAGGTTTTGCGAAAGCCCATTTGCCGCAAGGTGAATGGGCTTTTTTATTGGCGCAGGCGGGACTGTTTTAATTACATAGCTGTTAGCGCTTATGTATCAAAGATTTCAATGCTAAAGAGTGCTGAAGTCCTTGTATAGATTGCGCTGCTAGCTCACTTTATCTATATCTCTGAAGGTGTTGGATCACGCTATGCGCGAGATGTCCGCACGCATACAGGCAAAAAAAAGACCGCAACCCGAAGGGTGCGGCCATAAATTACAGAGTGAGCGTTGGGGCCTGTTGCTGGCCACGGGGGGCGAGCAACATGCACAAGCAGGTGCTCAGACCTGCATGTTCATGACGTCGGTGTAGGCCTGAACCAGGCGATTGCGGACATGCAAGGTGGCTTGAAAGCCGATTTGTGCTTTTTGCATGGCAACCATGGTTTCTTCCAGGCTGACCGAGGGGTTTTCCAGCTGCACTTCTTTTTGCAGATGGGTGGAGTGGTTTTGCGCGGTGCTCACCGAGCGCAGCGCGTTTTCAAGTGCGGAGCTAAAACCATGGCCTTCAGCTTCTGCGGTTTGCACAGGTTTGGTCAACCGCTGGGCCATGTCGCTGGACAGTGTGGTCAACGGTGAGGTAGCGCTATGAAGTCGAAGGTCCATGATGTGTTTCCTTGATCTCTTTATGTGATCGATGGCGCAATCGTAGGCAATTGCAAACAAAGCATCTGCGCAAATAAGTGGGGAAACGGGCGCTTTATCTGGGGAACGGAAAAGCAGGAAGTTTGAATAATCGGCAACACGTTGGGTTCCGTGTCGAGCCCAAGCACTCCATCTGGAAAGAACATGTCTGCTGTTGCCGAAATTCCTGTTGCACAAACTCCGCCCGCCACAAGCCTCAGCGCATGGCCGCAGCGGGTAGCAAGTCTCGACCGCAACCAGCGCATCATGATTGGCGCGGTGGCCGCTCTGGTTGTGGCTGGTTTGGTGGCTGCCTTGATGTTTAGCCGTCAGCCTGATTACCGTGTGCTGTTCACCAATTTGAGTGACAAAGACGGTGGTGCGATCGTGGCGCAGCTGACCACCATGAATGTGCCCTACAAGTACACAGAAGGTGGCGGCGCCATCATGATCCCCGCAGACAAAATCCACGATGTGCGATTGAAGCTGGCTACGCAGGGCTTGCCAAAGGGCGCAGTCTCGGGCTTTGAGATCATGGAGGCCAGCAAGTTTGGCATCACACAGTTTCAGGAACGTGTGAACTATCAGCGCGGGCTGGAGGGCGAGCTGACACGCTCGATCCTCGGTTTGTCTGCGGTGCAAAACGCCCGCGTGCATCTGGCATTGCCCAATCAGAATGGTTTTTTCCGTGAGCAGCAAAAGCCTTCGGCTTCGGTGCTGCTGACGCTGTACCCCGGCCGCATGCTGGACCGCACGCAGATTGCCGGCATCGTGCATTTGATTGCTTCGAGCGTTCCAGAAATGGTGCCCAGTGCAGTGAGCGTGCTGGATGACTCTGGCAAGCTGCTCTCGCAAACCACCAACCCAGATGAAAGCCCGGTGAATGTGCAGCAGCTGATGTACCAGCAACAGCTGGAAAAGCAGTACACACAGCGCATTCTGGATATTTTGGAGCCCGTGGTTGGTAAGGGTAATGTCAAGGCCCAAGTGACTGCGGAACTGGATTTCTCGCGCTCGGAGTCCACGTCTGAGTTGCATGCCCCCAACCAGGGTCAGGCAGCTAGCGCGGTGCGAAGCCAGCAGGTGCTGGAAGCTACCGGTGAAAAAGAACCTGTGCCCCCGACAGGTGTGCCTGGTGCAACCAGTAACCAGCCACCCCAGACGGCTGCTGCACCGATCAATGGCGCTGCGCAAACACTGCAGGCTGCCAATGGTCAGAACACCAATATCTTGACGATTCCTGGCAGCAAGCGTGAATCGGTCACCAACTACGAAGTGGATAAGACGGTTCGAGTGACACGCAACAGCACGGGGTCTATCAAGCGCATGACAGCGGCTGTGGTGGTCAATTACCTGCCAGGTACCCCGGTGGAGCCAGGTGCGGCAGCCTTGCCGCAGGCCATGTCAGAGGCGCAGCAAGCGCAAATGCTGGCCTTGGTGCGCGAGACCATTGGTTTCAGTGCTGAGCGCGGCGATTCGGTCAACCTCATGAACACGCCTTTCCAGCAGGAGCTGCGTCTGGCCTCGGATCTGCCGGTGTGGCAGCAGCCCGAAACCCTGGCATTGGTCAAGTCTGTGCTGTGGCCCGTAGGCCTGGTTCTGGCTGCTTTGATTTTGATGTTTGGTGTGGTGCGACCCATGCTCAAGGCGCGCAAGAAGAAAGAGCTGGCGCAGCAACTGGATCTGCTGGAAGCCGAAGAGCTGGAGCGCCCGGCGCTGGCACCACCGGCCAAGCCCGGAGAGCCCACAGTGGAAGAGTTGCGTTTGGAGCAAGCCCGTGCGCTGGCCAAACAGAATCCGATCGCCGTGGCGAATATCGTCAAGACGTGGGTCAATGGCGAGAACAGCCACTAAGTCCTGACAACGTGCGCTTAACTATCTACGGAACACAAAGAGTTTGTTATGGATGATCGAGGTCTGAACGACGCTGCCATTTTGCTGATGTCCCTGGGTGAGGAAGAGGCAGCCGAGGTCTTCAAACACCTGTCGCCCAAAGAAGTACAAAAGCTCGGCGAGACCATTGCGCGCATGCGCGGTGTTTCCAAAGAGAAAGTGGACTTTGTGATTGCGCGCTTTACAGATGATTGCGCGGCCCAGAGTCTGCTGGTGGAAGACGCCAGCGACTATGTCAAAGCAGTGCTGCGCCGTGCCCTGGGTGACGACAAGGCGGCCTTGCTGCTGGATCGTATTTTGCAAGGTGGCGACGTATCCGGCATTGAAAGCCTCAAATGGATGGACCCTGTGTCGGTGGCGGAGCTGCTGCGCAACGAGCACCCGCAGATCGTGGCGGCCATCTTGGTACATCTGGAATATGACCAGGCTGCCGCTGTGCTGATGCAACTGCCCGAGCGCATGCGCAGCGAAGTGGTGCTGCGTGTGGCCACGCTGGAAGGCATTCAGCCTTCGGCGCTGAAAGACCTGAACGAAGTGCTCTACAAGGTGCTGGCGGGTGGCGACAAGATTCGCAAGACCTCACTGGGTGGCGTGAAGACGGCCGCGGAAATGATCAACTTGTTGGGTGGCAATTCTGATGTGGCCGTGCTGGACACCATCCGCAACTACGACGCAGATCTGGCACAAAAGATCATGGACAAGATGTTCGTGTTCGACGACCTGGTCAAGCTGGACGACCGGTCGCTGCAGCTGGTGATGCGCGAAGTGGCGTCCGAGACGCTCATCGTTGCGCTCAAGGGCGGTTCGATGGAAGTGCGCGACAAGATTTTGGCCAATATGTCCATGCGTGCGGCCGCTGCACTGCGCGAAGACCTGGATGCCCGTGGCCCCATGCGCCTGTCCGAGGTCGAGGCCCAGCAAAAAGAAATTCTCAAGGTGGTGCGTCGATTGGCCGACGAGAACCAGATCACGCTGGGCGGTGGCCCGGAAGACAGCTTTGTCTGAAGCCCGCCAGAGATTTGATGATTAGACGCATATGACACGTTTTATTCCCAGCGAAGAAATTGACAACCAACGTGTTCGGCAGTGGCGCTTTGGTGGTGTGAGCAGTGGCGCGCGCAAGGGTTTTTCTGCGATGCCGGAAATGACAATGGATCCAGCTTTGCTGCCTGTGGCGCAAGAGGCTCCAGACATTGCGGTAGATGAAGTGCTGGAAGAATTGCCGCCAGAAACGGTGGCTGAAGAAACGCCGCCTGCAGCACCTGTTTTTTCTGAGCAAGAGCTGCATCAGCAACTGGAGCAGGCTCGCCAGGAGGCCTACCAGCAAGGGTTGGAGCAAGGCCAGCAGCAGGCTGGCCAGGAATGGCAGGCGCGCATGGCCGATTACCAGAACAACCTGGGGCGTGACACTGCGCAGCGTTTGAACGAAGTACTGCACGCGGCGCAATCGTCCTTGCAGGGGCTGCAGCAGCAAATGGCCCCCGATCTGCTGCAGCTGGCTACCGATATTGCACGCCAGGTGGTGCGCCAGGAGCTGCGTTGCAATCCCCAGGCTCTGCAGCCTGTGGTGAGTGAAGCGCTGGATATGCTGGGTGCGGAGACCAAGCCGGCGCTGGTGCGCTTGAACCCCGAAGACTTCAAGCAGCTGGAAACACATTTGCGTGCGGCTTTGCCTAATCCCAAAGTGGAATGGCTGGCAGACCCCAGCGTGGCTGTGGGCGGCTGCCTGGTAGAGAGCCAGGGCGCGCAAATTGATGGCAGCCTGGAGCGCCGCTGGCAGCGTGCTGTGGCAGCGCTGGGCTTGGTGTCCACGTGGTACGAAGGTGCGAACCATGGCAATTGACAACGCCCCCTTCACCTCTACCATCGCGCAGCTTCAGGACATGCTGCGTGTGGGCAGTGAGCGGGTGAACCAGCCCATGCCATTGCACAGCCATGGCACGCTGACCCGCTTGACGGGACTGGTGCTGGAGGCCAGCGGCCTGCGTGTGCCTGTGGGTTCGCAATGCCATTTGCAAATGCCCGGTGGGGAGCCCATTTTGGCCGAGGTGGTTGGCTTTGCTGGCGACAAAGCGTTCTTGATGCCTGCGGGTGACATTCAAGGGCTGTCTTGCGGAGCCACCGTCACGCCTGCCGAGCCATTTGTCTCGCCCCTGCGGTTTGGTGACACCGAAGCGCCTTCACTGGCCAAAGGCTTGTTGCGTCTGCCCATGGGCAATGGTTTGCTCGGTCGTGTGGTGGACTCGCAAGGCTTTGCGCTGGATCACGTTGGTGATCTGGTCGATGTGGTGGCGCAGACACTGGATCGTGAGCCGATCAATGCCATGGAACGCGCGCCGGTGCGCGAAAGCCTGGATACAGGCGTGCGCGCAATCAACAGTTTGCTGACCGTAGGCCGTGGCCAGCGTTTGGGCCTGTTTGCAGGTTCGGGTGTGGGTAAATCGGTGCTGCTGGGCATGATGGCGCGTTACACCCAGGCTGACGTGATCGTGGTGGGCTTGATCGGTGAGCGTGGCCGAGAAGTTAAAGAGTTTGTGGAAGACATCCTGGGTGCCCAGGATCGTTCGCGTGCCGTGGTCGTTGCAGCGCCCGCTGATGCGCCGCCGCTGCTGCGCATGCAGGGTGCCACCTACGCCACCGCGATTGCGGAGTATTTTCGGGACCAGGGCAAGCATGTGCTGCTGCTCATGGATTCGCTCACCCGCTATGCCCAGGCCCAGCGTGAAATTGCGCTGGCTATTGGCGAGCCTCCGGCTACCAAAGGCTATCCACCATCGTGTTTTGCCAAACTGCCGGCATTGGTTGAGCGCAGCGGCAATGGCTTGAATGGTGTGGGCTCCATCACCGCGTTCTACACCGTGCTGTCAGAAGGCGATGACCAGCAAGACCCGATTGCGGATGCGTCGCGCGCCATTTTGGACGGTCACTTCGTCTTGTCGCGTGCGCTGGCCGAGCAAGGCCATTACCCGGCAATTGACATTGAGCAATCGGCATCGCGGGTGATGCACAACGTGGTCAGTCGCGAGCACTTCGAGTTAGCTAGACGCTTTAGAGCCGTCTATTCGCGCTATCAAAAAAGCAAAGATTTGATACAAGTAGGAGCTTATGCCAACGGCTCCGATCCGCAGGTGGATGAGGCCATACGGCTGCAGCCAGCAATGGCCAATTTCCTACAGCAAACCATGTTTGAGTCTGCTTCGATGGAGCAGTCGCTGGCGGAGATGGCTGCGGTTTTGAATTAGCTGTAATAGACAACGAGAGGGATGTGGATGTCGTCGCTCAATGCTTTGATGATTGCCATTGAAATGGCTGTACGTAAACGAGACGAAGCGCGTCAGGCGCTGCGTGAGCGTCAGCGCGCCTGCGATGCGGCGAAATCCCAGATGGAGCAGCTCGACAATTACGCCAGTGAAATGCAGCAGCGCTGGGGGGCCAGCGAGGGTGCTGCAATGAAACCAGAGGTGATGTTTCACCATCGGCAGTTCATGGAGCGTCTGCAGCATGCCATCGATTTGCAGACCAAGGTTGTAGCGGATCAAGCCATTCGTCTGGAAGCCTCGCAAAAAGGCCTGATGGCAGCTGAGCTGCGGTTGAGCAGCTTGAATAAAGTAGTGGAAACCCGCCGGCGTGACATCGCTTTGGCGCAAATGCGCCGTGAACAGAAACAGACCGATGAGCGCGCAGCTTTGCAGTTCATCGGGCGCACTTTCGGAATGCAATTCCAAGAGGCATAAACCATGGCCATTCAGCAAACCACAGCCCCTGCGGCTGCCAAGTCGCAGCTAGCAGATAAGGCAGAAAAACCCAAAGAAGCCAAAGACGGGCAGGTGTCTGCGCCTGCTTTCTCCAAGCTGCTCAAAGGTGCGCAAAGTGAAGGCGGCGATCTTGCGCAAGCGTTGCAAGTCGGAAATATGTCTGCGCTGGCCGGCATGGATACTGACACGTTGCCCTTGAGTGACGCAACCTATGTGCCAGGTCTGGAGTTGCTGCAAGGCGCATGGAGTTTGGACAGCCTGGTGGGGCAGACCCAGCGTTTGGATGTTTCAGACGCCGATGCCGCCTTGCAAGACGGCAGCTTCCTTCAGGCCAGGCAGGACGCGGGTCTGGCGGGTGTCCTGACAAATAATTTGATGTGGGGTGCACAGCCCAATGTGGCTCTGGGTCAGAGCGTAGCCACCGTGGCTGCCGGGGTTCAGTCTGCTTTGAATGCTCCTGTCGAGGCAGATGCCAAGACTGCGATGGCGGCCGCATCGGCGTTGCTTGCGCAAACTGCAGACGTTGCTGAGTCTGTGGCGCAGGCGGTGACCGAAGGCTTGAAGACCGATCAGGCCAGCGAGGGCCGTGTTGCTTTGCAAGGGGCGTGGAAACTGGAAGATCCCCAAGCCATGACCAATCCTGCATTGCATCGGGTGATGGGGCAGATTGAGCAGTGGGCTGCGGCCAGCGCCGGGGTACAGCCCAAGGCGACAGAGCGTGTTGAAGGCAAGAGCGCTGGCGCCGCGGCTGAGTGGCTGTCTGCAGGGCAGGGTAGTGGGACAAGGCTCACTGAAAATTCCGTGCAGGAGACGCAGCAAACCCAAGATGCCGCATTCGAAGCGCAAGCCGATGCGCCGGTTGAAGACATGCGCTTTTGGCTGCAGGGCAAACAGCAGCGTGCCGAAGTCGTCTTGGATAAAGATGGGCAGGCTGTGCGCGTGCAGGTGAGTGTGCGTGGCAATGAGGCGCATGTGACTTTTCGCGCCGATCAGGCCCAGACCCGTGAGATGCTGGATGCCAGTGTGGCGCAATTGCGAGAAATGCTGGAGCAGCAGGGTGTGCAACTGGCGGGTGTGTCGGTGCAGGCCGATGACCGCGGGCAGCAGCAATCTTCAGGCCAGCAGGCCTCGTCGGGTCCCTGGCAGGGTGGGCCAGCACAGCATGCGCAAGTGGCGGTTCCCGTTGCTGAAGTTGCGTCAACGCGCCCCCAGCGTGCGCAGGGTTTGGATTTGTACGCCTAAGATCGACATGTTCATGCGCGCCTTGCGCAGCGCATGGGCTGTCAGAGAAGCTCAGACGATTTGTTTACCGGCTGTTTGAGCCTTTTATTCTGGCTATGATTTCGCGCTATTCAGCCAATAATGAGCCTATGACTGTGTTGCATGCGCAAGCACAAGCGCTGAGTGCAGGCTCAGCCCAAGTTTGGTGAAACAAACTTTCTTATATCCATCAAGGAAAACAACGTGGCCGCAACCAACTCTGCCGCCGCTCCGGCACAAGCCAAGAGCAAGAAATTGATCGTTATCGGTGCCGTGGTCGCCTTGCTCGTTGTCGTTGCTGCAGCGGTGCTGCTGTTTACAGCCAATAAATCGCACGATGACCCTTATGGTGACGGTGAAGAGTCATCGGCCAAGGCCGTCTCTGTAGTGCCGACCTTTTTGCCCCTTGAGAACATGGTGGTGAATTTGGCAGACCAAGGCGGTGATCGTTTCGCACAGATCGGCATTACGCTGGAGCTGCAAGACGAAGCCACTGCGACGTTAATCAAGCAATACATGCCCAGCATTCGCAATGGCGTGTTGATGCTGGTTTCGCAACGTACGGCGGATGAGCTGCTACTGCGCGAAGGCAAAGAAAAACTGGCTGCCGATATCTTGCGCGAAGTGACGCGCCCTCTGGGCATGGGTGCCACAGCGGCACCAGCGGAGGAAGAGGCCGAGCGCCCCCGTCGCCGTGGTGGCAACGTGGTACGCCGTGTGCTGTTTTCCAGCTTCATCATTCAATAAGCGCAAGGATTCATTGGTATGAGTGATTCTTTTCTGTCGCAAGAGGAAGTAGATGCCCTTTTAGAAGGGGTAACGGGCGAGCGCCAGAAATCCGATGCCGAAGAGGTGGATGAAGGCTCAGTCCGCAATTACGACATTTCCAGCCAGGAGCGCATCGTGCGTGGGCGTATGCCCACCATGGAAATTGTGAATGAGCGTTTTGCGCGCAATTTCCGCATTGGCTTGTTTAACTTTATCCGCCGCAGCCCTGAAGTCTCGGTCGGTACGGTCAGTGTGCAGCGCTACAGCGCTTTTCTGCGCCGGCTGGCGGTGCCTACCAATTTCAATATCGTGGCCATTCGGCCGTTGCGCGGCAATGGTTTGATTGTGTGTGAGCCATCACTGGTGTTTGGCATCATCGATACCTTGTACGGTGGCGCTGGCCGCTTGCAAACACGTATTGAGGGTCGAGATTTTTCTGCTACCGAGCAGCGTGTGATCAATCGTCTGGTGGACGTGATCAGCGATGAGTACAAAAAAGCATGGCATGGGATCTACCCGCTGGAGCTGGCTTATCAGCGCTCGGAAATGCAGCCCCAGTTCGCCAACATTGCCACGCCCAGTGAAATCGTGGTGTCGACCGCGTTTCAGCTGGAAATTGGTGATGTATCTGGCTCTATCCATATTTGCATGCCCTATGCAACCATGGAGCCGATCCGCGACATCCTGTATTCGTCAACACAAGGCGACTCGATTGAGGTGGATCGCCGCTGGGTCAAAGTGCTGACGCGAGAAATTCAATCGGCCGAGGTGACGCTGGTGGCTGAGCTTGCCCGTGCAGATGCAACGGTCGAGCAAATGCTGGCCATGAAGCCTGGTGACTTTATTGAGCTGGATCGTCAGCCCCGTATTCGTGCATCGATTGGCGGTGTGCCAGTGTTTGAATGCCAGTACGGTACGCACAACAACAAATACGCCGTTCGCATTGAGCAGTGTCTGCGCGGCGTAGACTCGAATTGGACCGGAGATAAGAATGGCAACTGACCCTAACAACAACGACAGCGTTTCTGGTGATGACCCTTTCTCGGATTGGGCCGAAGCTTTAGAAGAGCAAAAAACCACCGACGACGGGCAAGCCACCCTGGACGCTGAGCAAGGCGGCCCCTTGTCTGGTAATCCCACCTACAACACGGGTGCAGCTGGTACAGAAGTGCCCGTGAACGACATCAACATGGTGCTGGATATTCCAGTGCAGCTGTCTGTCGAGCTGGGTCGCACCAAGGTGCCCATCAAATACATCCTGCAACTGGCACAAGGCTCGGTGGTCGAGCTGGACGCTTTGGCGGGCGAACCCATGGACGTGCTGGTCAACGGCTACCTGATCGCCCAAGGCGAGGTGGTGGTTGTGAACGACAAGTTCGGTATTCGCTTGACGGACGTGGTCACCCCTTCTGAGCGCCTGCGCCGCGTCAGCCGTGGGTAGCGCCAGCTTTACCTCCTCGCTGCTGGTGCTGCTCATCATGATCGGTGCCTTGGCGACGTTGCCCTGGTTGCTCAAGCGCTGGCAGCAGCGCCAGCAAATAGCCCGCACGGGTTCTGCTGTCAGTGCGCAAGTGCTGGCATCGGTGGCGGTGGGCCCCAGTCAGCGTGTGGTCACGGTAGAGGTGGGGCAAGGTGCACACAAAACCTGCTTGGTGTTGGGCGTGACTGCCCACAATGTTCATTGTCTGCACGTGTTGGGGCAGCCCGCGTCTGCGCAGCCCGCGCCCATCAGTTTCTCGGGTGCGATGGCGCAAGCCCAAGAGACGGTGCAACCTCCGCAACCATGAGAGCTCGCATGCGATTAGGCTTTCTTGCCTCCAAAGCCCACCGGGCTGCACCGGCCGCCGCTTTGGCGGCTTTTTGCTTGATGCCGGCAGCCGCTTGGGCGCAAACTTCTGCGCCCAGTCTGCCTTTGCTTGTGGGCTCTGGCTCGGGTGGCAACAGTTTCTCGGTGCCTATTCAGACTTTGCTGTTCTTTACGGCACTGTCGTTTTTGCCCGCTATTTTGCTGATGATGACGGGCTTTACCCGCATCGTGATTGTCTTGAGCTTGATGCGTCAGGCGCTGGGCACGCAGTCTGCACCGCCCAATCAGGTGATCATCGGCCTGTCGCTGTTTTTGACGCTGTTTGTCATGGGGCCGACGCTGGACCGTGTGTACCAGGAGGCGTATTTGCCTTACAGCAAGAACACCATGCAGTTTGAAGAGGCGGTAAAGAAGGCCGAAGCACCCATGCGCGATTTCATGGTGCGCCAGACACGCCAGACGGATTACGCCCTGTTTGCGCGTCTGGCCAAGCTGGAGCCCGGCACGCAGATTGAAGATGCACCGTTTCGCGTGGTGGTGCCAGCTTTTGTAATCAGCGAGCTGAAGACGGCGTTCCAGATTGGCTTCATGATCTTTATCCCGTTCTTGATCATCGACATGGTGGTCTCCTCCATCCTGATGTCTCTGGGCATGATGATGCTGTCGCCCGTGCTGGTGGCCTTGCCCTTCAAGATCATGCTGTTTGTCTTGGCTGATGGCTGGAATCTGCTGGTAGGCTCGCTGGCCGCCAGTTTTGCCATTTAGCGCTGAAAGGTTTGTGTCATGACTCCTCAGATGGTGCTGACTTTCGGGCGTGAGGCGCTCACGCTCTTGTTGATGATTTCGCTGCCTGTGCTGCTGACGGTCTTGGCTGTGGGCCTGGTGGTCAGTATTTTTCAGGCGGTTACGCAGATCAATGAAAACACTTTGTCCTTTGTGCCCAAGCTGGTTGCAGCTGTATTGGTGTTTGCAATTGCCGGGCCGTGGATGTTGAGTACGGTGGTGGACTTTATCCGCCGCACGATCGAGAACATTCCCAACGCGCTGGGCTAAGGCGGCACAGTTTGCTGAGGGTTCTAGCGTGATTGGTATCTCAGAAGAGCAGTTGATGGCGTGGCTGTCGCCCGTTATCTGGCCGTTCTTGCGCACATTGGCCATGTTCACCGCTGCACCGGTTTTTTCGCAAAAAGCCATTCCCATGCGCGTCAAGGTGGGCCTGGCCTTTTTGGTGGCCGTGTGCGCCCAGGCGGTGCTGGATCAGCCCATGGTGGCAGTCAATTCCCCCGAGGCATTGACATGCGTGATTCAGCAAGTGGGCATTGGCTTGGCGATTGGCTTTAGCGCGCGCCTTGTGATTGCGTCCATGGAAGTGGCGGGTGAAGCCATTGGCTTGCAGATGGGGCTGAGCTTTGCCTCGTTCTTTGACCCCACCAGCGGCGCGCAGCTGAGCGCGGTGTCGCGCTTCTTGGTGCAGATCTTCACGCTGTTTTTCATTGTGGTGAACGGGCATCTGTTTGTGCTGATGGCCGTGATCAAGAGCTTTGAGGTTTTTCCAGTCGACGGCTCTTTTCTGCAAGCCGTGGCACAAATGCGTTTGCACGAGCTGGGAAGTGCGGTTTTCTCCAGCGCCCTGTGGATTGCGCTGCCCATGATGGCGTTGTTGCTGTTTGTGAATCTGGTCATGGGCGTGATTGCCCGGATCGCGCCACAAATGAACGTGTTTGCGGTGGGTTTTCCGGTCACGCTGACGGTGGGCATGCTCGGTATTACCGCTACCTTGCCGATGATGGAGCAGCCGTTCCTTAGCCTGATTGAGCGCACGCTGTCCGTTTTTGGTGGTGGTTTTTTATAAACTTAGAAAAAATAAGAGCGCCTGGCGCATAAGGTAAAAGGACTTCAGGCACTAAACATGCTGAAGTCCTTTTGCCTTATGCGCTGGAAGCTATTGTTTTAGACCAGATTGTTGCGAATGGCGTAAACCGTCAACTCTGCGTTGTTGCTCAGCTGCAGCTTTTCAAGCACCCGCGCGCGGTACACGCTGACAGTTTTGGGGCTCAGCATCAGCTCTTCTGCAATATCGGTCAGGCGTTTGCCGCTGGCCATTTTTTGCAGGGTTTGCATCTCTCGCTCAGACAGGGTTTCGTGCGGTGCCTCAGGGCTGGGCTGCGCCAGACTGTCTGCCAGCATCTGGGCCACTTCCGGGGTCAAGAACTTGCGGCCCATGCTCACGGTGCGCACGGCCTCGATCAGTTGCAGGGGGTCACCAGCCTTGTTGGCATAGCCGTGTGCACCTGCCTTGAGGCTGCGCAGCGCGTACTGGTCTTCAGGGTACATGGAGACCATCAGCACTTTAATGTCGGGGTAGCTCTCGCGCACGCTGACGAGCACTTCCAGGCCATTGCGCCCCGGCATATTGATGTCCAGCAGCAGTACGTCGCAAGGGGTGTTGCGCAATACGTCGCGTAGTTCGGTGTAGCCTGCGGCCTCACCGTGTACCTGAATGTCGGTGACCTCAGACAGCGTGTCGCGAATGCCCCGGCGCAAAACGGCGTGGTCGTCGCAAATCACAACATCAATCAAGCGTGCTCCCTTTTTTCGGCCTCTTGGTGCAGCATCTTACGTGAGTGGCACGGAAACAATAATGCTTGTGCCTTTTCCGACTTGACTGCTTATATCCAGCCAGCCACCCACTGTGCGAGCCCGCTCAGCCAGACCGCGCAGACCAAAAGCTTTGGGTTTGCTGCGCTGCTCAAGGGAAATGCCGCAACCGTTGTCGCGCACTTCCAAAGTGAGGTGGCCTTCTGTATTGGATAAGTCAATGTGCACCATGGAGGCTTGTGCGTACTTGCCCACGTTGGTTAAAGCTTCCTGGGCGGTGCGATAGGCCACCACCTGAATGTCGGCTGGCACGTCAATGTGGGCAGGGGCATCTAATCGAGTCACGATGCCCGTGCGGCGCTCAAAATTCTCTGCCAGCCACTGCACAGCGGCAACCAGCCCCTGATCCAGCACGGGCGGGCGCAGGTTCATCATGATGCGCTGGCTGGCACCCAGGGCATGGTCAAGCATGTCCAGTGCAGCGTGGGCATGGTTCTGGACCTCGGGGGCTGTCGCATTTCGGCCAATCCATGAGAGGTCGAATTTGACGGATGTCAATGAACCGCCGATGTCGTCATGGATCTCCCGTGCAATGGCGGCCCGCTCCTGCTCGATCGACTGCTGCAGGTGCTCGGTCAGTTCTGCCAGCTGGCGCTCAGAGCGGGCTAGTTCAAGCATGGCATGCTCCTTGGCGCGGAGCGCTTCATGCACCTCCAGCGTACGCAAGAGCACATGGGGCAGGCGCGACATATCGTCTTTGAGCAAGTAGTCCGCAATGCCTTGGCGGATAGCGTCTACAGCGGCTGTCTCTCCAATGGCGCCCGATAAAAGAAGAAAAGGAGGGCACTTGGGCAGTGCGCGCGCTTTGTCCCAGGCGTCCAGCGCTGTGAAGCCCACCAGGTGGTAATCGGCCAGGACCAGGTCGAAAGTGTGTGCTTCAAGCAGGTCGAAAAAAGTCTCCAGACTGTCGGTGCAAATGATCTCGCAAGCGATAGCTGCCTTGCGTAAAGTGATTTCCGCCAACCGTTGGTCTGCTTTTGAATCTTCAAGGTGAAGTACAAGCAGGGGCTTATCTGTTGGATTAGCAAGCGCGGAGGGCGCTATCATTGGAAACATCTTGGAACAAACTTTTCGGGGTGTGGATTCCTTCATGCCATGAGTTACAGCTCATGGCAAGCGACGGCAGCCGGACTGGCTGCTTTCGTGTCTGGAAGACATGCTGCGGTTCCACCATCTTGGAGAAACGATGCAACCAACGCAAATACCTGCAGCAGAACCTGTCGTTCAGGTGCCTGTCATGGTTGCGGCCGAATTACAGGATTCCCTGTTGGTCGTCATGCGGGACTTGCACCGTTTGGAGGGCTTGCTCAATCATGCCACGACCAATTTGCTGGAACGATTTGGCGAAGCCAATGTATTGCTTTCCGGCAATGGCATTGCCGATGACCCAGGGCTGGATGCCGCCCGTACCGCTTTGCGCAGTGCGGTCACTGAATTGCAGTTCCACGATATGGCGACTCAGCTGATTGGGCACACGACACGGGTTTTGCAGGGGTGTGCTTTCCGCTTAGCGTCGGAAACCATGGGGCGTGAAGAAGACGAATTGGAAGCGCCAGTCATGTCCATTCAGCCAGAGCGGCCCAATCCAGTCACGCAAAGCGAGATGGATGCCGGTTCGATCGAACTGTTTTGATCTCTAGAGCCTGAATACATTCAAAACTTAAAAGTCCGTTGGAGCTTTACATGCATACGATCCTCGCTGTTGATGACTCACCATCCATGCGAAAAATGGTCTCCTTCACCTTGGCAGGGGCCGGCTACAAAGTGGTCGAAGCGGTGGACGGAATGGACGCCCTGGAAAAAGCCGAAGCGCAGCACGTTGATTTGGTGCTGGCTGACCAGAATATGCCTCGCTTAGATGGCATTGGCCTGACACGCCGCCTGCGTGAGCACCCCCGCTTTAAAAACACGCCCATTCTGATTTTGACCACTGAGTCCAGCGATCAGATGAAGCAAGCGGGCAAAGCCGCAGGCGCGACGGGTTGGCTGGTGAAACCGTTTGATCCCAACCGTCTGATTGAAGTATTGCAGAAGGTGATTCGCTAACACCAGTTCAAGCGGATGCTAGGAAAAAGATAGGAACCCAAATGGCGGATACACATCAAGGCGGGGCAGAAGCCGATTTCGACCTGACCCAGTTCTACCAGATCTTCTTTGAAGAAGCCGGTGAGAACCTCGACCAGATGGAGCAGATGCTGCTCAATCTGGACCTGAACGAAGCCAATGACGAAGAACTCAACGGAATTTTCCGTTGTGCGCACTCGATCAAAGGTGGCTCTGCAACTTTTGGTTTTTCGGACGTTGCTGAGCTGACGCACAAGATGGAGTCCTTGCTGGACCGCCTGCGTCGCCATGAGATCACGCCTGTCCCCGAAATGGTGGATGTGCTGCTGGAATCTGCAGACGCCTCGCGCAGCCTGTTGGCGCGCCATCAGGCTGGTGGTGAAGGTGAAGTCATGCCAACAGCGGATCTGGTGGCTCGCATCAGCCGCCTGGCCGCTGGTGAAGGCGGAGAAGCTCCGGCGCCAGCGCCTGCACAGGCTCCAGCGGTTGTGGCACAGCCCGTGTTGGTGGCAGAGTCTGCACCCGCCCCTGCAGCAGCCGTTCCCGGTGGTTTGCGTCAGCTCCAGATCAAGATTGGACCTGTGGAGGTGCTGGAGTCGGTAGATGCCATTAAAGAGCTGTTTCGCGATATTCCCGGGCTGGGAGATATCGAGGATCTGCCCTGTGATGAACCGCAAACGCGCTTGTTTGCAGTGCAGACGCACTCCACGGACGATGACCTCCTGGATTTGATGGCTTTCCACGTCGCCAAGGAGCAGGTTCAGATTACGGCTCCTGCCGCCGCTGCCGCAGTGGCAGCCGTCGCATCCGTTGCGACACCGGAGGCGGCGACCGCTGCTGCGGTGCCAGAAACCGAGCATCTGAGCCCGGCTTTGCTCCCTGAAGGGGAGGCTTATGGCATTTTTGAAGGTGCTCCAGGTGCCCCAGCCATCAAACCAGCGGGCAGCGCAGCCAAGGCGGCGACACGGCCCAACATGGCTCAGATGGAGTCCACCAGCATTCGTGTGGATGTGAAAAAAGTAGACCAGCTGATCAATCTGGCTGGCGAGCTGGTGATCATTCAAGCCATGCTGGCGCAAAACAGCCGGGCATTGGATCCTTCAGCCAACCAGCAGCTGCTTGCTGGGCTGGCAGATCTGGATCGCAACACCCGTGACTTGCAAGAAGCAGTCATGTCTATCCGCATGATTCCCATGTCGACGGTGTTCAGCCGCTTTCCGCGCATGCTGCGTGATTTGGCGAACAAGCTGGACAAGAAGATCAATTTGGTCACGCAAGGAGAGGCGACCGAGCTGGACAAGGGGCTGGTGGAAAAAATCACCGACCCATTGACCCACTTGGTGCGTAACAGCCTGGACCATGGCATTGAAATGCCTGAAGACCGCATCAAGGCAGGCAAGTCTGAAGTGGGCACGCTGACGCTGGCGGCTTCGCACCAGGGGGGCTCTATCGTCATTGAGGTGCGCGATGACGGCAAGGGCATGAGCCGCGAGAAGATCCTGCGCAAGGCCCGTGAGCGCGGCATGGATGTCTCCGACAGCATGCCTGACAGCGAAGTCTGGATGCTGATTTTTGCTCCTGGCTTCTCGACGGCCGATGTGGTCACCGACGTCTCAGGCCGTGGTGTGGGCATGGACGTGGTGCGCAAGAACATTGCGGCGCTCAACGGCTCGGTAGAAATTGACTCCGTTGAAGGCGTTGGCATGCGTGTATCGATCCGCCTGCCCCTGACGCTGGCCATCATGGATGGCATGTCCGTTGGTGTGTGTGACGAGGTCTATATCTTGCCGCTGTCATCGGTGGTGGAGTCATTCCAGGTCAACGCGGCCGATGTCAGCACCGTGACCCAGGGCTCGCAACTGGTCAAGGTGCGTGACGAATACATGCCTGTGATTGGGCTGGAGCGGGTCTTTGGTGTACCGCGCGGTGAAGGCAGCAATCGCAGTGACATCATGGTCGTGGTGGAGTCCGACGGCATGCGTGTGGCGTTGCTGGTCGATGAGCTCTTGGGCCAGCACCAGGTGGTGGTCAAGAACCTTGAGAGCAATTACCGCAAGGTGCCCAACGTCTCTGGCGCAACGATTCTGGGTGACGGGACTGTGGCACTGATTTTGGATACCAATAGCTTGGTCCGCCGGGCGCGTTAAAAACAACCCAAGTGGCTCAGAGGTAGCGCAGGGCTACTTTGGGCCATCAGTTAAACGATAATTTTTGGTGGTTCTGAAGGCGTCTTCAAAGGTCCACCGATTTAGGAGAAAGCAATGAACATCATGGGAAAGAATGCAGAGAGCAAAGCTTCTGGCGCTCGCGAGTACCTCACCTTCCGTCTGGGCGATGAGGAGTACGGCATCGACATTCTCAAGGTGCAGGAAATCCGTGGCTATGAACAGCCGACACGCATTGCCAACGCGCCGGAGTTCATCAAAGGCGTGGTGAATCTGCGCGGCACGATTGTGCCGATCGTGGACATGCGCTTGAAGTTCAACTGCTCGGAAGTGGAATACAACAGCTTTACGGTGGTCATCATCTTGAACCTGCGCAATCGCGTGGTCGGCATCGTGGTGGACTCCGTCAGCGACGTGATGGCTCTGGCCCCCGAAGCCATCCGCCCCGCACCCGATATTGAAAGCGCCATTGACAGCGGCTGCATTCTGGGCCTGGGCTCGGTGGGCGATCGTATGCTGATCCTGCTGGACATTGAAAAGCAAATGTCCAATGTGGATATGGGCTTGGTCGCTCCTGCGGAATAAGTCGCGGCAACGCCTTTTGGTAGTCCGCCATGCGCAGGGCTGTTTAGTTTTTTCGCGTAGCCTCTTCGCGTGCACTTTGGTTGTAAATATCCATGCGTCAAACCGATCAACTCTCCGACTCCGTGCTTGGTTCAGGGGGCGGGCCTATGAACCAAGGTCGAGAGTTCACCTGGGCGTCATCGGACTTCGTTCGTGTGCAGGCGCTGATTTATAAGCATGCAGGGATCAGCCTGCACGATGGCAAGCACGCCATGGTCTACAGCCGCCTCTCGCGCCGCCTGCGAGAGACTGGCCACGAAAGCTTTGACGAGTATCTGACGTGGCTGGAAAAGCAGGGTGATGCGCACGAGTGGCAGGAGTTTGTGAATGCGCTCACCACCAACCTGACCTCGTTCTTCAGAGAGCAGCACCATTTCGATATCTTGGCGCAGCACCTCAAGAGCAAGCCTGCCAGCACACCGTGGCGTGTGTGGTGCAATGCGGCCTCGACGGGCGAGGAGCCTTACTCCATCGTGCTGACTGCACAGGAGGCCTTGGGCGCCAATGCCAACTTCAAATTGACGGCCAGCGATATTGACTCGAAGGTGCTCAACACGGCCTCCAACGGCGTCTACCGGATGGAGAACGTCAAAAGCCTCAGTCAGGAGCGACTGCACCGATTTTTCATGCGCGGCAAGGCTTCTAATGCAGGAATGGTCCGCGTCAAGCCTGAGCTGAGACGCATGATCGACTTCTTGCAGGTCAACCTGATTCGTGACGACTGGCCGTTCAAGGAGCCGTTTGACATTGTGTTTTGCCGCAACGTCATGATCTACTTTGATGCTGCCACGCAGCGCAAAGTGCTCGAGCGCATTCACCGTGTGATGAAGCCCGGGGGGCTGCTGTTTGTGGGGCACGCAGAAAATTTCAGCGAATCACGTGACCTGTTTATCTTGCGTGGCAAAACGGTGTACGAGCGTATTTAAATGGCCTTCATCCGCACTCACTGCCTTGGCAGGACGATCAAGGCCCAGCCATGAATCCCCAACCACACGTGGCGCTGAAGGGCACCAACGCACCTTGGGCTAGCCGGTCTGCGCCGCTGGTGCCTGCACCGCCAGCGTCGCTGGACATGCTGCGCAGCCGCTCGCGCAAGCCAGGAGAGGCTTCTTTCTTTTATTTTGATCACCACTTTCAGTACAACGCCGTCAAGGTGTTGCCAGGCGAGTATTTTGTGACTGGCGAGAACATGGTGATCTGCACCGTGCTCGGCTCCTGCATTGCTGCCTGCCTGTGGGATCGCACCTTGAACATCGGTGGCATGAACCATTTCATGCTGCCCGAGGGTGACAGCACCGATGTCAGCGGGCGCTACGGGTCATACGCAATGGAGTTGCTGATCAATGAAATGATCAAGCTGGGTGCACGGCGCGAAACCATGCAGGCCAAAATTTTTGGAGGTGGTCAGGTGATGGCCAACTTCACGACCATGAACGTCGGTGAGCGCAACACCGACTTCGTGACCCAGTATTTGCAGACAGAGCGGATTCCTATCGTCTCGGAAGACGTGCTGGACATCTATCCTCGCAAGGTGGTGTATTTTCCCGCCACAGGCAAGGCCATGGTCAAACGTTTGGCCCATGCGCACCCTGAGACTTTGGTGGAACAAGAGCGTTCGCGCGGCAGTGCTGCACAGTTGGCCAAGACCAACGCAGGCGGCAGCGTGGACCTGTTTTGAGAGAGGCTGAATAGAAAATGAACCGAAAGACCCGGGTGATTGTGGTGGACGACTCTGCGCTGGTGCGCAGCCTGCTCGCAGAAATCATCAATCGCCAGCCAGACATGGAGTGCATAGGCACCGCAAACGACCCCTTGGTTGCGCGTGAAATGATTCGTGAGCTCAACCCGGACGTGATCACTCTGGACATCGAAATGCCCAAAATGGACGGCATCGATTTCCTGGGCCGCATCATGCGTCTGCGCCCCATGCCCGTGCTGATGATTTCGACGCTGACCGAGCGTGGCGCAGAAATTACCATGCGCGCGCTGGAGCTGGGCGCGGTGGATTTTGTCTCCAAACCCCGCGTGGGCGTGGCCAATGGTTTGAGCCAGCTGTCCACAGAGATCGTGGACAAAATTCGCATTGCTGCTTCTGCGCATGTGCACCGCATGGTCAAGCCCGCAGCCACAGCCACTGATACCGGCACCGCAGCCACGGCGCGACCGGCCTTCAGCAGTGCTACTTTGCTGGGCAAGCTGTCTACGGAAAAGCTGATTGCCATTGGTGCATCCACCGGCGGCACCGAAGCCATCAAAGAGGTGCTGACGAACATGCCTGCCGATGCGCCCGCCATCGTCATCACCCAGCACATGCCGCCCGGCTTTACCACCAGCTTTGCCGCACGGCTCGATAGCCTGTGCCAGATCACCGTGAAAGAGGCCAGCAATGGCGAACGCCTGCTGCCCGGCCACGCCTACATTGCACCGGGCGGCAAGCAGTTCGCCATCTCGCGCAGCGGCGCCAACTATGTGGCGGTGGTCGACGAGCAGGCTCCTCCCGTCAATCGCCACAAGCCATCGGTTGAGGTGCTCTTCAAGTCCGTGGCGCAGTTTGCCGGGCGCAATGCCACCGGCGTCATGCTGACCGGCATGGGCGCCGATGGTGCTGCCGCCATGCGCGAGATGAAAGATGCGGGCAGCTACAACTACGTGCAAGACGAAGCCAGCTGCATCGTCTTTGGCATGCCACGCGAAGCCATCGCCCATGGTGCGGCCGATGAAGTGCTGCCACTCACACAGATCGCCCCCGCATTGCTGACCAAGCTGCGCGCATCGCCAGACGTACGCCACCGCATCTAAAGCAAACAAAAAAGGAGCTGCTAACGCTTTACAAGCAACAGTTTCAGATAGAAAACTATTTGAAACTGTTGATGCAAGGGCGCTGGCAGCTCCTTTTTTTGTTTCTCGTTTTAAGCCGACAAACTTTCCCAGCGCTCTAGTGCCTGCAGCAAGGCCTCATCAATCTCACCATCACGGGCATGCAGTTGCATGGCGCGGGCATTGTCCTGGGCGTACAGCGTGCCGTCTTCCAGCTGCTTGCGGATTTCTGCTTGCTCTGCTTCCAGCGCAGCAATCTGTTCAGGCAGCAGCTCCAGCTCTCGCTGTTCTTTGTAGCTGAGTTTGCGCTTGGCCACAGCAGGTGCTGCCACCGCTGCAGGCACAGCTGCTGCAGCGGGTGCGACAGCTGTTTCTTTGGCAGATGGCTTGCCTGCGCCCTTCTTGGCTGCTTGATCTTGCAGTGCCTTGGCGCGCTTGGACTGAACCAGCCAGTCCTGCACACCGCCTTCGTACTCGCGCCACTTGCCATTACCTTCTGCGGCAATCGTGCTGGTCACCACGTTGTCCAGGAACGTACGGTCGTGGCTCACCAGGAACACCGTGCCGTCATAGTTTTGCAGCAAGTCTTCCAGCAGCTCCAGCGTGTCGATGTCCAGATCGTTCGTGGGTTCGTCCAGCACCAGCACATTGGTAGGGCGGGCAAACAGGCGGGCCAGCAGCAAACGATTGCGCTCACCACCCGACAGGCTGCGCACCGGCGAGTTCGCACGCGCAGGCGAGAACAGGAAGTCACCCAGATAGCTCTTGACATGCTTGCGCTGGTTGCCAATTTCAATCCACTCGCTGCCAGGGCTGATGAAATCCTCCAGCGTAGCGTCCAGATCCAGCGCATTGCGCATCTGGTCAAAATAGGCCACGGTGATATTGGCGCCTTGGCGCACGGTGCCCCAGGGGCTTTCACCCGGCTCAGGTGCGGGTGCATTGGCAGGTGCCGCATCGGGTTGCAATTGCCCCAAGATGAGTTTGAGCAGGGTCGTCTTGCCGGCACCGTTGGCGCCCAGCAAGCCAATCTTGTCGCCGCGCAAAATGGTGGCACTGAAGTCGTCCACGATCACACGGTCGCCAAAAGCCTTGCTCACATGGGTGAGCTCAGAGACCAGCTTGCCGCTTTTCTCGCCACTGCTCACATCCATCTTCACACTGCCTTGGGCATTGCGACGGGCTGCGTGTTCGGAGCGCAGCTCCTGCAGACGCACAATGCGGGCCGTGGCCCGGGTGCGTCGAGCTTCAACGCCCTTGCGAATCCAGACTTCTTCTTGCGCCAGCAGCTTGTCTGCCTTTGCGTTGATCACTGCTTCTTGTGCCAGTTGCTCCGCCTTATTGGTCACATAGGCGCTGAAGTTGCCAGGGAAAGACATCAGGCGACCACGGTCCAGCTCCACAATGCGTGTTGCCACGTTGTCCAGGAAAGAGCGGTCGTGGGTAATCAGCACGATCGAGCCCTTGAACTCTTTGAGCAGACCTTCCAGCCATTCAATCGAATCCAGATCCAGGTGATTGGTTGGCTCGTCAAGGAACAATACGTCAGGCTGCATCACCAGCGCCTGCGCCAGTGCCACGCGCTTGCGCACACCGCCAGACAGGCTGCTGACCTTCGCTTCCGGGTTCAAGTGCAGGCGCTGCAGCGCTTCTTCTACGCGCTGCTCCCAGTTCCAGGCGTCCTGCGCCTCAATGCGTGACTGCAATGCATCCAAATCCACATCATCCGCCCCCGACAGATACAGGTCACGGATGGCCGCCACCTCTGCCAAACCTTCAGAGGCCGATTCAAAGACCGTGTGCTCTGGGTTCAGATTGGGCTCTTGCGCTACATAAGCAATGCGAACGCCTGTTTGCACTTGTAACGTGCCATCGTCTGCATGTGCCATGCCGGCCAGGATTTTCAACAGCGAAGACTTGCCGGTGCCATTGCGCCCGATCAGTCCAACGCGTTCATTGGTTTCCAGAGAAAAACTGGTGTGATCCAGCAGTGCCACATGCCCGAATGCGAGCTGTGCGTCTATTAAGGTAATGAGTGCCATGTTGCCTCCATTATCCAAGGCAGCGCAAAGCGCTGCCTTATCCAAAGCCTTCTTGAAGGTTTTGGATGAAAAGGATTTTTCTAAAAAGCTGGCCAAACGGTGCTATAGTTCGCTCCCTTGCTAGTGCAGTGCAGTTTTCTGCGCAAGTCGCTGAAAAGTTTTTTGCAGGAATTTCTGCAGAGCTTCAAAACGATGTACAATGCAAGTCTTCGCTAGTTCAGCAGTGCTGCTTCTAGCGGAAAGTTTCTAAAGTTTTTTAGAAACGCACGCTGAAAAGCGTGCTACAATACAAGGCTTCGCTGATCGCAGCGGGGTTAAGTTCCAAGAAGAGATTTTTGGGATGTTTCTTTAAAAAGATACAGCCGATAAGCGTGGGCGTTTGAAGGCGAATTGCCAAGTTCTTTTAGAACTAATCAAACGCTCATGGAGATAGAAGTGA
>NZ_JACUZW010000005.1:0-275903 GCF_014851485.1 Comamonas sp. CMM02 | reverse complement strand
TTATGCCTAGTGACCATAGCAAGTTGGCTCCACTCCTTCCCATCCCGAACAGGACAGTGAAACGACTTTGCGCCGATGATAGTGCGGGTTCCCGTGTGAAAGTAGGTCATCGCTAGGCTCTTACAGCTGCAACACCCCCTGACCTTGAAAGAGGCAGGGGGTTTTGTTTTTGGGGATTTGAATTTAAATAGATAGCTGCTAGCGCTTGTATTGCCTAGATTTAAATATCAAATTACCAGTAAATCTTTGATAGATGAGCGCAAGGCGCTCTGTTTTTGAGACCGCTGGCTGCGGCAGAGGTGATGAGATGCAGTTGCAGGACATTCTTTACTCGCAAGGTTTTGGTATTCGCCGTGTGTGTTCAGGCTTGATTCAACAAGGCTGGGTGCAGGTGTATGAAGAGGGTGCGCCGGAGCCTGTACAGGTGACCGATTCCACGGCTGAATACGATCCACAAGGACTGCGCTTTCGCGTGCAAGGCGTGGATTGGGAGTACCACGAAAAGGGCTATGCGCTGCTGTACAAGCCGGCAGGTACAGAGTGTTCACAAAAACCTTCGGCCCACCCCAGCATCTACAGCTTATTGCCGATGCAGTTGCGCCAGCGGCCGAACAAGGGTGCTGTGCAGGGGCTGCAGGCGGTTGGCCGCCTGGACCAGGATACGACGGGTTTTTTGCTGCTCAGCGATGACGGGCAGTTTATTCACCGCATGAGCTCGCCCAAGAAACATGTGCCCAAGGTGTACCGTGTGACGGCCAAGCATGCAGTGACACAAGCGATGGTGGATAAGCTGCTGGCCGGTGTGGTGTTGGAGGATGACCCCAAGCCGGTAAAGGCAGCAGCGTGCGAGATCATTGCTGAAAATGTGTTGGATCTGACGTTGACAGAAGGTAAGTATCACCAAGTCAAACGCATGCTGGCAGCTGTGGGTAACCGTGTAGAAGGCCTGCACCGCTGGAAGATTGGCAGCATGGCATTGCCCGAGGATATGAAGCCTGGGGAATGGCGTTGGCTGAGTGCGCAGGATTTGGAAAAACTGCGCTAAGCGCTCAAAGCAGCGTGAGCAGCTGTTCTTCACTCCAGCCGGTCTAAGCGATAGAACAGGCGCGCGATGTAGAGCAAAGCTGAACCATGAGGTGCTGGTGGGGGAAGAGACGCCCCGTGCACCGAGAAAAACCAGGCCTGTCATTAACGGCTTGGTTTTTTTTATGGGCTGAGTGCTGGGTAGGCGTTGTGTTGCAGATGATTGAATACTCAAAAACTAGCGTTCCTTGCGTCGCAGTCGAGAGGTGCTGCAGGCAACTGTGACAACATGACAAACGTCTGCGAAGGAGCTGTCATGTTGATTGCCCAGCACAATGGCGCTACGACGATCCCTGTCACGCGTTTGGCCCTGCAGCATGTCAATGCTGCGGACAAGGAACCGGCACTGCAATACGGCTTGGTTTGAACTTGGTGCGCGAGTGGCGGCAGCGCACGGCGGTTCATGATGCCAGCCATAGGGGATGGACCGCCTGCAAGGTACGAGCAAAACGGCGAAGGAGGAGTTGGTCACCTATCTGCGCATTCAGTGCTGCAAGATGACTTATTGGCGTTGGTGGGGGCCATGATTAGCTTTGCGGTGGACCGTCTGCTGCGCCGGGGGAAACACTGCAGATTGCCCGTTTCAATAAACCTGAGGGCGAGCGTAAATCCTTTAGAGCCGATCTGTTGGCATGTGGATATGAAGTACCTGCACCAGATGCAGGGCAGGGACAAATGCTGTTATGTGTTTGTCGCCATCGAGTTGCCCGCCGCTGGGTGTTTATTGCCACCAAACGGCACAAGGCTGCAGCCGCTGCCAAGTCTTTCCTCGCAGCAGTGCGCAAAGCAGTGTCTTCAAGATACAGGCCATCGTCACCGGCAGCGGCAACGGCTCAGCGTTTACGGACCGGCTGTTTGGAAGTTGCAGACGCGGCTCTACAGGAGAGTATGGGATTGACCCGCTGTGCCAGGCGCTGGGGTGAGCACTGGCTGACCCAGCCCAAGAGCTGGAGCGTGAAAGCGCCTTACTTATTTGTCAAGAACGTACGCAATCATCCTGGACCTGGCAGGTGGGCTGAGACGAAAGCCGCGGTGATTCAGTGACCAGTCAGTGACTGGTGCAGCTCAAATATCAGCCCATGGCGCAAAGCGCCTTGGGCAATGCGCATGTGCTGCAGCCCAAGCACGTCAAAGACTGCGCACATGATGCTGACGCCCCCACCAATGACCGGGCGCAGTTCTTCACGCAAACCGTGCAGGGGCAGCCGGTCTATATGGCCAGCTTGCACCAGCTGTGCCTTGAGTTGAAATAGCCCTGCACGCGAAATTTCTCCGACAGGTAGACCCGCTTGCAGCAAAGCCTTGCTGATGGCTCCAGCCGTACCTGAGGAGCCAAATGCTTGCTCCCATGGCGCGTTGCCCAGCGGTGCGAGAGATTGTCTTAAAGCCGCTTGCGCAGCGTTGCCGGCAGCAGCAAAACGTTCAGCGCTCAATATGCCACCCCCAAAGAAACGCTGTGCCCACGCGACGCTGCCAATTGGGCAGGATGTGGCGATGTGCAGTGTCTGGTTGTGGCCCACGCAGATTTCGGTAGAGCGGCCCCCGATGTCGATGACTAGCCGGTTTTCTGGCAGCGCTGGCAGCAGGCGGGTGACACCTTGGTAGATTAGTGCGCCTTCACGTTCGCCTGAAATCAATTCCACTTCACATCCCAAGATGGCATGGGCTTGCGATAAGAACTCGTTGCGATTGCGGGCTTCGCGCAGGGTTTGGGTGGCCACAGCGCGGCGGTGTTCTTTGGCCACGCGAGTCATCAGCCCTGCATAGCGCCGCAAGCATTCCAGGCCGCGCTCCATGGCCTGGGCCTGCAGGTTGCCATGTTCATCCAGGGCACCGCCCAGACGCAGGGTTTCTTTACGCTGCAATTCAATCTGCAATTTGCCATCCACGATGCGGCCGATCAGCAGCAAAACGCTATTGGATCCGATGTCGATGCTGGCAAGCAGGGGAGCTTTCATAGGGCAAAAAGAGGTAGGCAGCCCGCCAGATTACCATCACAGCAAAGTCTTTTCAGTTGGCTGCACACTTTGCGCAGATGAAACAGTCATACAGCTGTCACTGTTTCGTCACATGCAGTGCGGATACTGGTGAGACATCGCCAAAAAGTTTCCATGTATTCAAAGACTGAACCATTCATTGCGCCGCTTCCTGCATTCATGGCACTGCCGAAATCACTGGGTGGTTCAATGCCTGAAGGCGGTGTGCCGCAGGTGGCCAGTGCCACGGCACAGCCGCTGTCGCTAGAGCCGCCCATGGCGCTGCTGCCGCGCGACCATTGCATTTTGGCGTTCAACGAGCGCGTGATGGCTTGGGCGCGCCGTGAAGATGTACCGCTGCTGGAGCGGTTGCGTTACCTGTGCATTGTGTCGTCCAACCTGGATGAGTTTTTTGAAGTACGCGCTGCGCCGCACATCACCGCTGTCAATAGCCTGGCACAAGGCGTATACAACGCGCAAGACGGGCTGGCCCTGCTGCACAAGGCGCAGGATCTGGTGGCGCGTCAATATGCGCTGTACAACGATGCATTGATCCCTGCCTTTGATGCGGCGGGCATTCGTATCGTGAACCACAAAGAGCGCACTGCCGCGCAGCGCAAATGGGTGCACAAGCACTTTAGGCAGGCTGTCAAGCCTTTGCTGGTGCCAGTGGCATTGGATCCCGCACACCCTTTTCCGCAGGTGGCTAACAAGTCGCTCAATATGGTGGTACGCCTGAAGGGGGGCGATGCTTTTGGCCGTGCCAATGAGGTGGCGATCGTCAAGCTCTCGCGTGCGCTGCCACGCCTGATGCAGCTGCCAGCGAGCATCTGCGGCAAAAAACGACTGTTTGTCAGCCTGTCTAGCATGGTGCGGGCACACATCTCGGAGCTGTTTGATGGCCGCGAGGTGGTGGAGGCGGTGCAGTTTCGCGTCACACGCAATACCGAATTGCTGGTGGAAGAAGATGAGGTGGATGACCTGCGCACGGCACTGCGCGAAGAACTGGCGTACCGCCAGTTTGGACAGGCGGTACGCCTTGAAGTGGGCAGCAATTGCTCGGAGTTTCTCGCCAGCACCTTGCAGCAAGAGTTTGATGTGCCGTCGCAGGCGCTGTTTCGGGTGCAGGGGCCGGTCAATCTGGTGCGCCTGTCGGAGTTGATTGATCTGGTCAATGAGCCCGCCATGCTGTTCACACCCTGGCAGGGCAACTGGCCACGCCAGCTCAAACCAGCGGTCAAGATCATGGCGCAGATGCGCAAGCAAGATGTGCTGATTCACCAGCCCTTTGAGCAGTTTGATGCGGTGCTGGAATTGCTGCGTGAGGCGGTATACGACCCTGCGGTGGTGGCCATCAAGCAGACTATTTACCGCACGGGTGTCAAGTCTCAACTGATTGAACTGCTGGCCCAGGCGGTGCGCATGGGCAAGGAAGTGATGGCCGTGGTGGAGTTGAAGGCGCGCTTTGATGAAGAGGCGAACATCAACTGGGCCGATGCGCTGGAGGCGGTGGGTGCCCAGGTGGTATATGGCGTGGTGGGCCTGAAGACCCACGCCAAAATGCTGCTGATTACACGCCGTGAAGGCCGGGGGCTGCGCCGTTACGGTCACCTTTCAACGGGCAACTACAACCCCAAGACCGCACGCATGTATACAGATTTGAGCTATCTGACGTGCGATACGGTGCTGACGGCCGATATGGATGCGGTGTTCCGCCACCTGGCCAGCCCGAATGTGAAGCCCAGGCTGGACAAGCTGGTGATGGCTCCTTTTGCCTTGCAGCACAGCATGCTGACCCATCTGGAGGCCTGCAAGCAAGCTGCGTTGAAGGGTGAATATGCCCGCGTGGTGGTGAAAACCAATGCCATGACTGATGAAGATCTGATTCATGCGCTGATTGACGCAGGCCAGGCCGGGGTGAAGATTGATCTGATTGTGCGCGGTGCATGCATGTTGCCACCGCAGGTGCCGGGGGTGACGGACAACATCCGTGTGCGTTCCATCATTGGCCGTTTTCTGGAGCACTCTCGGGTGTTTTACTTTGCGTGGGGCGACAGTCAGGAGCATGTCTACCTGTCCAGCGCCGACTGGATGCGCCGCAACATGACGCGCCGTGTCGAGCTGGCCTGGCCTGTGCAAGAGCCCAAGCTGCGCCAGCGCGTGATCGATGAATGCCTGGTGGCATATTTGCATGACAACCGTGATGCGTGGACACAGCAGCCCGATGGCAGCTACCTGCCGCCCGCGCAGCCGCAAGATGGCGATGGTATACAAAACGCGCTGATGCATCTGTACAGCACGTAGCTGACCATGGTGCGCGCACAAAAAAAGGATGCATATGGCATCCTTTTTTTTGTGAAGAAGTGGGTGTGGTTGCTTTAATAAAGAGAGCTTGTAACGCTTATAAATAAAAGGTTTCAGATATAAAAGACTTTGAAACCTATATAGATAAAGCGTTGAAAGCTCCTTTTTTCTTAAGCTAGCTGCAGCAGCAACTGCCAGTCGGTTTTTCCTACGGCTTCTGCCTCTTCGCGCAGCAACTGTGCGCTGAGTGGGAAGCGCTGCGCCCAGCCCGGCGCAGTTTGCAGCAGCAATTGCTTGCCATTGCGCTGTAACTGCAGGCCTTGCATATCGGGCGCACGGCGGTTGTTGCAAAGCACCACAGCCAGACGCAGGCACAGCAGTTGCTCTGCATTGGCTGGCAGGTGCATGAAGGCTTCCATTTTTTTGAGCTTGCCGCGATGACCCAGCACCAGCTGACCCAGCTGCGCCAGCTCTGCGGGGGCAAAGCCCGGGGCGTTGCTGTTTTCCAGAATGTAGGCGCTGTGGCGGTGGTAATTGCTGCGCGAGATGCGCCAGCCCACTTCATGGAGCAAGCCAGCCCAAGCCAGGTTGGCGGGGGGGAAGGTTTCTTGCGGGTGCAGCTGCATCCACAGTTGCTGAGCGGTTTCGGCCACATGGCGGGCATGCATGCTATGCACCCCAAAGCGTTGCATCAGGCCCAGAACGCTGGCGGTGTGGATGTCTCCGCTGGGTTCATCGTTGACCAGCCCGTACAGCACGCCCATGCGCAGTGCGCCCTGGGCCACGACCATGCGCTCCAGACCCAGCAAGTCAAACACGGCCCGCAGCACGCTCAGGCCACCGGCCACGACGGGGCGACGGTCTTCTTTCAGGCCTTCCAGCTTGATGCGGTCAATGTGCTGGGCGCGCAGCAGTTGCTGCTGCAGCCAATCGAGGCTGGCGCGGGTAATGACGCCGGGGTCAAACCCATTGGCAGACAGCGTGTCTCCCACTGCGTTGGCGGTGCCTGCGGAGGCGTAGGCAATGTCCCAGCTGCCGGGTGTAAAGGTGTCCAGCGCCTCATCGAGCACGGCACGTGCGGCAATCTCAGCAGTCTCGAAGGCCTCGGGCGTCAGGTGGCCTTGGGGGAAGTAGCGCAGCGTCCACGCCACGCTGCCAATGCGGTAAGAGGCCAGTGACTGCACCACGCTGGCCTGGCCCAATACAAATTCGGTGGAGCGCCCGCCAATATCAATTACCAGACGGTTTTCGTCCGATGCAGGCAACTGGCTGATGACGCCGCGGTAAATCAGGGCGGCTTCTTCTTCGCCCGTTATCACTTCAATGGGAAAACCGAGCAATTCATTGGCACGATCAATAAATTCGTCACGGTTATGGGCCTCGCGCAAGGTTTGTGTGGCCACTGCACGCACATGCTGCGGATCAAAACCGCGCAGGCGTTCACCAAAGCGGGCCAGACAGGCCCAGCCACGTTCCATGGATTCCTGGGTGAGGTTGCGGTTGCTGTCCAAACCATTGCCTTGGCGCACGGTTTCTTTGAGGTACTCGATGCGGTGAATCTGGTGGTGTTCATAACTACCAATTTCAAGGCGGAAACTGTTGGAGCCGAGATCTACGGCAGCAAGTGCAATCGCATTGTTCATTTGAAATGTGTCAGCTGGCGGCGCAAAGTGGGCAGCTTATCAGCCATGGCGGCGTTGAGCGCACAAATGTGGGGCATGACCGAGTGTGAAACAGGGCTGCGATTCTAGATGGCCGTCATGACTGGTTTGTGACATTTTTTTGAATTCACTGAACTGTGGTTTTTGAGGAGGAGTAAATTTTTTTATGTGTCACAAGCTCGTCATAAACGGTTTTTACATTCACGTCATCGAAGTTTTCTTCGACCCCTTGTTCTGCAATCTAAAGAGGTGCTTCCATGAAAATGTCCATGACGCGTGTTTTAGTGACGGGTGCTTTGGTATCCGGCGGTTTGTTCAACATGGCAGCCGCGCAAGATGCAACTGGCGCAGGTGCCAGTTTCCCCGCTCCGCTGTATTCCAAGTGGGCCGCTGATTACAACAAGGCCACAGGCGTGAAGATCAACTACCAGTCGGTGGGCTCTAGCGCAGGTCTCAAGCAAATTGAAGCCAAGACCGTAGATTTCGGTGCTTCGGACGAGCCACTGAAAGACGCAGACTTGCAAGCCAAGGGTCTGGTGCAGTTTCCCACCGTCATTGGCGGGATTGTTCCGGTAGTGAACATCAAGGGCGTGCAGCCTGGCCAGCTCAAGCTCACAGGCCAGATTCTGGGTGACATTTATCTTGGCAAGATCACCCACTGGAACGATGCCGCCATCACGGCGCTGAATCCGGGCGTGAATTTGCCCAACGAAAAAATCACGGCTGTGCGCCGCGCTGACGGCTCTGGCACCACTTTTGGCTTTACCAACTACTTGAGCAAAGTAAATGCCGAGTGGAAAGAAAAAGTGGGTGAGGGCAAGGCAGTGAACTGGCCCACAGGTGCGGGTGGCAAGGGCAACGAAGGCGTGGCCGCTTTTGTGGGGCGTCTGGCCAACTCCATCGGTTACGTGGAATACGCTTACGTTAAGCAAAACAAGCTGACTTTTGCACAGTTGCAAAACAACGAAGGCGCGTTTGTCTCGCCTAACGAAGCCAGCTTCAAGGCCGCTGCTGCAGGCGCTGACTGGAGCAAAAGCTTCTACCAGATCTTGACCAGCCAGCCTGGCAAAGATGCATGGCCAATCACCAGCGCAACGTTCATCTTGATGCACAAGGTGCAGGACAAGCCTGCGCAAGCTGCGACTACGCTGAAGTTCTTTGACTGGGCGTATAAGAGCGGTGACGCCACTTCGAGCGACCTGGATTACGTACCTATGCCTGACTCGGTCAAGGCGCAGGTGTTCAAGGCCTGGGGTGAAATCAAAGACAGCGCTGGCAAGCCAGTAGCTTGGAAGTAAACGACTGCTTGAACAGTCACACCCTGCTGGGCGCGTGTGCGTCTGGCAGGTCTTGTTATTTGTAAAGAGGTGACACCCGTGTCCTCATCCATGTCTTCTGCCAACCCGGTGACCAGCCGGCAACAGCCGATTGCCAGCCGCGCACAGCCGCCTCGCCGCAATCGTTGGATATCTGCAAGCTTTGCCGATCGCCTGTTCGCCTGGATGGCCAAGGGTGCTGCCTTGATCACTCTGGGCTTGCTGCTGGCCATCATGGGCTCGCTGCTGATCGGTGCCTGGCCCGCCATTCATGAATACGGCCTGGGCTTTTTCACGCGCACCGAGTGGGACCCCGTGCAGGACCAGTACGGTGGTCTGGTGATGATCTACGGCACTTTGATGACATCGCTGATTGCGCTGATCATTGCGGTGCCTGTGAGCTTTGGGATTGCGCTGTTCTTGACAGAGCTGGCACCCAGCTGGCTCAAGCGCCCTCTGGGCACAGCCATTGAACTGCTGGCTGCGGTGCCATCGATTGTGTACGGCATGTGGGGCTTGATGGTCTTTGGCCCGGTGCTGGCCACTTATGTGCAGCAACCACTGCAAGCCCTGTTTGATGGCGTGCCTTATCTGGGCGCACTGGTCTCGGGCCCGCCAGTGGGAATTGGTATTTTGTCGGCCGGCATTATCCTGGCCATCATGATCATCCCGTTCATTGCGGCGGTGATGCGCGATGTGTTTGAAGTGACTCCCGCGCTGCTCAAGGAGTCGGCCTACGGTTTGGGGGCCACAACGTGGGAAGTCGTCTGGAAGGTAGTGCTTCCTTACACCAAGGCCGGGGTGCTGGGCGGCGTCATGCTGGGCCTGGGACGTGCTTTGGGTGAGACGATGGCGGTGACTTTTGTGATCGGCAACATGAACCAGCTCAACTCGGTGTCCATGTTTGAAGCCGCTAACAGCATTACCTCTGCATTGGCCAATGAGTTTGCCGAAGCCGGCGAAGGCCTGCACCAGGCATCGTTGATCTATCTGGGGCTGGCACTGTTCTTCATCACTTTCGTGGTGCTGGCATTGTCCAAAATTTTGCTCAACCGCCTGCAAAAGAATGAGGGAGCGCGCACATGAGCACCTCCAGTCAAAAACTGATTTCTGCCGAGCGCCAAGATGCAGCGCGTCAGGCGCGTTTTGCCGCTCGCAAGCGCCTCAACCAGGTGGCACTGGCGCTGTCGCTGGCGGCAATGGCTTTTGGTGTGTTCTGGCTGATCTGGATTCTGTGGGAAACCATTCGGCTGGGCATTGGCGGGCTGAGCCTGGCGCTGTTCAGCGAGATGACACCACCTCCTAATGAGGCAGGTGGTCTGGCCAATGCCATTTTTGGCTCTTTCGTCATGGTGACTTTGGCCACTTGCGTGGGCACTCCGATTGGGGTGATGGCAGGCGTTTATCTGGCTGAATATGACAAAAACAGCTGGCTGGCCAGCACGACGCGCTTTGTCAATGACATTTTGCTGTCTGCCCCTTCCATCGTGATTGGCTTGTTCGTCTACGCGGTAGTGGTGGCCAAGTTCAAAAGTTTCTCTGCTTATGCAGGCATTGTGGCGCTGGCCTTGATTGTGATCCCCGTGGTCATTCGCACCACAGAAAATATGCTGACCCTGGTGCCCTCAGCATTGCGCGAGGCGGCCTACGCTTTGGGTACGCCCAAGTGGAAGGTGATTTTGGCGATCACATTGCGCGCTGCACGCGCCGGTGTGATTACGGGTGTGCTGCTTGCGGTGGCGCGGATTGCGGGGGAAACCGCACCGCTGCTTTTCACTGCACTGAATAACCAGTTCTGGAACGGCGATCTGGGCAAGCCGATGGCGAGCTTGCCAGTGACCATCTTTAAGTTTGCGATGAGCCCCTATGAAAACTGGCAGCAGCTGGCGTGGGCAGGCGTATTTCTGATTACTGTGGCCGTGCTGGGCCTGAATATCTTGGCCCGCGTACTGACGCGCCAAAAGTAAATTGCAAGGATTTGATGATGCCAACTGCAACATTGACGACACCCGCTATTGCACCGATTTCTGGGCGATCCAAGTTATCTGTGCGTGATCTGAATTTCTACTATGGCAAGTTCCATGCGTTGAAAAACATCAACCTGGAAATTCCCGAAAAGAAGGTGACGGCTTTTATTGGCCCGTCCGGCTGTGGCAAATCTACGCTGCTGCGCACCTTTAACCGCATGTACGAGCTGTACCCCGAGCAGCGTGCGCAAGGGCAAATCTTGCTCGACGGCGAGAACCTGCTGACCAGCAAGCAAGACGTTGCACTGATTCGTGCCAAGGTGGGCATGGTGTTTCAAAAACCCACGCCGTTTCCGATGTCCATCTACGACAACATTGCCTTCGGCGTAAAGTTGTTCGAGAGTCTGGATGCCGCAGACATGGAAGAGCGCGTGGAGTGGGCACTGCGCAAGGCGGCGTTGTGGACCGAGGTGAAAGACAAGCTGCACCAAAGCGGCGCCAGCCTCTCGGGTGGCCAGCAACAGCGCCTGTGCATTGCACGGGGCATTGCCATCAAACCTGAAGTGCTGCTGCTGGACGAGCCTTGCTCGGCCCTGGACCCAATTTCTACCGCCAAGGTGGAAGAGCTGATTGCTGAGCTCAAAGACGACTACACCGTCGTCATCGTGACGCACAACATGCAACAAGCCGCGCGCTGCAGTGATTACACCGCGTACATGTATTTGGGTGACCTGGTGGAGTTTGGTGAAACAGAGCAACTGTTTTTCAAGCCCCAGCGCCGCGAAACAGAAGACTACATCACAGGCCGATTTGGTTAATTCCGCAGGAGACAGATATGTCAGATAAGCATTTGTCGACACAGTTTGACAGTGAACTCAATCGTATTTCATCGCGAGTGATGGAGCTGGGCGGGATCGTGGAGCGCCAGATCAGCCAGGCGGTTTTTGCCTTGACCCAATTTAGCCTGGAGGCCGTGGAGCAAGTGGCTGCGCTGGAGGAGCGGGTCAACGCCATGGAGGTGGAAATTGACTATGAGCTGTCTTCCATCATTGGCCGCCGCCAGCCGACAGCACGTGATTTGCGCATGCTGATGGCGTTCTCCAAAGTAACGGCCAACCTGGAGCGCATGGGCGACGAAGCGCACAAGATGGCGCGCATGGTCAAGTCCATCATTGAAAGTGGCGCATCACGCGCCTTGCCCTCCGGGGAGCTGCGAGTTGCGGCAGAAATGGCCTCGGCACTGCTGCGCAAGGCGCTGGATGCTTTGGCCCGCCTGGATACCAAGGCCGCTTTGGGCATCCTGAAAGAAGACGACCTGATTGATGATGAGTTTGATGGCTTTGTGCGCAAACTTATCACTTACATGATGGAAGATCCGCGCACAATTTCTGCCAGCCTGGACCTGCTGTTCCTTGCCAAGGCGGTGGAGCGCATTGGTGATCACTCCAAAAATGTGGCCGAACTCATCATCTACTTGGTGGAGGGCAAGGACATTCGCCACCAGTCCATGGATGTGATTGAGTCGGCGGTGCGTTAAACAAGCCCAGGTAAGAAGCATGAAGAAATTGCCGCAAGTACTGATTGTTGAAGATGAGCCCGCCATTGCCGAGCTGATCGCAGTGAATTTGCGCCACAACGGTTTTACCCCTGTGTGGGCTGAAGATGGTGTGAGCGCACAGCGGGAGCTGGATGCTGCGCTGCCCGACGTGATCTTGCTGGACTGGATGCTGCCTGGTGGCTCCAGCGGCCTGAATCTGGCGCGCAAGTGGCGCGCAGATCAGCGCAGCAAGCACGTGCCCATCTTGATGCTGACAGCGCGTGGTGACGAGCCTGACAAGATTGCAGGCCTGGACGCGGGCGCCGATGACTACATCACCAAGCCGTTTTCAACCCAGGAACTGCTGGCGCGTATTCGCGCCGTACTGCGCCGGCGCACGCCTGAGCAAGCTGGCGAGCGAGTACAGGTGGGAGATCTGGTGCTGGACAGCGAAACACACCGGGTGACTTACCAGGACCAGCCACTCAAGCTGGGGCCCACGGAGTTCAAGCTGCTCAACCACTTTATGCACAACCCAGAGCGCGTGCACAGCCGCGGGCAGCTGCTGGATAAGGTGTGGGGCGACCATGTCTACATTGAAGAGCGCACGGTGGATGTACACATCAAACGCTTGCGCGAAGCATTGGGTGAGGCTGGTAGCCTGGTGGAGACCGTGCGCGGTGCGGGCTACCGATTGTCTGCAGGATCAACCGCCTAAGGATGCGTGATGGCTTTGCGCTGGATGGAGTTATTGCTGTTGCAAACGCTGCTGGTGGGTATCGCAGCTTGGCTCTGGGGGCCGTGGGCAGGGCTGGCCGGGGCACTGCTGGCTACATGGCTGTGGATGCTGTGGGACAACTGGCAGGCGCAGCGCTTGCACCACTGGCTGGTGCGGGGGGATATGACTGTGCAGCCACGCGTGCGTGGGGTGTGGAGTTTGCTGGCCACTTACATGCGCCGATCTGCCCGTTCACGCGAACAGGCTGTGGTTGCCGCTGAGCAGCGCGTGCAGGATATTTTGGCGGCTTTGCAAGCCAGCCCCAATGGTCTGGTGCTGATGGATGCTGAGGGCCATATAGAGTGGTGCAACCACATGGCTGAGCGCCACTTTGGCTTTGATGCTGAGCGTGACATCCAGCAGACCATTGGCAATTTGGTACGCGATCCTGCATTCAGTGGTTATTGGGCGAGCCAGGATTTCTCTCAGCCCGTGCTGATGGCTGGGCGTGAAAGTTCACCTTCACGGCCAGTGATGCTGTCGGTACACATCTACCCCTATGGGGATGGCCGCCATTTGTTGCTGGCACGTGACATCACTGCGCTGGAGCAGGCCGAGGCCATGCGCCGTGATTTCGTTGCCAACGTCTCGCACGAGATTCGCACACCACTGACGGTGTTGGTGGGTTTTGTGGAAACTTTGCAAACTTTGAATTTGTCGCCTCAAGAGCACAAGCACTATCTGTCGTTGATGGCACAGCAGGCCGGACGCATGCAAAACCTGGTGCAAGATTTGCTCACGCTGTCACGGCTGGAGGGTAGCCCGCTGCCGGGTTACAGCGAATGGGTGCCCGTTGCCTCCATGCTCTCGCAATGCACGGTCGAAGCGCAAGCGCTGTCCAAACTACTGACCAAAGGTGCGGCCGGGCATGTCATCAGCTTTCCCCAGCCCGGTGCGCCGGGTATGGACTGGGACATTGCGGGCGCGCAGGCTGAGTTGATCAGCGCCTTCTCCAACCTCATCAGCAATGCTTTGCGCTATACACCTGCGGGTGGCACTGTGCAGGTGCGCTGGGACGTCTTGCCCGATGGTGGCGCGCGCTTTTCGGTTCAAGACTCTGGCCCCGGGATTGATCCCGCACACATTGGCCGTTTGACGGAGCGTTTTTACCGGATCGATCGCAGCCGCTCACGCGATACCGGTGGCACAGGCCTGGGCCTGGCGATTGTCAAGCACGCACTGCAGCGCCATGGTGTCAAGCTGGAAATTCACAGCCAACTGGGCGCCGGTGCAGTGTTCAGCGCCGTCTTTCCCGCGCACCGCTTGCGTGATGCACAGCGTGTGCATGCATTGCCAGAGGCTTTGCCCAAGTAACCCTCGCTGGCAAAAGCATGGATATTGCGGGGGCAGTGGGCAGTGGGCAGTGGGCAGTGGATTGCATTTGCCCGATCTGAGCGGCTGACACGCTGCGGTGCCTGTGGAGCAAGGCTCGCGCAGTACAGGTTTCAATCTTGGTGTAGCTGCAGCGTAGGCGCCACGTCTAGCGAGCGTCAGCTAGCTGCGCCTGAAAAACCTTATGCAGTAGAAAAACAAAAAGACTAGCTACCAGCGTAAGCGCCAAGCCACTTCCAATCCAAAAAGGCATTGGATTTGTTGACCAGTAAGCGCTGGTAGCTTCATTTTTATAAGCAAGCCAGTAGCCTCCGCCCAGACCGCCGCCCCATAGCAAGCCGCAATACACCACCAATGGTGCAACGGTTACGCGCCAGCAGCGCAGCAAGAAAATACAGACGCACTGAATGCTGTCGGATGCGTGGTACAGCGCTACCCAGAGCAGCAGCGATGAGGTGAGCGCGATCACGTGCGGGTCTGCCGTGTAGATGTGGGGAATGTAGGCGCGGGCCAGCAGCAAACTGCTGCACAGCACCAGACCACTGGCCAGCGCAATCTTCACACCCAGCCAGGCCAGCTTTTGGGCCTGGGCTTCATTGCCTGCGCCACGCCACCAGCTGACGCGGGCGCTGATGGCAATGCCCAGCGACAGAGGCACCATGTAGCAAACACCAGCCAGGTTGGCTGCAATCTGGTGGCTGGCTGCGGCCATGGCCCCTTGGCGTGCCACAAAAAGTGCCACCAGCGTAAATGAGGTGACCTCTACCAAGATCGACAGCCCTGCGGGCACGCCCAGGCGCAGAAAAGCGCTGATGCGCTGCCAGTCAGGCGCTTCCATGCGCTGCCATATCTGCAGGGGGACATACAGTTTTTGGCGGCGCATCAGCACGATGGCGACGATGGCGATGGCGTAGTCCACCAGCAAGGTGGCCCAGGCGCAACCGGCTGCACCCTGGGGCTCAAGCCCCCAGCCGCCAAAAGTAAACCAGATGGACAGCGGCACTTTCAACACCAGCGCACCCACCTGCAGCCAAGTGACCAGCTGTGGGTGCCCCAGCGCCTGGTTGAGCGTGGCATACAGTCGAAAAAACATGGCCGAGGGCAGTGCCCAGCCCACAATCATGAGGTAGGCGCGCACATCGGCCTGCATGCTTTGCGGCACCTCGGTCCAGGTCAGGATGGGTTCTGGAAAAACCAAAATAACCATGCCCAGCAACGTAAAGCCAAGCGCCAGATACAGCGACTGGCGAAACGATGCGCCAATCGCCGTGGTCTCGCCTTTGCCGTGCTGCTCGGCCCAGATTGGCAGCAGGGCCTGCAAGATGCCCATGAGTGAGACGTACACACTCACAAACACGGCAGAGGCTACCGACAGGGCGGCCAAGGCTTCTGAAGAAAAGCGACCCGCAACAATGGTGTCAGTCACACCAAAGGCCATGATCGCCAGTTGCCCGGCAAGCACGGTGCCTGCATGCCGCGCAATCGTGGCAAGTTCATGCATAGATGGCCTCTGACTTCAAGGGGTGCGGTGCAAGACCAGCAGGTTGTCTTTGCGCTCTGTCGGGCGTGTCACTTGCTGCACGAATTGCCACTGCGCGGCTGCTTCGGTGTCTACGGCAGACCAGGCGGCAGGTGTTGCAATCAACCAGTTGCACTGGGCATCAGTGGCTGTGGCAATGCCGCGCTGCAATTGCCAGGGTGCGTAAAAACGAAACGCAGTGGTGAGCGCCGGCGTAAAACCAAGTGTGCGCACACAGGACACATCACGTGGAATCACGTGTGCCACGGCATTGACGTGTGGGGTATAGCTGCGGGCATAGTCCAGCATGGGAAGCCACAGCGTCATCAGCAATACCCAGCCTAAAACGGTTCCGCCAGCAGGCACTGCCAGGCTTTTCCATATCGCCGCACGGTGCCGACGTGTGCGCCATGCCACCAAAAGGACCCAGCCAATCGTTGCGGCCACGGCCACTAAGAAGGAGAAAAGCGAAAAGGACGGCTCAAAACCAATGGCCAGACGCTGTATGTTTTCAGCAGGCTTGGCGGGGAAGCCCGTTTGCACAGAAATCCATACCACCCAGATCGTAATGGCCGAAATGGTGAAAAAGAACAGTGTGAGCCAGTCGATCAGTGCCCCCAGACTGCGCTTGAACGTGGGCAATGCAAAAGCAGCCAGCGCTGCAATACCGGGTAAGGCCAAAATCAGTGAGCGATCACCATCCATTGTGAAGATGGTGCAAAACACCGCTATGACCCAGAGCCACAGTGGCCAGGCCAGGTGCGAGTTGTGCCGTGGGTGTACCAATTGCCCGCGCCAGCGCCACAGCGCCCACAGTGCCAGCAGCCACGCCGGCCAGCTGAACCACATCAGCAGGCGGGCAATACTTTGCCAGTCTTTGCCTTGCTGCCAGGGGTTGATCAAACGGTATTCCCACAAGCCAAGCAACCAGGCTGCACTGGCAGCCACTGCCATGGACAGAATCCACCAGGCAGCCCAGCTATAGCGCTGCTGAAGTTTGGGTGTTTGAACGCACAGCGTCATGGCCACAGCGCCCAGACCCAGGAACATGGCCATCGAAGGCGCACCCGAAAGAGCCAGCGCAAGCATGCCAAGCAAGGCTGCAGCGGCAGATAGCTTGGGTTGCCACCACATACAGGCCGCTGCAAAGAAAAGGGCGCACACCGCTGTCAGCTGCACCAGCGTGTGGCTGGTTTCATGCGAAAACTGGGCCAGGCCCAGGCAGGCCATGAGGGCGAGCAAGCCGCCATCAGCCAGCGCGCGCGCGTAGTCAGTAGGGGAGGCTTCTCCGCCAAAAGCAAACACTACAGGCTGTGCCCCGGGGGTGCGAGCCAGGCTAAACACCGCACGCCATGTACACAGCAGGGCCAGAGCCAGCAGTACCATAAAAGGCAGGCGTACCACCACATCTGCAGGCATGGTGGACGGGAGCAACCGCAGTGCCCATGCCCCTAGCCAGTATTGCAATATGCCCGGGACATCAGGCTTGATGCCGTCAATCAAGGGCTGTGTCCAGCTTGTCTCGCTATGCGCCATGGCCTGCATGTAGCCAAAGGCAGCGATGTCGACATCACGCCAGGGCTCGCGACCTACAAAGCCGGCAAGGATGTAAGTGATGCAAAGCAGCAGCATGATCCAGCGTGGCAGGCTGCGGACCGCGTTTTGGGCAACGATGGCGGGTGAGGGCGGATTCATGAAAGCAAAGTAGGCATGCCAATGGAGCGCATGCAGGTAAAGCAAATAACTGGGTGGTGCGCGCTAGCATGCCACGACTACGTGGTGTCTGCAGCCATGTCCATGCTTGTTGCATCCACGTGTCTTACATGTGCTGCAAAAGGAAAAGGCAGCCGGGTTGCCCTGGCTGCCTTTTTGGCGGGAAAGTAAAAAATTACTTCTTGCCGAAGCGGTTGCGGAAGCGCTCCACACGGCCGCCCATGTTGTCCACCGACTTTTGAGTGCCGGTGTAGAAGGGGTGCGATTCAGAAGAAGTATCCAGCTTGAACAGGGGATATTCCTTGCCCTCGAAAGTTTCTGTTTCCTTGGTGTTGGCGCAAGAACGTGTCACGAACTTGAAGTCGTTAGACATGTCAACGAACAGAACTTCGCGGTAATTGGGGTGAATGCCTTCTTTCATGATCTTCCTTTAGTCAAGTGCGGTAGCCGTGCCAAACCCGAAGCAACCTTTGCTTCGAAAATGCATTCAACATACTTTCCGCAATAAAGCCTCTCATTATAGCGTGAGAGGCGAAATTTTCGCAAAACGCGCAGCGGCTTAGCCGCCGCGACGCATCATGTCGAAGAATTCGACATTGTTTTTTGTCTGCTTCATGTTCTTGATCATGAGCTCCATGGACTCAATTTCGTCCATATTGTACATGAATTGACGCAAGATGCGCGTCTTTTGCAAGATTTCGGGTGCCAGCAGCAACTCTTCGCGGCGTGTGCCGCTCTTTGTCAGATCAATCGCAGGGAATACGCGCTTTTCGTACAGGCGGCGGCTCAGGTGAATTTCGCTGTTGCCTGTGCCCTTGAATTCTTCAAAAATCACTTCGTCCATGCGCGAACCGGTGTCAACCAGCGCAGTGGCGATGATGGTCAGAGAGCCACCTTCTTCCACGTTGCGCGCTGCGCCAAAGAATCGCTTGGGGCGTTGCAGGGCGTTGGCATCCACACCGCCGGACAGCACTTTGCCCGACGAAGGCACCACGTTGTTGTAGGCGCGAGCCAGACGTGTGATCGAGTCCAGCAAGATCACGACGTCTTTCTTCAATTCCACCAAGCGCTTGGCGCGCTCAATCACCATCTCGGCGACGTGCACGTGGCGGCTGGCGGTTTCGTCAAAGGTGGATGCAATGATTTCGCCCTTCACGGAGCGTTGCATTTCTGTCACTTCTTCAGGGCGTTCATCAACCAGCAGCACCATCAGGTGCACGTCGGGATTGTTGGCCGTGATGGCGTGGGCGATGTGCTGCATCATCATGGTCTTGCCGCTCTTGGGAGGGGCAACAATCAGTGCACGCTGGCCGCGGCCAATGGGGGCAATGATGTCGATGATGCGGCCAGTAATGTTCTCTTCGGACTTGATGTCACGCTCAAGCTTCATCTGCTCCTTGGGGAACAGCGGCGTGAGATTTTCAAACATCACCTTGTGCTTGTTCGACTCGGGGGAGTCGCCGTTGACCTTGTCCAGCTTGGTCAGCGCGAAGTAGCGTTCCCCATCTTTAGGGGTGCGCACTTCGCCTTCAATCATGTCGCCCGTGTGCAGGTTAAAGCGGCGCACCTGGCTGGGGGAGATGTAGATGTCGTCGGTGCTGGCCGTGAAGTTGGTGTCTGGGCTGCGCAGAAAGCCAAAGCCGTCCGGCAAAATTTCCAGCACGCCATCGGCGAAAACTTGTTCACCGGCTTTGGCTCGCTTTTTAATAATTGCGAACATCAGCTCTTGCTTGCGCATGCGACCGGTGTTTTCAATGTCAAGCGCTTCGGCTTGCTTCAACACTTCAAAGACGTGCAGGGCCTTGAGTTCGTTAAGGTGCATCTGGAGTTACTCCTGGCGGAGTTCAAAGAAATCTGGGGATGTGGCGAATGCCAGAGTAATCGGCGAGGAGCGCAGTACGTCGATGGCTTGCCAAGATGATCAGAAACGGCCGCCAATGCTTTGGGCCGTGATCGGGTTTTATTATGACAGGAAAAGCGGGCAAACTGCATAGTAGTTTGTGTAATGCAGTTTGCCACATGCTGCGGCTTCAGGTTGACATGGGCCTGTGCGCCGTGCCAGCGCAGCCTTCACAGCAGTGCGCTGGCTTTTAAAGATCAGCCAACATGCTGGTCAATGAAGGCGGTCAACTGGGGTTTGGCCAGTGCACCTACCTTGGTGGCAACGAGTTCGCCGTTCTTGAAGATCATCAAGGTAGGAATGCCGCGAATGCCGAACTTGGCGGGAATTTCGCGGTTTTCGTCTACGTTCATCTTGGTGATGGTGATCTTGCCTTCGTAGGCTTTGGAGACGTCGTCCAAAATGGGGGCAATCATCTTGCAGGGACCGCACCATTCAGCCCAGTAGTCCACCAGTACGGTGCTGCCGGGCTGCAGTACATCCGATTCAAAGCTGGCGTCAGTGACATGCTTGATGAGTTCGCTGGCCATGGATTTCTTCCTTGTTGTGAGTGTGGGGGCGGGGCGCATAAAGCGCACGAAAGTTCGAATAATTGTGACAGAAACGAATGTCCAGACGTGCCTTGTGGCTGGGCAAAAACAACTATGGCTTTTATAGGCGTGCCCAATGGGTGGCATTGGCGTGGTTGCCCCCGGGTCTTCGAGCAGGCGTTATGCTGCCTGCCCTTTGGCGCTTGGTCGCCGGTATTTGTGAAAGATAGGTTTGTCTATGTCTGCTGCCACTGCGCTGCCTGCGCTCAAGTGTGATGTTGCTATTGTGGGGGCAGGGCCTGCGGGTTTGATGGCTGCAGAGATGCTGTCTGCCCAAGGCGTGCAGGTGCACGTGTTTGATGGCAAAGCCTCGGTGGGGCGTAAATTTCTGCTGGCAGGCAAGGGCGGTTTGAACCTGACACACGCTGAAGCCTTTGAGCGTTTTGTCGAACGCTATGGCGATACGCAGTCCATGCTGCAGCCTTTGTTGCAAGAATTTGGCGCGGAGCAATTGCGCGCCTGGGCTGAAGGCTTGGGTATCGGCACTTTTGTAGGCACATCGGGGCGCGTTTTTCCCACGGACATGAAAGCCGCACCGCTGCTTCGCGCCTGGCTGGCGCGTTTGCGTGCCCAGGGGGTGGTGTTTCATATGCGTCACTTGTGGAAGGGCTGGAGTGATGCGCAAGCGCTGGTGATGGAGTCACCCGAAGGCGTATTGCCCGTGCAAGCCAAGGCCGTGTTGCTGGCTTTGGGCGGCGGCAGCTGGGCGCGCCTGGGCTCTGATGGTGCTTGGGTGGCGTTGCTGCAAGCCAAAGGCGTGGAGGTGTCGGCGCTGCAGTCGGCCAATTGCGGCTTTGATGTGGGCCAGCCTGTGCACGCAACAGAAGAAACACGCCGTGAGTTTTTCAAAGAACTGGTGGGGATTGCGCCTGCACCCGGTAAAGGCTGGAGCACGCATTTCACCGAGCGTTTTGCAGGCGCTCCGCTGAAGTCTGTGGCCCTCCGTTTTACGGACAGTCTGGGGCGCAGCTTTGATCGCAGGGGTGAATTTGTTGCTACGGCCACCGGGGTGGAAGGCAGTTTGGTGTATGCGGTCTCACACCTGCTGCGCGATGAAATCAAACGACAAGGCTTTGCCACTTTTGAGCTGGATCTGCTGCCTGCATTCAGCGCTGAGAAGGTGCTGCAGGAAGTGCGTCACCCACGTGGCTCGCGCAGCCTGTCCAGCCATTTGAAGGGGCGTTTGGGTCTGGACGGCGTCAAGGCGGCGCTGCTGCATGAGTTGCTGAATAAGCAGGACATGCAAGACCCGGTGAAGCTGGCCCATGCCATCAAGGCTTTGCCGATCACGGTGGTGGCTACGCGTCCTCTGAATGAAGCCATCAGCACCGCTGGCGGCGTAACGTGGAATGCCTTGGATGAGGCTCTCATGTGCAAGGCGCTGCCCGGTGTGTTCTGCGCTGGCGAAATGATTGATTGGGAAGCTCCTACGGGTGGCTACCTGCTCACCGCTTGTTTTGCTACGGGCGTGCGCGCGGCACGTGGCATTCAAGCGTATGTAACTCAATAAATGTATAGCTGTCAGCGCTTGCTATCTAATGTTTTTGGATGCTTTTGTATCTGAAGTCGTTGTAAATACTGCGCAGGCAGCTATATTTTTATGCATATGCACCGAGAGTGAAGCGAAAGGTGGGCGGTATTTGTAAAGCCTATTCGGGCTCAGCAACAATGCACGCATGCCATCATTTCGTGACACCTTAGAGCGCTTGCAAGCGCCTATTTACTTGGCCACCGTTGCCGTTGCCGCCTTTTTTGCATGGACGTTTGCAGGCGCGCAGGGCTTGGAGCGAGCGATCAACCCCGCGCTGGCGCTCATGCTCTACGTCACTTTTTTGCAAGTACCCGTGCCCGCATTGCGTGCCGCTTTAAAGCAGGGGCGGTTTTTGCTGGCGCTGCTGGTGACTAATTTTGTTGCCATACCGCTGCTGGTCTGGGGCTTGAGTTTTGGTTTGCCCGATGACGGCCTGGTGCGCTTTGGCGTCTTGCTGGTGCTGCTGGCGCCGTGCATTGATTACGTGGTCACGTTTGCGCACATGGGCAAGGCCGATGCGCGCTTGCTGCTGGCATCTACTCCGGTGCTGCTGGTGGTGCAAATGCTGTTATTGCCTGTTTATCTGCGCGCCATGCTGGGGCAAGAGGCCGCGGCATTGGTGCAGGCTAGGCCTTTTGTGGATGCCTTTGTGTGGCTGATTGCGCTGCCACTGCTGCTGGCCGCATGCACGCAGTGGTGGGCCGCTCGCTCGGGCGTGGGCGCGCGTATTTACGCGGGTTTGGGCTGGCTGCCTGTGCCTGCGACGGCACTGGTGCTGTTTGTGGTGGTTGCCGCCGTGGTTCCGCAACTGGAGGCCGCAAGCCACGCAGCCTTGCGCGTGCTGCCTGTCTATATGGCGTTTGCGGTCCTGGCTCCTGTGGTGGCATGGCGGGTGGCCAAGCTTTTCAAGCTAGACGTCTCGGCAGTGCGAGCCATTGCCTTTAGTGGCAGCACGCGCAACTCCTTGGTGGTGCTGCCCTTGGCGCTGGCCGTGCCGGGTGCTATTCCTGTATTGCCCGCCGTGATCGTGGCGCAAACGTTGGTGGAGCTGGTCAGCGAGCTGGTCTACGTCAAGCTTTTGCCCAAGTTGCGTTGAATGGCTAATTAAAGAGGCCAAACGCGGCAATGCATGGGGGGGCGCTTCGCTTGAGTTGGTTGCGGGCCGGTGCGCTGGCATATTTTTTTGCAGGTGGCAGCTGGTGCTGGGCAGCACCAGCTGCATCTACTTGACGCGTATCGGCGCACGCTGCGCAGCGTCTGCAAATGGCTGCAGCGCTTGTGGTTCAAAGCGTCGTCAATAACGCTGGCGCTGTGCCTTCATGCGGCATGGAAGTGCAATGGCCTGCGCGCGAAGGCTCGCTGCCAAACTATTGGCATATCAGTCATGTTTTTTGAAAAGCATCGCTTCAAAAAGAGCACCTCTTGCTGATGAAGAGGGTTCTGAAACGAAGTTGACAAGCCTTACCTCGGCACTGGTTTCACAGTTAGGGCTGCTTGGTTCCCCACCTGACCCGGTTGGCTGCTTCCCCATGCGAGGGGGCCTGTCAGCGTCAATTATAGGTGCGTTTGTGTCACGCAGATGGGACACGTGAAGATAAACAAGCAAGCTGACATGGTGTAAAGCTCGTAGCCCGTAGAATTCGCCCCTATGTCTTATCTCGTGCTCGCCCGTAAATACCGTCCCCGTAACTTTGCCGAAATGGTGGGGCAGGAGCACGTCGTGCAGGCATTGGGCAACGCGCTGACTCAACAGCGGTTGCACCATGCATATTTATTCACCGGTACGCGTGGCGTGGGCAAGACCACGGTGTCGCGTATTTTGGCCAAATCGCTGAACTGCACAGGCGCAGATGGCCAGGGTGGAATTACGGCTACGCCTTGTGGCGTATGCCCTGCCTGTACTGAAATCGATAGTGGACGTTTTCCTGACTATATTGAGCTGGATGCGGCCTCGAACCGAGGTGTGGACGAGGTGCAAAGCCTGCTGGAGCAGGCGGTGTACAAGCCGGTGCAGGGACGCTTCAAGGTCTTCATGATTGATGAGGTGCACATGCTCACCAACACGGCTTTCAATGCCATGTTGAAGACGCTGGAAGAGCCCCCTGAGTACCTGAAGTTTGTGCTGGCCACGACCGATCCGCAGAAAGTACCTGTGACCGTGCTTTCGCGTTGCCTGCAGTTCAATCTGCGGCCTATGGCACCAGAAACCGTTTTTGAGCACCTGACGCAAGTGCTGGTGAAAGAAGACATTCCTGCAGAGCCCCAGGCGCTGAAGCTGCTGGCCCGCGGTGCGCGCGGCTCCATGCGAGATGCGCTGTCGCTGACTGACCAGGCCATTGCTTTTGGTTGCGGGCAGTTGCAAGAAGCATCTGTGCGGCAAATGCTGGGCAGCGTGGACCGCAGTTACGTGTTTCGCTTGATTGCCGCTTTGGCACAAGGCGATGGCCGCACAGTGGTAGAGACCGTAGATGCACTGCGCTATAACGGCATTTCTGGGGCATCCACTCTGGAGGAAATGTCCACCGTGCTGCAACGCATGGCCGTTTTGCAGGCCGTACCGGATATGGCCGCTGCGGTGGACGCTTCAGATCCAGAAGCCGCAGAAATGGCTCAGCTGGCACAGGCGATGCCTGCCGACGAGACGCAGCTGCTCTACAGCATTTGCCTGCATGGCCGCCAAGAGCTGGGCTTGGCACCAGATGAATACGCTGCGCTGACCATGGCGCTGCTGCGCCTGCTGGCGTTCAAGCCACAGGGTGAGCAAGCATCGGGTACCACAGCCCCATTGGCTGAAAAAAAAACACTGAAGTTAGCTGAACTGCCTGTGCAGTCGCTGGCAAAGGCGCAAGCTGAGCCACAGCCACAGCCACAGCCACAGCCACAGCCACAGCCACAGCCACAGCCACAGCCACAGCCACAGCCACAGCCACAGCCACAGCCACAGCCACAGCCACAGCCACAGCCACAGCCACAGCCACAGCCCGAACCGGCTGCGGTGAATGCGATGCCAGCCCCTGCAGCACAGCAGGCCGTGGAGCAACCCGCAGTTGCTGAGGCTGCCGCCCCTGGGCGGGAAGATGCCGCGCAAGACATGCCACCTCCGTGGGAAGACTTGCCTCCTGAATCGGCGCAGGCAGAGCCTGCATACGGCAGTGATGAGCCGCCCGTATGGGATGAGGTGCCCATGGAGGCATCGGCACCGTTTGCAGAGCCTGTGGTTCAGGCCAAGCCTGCGGTTCAGGCCAAGCCTGCGGCCATAGATGTTGCTACAGAGCTGGAGCCAACCCCTTTGGGGGATGCATGGCACGCAGTGGTGACCCAACTGGATGAGGCGCAAGCCATCACCGCTTTGGTGCGCGAGCTGGCCATGCAGTCACAATTGGTGGCGCAATCGCAAGGTGTGTGGACGTTGCGTGTGCAGCGCACATCCCTGAACCAGCCTATGCCCCGCGAGCGCCTGCTCAAGGCTTTGGCGCAAGTCACAGACTGCGTCAGCCTTGAAGTTGAAAATGGCAAGGTGTCTGACACCCCTGCGCTGCGCAATAAGGCGCAGGCTGAAGCACGGCAAAAACGGGCTGAAGCGATTGTGATGAACGATCCGCAGGTGCTGCATTTACAGCAAACCTACGGGGCAACCATCGTGCCCGGTAGCATTCGACCTGTATAGGCGAAACAAAGGCCGGGGCATGCCAAGTCGTGGCACTATTGCCCCATCAGATTTTTAAGTGACGAATAAAGGAAACCTACCATGTTCAATAAAGGACAACTCGCCGGTTTGATGAAGCAAGCCCAAACCATGCAAGACAACCTCAAGAAGGCGCAGGATGAGCTGGGCAACGTCGAAGTAGAAGGCGAGTCGGGCGCAGGTTTGGTCAAGGTGGTGATGACTTGCAAGCACGATGTCAAGCGCGTCACGATTGATCCCAGTCTGCTGGCTGAAGACAAAGACATGCTGGAGGATCTGGTGGCCGCTGCGTTCAACGCGGCTGTGCGCAAGGCCGAAGAAACTTCCAATGAAAAAATGTCCAAGCTGACAGCGGGCATGCCCGGTTTGCCCGGTGGCATGAAGTTCCCTTTCTAATTGCTGGCGACGACGTCGATTGAGGGAAAGCCGTGGTGCTTTCCCTTTTTATTTGGGTGTTTGAAATATGTCTGACCTTCAGCCGCTGGAACCATTGATTCAGGCGCTGCGCCGCTTGCCTGGCGTAGGGGTGAAGTCCGCGCAGCGGATGGCATTTCACTTGATGCAGCGCGATCAAGAGGGCGCACGTGTGCTCTCTCGTGCCTTGGTGGAGGCGGTCGATTCGGTGCAGCACTGCACCCGCTGCAACACTTTTACGCACGAGGCGGTATGTCCGATTTGCCAGGATGCAGGCCGTGATGCAGCGCGCTTGTGTGTGGTGGAGACACCCGCCGACCTGGCCGCGATGGAGCGAACAGGTGCCTACAGTGGCTATTACTTTGTGTTGATGGGGCGCATCTCTCCCATGGATGGTGTTGGTGCGAAAGATGTGGGCTTGCCGCAATTGGTACAGCGGGCACTGGATGGCAAGGTGCAGGAAGTGATCCTGGCCACCAGCTTTACGACCGAAGGTGAAGCGACGGCCCACGCAGTCACAGAGCTTATGCAGGGGCGTCAGATTCAGGTGACACGGCTGGCCCGTGGCGTGCCTGTAGGCAGCGAGCTGGAGTATGTGGATCTGGGCACGATTGCCCATGCGCTGGTAGAGCGCAGATAAAAAACGCCCTGCAATGCAGGGCGTTTTGCTTGGGTCCATCAGCAATCAGAAATGGGCGATCAACGCTTTTTCTTGGTGGGTGTGCCACCTTTGCTTTTCTGGGCCACTTTGGCCGGTGCCGCTTTCTGAGTGCCTGCGGTGCGCACTTTCTTGGTGGGTGTGGCCTTTTTGGCGCTGGCACCTGCGGCCGAGACTCTGACTGTTTTATAGATATCCAGCGACTGGCCTGCACGCAGCTTGGACGAGATGGACATGTCGTTCCAGCGCGCCAGATTGGCAGCCGAGACACCATTGCGGCTTGCCACCTTGGCCATGGTGTCACCCTTGCGAACTTTGACGGGTGTGCGGCGCGTAACTTCGGTAATTTCGGGGGCCAGCGCCAGTTTGCCGTTGTCGGCAATGTGGGTGGCAACGTCGCTTTGGTGCTGGGATGTGCGTGGCACCATCAAGGCCGAACCTGCCTTGATCATCATGCGTGGAGGAATGCGGTTGACGCTGCGTAAATCGGCTTCGCTCATGCCCACGCGCTGGGCTGCGTTGGCGACGGTCATGGTGCTGGGGGCGATCCACACCGTCCAGCTTGCGTATTGGCCGTCGTGGTAGGCAGCCAGATTGCGCTGGAACACCTTGGCGTTGTCCCAGGGCAGCAAAATTTGAGTGACGCCGGCTGCAAAAATGGTGGGGCGGTGAAACGAGGGGTTCAGCGCCTTGAAGTCATCCAGGCGCACGTCTGCCAGGCGGGCCACCAGCTCTACGTCCACATCGCGCTTGATTTCTACGGCCTGAAAGTACGGGTGGTTTTCAATGTTGGGCAGCTCAATCTTGAATTTTTCAGGATTGGCAATGATGTTCTTGACCGCCTGCAATTTGGGGACGTAATTGCGGGTTTCGTTGGGCATGGTCAGGTCGGTATAGCTGGTGCCCATGCTCTGGCGTTCATTGCGCTTGATGGCGCGGCCCACGCTGCCTTCGCCCCAGTTGTAGGCGGCCAGGGCCAGATGCCAGTCGCCAAACATGCGGTGCAGTTTTTCCAGGTAATCCAGTGCAGCCTTGGTAGACGCCAGTACATCGCGGCGGTCATCGCGGAAAGCGTTTTGTGTCAGCTCGAAGTACGAGCCTGTTGCAGGCATAAATTGCCACATGCCTGCCGCTTTGGCGCTGGAGACGGCTTGGGGATTGAAGGCACTTTCGATGTAGGGCAGCAGCGCCAGCTCTGTGGGCATGTTGCGCTGCTCCAGCTCTTCCACGATGTGATAGAGGTATTTGCTCGAGCGCGTGGTCATGCGGTCGATGTAATCCGGGCGGCTGCCATACCACTGCTCCTGGACATCGACCAGCTCGTGCTGCAGATCGGGAATGGCAAAGCCTTTGCGGATGCGTTCCCACAGATCGTTATTCGATTCCAGCGACGTAACGTGGGACGACAGGGGACGCGCCTGGGTAATGGGTTTGAGCGGGCCATCTACGGAGTTGGACGGCGATGTCGCACAACCGGCGAGCCAAACCACGCTGAAGGCAACAAGAAGGTGGCGCAAGTTCATCAAAATGCGTTTTTCCATTCACGCAGCGCTGCAAAAACGCTGGCGGGGTTTTGGGAGATTAAGTCAGGACGAAAGCTTTGTGCGCTGTGCACAACCTCTATAACGTCGCAACGCAGAAAAGGGTTGATTGCTAATTCTTGTGCCAGCAAAGACGGTAGCGTGGGACGCTGTTGCTGGCGCAGGGTTTCGCAATGCGCGCGGTATTGGAGCAAAGCAGTGTTGCTAGGTTCCACGGTGCACGCAAATTTCAGATTACTCAGAGTGTATTCGTGGGCGCAAGCCACTCGGGTGTTGCCCGGTAAGCGTGCCAGCAGTTGCAGTGACGCGTGCATCTGCTCGGGGGTGCCTTCAAACAAACGGCCGCATCCCCCGGAAAACAGGGTGTCACCACAAAACAAAATGGGCCCACCTTCTGCGTCTGCGCTGTACCACGCAATATGGCCTGCGGTGTGACCGGGCACCTCCAGTACCTGCCATGTCAGTCCAAGAAGAGACAGTGTGGTGGATGCATCGACACGTGTGACGGGTTCAGGCAGTGTCTCAAAAGCGGGGCCATACACTGCAGCACCTGTGGCGGTGCGCAATGCGTCAACACCACCGACATGGTCAGCGTGGTGATGGGTCACTAGAATGGCCTGCAGTTGCAGACCATGGGTTTGCAAGGCCGCTTGAACGGGCGCAGCGTCGCCGGGATCGACCACCAAGGCTTGTCTGCCGTTGTGCAGCAGCCAGATGTAATTGTCAGAAAACGCAGGCAACGGCAACAGGTTCATGAAAGAGAAAACTGAAGTGCACCATCCGTGGATGGCAAAGGCTTTTGGCCGCTACCTGCTCGAGTGGGAGCAGCAGCGGTGCGACGAGGCGGTGGCGGACATTTTCGGCTATCACAGCCTGCAATTGGGATTGCCCATGCTGCAGGCATTGCGAAACAACCGAATGCCGCACCAGTGGGTATCCGCGCCCGGCTGTGATTTAAACCTTGATCGCACGGCTTGCCAAGCGCCGCAAGGTGTCCAACTGTGTTGTGCGCCCGAGGCGCTGCCGTTTTCTGAGTCCAGTCTGGACCTGCTGGTCATGCCGCACACTCTGGAGCTGTGCCAGGACCCGCATGCTGCGTTGCGTGAAGCCGTGCGGGTGCTGGTGCCTGAAGGGCGGTTGCTGCTGTTTGGGCTCAATCCCTACAGTTTATGGGGCGTACAGCATAGGCTGGAGCGCGTGCAGGCCCCGGGTCTGAATGCATGGCGGGGTCTGCCTTACTGGCGTGTGCGCGACTGGATGCAAGTGCTGGCCATGGACGTAGTGGCCGCGGACTTTGGCTGCCATGTGCCCGCAGTGGACGAGCAGGTGTGGCTGGAGCGGTGGCGCTGGATGGATAAGCTGGGCAACAAGGCATGGCCTGTTCTGGGCGGTGCATACTGCGTGCTGGCTGTGAAAAAGGTGCATGGCATGCGGCTGATGGAGCCTGCGTGGCGCAAGCACAAAGCGCCCGCACAGGCTGCCCCTGCAGCCGCTTGCCAGCAGGCGCCGCAAAGGAAAGAAATTTGAACCAGGTTGTGATTTATACGGACGGGGCCTGCAAGGGCAACCCGGGCCCCGGAGGGTGGGGGGTGCTGCTGCAAGCGGGCCCTCACATCAAAGAAATGTTTGGTGGCGAACGCGAGACGACCAACAACCGCATGGAGCTGCAAGCCGTGATTGAAGCGCTGCGGGCTTTGAAGCGGCCTTGTGATGTGACCCTGTTTCTGGACAGTGAATACGTGCGCAAAGGCATTACTGAATGGGTGCATGGCTGGAAAGCCCGCGGCTGGAAAACAGCGGCCAAGCAGCCTGTGAAGAACGCAGAGCTGTGGCAGGAGCTGGATACCCTGGTGGCCACTGCAGGGCATCGCATCGAATGGCGCTGGGTGAAGGGCCACGCTGGTGATCCGGGCAATGAGCGTGCCGACGAACTGGCGAACAAGGGCGTAGACAAAGCCCTGGGCCGCATCTAAAACAATTGGGAGCCGTTCACAGCACCCCAGCGCCGATTGTTGTCAGGGTGTGCTGCACGACTTATGCCGCCTGCGGTTTGAGGCCTCGTGGCCAGCGCAAACCTTGTGGCTGCTGGGTGATGGCTGTCGGCGCCCAAGCTGCGTGAATTTGCATAAAGCGCTGCTACAACTAGCTGATGTATAGAAAAAATAGCTACTAACGATTACTGAATAAGGACTTCAGATACTTTTGTATCTGAAGTCCTTTGTTTGTAAGCGCTAACAGCTATTAAATTAATTAAACCACCACTCGCGCAGCCCTTGGTGCGCCATTGCCCTGCCTGGTTGCACGGCTGGTACTGTCTGAGGCGTTGGGTCTCGCCGCTAGCGCCCATCATTGCTTGGGCTGAGGAATTAGTCGCTATCCACACGTGGTGTATGCGGAAGCTCCAGCACGGTCTGCAGCCCGGGCGCAGCGTTGCTCCATGAGATGCTCCCCCGGTGCAGGCGTGCAATCGCTCGCACACTGGCCAGACCAATGCCATGGCCGGGCAACTGCTGGTGGCTGCTGGCACGAAAGAAGTGCTGACCGATGCGTGCCAGCGCCTCGGCGGGCACGCCGTGGCCATGGTCGCGCAGTTGCAGTGTGACAAGGCCTTCGTGGGCCTTGAGGGTAATGTCCAGTTGCAGTGCACTGTCGCCCGCACCGTATTTGAGAAAGTTGTCCAGCACGTTGGACAGGGCGTTGGCCAGCAGGTGCGAGTCACCCATGATCCACGCATGGCGCTGCAGATCGGTATGCAGCTGGGCCTGGCGGTCTTTAAACAGGGGCTCGTAAAACTCCAGTACTTCTTGCAGCACGGTGTGCAGGTTGATGCGTTCAAAGCGCTGCTGGGCCACGCCCGATTCCACCTCGGCCAGCAGCAGCATTTTGACAAACAGGCGGCTCAGTTGCTGCAGCTCTTCTTGCGCCAGCTCCAGTTGCGCCTGACGCAAAGACTCTGGTGCATCCATGGCCGCCTGCACGTGGTGCAGGGTGCGGTTGAGCGGGGTGCGCAGGTTGTGCGCCACCATGTTGGAGACGTGGCGTATGCCGTGCACCAGTTGCTCGAGCTGCTCGAGCATGGTGTTGATGTCCTGCTCGAGCAGGCTGAACTCATCACTGCGGCGGCTTTGCGGCAGGCGAAAGTGCAGGTTGCCCTGACCTGCCTGTCGCATGGCGCGGCGCAGCTCACCTGCGCGCTGGTCCATCAGCCGGCGAAAGGCGACCGCTGCCGCCAGCGACAGCACCAGCGCCAAGGCCAGCGCCGCACCCGTGGCTTTGAGGTAGCGGTTGCGAATGTCAGTCAGCGGCAGCACATCGCTGCCCGCCAGCAAGAAAAGGTTGCCACCCAGAGCGTGCACCTGCACGCGAGCGGTCAGGCTGCGGTTTTCTTGCTCAAACAGCACGTCCTGCAGCTCGGCGCCGGGTTTGACGGTGTGCATGCTGGCGACGGCGTTGCCGGCCAACACTTTGCCGTGCACGTCTTGGAACACCAGTACCTCGCTTTGGCTGTCGATGCCGTCGCCCAGCAGCATGTCAATTTCGCGGCGCAGGCCCTCATCGCCTTGCTGGGTGTGGATGTTGAGCAGGCGCTTGCTGGTGCGCAGGGCGTAGTCATCGAGTTGCTGGCTGGCCGTGCCCACGATTTCGACGTAGTACACAGTGAAGGTGCCCGCCAAAATGCCCAGCACCAGAATGCAAAAGCACAGAGCCAAGCGAAAAGAGCTCGATTGCCAGGCGCGTGGCAACCAGCCTGATTTAGGGGGCTGGGGCATGAATGCTGTAGCCCTTGCCGCGCACGGTACGGATCAGAGAGGATGCGCCTTTTTCATCAATCTTCTGGCGCAGATGGCTGATGTGTACATCAATGATGTTGGTCTCTGGCTGAAAGTCATATTCCCAGACATTTTCCAGCACCATGCTGCGTGTGACGGTTTGGCCGGCATTTTTAATCAAATAGGCCAGCAGCTTGAATTCACGCGGATTCAGAATGATTTTCTCTTCGCCGCGATAGGCTGTATGCGTCAGTAAATCAATATGCAAATTACCAATTTGCATGGTGTGTACAGCGGGGGCATGGAGGTGATTGCTGCGGCGAATGACGGCTTCAATCCTTGCCTCTAATTCATCAATGAAAAATGGTTTGGGTAAATAGTCATCGGCTCCAGCCTTTAAACACCGAATGCGTTCATCGGTTTTTTCTAAGGCACTGACAATAATTACGGGCGTGGTATTACCCAGTGCGCGCAGTGCTTTTAAGATGTCAATGCCATCTACATCCAGGGGCAGCATGCGGTCTAAAAGCACGCAATCCCATTTTTGAGATAGCGCGGTTTTCAATCCAGCGCTGCCATCGGTAATATGGGTGAGCTGGTAATTAGACTTTTCCAGATTGCTGCTGATATATGCAGCAATACCAGAATCATCTTCAATTAATAAAATATGTTTCATTCAGAAAAATAATCCCTGGGCATGAAGTGCCGCAGGGATTATTTTAGAAAGTTATGCAGCTTATGGGATGTGTCTTCTACGTAGCGAGCGCTGCAAAAACTTGAACATCGTCCAGCTCAGCATCAGCACCGTAATGGCCAGCAGCGTAGCGCTGATGGGGCGGTCTACAAAGATGGAGGGGTCACCGCGCGAGAGCAGCAGGGCGCGGCGCAGGTTCTCTTCCACCATCGGACCCAGAATGTAGCCCAGCAGCAGGGGGGCCGCTTCAAACCGCAGCAGCATGAACAGGTAACCCACCACACCCAGCACCGCCACCATGTAAATGTCAAAGTGGTTGTTGTTGACGCTGTACACGCCGAGCGCCACAAAGACCAAAATGGCAGGGTACAGCCAGGTGAAGGGAATGCGCAGCAGCGACACCCAGATCCCGATGGTGGGAATGTTCAGCAGAACCAGCATGATGTTGCCGATGAAGAAACTCACCACCAGGCCCCAGAACATTTCAGGCTGCTCATTGATCAGCATGGGTCCGGGCTGAATGCCGTGAATGATCAGCGCACCGAGCATGATGGCCATTACCGCATCACCCGGAATGCCCAGAGACAGCGACGGCACAAACGCGGTCTGTGCAGCGGCATTGTTGGCCGACTCCGGTGCAGAAATACCTTGCACAGCGCCCTGGCCAAACTCAGCGGGGTTCTTGGCCACCTTTTTCTCAATCGCATACGCCATGAAGGCAGCAATCGACGGGCCTACGCCTGGCAGTGCCCCCAGTGCAGAACCCAGTGCCGAGCCACGCAGCATGGCCGGGTAGGAGCGGTTCATCTCTTGCTTGGTAGGGATCATGGAGCGCAAAGTCACCTTCTCGATTTTTTGCGTCTCGTCCTGACCGTGAATGCCACGCACCACTTCGGCCACGCCAAACAGGCCCATGGCCAGAGCCACCAGATTGATGCCGTCCATCAGCTCTGGAATGTCCATGGTAAAGCGTGCAGCGCCAGAGTTCACGTCGGTGCCCACCATGCCCAGCAACACACCCATGACCACCATGGCCAAGCCCTTGATGGGCGAGCCTGTGCCCATGGATGAGGCTGCCACCAGGCCCATGACCATCATGGAAAACAGCTCAGCGGGGCCGAACTTCAGGCCCACTTCGGCAATCGCTGGCGAGAACAGCACCAGCAACACCAGGCCAATCATGGCGCCAAACAGTGAGGCAATGGTGGTGATGAACAGCGCAATCCCGGCTTTGCCTTTGCGTGCCATCGGGTAGCCGTCCAGACAGGTGACGGCGGAGGCCGGTCCACCGGGCAGGTTCATCAAGATGGAGGCCGTGGAGCCCCCGTACTGGGCACCGTAGTACACCCCGGCCAGCATCACGATGGCGGCAGTGGGTGACATGTGGTACGTCATGGGCAGCAGCAGCGAGATGGCCGCCAGCGCACCAATGCCAGGCAGCACGCCCACTGCGGTGCCTAAGAACACGCCAAAAAAGCAGTACCAGAGAATGGTGGGGTCTGATGCGACCTGAAACCCCAGCAACAGGTTGTCAAATAATTCCATTTTTTACAGCGTCGGGAACAGTGAGACAGACATTTCCAAACCTGCAATAAAAATCAGGCAGGTAATAACTGCGATGGAAATGGCAATGATGCCGCGGACACCAAAATGCATGCGTTTAGGAATGCTGGCAATCAAGACCGAAATAATGGTGCTCAAAAACACACCCAGCGTATTGAGTATGAAAGCAAAGACGACCAGAGACACCGTTGCTGCCAGCAAACTGTCCCAGTGCACCTCAATGCGTTCGCCTTTTCGGAAAAAGGCGGGAATCATGATCAAAACACCCAGGATAAATAAAATCCATCCTAAAACCACCGGCATATAGCCCGGTCCCATGCGACTGGCAGTCCCAAAGTTGTAGTTGGTTCCCACAAGGGCGAAAAATAGCCCCACGATGCTGACAAAAATGCCAGCCAATATGTCTCTCAAATCTCTATTTAGCATTCCACCTCCATTGCTTAGAGGGGGTGATTGTTATTTTTGTGGATGTGGCGAACGCTTGTGATACTACGTACGAGTCTGTTTGTTAACTCAAGTTAATCTCAATTATTAAATTAAATTAACTTTTCGCCGATAACTTAGTGATTTCGTTGAATTGATTGACCTGATTTAATACCTGACTGCTGGAACCCTGCAATGGTGTACAAAAAATAATGTGCAACCCATAAAAAAAGAGGCTCTATATAGAGCCTCTGCTTTGAGGGGGAAATATGGCTAGATCGCCACAGGAAGCTGTTCTTCGACTTCCTGTATGGACTGGGGGCGTGTGGTGCGACCAATTTCCTGGCCGTTGCGCAGGACCACCAGCGTGGGCCACAGCTTGACCTTGAAGTGGCGCCCTAGCTTACGGCCGGGGCCGTCTTCGATTTTGATGTGCGTGATATCGCGCCTGTCTTGCAGGGCGCCACGCAAGACAGGCTGCGCGGCCTGGCAGTGCGGGCACCAGTCCACGCCAAATTCCACCGCCACGGTACCGGGTAAATCGGCCAGGTCTTCCGGTGCGGGGGCCGGGTCGGTGAAAGCGGTCGCAAAAGCCATGGAAGTCTCCTGTTGTTCGTGTTGGCAGTGTGTCAGTGCAGGGGGGGGCTGCAGCGGACTATGGTTGTCAATCTAAAGCCGTTTGCCCCTGCAGCACGCGCAATTCTTGCAACGTGTTGGCGTTGGCAAAGGCCTGTGCATCATCGCTGGCTTGATCAAAGCGGCACAGTGCGTGGGGGTGTTGCTGCGTCCAGGTGTCAATCTTGCTGCCGCCTTCTTGCACAAAGGTTTGCAGACTGGGCAGCAGGTTGCGGTGCAGCAATGCAAATACCGGCTGGGGGCGCACACTGACTGCGCCGTCACGGCCCGCTTGCGGGCCTGCCGCAAGAACGATGGTGGCCTGCGCATGCACTGCTGCTTGGGCCATGCGCTGGGCCAGGTCCAGAGGAAAGCAAGGGCTGTCGCAAGGCACGGTGAGCAGCCATGGTGTGCTGCAGTAAGTCAGGCCTGTCAAAAAACCGGCCAAGGGGCCGGCATAGCCCGGCAGTACATCTGCATGTACGGGGACGCCAAAGCTTTGGTAGGTATCCAGGTGGCGGTTGGCGTTCAGCATGCAGGGGCCAACCTGGGGCTGCAAGCGCTGTAAAGCGTGCAGGGCCAGTGGCTGGCCCTGGAAGGTCTGCAAGCCTTTGTCCACACCACCCATGCGGCTGCCACGGCCACCCGCCAGTACCAGGCCGGTGATGTCTTGTGAAAAAATCATGTTGCTGTGTGCCTAGGACGCTTTAAACAGGCACAAAGTATGGCGTGAGAAATTGGGCTTAACCGCCGATGTAGCTCATTTCCACACGTTTACGCCCTTGTGCCGATTCGGCGGGCAGGCTGGCGCGCAGCTCAGAGTAGCGGTCAGAGCGCTGCCCCCAGATGTGGGCAATCGCGTTGCTGATGGTTGCGTCATCTGCATCGGTGCGCAGCAATTGGCGCAAATCCCAGCCTTTGTCTGCAAACAGGCACAGGTACAGACGTCCTTCGGTTGACAGGCGTGCACGGCTGCAGTCACCGCAAAATGCCTGGGTCACGCTGCTGATGACACCGATTTCGCCCAGCGATGCATCGTGTTTGCCATCAGCACCTGCGTAGCCCCAGCGCTTGGCGGTTTCACCAGGCGAAGTCGGCTCCAGCTGTACCAGTGGCATTTCGGCGTGCAGCAGTTTGACGACATCGGCAGAGGGCAAAACTTCGTCCATGCACCAGCCATTGGTGGCACCGACGTCCATGTATTCGATAAAGCGCAGCGTCACGCCGGAGCCCCGGAAATGGCGCGCCATGGGCAGGATTTGATCGACGTTGGTGCTGCGCTTGACCACCATGTTGACCTTGATGTCAGACAGGCCCGCTTCGCGCGCAGCGTCAATGCCGTCCAGCACATCTGCCACGGGAAAATCCACATCGTTCATGCTGCGAAAGATGGCATCGTCCAGTCCATCCAGACTGACTGTGACGCGTTTGAGGCCTGCCTTTTTGAGTTGCAGGGCCTTGCGCCGCAAAAGAGATCCATTGGTGGTGAGCGTGATGTCTAGCGCATCACCTTCAGGGGTGCGCAGCGCTGCCAGCTGGGCAATCAGTCGATCCAGATCTTTGCGCAGCAGGGGCTCGCCCCCTGTCAGGCGCAACTTGCGCACACCATGGGCCGTAAAGAGGCGTGCCAGGCGGGTAATTTCTTCAAAACTGAGCAGTGCCTGGTGTGGCAGGTAAGGATAATCTTTGCTAAAGACATCCTTGGGCATGCAATACGCACAGCGGAAATTGCAGCGGTCTGTGACGCTGATGCGCAAATCGTGCAAAGGCCGCGCACGCTGATCCAGCAAGTGCCCACTAGGAGTACTTGGCAGTGTGTTTAACGGCGCTTGAAGAACTCCATACCTTTGTTCAACCAAAGGGATTATGCGATCAACCATAGGAGCGAGATTGTGCCCCAAGGCGGGCAGCAATGCTGCCTGCGGGGATTGCTAAATGGTGTGTAGCGCGGGATGGTGCTTATTTTTCTGTACTTGCAATGGCCTGCGGGGCAAGGGCTGGGCCTTTGCCATCTGGAATGTGCCAGCCAGCAAACTGCGGGTAGTACTGCATGACGGCGGGGCCATTAAAACTCCAGCCTGTACAGCGCCCCAGGTAAGCCGGGGGCTGGTCAGGGGTGGTGCTGAAGGCCGAGACAATGCTCTGGAATGTGGCTGTGGCCATGTTGTTGAGCAACTCGCGCATGTGGGTGCAGCCCGTGATGCCCGCCAAATTGGTTTCGATGGCCTTGCGCCATCCACGGGCCATGCTGCAGCCCACCATGCGCTGCATGGCATCCAGTGCCGCTGGGCAGCCTTGTACAGGGTGGGCTTGCATGGAAGCCTCAATCGCTTGTACCACCAGCTTTGTGTTGACGGTGACTCGAATCAGCATATGGTGGATGGGGTCACCGGCTTTGCGAATCCCTTCGCCATTGGGGCGTGGCAAGTCGATGGCTTTGGTATCCAGCAGCTCGGCTTCGATGTCCCACAAGCCATCTTCACGTTCAAAGCTGCGGTAATTAACTTGGCGAATGTGCTGAGGGGTGCGTGCGATAGTGGGCTGAGACAGGGGCATATGCTTTTATTTCTAGAGCTGCCAGTGCTTATCTATCCAGCACTTTGCAAGTGCAATGGCTGGCTAAATCTGACGCTGACTTGGTGGTCACGCAATTGTGATCAGGTGCGCCGCAGGTGTCAGTCGCATAAATTACGGTTTCTAGGTTTTTAATTGGCTTGGGTCTCTTGATTTATAAGCGTTGGCAGCTATTGATTTTGTATAGGGCAAGCCCTGTAGACAGGTTGTGGCTGGCGATTGACCATGCAATGGTCTTAGCTGTGCTTCGGAGGCCTTGATGAAAACTTTGGTCGATCAACTCTCTCAGTACGCGGCTTACCACCGCGACGGGCGCAACATCCTCACGCATTTTGTGGGGGTACCCATGATTTTGTTTGCCGTTGTCATCTTGCTGTCGCGCCCCGCGTGGGTGCTGGGTGACAGCGGCATGGTCATCAGCCCCGCCGTGCTGGCGGCGCTGGCTGCCTCGGTGTATTACATGTTGCTGGATACACGCTATGGCATTGCGCTGGCTGTCGTGCTGGGACTGATGCTCTCGGTGAGTGTATGGCTGGCAGCACAAAGCACAGGCCTGTGGCTGGCGTGGGGTGCTGGGCTGTTTATTGTGGGCTGGGTGATTCAGTTTGTGGGCCACTACTGGGAAGGTCGCAAACCCGCTTTTATGGACGATGTTGTGGGTTTACTGATTGGCCCGCTCTTCGTTCTGGCCGAAATGGGCTTTGTTCTGGGGTTGCGCAAAGAGGTGCAGCACGCCATTGAGCAGCGCTCAGGCCCCGTGCGCCATACCGCCAGTGCTGCCTTGTAAGCTGAGCGTTGCGCGGATATTCATGGGGTTTGAAAGAAGCGAGCAAGGGCATGGCTCTAAAATCGTCAGGTTTTCCCTCTAACGGGAATGTTCCGTTTCACAACCTGACTAACCACCATGTCCTTCGAAAAACTGACTCCTGGCAAGAACGCCCCCGAAACTTTCAATGTCGTGATCGAGATTGCCGCCAACTCCGACCCTGTGAAGTACGAAGTGGACAAAGAATCGGGCTGCGTGTTTGTGGACCGTTTCATGGGCACCGCCATGCACTACCCCGTGAACTACGGTTATGTGCCCCAGACTTTGGCGGGTGACGGTGACCCCGTGGACGTGCTTGTCATGACTCCCTTCCCATTGCCTACAGGCGTGGTCGTGCCTTGCCGTGCTATCGGCATTTTGCTGATGGAAGACGACGGTGGCGTAGACGGCAAGGTGCTGGCAGTGCCCACCAAGAAGATTTTGCCTGCCTACGACAAGATTGAAACTCTGGCCGACGTGCATGAGCTGACCCTGAACCAAATCCAGCACTTCTTCGAACACTACAAGGATCTGGAAAAGGGCAAGTGGGTGAAGATCCAAGGCTGGAAGGGCATTGATGAAGCCAAGAAGGAAATCACGGACGGCATCGCCAACTACAACAAGGCTTAAAAAAATGCTTTGGTGAAACGCTTGTTTTGCCGATTTATTTTCAAAACTCTGTAAATCTTTGTTAATGTGCAGGTCCTATCGCGGGGCCTGCATTTTTTTTGCCTGCCTCGCCAGACTTTCAGGGAGAAGAAATGTTTTTGGCGAATATGCGCATGGCTTCTAAAGTGGGCCTTGGCTTTGCGTTGGTAACTTGCCTGACACTGGCTTTAGGTTCCATTTCTCTGTGGCAGATGCGTCAGATGGATGCCAGCACACAAGCTGTTGTGCAGCATGCGATGCCCAGCGTGGTGGACGTCGGGAACCTGCGGACTTTGTGGAATCGATTGCGCCGCGCTGAGGCAGGTATTTTGAATGTGAACAGCGTGGCAGAAGTAGAAGGCTACGTTGCGCAGATTCAGAAAATTCTGGAAGAGATTCAAGCCAACGAGCGCAGCTTTGAAGCGTTGCAGCGAGATGCGCAAGAGCGACAGCTGATGGAGCACTATCAGAAATTACGCCAGCAATTTCTGGCGGAGCAACAGAATTTTCTAAAGCTGGCGCGTGACAAAGACTACAGCGTGCAGGATGGCGATCTGTTGCTGGGCGATGCAGTGACCAATTTTTATGTAGGCACCGCGGAGCCCATTTTTGTTCCGTTGGTAGAAGGGCTGGGTCAACTGGCTGCGCTCAGTCGTGCGCATGCAGATACAGCCAAACAAGATGTGACCCGCAGCTTTCAGTTTGCCGTGGTCTGGGTGCTGGCGGGAATGGTGCTCAGTGCAGTGGTAGCCGCAGTCTTGGGCTGGCTGATTGCCCGTGCCGTGACCGTGCCCGCCAAGCAGGCAGTGCGTGCTGCACGCAGTATTTCTGAAGGCGACCTTACCCAAGAAATTCCTCTGGGTGGACGCGATGAGATGGGCGGCTTGCTGCAGGAGCTGGCCACCATGCGCAATAACCTGGAGAGGGTGGTGAGCCGTGTCCGCAGCAATGCGGATGGTGTCGCCATGTCCAGTGAGCAGATTGCGATGGGCAATACGGATTTATCCAGCCGCACCGAAGAGCAGGCCAGCGCCCTGCAACAGACGGCGGCTTCGATGGAGCAAATGTCTTCTACGGTGCGCCATAACGCGGACAGCGCCTTGCAGGCCAACCAATTGGCGATCAATGCGTCAACGGTGGCTGCGCGTGGCGGCGTGGTGGTCGGGCAGGTGGTGAGCACCATGAAGGACATTGATACCAGCAGCCAAAAAATTGCAGACATTATTGGTGTGATTGACAGCATTGCCTTTCAAACCAACATCTTGGCGCTGAACGCCGCTGTGGAAGCGGCACGTGCCGGAGAGCAGGGGCGTGGTTTTGCCGTGGTGGCTGGCGAGGTCCGAGCCCTGGCAGGGCGCAGCGCTGATGCCGCCAAGGAGATCAAGCATTTGATCGGTGAGAGCGTACAGCGCGTAGCGCAGGGCACAAGCTTGGTCGCACAGGCGGGTGCAACCATGAACGAGGTGGTGACAGCCATTGGTCAAGTGTCTGATCTGGTGGGCGAAATCAGCGCAGCCAGCAAAGAGCAAAGCCAGGGAGTGGGTCAGGTCAGTGACGCTGTTGCGCAGATGGACCAGACCACGCAACAAAACGCGGCCTTGGTGGAAGAGAGCGCGGCAGCGGCCGAAGGGCTGAAGCGACAAGCCCAGGAGCTGGTTGAGGCGGTCTCAAGCTTCAAGGTCAAGCAGACCTTTGCAGCAGCACCACTGGCCCCTGCTGCTGTGCACACCAAGTTGGAAGCGGTGGTGGCACAACCTGTCCGCGCAGACAGCAGTCCTTTGTCCAAGGCCAGTGCACAGCCTAAGTTGGCAGCGCAGCAGCCACAGAAAAGCCTCAATCAGATTTCTGCAAAAGAAGAAGAAAACTGGGAAACCTTCTGACGCATTAATTTCAGCAGTACAAAAAGAAACACCCCATTCCGTCGGCATGGGGTGTTTTTTTTTGTAGGTGCGGTGATGACATGTGGCGTGTTTATTGCTTCGCCAAGCAGAAGGTAGATGATTGGTAATTTTTTGTAATTGAAAATTTAATTAGGCTGTGCTGGCAAGGTCGATTCATTGGTCTATTTGCAGTGCATTGAATGTGCTCAAGAGAGGGAGTCGTGAAAAATCTTAAAATCTCAACGCGTTTATCTGCAGCATTTACGCTGCTTGTCGCTGCGTTATTAATGATTGCCGGTGTGGCTGCCATGCAGCTTTCATCCATGCAAAAAACGCAGACACACATTACGGAAAATATTTTAGTCAGCGTGCAGTTGATCAACCGTTTGAATACTGATCTGGTCAAGGCGCGGTTGCTTGAGTTGCGGCATGTTTTTAACGATGCAGTCAGCTACAAGGAAAATATTGAAAATGAAATGAAAACTCTGCAATCCGAAATGGATGCAATAAAAAAAGAATACGTTCCACTGATTAATTCAGATAAAGAGAGAGAAACCTACGAAGAGCTGCTGGCAGAGCGCAAGGAATATGTGAAGCTCATGGAGGTTCTGTTTGTTACCTCACGATCTGGAGATGCAGAAAAAGCGCGAGAAGTTCTGGGTGGACGTTCTTTGGAGCTTTTCAATACATCATCAAAGACCCTGGCCAGCATTATTGCTATCAAGAACCAGCAATCCGCCGATGAAGTGGCTGCTGCAAAGCGTGTCTACGACCGAGCGTTGGCGATCTTGGCCATTGCCGGGGGGCTTGCAGTGGCCCTCGCGATTGCCGCGGCAATATGGATCATCCGCTCCATTCAGCGGCCTTTGCACAGTGCGATAGAGGTTGCCAACCAGGTGGCCGAAGGTGATTTGACGGCAAAGATTGATATCCGCAGCCAAGATGAACTGGGTTTGCTGCTGGCAGCATTGCAGCGCATGCAGGCAAGTTTGGTTCAAACGGTTCACAACGTCCGCACAGGGGCGGAAGGCGTGGCTTCAGCCAGTCATCAGATTGCGATGGGAAATACGGATTTATCGAGCCGTACCGAAGAGCAGGCCAGTGCATTGGAGCAAACGGCTGCATCTATGGAGGAGCTCGGTTCTACCGTGCGCCAGAATGCGGACAACGCCCGCCAAGCCAATCAACTGGCACTGAATGCATCGAGCGTTGCTTTGCAAGGTGGCGAGGTGGTTGGGCGGGTGGTCGATACCATGCGTGGTATCAACGAAAGCAGTCGAAAAATTGCCGACATCATTGGTGTGATCGACTCCATAGCGTTTCAAACCAATATCCTGGCGCTCAATGCTGCAGTGGAAGCTGCTCGAGCAGGCGAGCAAGGCAGGGGGTTTGCGGTGGTAGCCGGTGAAGTGCGTAACTTGGCGCAGCGCAGCGCTGAGGCAGCCAAAGAGATCAAGAGCCTGATTACCGATAGCGTCGAGCGTGTTGAGCAAGGCAGCATGCTGGTTGACAAAGCGGGTAGCACCATGAATGAGGTAGTCACTTCTATCCGCAGAGTGACTGACATCGTTGGAGAAATCAGTGCGGCCAGCAGTGAGCAAAGTCAGGGGGTGGCACAAGTGGGCGAAGCTGTCACTCAGATGGATCAGACCACCCAGCAAAATGCCGCTCTGGTGGAAGAGAGCGCAGCCGCGGCAGACAGCCTGCGCAAGCAGGCGCAAGATCTGGTGGACGCAGTGGCTGTATTCAAGCTCGACAGTCGAGCACAGCCCATGCCTGCTGCAAGAAAAAGCGAGCCATTGATGCGCAGTGTGCCGCAGCCCAATCGAGGCAGCCCTGAGATGTCGGTGCGCAGCGCGGCGGCCACTGCAGAAAAAACGGCGCGCAAGCCTGTGGCTCCAGCCAGGGCTGTGACCAAGCCTGTCCAGTCCGCCAGACACGATGAAGCTGCGCAGGAAGATCAGTGGGAAAGCTTCTGAATAGTGAATGTGTGCGCCAAACTCCAGCCGCGTTGCTTTGCAATGCGGCTTTTTTATATGCATGTCCGAGGCTTCTCATTACATGTGAGAAGGGCACGGCCGAGAAGGTGATAATTGACGCTTACGCGAGCTGAGCCGGTGGCATACCATTGAGCAACTGCTGATCGCGCTTAGGCCTTGTGGGCCCTTCTTTTCATGATCACATCCATTTGTATTGCACAGCTCAACTTCTTGGTGGGCGATCTGAGCGGTAACGCGCAAAAAATCATTGAAGCTGCACGAGACGCTCATGCGCAAGGCGCAAAGCTGCTGATCACGCCTGAGCTGGCGCTGTGTGGCTACGCTGCAGAAGATTTGCTGTTGCGCCCGGCGTTTCAGCAAGCCAGCGATGAAGCGCTGCAATCTATTGTGAGCGCCAGTAAAGCATGGCCGGGCATGACGCTGCTGGTGGGGCACACGCAAGCGACCGCAGGCACTTTGCACCGCCAAAACACCGCAAGCTGGATCGGCAATGGCCGCATTCAGGCCAGCTACGTCAAGCAAGCGCTTCCCAATTACGGCGTATTTGATGAGCTGCGTTATTTCACACCGCAGCACCAGCCTTGTCTGATTGAGGTGGCAGGCATCAAGATAGGTGTTTTGATTTGTGAAGATGCATGGGTGCAAGAGCCAGCGCAGGCCGCAAAGATGGCCGGTGCGCAAATGCTGGTCGTCGTGAATGCATCGCCCTATCACTTGGGCAAGCAGGCAGAGCGGCAGGCTGTTCTCGCACAGAGAGTGGCTGAAACAGGTCTGCCTGTGGTGTACGCCCACATGGTGGGCGGCCAAGATGAACTGGTGTTTGATGGCAGCAGCTTTGCGCTCAATGCGGATGGCTCAGTTGCTGCACGCGCTCCATCGTTTGAAACAGCTTTGGTGACGATTGCGCTGCAACAGCACGCTGACCGGATTCAATTGTCTGGTGATGTCGCTTTGGTGCAAAGCGGCAACGCTTATCTGTGGAGTGCCTTGGTGCTCTCAGTGCGCGATTACGTCAGAAAAAATGGTTTTCCCGGTGCATTGCTGGGTTTGTCGGGGGGGATTGACTCTGCTTTGGTGCTCGCCATTGCGGTGGATGCGCTGGGCAAAGACCGGGTGCGTACCGTCATGATGCCTTCGCCCTATACCGCTGACATCAGCTGGAAAGATGCGCAAGAAATGGCAGATCGCGTGGGTGTACGCCATGATGTGATTGATATCGCACCGCAGTTTGAGGCATTCAAGGCAGCCTTGGCAGACCAGTTCCACGGCTTGGCTGAAGACACCACAGAAGAGAACTTGCAAGCACGCATTCGTGGCACTTTGCTCATGGCGCTGTCCAACAAGTTCGGCTCCATTGTGTTAACCACGGGCAACAAGAGCGAGCTGGCGACGGGCTATTGCACCTTGTACGGTGACATGGCTGGCGGTTTTGCTGTGATCAAGGATCTATTCAAAACACGTGTATTTGAACTGGCTCTTTGGCGCAATGCCAATGACCCGTTCGGGACCGGGTTGAACCCGATTCCTGAGCGGATCATCACGCGCCCGCCAAGTGCTGAGTTAAGGCCTGACCAAAAGGATGAGGACAGCTTGCCGCCTTATTCCTTGCTGGACGACATCATTGGCAGATACATGGAAAATGACGAGTCTGTTGAGGCGATTGTGGCTGCTGGTCATGATCGTGCCAACGTCGAGCGCGTGGTTCGGCTCATTCGAATCAATGAATACAAGCGCAGGCAGGCCCCCGTGGGGCCTCGTCTGTCTCATCGCAGCTTTGGCAAAGACTGGCGCAACCCGATCACCAACGGTTTTCGGGGTTGAGAGCAAGCCATCACGCAATCGATCAAGTTTTAAATTCCACTGGAGCGTTCACCATGAAAATGATTACTGCCATCATCAAACCGTTCAAGCTCGAGGAGGTACGTGAAGCCTTGGCCGAGTGTGGCGTGACTGGTTTGACAGTGACGGAAGTCAAGGGCTTTGGCCGTCAAAAAGGCCATACCGAGCTTTACCGTGGTGCAGAGTACGTGGTGGATTTCTTGCCCAAGGTGAAAATTGAAGTGGCTGTAGCCACTGAAGATGCTGACCGATGTGTGGATGCCATCGTGACCGCAGCACGCACCGGCAAGATCGGTGATGGGAAGATCTTTGTGACCCCCGTTGAAAAGGTAGTGCGTATTCGCACGGGTGATCTGGATGACGCAGCCATTTAAGCCGGCTGTTGAGCACAAAAAAGCGATCTTTAAAGATCGCTTTTTTTTGTAGCTGAAGCGGCAGTGTTTATATGACTTCGCGCAGATTTTTGCTTTCTGGGGCCGTGCCCGCAGACTCCACCAGAAATTTCAGCAGATCTTCAGCGTTCTCACTGGTGCGAATCAAATCCATCTGCCAAGCGCCCATGAACCCGTTTTGGACCGTGGATTTCAGGAAATCGAGCATGCTGGCGTAGTAGCCATTCACATTCAGTATGCCAATGGGCTTGTCGTGATAGCCCAGCTGGCGCCAGGTCCACACTTCAAAAAGTTCTTCAAAAGTGCCAATGCCGCCCGGCAAAGCCAAAAACGCGTTGCTGCGCTCTGCCATCATGGCTTTGCGCTCATGCATGTTGGCCACGATGTGCAACTCATCACAAGCTTGATTGGCCAGTTCTTTATCCACCAATGCCTGAGGGATGACACCAACCACGCGGCCACCAGCGGCCTTGGTTGCGTCAGCCACCACCCCCATCAGACCGGTACGCCCGCCACCATAGACCAATTGACCACCATGCCGGCCAATCCAGGTGCCTACTGCGTGCGCAGCTTCGGCATAGGCCGGGAGCTCTCCAGGGCGAGAGCCGCAATAGACGCAAATGGAAAATGCAGGGCGCTGTGTCATGGCTTTGTCTTTAAATGAGGTAGCAGGGTTCAGGCTTGTGAAGTCTTCTTGGCCGGCGGTATCGAGGTGCGGGCGTCGATCAGGCGTGTGCCAGCCAATAGATCGTGCAGAAACTGGCGCTGTGGGTGAAAACGGCTCAATAGCGCCCATACGGCCACCCATCCCAGTGTGAGCACCGCCACTTCGGTCATCGGCAGGTGAAACGGCTTCACAGCAGCCAGCGGGGGAAGTAGCCATAACCATGTCAGCGCATAGCGTGCAAGCGCTCGAATGCGTGTCAAAGGGCGGCCATATTTGTCGACCACCTGGATGTGCCATGTTTTCATGGCCAGCGTTTGCCCCTTGCTCCAGAACCAGGAGAAGTAGCAGCCAAGGACTAAAAACAAGATCGCTTGCAGCGTGCTTGGAGAAAGTGGGTGGCTAAAGAGCACACCTGCACTGCCAAGCACCAGCCCGCCGACGAAGACGATCCCAAATAGCAGCAGACCCTCGTAGAGCCAGCAGGCCATTCGACGGCGCAGGCTGGGTGCAGGCAGTGAGACAGATGCGGCGGGGGCGGGTAAAGACATGCAGGCTGGTTCAGAAAACGGGAGCCTCATCGCAAAAGGCGCACTTTTATTGGGCCGGCGTGGGTGCGATGAGTGGTGGTTTGGAGAGCTCCTGCTGGCTGGCAGGGTGATGTGACTCAGGGGTGTGCGGCGCCAGTGCGGCACCGGGCTCTGTGGTGTGCGCAGGCATTGGGGGCAGAACCAGGTTGGGCGCAGCCTGAGGGGCCGAGATGGGCTGGCTCGTTACAGAGGGTTTGCGCTCAAGCGGGCTGATATGCACTGAAGGCGCCGCCTGCGGTGTCAAGACCGGAATGGTTTCTACCACTGACGGTGTTGCCACGGGGTGTGTGGTTGCCGTAGCAGGGGCGGCAACGGCGGAATGCTCGGCAGGAGGGCTGACAGGCTTGGGTGGCGGGGGTAGAGCCAGTCTGCGCTTGGATTTCTTGGCTGCCTTTGCTTTGCGCGCTTGCTCTGCCAGTCGTTTTCTTTCAGCTTCGCTGAGCGCCTGGTATTCATCCCATTTTGACTGGAGCTCTTGTGCAGACAGGCGCTTGGTGCTCTCAAAATTGATTCGGGCCTGATTGCGTTGCTGCACGCTCAGGTTGGCCCAGGTATTCATGCGGCTGACAAGTTTGTTGCGCTCTGACTCGTCCATGCTGGGGTAACGGTCAGCCAAAACCAGCCAGCGCCGCTTGGCAAGGGCGCCGATGGTGTCCCAGCGATCGCGCAAAGGCATCAGAACTTGGCGCTGTGCTTCTGTAATCTCTCGCCAGGCAGGGCCCGAGGCCGTGAGGCGAAGGTGTGAATGGGCATCCGCAGTCAAGGAGTTGCGAGCGTTTTCTCCCTCGACCGACAAGCTCGGAGGGACCGCGCTTGGCACCATGGCCACCTGGCCCATGCTCCAGACCCCCACTGCGGCAAAACCGAACAACAACACGCACGCCACGGCAATGGCGAAGATGGAAGTGCGAGGGGTTGTTGGGGTGTCAGCAGTCAGGGGCATGTATTGCCAAGTGTAAAACTGCATGGAGTCACAAAAAAGTGAAACATGCAGTTGGCAAGTTTAAGGGGTGTCGGAAACGGTGGTCTGCAAATACTGCTGGAAACCTGGGTCGGTATAGGCAGCAGGCGGCAGTTCACTGGTCAGCAGCGCTGCATCAACTTCAGCAACGTCAATGATAGTGCGACTGTCTTGGTCGGCGCCAATAAATGCAAGGGCTGCGGCCAGCGCGATCAAGGGGATGGCTGTCAGCAGGCGGCGTACCCAGATCGGGGTGTTGTCGTGGTTGTTGCCAGAAGCACCCAGTGACACCGTTCCATCACTTTGAATGCCCAGGAGCGAAACCGCAGACTCGGTGCTGGGGGCACGCAAAGGAGCGCTGGTGCGCTTGCGCATGGACAGGGCCTGAATGCGAGAGGCACGCAGGCGTTCCGTGACCACATAGGGTAAACCCGCTTCTGCCATGGACAGGTGCGCTGTCAGCTTGCGCGCAAATTGCTCTGTCGCAAGTTCATCGTGGTGCGAAGGTGTGGTCATAACTCGATTCCTTTTGCTTTGAGCGCTTTGCTCAACGATTGAACCGCTCTAAAGCAGTGCGTTTTGACACTGCCTTCGGAACAACCCATGGCCGCAGCGGTTTCTGCAACATCCATGTCTTCCCAGTAACGCAGCAAGAAAGCCTCCCGTTGACGCGCGGGCAAAGATTGAATTTCATTTTCAATGCTTTTTAGCAGTTGGGCGCGCTGGGTGAGTACCTCTGCACTTTGTGCTGCTTCGCCTTCTTCGTTGGCTGCATAAGTCTGCATCCAATCAAACCCATCGTCATCGCCGTCATCTCCATGTGCGAGGTCGCTCATATTGGTAAACAGCGCATTTCGAGTTTTTTGCCGTCTAAACCAGTCCAGTGTGCAGTTGGACAAGATCCGGTGGAACAGCATGGGCAGCTCTGCAGCTGGCTTGTCGCCGTAATGCTGTGCCAGTTTCATCATGCTGTCTTGCACGATATCCAAGGCCGCTTCTTCGTCGCGGACGTGATAAACCGAGCGCTTGAAAGCTCGTTTTTCTACGCCTTTGAGGAAGTCGGATAGCTCTTGTTCAGTGGCCAAGACAGGGGTGCCCGGTAAGTCGAAATCTCGCGAAGCTGCTTACATGTGTAACGAGTAGCAGCGCACGGCAAAGACGCTCATTATTGCATTGCGTTGGCAAACTGCCCAAAAAGCGTTGACCAAAGCATATGTTGCAGTGCCATAATTGACGCTTGCAATTGAACAAGGCAAACGGGTCAGGGTCCGGCGTACACCATATCGCTCATGTCCACTGGCCTCAAGTCCTAAGACGATCCCACAAGGATACGGACGAGGGGCACCCAAGGTTTTTCGTTAGAGAAATTCACAAAGGTTGATCATGGAAATTTCTAAAGCAGAGCACGCTAATGCGGCGGCTGCCTCTTCGCAAGCAGGCACCCAGGAGCTGATGGGTGCCGAAATCCTCATCAAGTCACTGCAAGCCGAAGGTGTGAAACACCTGTGGGGCTACCCTGGTGGTGCCGTGCTCTATATCTATGACGCACTGTACAAACAAGACACCATTGAGCATGTCCTGGTGCGCCATGAGCAAGCCGCAGTGCATGCCGCCGATGGTTTTGCCCGTGCAACGGGTGAAGTGGGCGTGGCGCTGGTGACCTCTGGCCCCGGCCTGACAAACGCTGTCACGGGTATTGCCACGGCGTATACAGATTCCATTCCATTGGTGGTGATCAGCGGTCAGACCTCGACCGCCTCGATTGGCACCGATGCCTTCCAAGAGTGCGACACCGTGGGCATTACGCGTCCCATCGTCAAGCACAACTTCTTGGTCAAGGATGTGCGTGATCTGGCGATCACCATGAAAAAAGCTTTCCACGTTGCGCGCACAGGTCGCCCTGGCCCCGTGGTGGTGGATATTCCCAAAGATGTGTCCTTCAAGAAAGCGGCGTTCAGCAGCTATCCACAGACGGTGGAGATGCGCTCGTACAACCCCGTAAAGAAGGGGCACTCGGGCCAAATTCGCAAGGCATTGCAGTTGCTGCTGAGTGCCAAGCGCCCTTATATCTATACCGGTGGCGGCGTGTTGCTGAGCAACGCAAGCCCTGAGCTGCGCGCTTTGGTGGACATGCTGGGCTACCCCATCACGCACACCTTGATGGGCCTGGGCGCTTACCCTGCCAGCGACAGCAAATACCTGGGCATGCTGGGCATGCACGGCACGATTGAGGCCAACAATGCCATGCAAAACTGCGATGTGCTGCTGGCCGTGGGCGCACGTTTTGACGACCGCGTGATTGGTAACCCCAAGCACTTCATGTCGGCAGAGCGCAAGATCATTCACATCGACATTGATCCCTCTTCCATCTCCAAGCGCGTGAAGGTGGATGTGCCCATCGTGGGCGACGTCAAAGAAGTGCTCACCGAGCTGATCGCCATGATCCGCGAAACCACCTCCCAGCCTGACGAAGGTGCGCTGGCACAGTGGTGGACACAGATTGAAGCGTGGCGCAGCCGAGATTGCCTGCAGTTTGACCGTGCCAGCAAGGACGTGATCAAACCCCAGGCGGTGGTGGATGCCCTGTTCCAGATGACCAAGGGCCAAGACGTGTATGTCACGTCAGACGTGGGCCAGCACCAGATGTGGGCTGCGCAGTACTACCGTTTTGATGAACCACGTCGCTGGATCAACTCTGGCGGTCTGGGCACCATGGGCGTGGGCCTGCCATACGCCATGGGCATCAAGCTGGCCAAGCCGCAGGCAGAAGTGTTCTGTATCACGGGCGAAGGCTCGATCCAGATGAACATCCAGGAGCTGGCCACTTGCCGCCAGTACAACACCCCTGTGATCATCTGTGCGCTGAACAACCGTTTCCTCGGAATGGTGCGCCAGTGGCAGCAGATTGAATACTCGGGCCGCTACTCCAGCAGCTACATGGATTCACTGCCTGACTTCGTAAAGCTGGCCGAGGCCTTTGGCCATGCCGGTATCTTGGTGGAAGATCCTTCGCAGGTGCAGGCTGCTTTGATTGAAGCGCGTCGCATTGCCCGCGAAGAAAACAAGTGTGTTTTCATTGACTTTCGCACCGATCCCACCGAGAACGTATTCCCCATGGTGCAGGCCGGCAAGGGCATCACGGAAATGCTGCTTGGACCTGACGACTTGTAAAAAACAGAAGCTGCCAGCGCAAGCTGGTGGCCGTTTTCAAAGTCTTTTCATGCGCAAACGCAGGCTGGTTCTGCGCTAAGCGCTCTCATTTTGACGAATCTATTGTTTGCCAAGCTTGTCACTTACCGGTGACAGGGGAGGGCAGCGAAAAGAGGGATCTGGACATGAAACACATCATTGCCGTGCTGCTCGAAAACGAGCCTGGTGCTTTATCGCGCGTGGTTGGCCTTTTCTCGGCACGCGGCTACAACATTGAATCGCTCACCGTGGCACCGACGGAAGACCCGTCGCTGTCGCGCATGACCATCCTGACCACCGGTTCGGATGACATCATTGAGCAAATCACCAAGCACCTCAATCGCCTGATCGAAGTCGTGAAAGTGGTGGACCTGACCGAAGGGGCCTACACCGAGCGCGAGCTCATGATGGTCAAGGTGCGTGCGGTGGGCAAGGAGCGCGAGGAGATGAAGCGCATGGCGGATATCTTCCGTGGCCGCATCATCGACGTGACCGAAAAAAGCTACACGATTGAGCTGACAGGGGACCAGTCCAAGAACGACGCGTTCCTGCAAGGTTTGGATCGCACCGCGATTTTGGAAACCGTGCGCACCGGTGCCTCAGGCATTGGTCGTGGCGAGCGTATCTTGCGCGTTTGATGCCTGTTTGCCGCGTACACTGATTTTTTAAATAACGTTTTCACCCCCATAAACACACTGGAAATAACTGGAGCCAAACATGAAAGTTTTCTACGACAAAGACTGTGACCTGAGCCTGATCAAGGGCAAGACCGTTGCCATCATTGGTTACGGCAGCCAAGGCCACGCACACGCTCAGAACCTCAACGAGAGCGGCGTGAAGGTCATCGTGGGTCTGCGCAAGGGCGGCGCTTCATGGGACAAAGTGGGTAAGGCTGGCCTGACCGTCATGGAAGTCAACGAAGCCGTGAAGGCTGCTGACGTGGTCATGATGTTGCTGCCTGACGAGAACATTCCTGACGTCTACAACAACAATGTGGCCCCCAACATGAAGTCGGGCGCTACCTTGGCGTTCGCTCACGGCTTTAACGTGCATTACAACCAGGTGGTGCCACGCGCCGACGTGGACGTGATCATGGTGGCCCCCAAGGGCCCTGGCCACACCGTGCGTTCCGAGTACCTCAAGGGCGGCGGCGTTCCTTCCTTGATCGCCATCTACCAAGACAAGTCTGGCAAGGCGCGTGACGTGGCACTGTCTTACGCCATGGCCAATGGCGGCGGCAAGGGCGGCATCATTGAGACCAACTTCAAGGAAGAAACCGAAACTGACCTGTTCGGCGAACAAGCCGTGCTGTGCGGTGGTGCAGTGGAGCTGGTGAAGATGGGCTTTGAGACCCTGACCGAAGCTGGCTACGCTCCTGAAATGGCTTACTTTGAATGCCTGCACGAGCTCAAGCTGATTGTGGATCTGATGTACGAAGGCGGCATCGCCAACATGAACTACTCCATCTCCAACAACGCGGAGTATGGCGAGTACGTGACTGGCCCTGAAGTCATCAACGAAGAATCGCGCAAGGCCATGCGCAATGCCCTGAAGCGCATCCAGAGCGGTGAATACGCCAAGATGTTCATCAGCGAAGGCCGTCTGAACTACCCATCCATGACAGCTCGTCGCCGTCAAAACGCCGAGCACGCCATCGAGCAAGTTGGTGGCCAGCTGCGCGCCATGATGCCTTGGATCTCCAAGAACAAGCTGGTTGACCAGACTCGCAACTAATGCGCCAACCATGCAGGCCGCACCGCGCGGCCTGCAGCCCAAGGCCACTGCCAGCGCAGTGGCCTTTTTATTTGTCAGGTGGCATGGCGACAGCGATACACTGGTAGCAAGCTGGATGCAAAAGCAGTCTGCGTAAAATACTATGGTTTTAATAGCTGCCTCGGCTTTTCAGAGGCGGCGCTCTGGAGGTGCATTACATGCATGACAGCAATGACGCCCATACGGGCGATAACGGCGTAGTGGTTCGCAAGCGTCGCAAGGGCATTTACATATTGCCCAATCTATTCACACTGGCAGCCTTGTTTGGCGGCTTTTACGCCATCGTCATGGCCATGAATGGCCGCTTTGACCTCGCCGCCATCGGTGTTTTCTGTGCCATGGTGCTCGACAGCCTCGATGGCCGTGTTGCCCGGATGACCAACACCCAGAGTGCATTTGGCGAGCAAATGGATTCGCTGTGCGATATGGTGTCATTTGGCGTCGCTCCAGCGTTGATTGCATATGAATGGGCGCTCAAAGGTCTGGGGCGCTGGGGCTGGATTGCTGCGTTCGTGTACTGCTCTTGTGCCGCACTGCGCTTGGCGCGCTTTAACGTGAACACAGGGGTGGTGGATAAGCGCTGGTTCCAGGGGCTGCCTTCGCCAGCTGCCGCTGCTTTGGTGGTCGGCTTTATCTGGGTGTTCAATGATTACGGCGTCGTGCGCGGCGAAGATGGCCTGATCACCTGGGTGCAGATGATGTGGGTGATGTTCATCTTGACGCTGTACTCGGGCTTGACGATGGTCACCAACGTGCCTTTCTACAGCTTCAAAGACTTCAACATGAAGCGCAGCGTGCCGTTTGCAGCCATCGTGCTCATCGTGCTGGGTATTGCCATCGTCAATATCCACACTCCCACTGTGCTGTTTGCGGTGTTCGCACTGTATGGATTCAGCGGCTATGTGGTGTATTTGATGCGCAAGGCCAAGGGCCAGCAAACCAGTGTGATCAGCACGTCCAAAGACGAGCCTGAAGAACGTGGTTTGCACCACTAAGTAAAAACGCAAGCATTGTTTTTGAAAAACTGTGCTAGAGTAATCCGCATGCAAAACCTGTCGCTAGCTCTACTACTAACCATGTCCATCGGGCAGATCAAGTAGCGCGCGCGTACAAAACACCCTACTTCCAAGGCCCGTAGCTTCCAGCGACGGGCCTTTTTTTGTTGAGTTGCTGGGGGATCAGGTCAATTTTTCTTGAATCACGAAAGAGAGTCCCTATGTCGATGTTGCACAACCCCGCTAGCAAATACCAACCCTTTGTTCCTGTTCGTTTGACCGATCGCACGTGGCCAGACGCAGTTGTCACCAAGCCACCAGTGTGGTGCAGTGTGGACTTGCGTGATGGCAATCAGGCGTTGATTGAACCCATGGACATCGAGCGCAAGATTCGCATGTTCGAGCAACTGGTCAAGATCGGTTTCAAGGAAATTGAAGTCGGCTTTCCTTCTGCTTCTCAGATTGAATTTGACTTCATGCGCAAGCTCATCGAGGAAAAGCGCATTCCCGATGATGTGACCGTGCAAGTGCTGACCCAGGCCCGTGAGCACCTGATCCGCCGCACGTTTGAAGCGCTGGAGGGTGTGCCCCGTGCCATCGTCCACCTGTACAACGCCACCGCGCCTGTGATGCGCCGCGTGGTGCTCAATATGAGCGAAGACGAAATTGTCGAGCTGGCCCGCACCAATGCCCAGCTGTTCAAGGACATCGCGGCAGAACACCCCAGCACGGACTGGACGTTTGAATATTCGCCCGAAATGTATTCGGATACGGAAGTTGAGTTTTCCAAGCGCGTGGTCGATGCAGTGACCGAAGTGTGGCAACCCACGCCGCAAAAGAAATGCATCATCAATTTGCCGACAACCGTGGAGCACTCCAGCCCCAATATCTTTGCCGACATGGTGGAGTGGACACACCGCAACTTGCTGCGCCGTGACTCGATCGTTTTGTCTGTACACCCCCACAACGACCGCGGTACAGGCACGGCCACAGCTGAAATGGCATTGCTGGCCGGAGCTGACCGCCTGGAAGGCTGCCTGTTTGGCAATGGTGAGCGCACCGGCAACCTTGACGTGGTGAATGTGGCCTTGAACATGTACATCCAGGGTATCAATCCTGGGCTGGATTTTTCAGATATCGACGGCATTCGTGCCACGGTGGAGTACTGCAATCAGTTGCCGGTGCACCCTCGTCACCCCTATGTGGGCGAGCTGGTTTACACCTCGTTCTCGGGCTCGCACCAGGATGCGATCAAGAAGGCGTTTTCGGCACGCAAGGAAAGCGACATCTGGGACATGCCTTACTTGCCAATTGATCCCAAGGATTTGGGACGCAGCTACGAGGCCGTGATTCGCGTGAACAGCCAGTCAGGCAAGGGCGGTATTTCTTATCTGCTTGAGGCAGAGTACGGCTTGCAGTTGCCACGTCGCTTGCAAATCGAGTTCTCGCAAATCGTGCAACAGGAAATGGACTCTTTGGGCACCGAATTCACTGCTGCAGACTTGTGGAAGATCTTCCGCAAAGAATTTGGCATGGATGTGGCCCAGGCTCCGCAGTATCGTTTGGCAGAAGAAGATGGTGTGGTGACCTTGAACGCCAAGCTCCACTGGGACGGCCAAGAGCGCGTGCTTGAAGCGCAGGGCACCGGCCCGATAGATGCCTTTGTACAGGCGTTGTCGCAATCGCTGGGCCGCCAGGTGCGTGTGATGAATTATTCGGAGCATGCAGTAGGCGAGGGGGCTAATGCCCAGGCGGTGGCCTACGTTGAAGTGCGCGTAGACGATAGCCACACCGTGTTTGGTGTGGGTATGGATGCCAACATTGTTTCGGCATCGATTCGGGCGATTTTGTCAGGCTTGCGCCGTGCGCCAGCCGTGCAAACAGTGGCCGTTTAAGGTGGAAGCAGGGTGGCGCTTTGTATGTTTTTACAAGTGCCGCCCAGCTACTGACCTGCCGGATTGTGAAATCCGGCAAGGCGACAGACGGTAGTGCTTTGGCTAAGTTCGATGCCGTCTGTATTGCTTGCTCTCAAATAAATGAAATTGAGTGCTAGCTGCATGCTACAAACGGTAGGTGTCGTCCTATAATTCGCTTAATTTCCGCTAAAAAGTTGTGTATTTCGGTAAATGGCATGACTTTCTTTGGTGGTAACGGCACTCCCTTGTTGTTTGTTGCTCGGAGCACTTGCATGCACCACCGATCCCCGTTTGCGTATGGTCGAATCGCCAAAGCGCTGGCCTTTTTGACTTTGAGTTGTGCATTGGCTGCCCCAGCCGCTTACGCATCGAAAAAGGCCCCGACCAAGAAACAAACCACTGCCGCCTCTGCTTCCGTCAAGAAAAAGCAGGCAGCCAAAGCCACCAGTACCAAAAAGGTCGTGGCACAAAAGAACACCAAGTCCGCTACATCTAACCGCAAGGTGGTAGCCACGCGGGCAGTTAAATCCAATACCAAAGTTGCGCGTAAAGCGACGGCCACCCGCGCGGTAGCCGCTGCAGCGGCGGGCGCGGCGGCCGTAGCGGTAGCACGGCCTTCGTTTGGGCAAATGGCAGGCTTGCACCAGGTCTCTGATCCTTTGGATCTGAAATCCAGCGTTGCGCTGGTGCTGGATCAGGACACCAAGGAGGTGCTGCTGAGTAAGAACGACCATGCGGTCTTGCCCATTGCCTCCATCACCAAGCTGATGACGGGTTTGCTGATTGCCGAAGCCAAGCTGCCGATGGATGAAATGATCACCATCACGCAAGACGATGTGGACACTGAAAAGCACAGCAGCTCACGTTTGCGCGTTGGCACACAGCTGAGCCGCGGCGAAATGCTGCACTTGGCGCTGATGTCCAGTGAAAATCGTGCTGCCCATGCGCTGGGTCGTACGTACCCCGGCGGGCTGGTGCATTTTGTGCAGTTGATGAACAACAAGGCCAAGTTGCTGGGCATGACTGAAACCCAGTATGTAGAGCCTACAGGTCTGTCGAGCCGCAACCAGTCCAGCGCGCATGATCTGGCTACATTGGTGAACGTGACACACGCCAACCCCCTGATGCGCCAATACTCCACATCGCCCAGCTATGAAGTGGCTGTGGGTAACCGCATGCTGCAATTCAACAACACCAACAGCCTGGTCAAGAGTGACCGCTGGGACATTGGCCTGCAAAAAACCGGCTACATCTCAGAAGCAGGCCGCTGCCTGGTGATGCAGGCAGAGGTGTCTGGCCGCAAAATCATCATGGTGTTTTTGGATTCAGTGGGCAAGTACAGCCGCCAGGGCGATGCAGAGCGTGTACGCCATTGGGTCGAGTCATTGTCGAGCGGCAACGGCATGCTGACCGCCAGCAAATAAAGCTCACGAGTGATTCAATAAAAATAGCGGCTAGCGCCGGTATTTAAAGGGTTTGAGATAGTTATGTATCTGAAACCCTTGAATACAAAGCGCTAGCCGCTATTTTTTTATTCTGATCTAGTTGGAGCAGGTCAGCACAATCTTTCCAAAAGGTTGCTGATTTTCCAGATGCGCATGAGCTTGCGCGGCCTGCGTCAAAGGGTATTGCTGTTCAATCAATGGCAGCAATTGACGGCGTGCGATGACAGGGAGCCAGCGTTGGGCAAAACGCTGGGTCATGGCCACTTTTTGCGCGGTGCTGAGCGACTTCATGACCGTGCCCTCTATGCGCAGCCTGCGCGTCATCATCACATCCATCGGCAGCGTACCGCTGGCGCCACCTTGCAGCCCAAGCTGAATCAGGCGACCAGCCATATCCAGGCTGCGTACATTGCGCTCCAGATATGGCGCGCCCATATTGCAAATCACCACATCGACACGCCCGCCGGTTACTTCACTGGCAATGACTTCGGCAAAGTCCTGTGTGGCGTAGTCCACGGTGATGTCAGCCCCCAAGGCACGCAGGCGCTCATGCTTGCCAGCGCTGCTCGTGGTGACAATGGTGCTTGCACCAGCTATACGTGCCATTTGTATCAGGGTTGTGCCCACACCGCCGCCTGCACCGTGAATCAAAACCCGCTCACCGGCTTGCAGGTTCCCCAGATGCTGCAGAACATGGTGTGCAGTCACCATGGCTTCGGGAATGCTGGCGGCCTCTACATCGCTGATGCCTTCTGGCACACGCATGGCCATGCCTGCATCGATGCGGGCGTACTGTGCATATGCGCCCCCGCCCACAATGCCCATGACGCGTTCGCCCAAGCGAAAGCCGCTGACCTGCGGCCCCATGGCGACGACTTCTCCAGCCATCTCCAGTCCAATGACCTGGTCACTGTCTCCAAAACCCGGGTTGGGGCCGTACTTGCCTTGGCGCCAGTTCAGCTCTGCCCGATTGAGGCCGGCGGCATGCACGCGCACCAGCAAATCATTGGGGCGCATCGCCGGAAGAGGAATGTCTTGGGGGTGCAGAACGTCAGGGGCACCAAAGCCATTGTGTACGGCTGCGAGCATCAAGGATGGAAGTGTTGTCACGGTGTCTTCGCTGGTAGGTTATTGCAATTGCGTACAGCCAAGCATATGAGCTAAACAGCTCGACCTGACAAAACCGTATGCAAAGAGGGCAGAGGTCAAGACGCTCTAGTGACAGTCTTTGGGACAACTCCTGGCAGATGTGATTGCATGCCTGACGGTGTTTAGCGCCTATCGAGCTGACAGGTGTGTGAATGCGCCGTGGAACGTGCTTGCTGTCGCTGCGCCTTTAGTGATGTAGCGGGCGCAGGGCGGGCCGCGCACCGCTGGCGCAGTGTCTTTGGCAGATGCGTGAAAGAGGTTTGCATTGAAAAGGTGCCAGACAAGCAAAAAGCCCTGCACAACCACGTTGTGCAGGGCTTGAAACTTCTTTTGTGGCGCGGCGTACTGGAATCGAACCAGTGACCCACAGCTTAGAAGGCTGTTGCTCTATCCAACTGAGCTAACGCCACCACGTTGATTTGATTATGTTTTACCCGCAATGACTGCGGCAATAAGCGCTCTATTTGCGGAGCGCTGCGCAACAATCAATTGCTGCGAGTTCATAACCAGCCGTTATTATGCCCCCGATTGCAGGTCCAGAAGGGGTTGTGGTGTCCTACTTCGTCGCTTGGATTTTGGCTCCACGACGCAGGTAGTGGGCGTTGGGCGGTCTGTACGGATGTCCCAACTGCTCGGGTGCCTTCATCTTGCCGCGTTCATCAGCAACGTCATCTGCAGTTTGGGGTGCAAATGTCTGCAGCCGTTTTATGTTGCCGCCTTTTTCTGTCGTGGTGCGCGCAGGCTCACCAGTACGGTACTGCTAACGGTGCTGTATTGCCCTTTGGGCAAAACCATTCCGTGAAACTGAAAGCTGTCTAGAAAAGGCTGCGCCCTCCATAAGCAGTCGCATTGCATTAAAGACCGCTCAAGGCCAGTTGCATCTCATGCCCCAGAGACACATATTCAATGTGGTTGCCAGAGCGGGCGGGGGCAGGCCGCAGATATAAGACGTTCTGCTGAGCTGACAGTTCAGACGCCTCAAAAGCAAAACCCGCATTGCGCGGGTTTTGTATTAGCGGCCCCAGTCTTTGGGTTGGTAAGGCTCGAAACTGGTTCCGTTACAGACTCGGTAGCTTTCAGGCAAAGCTTGCCGTTCGTGCACTTGAATCTTGAGGCCTGCGGGCATCACGGTTTCAGGTTTAACCTTCACGGGTTGTTTCCACGGTTTTTTCGCAGAGACGTTGCTATTTGCTTGAGCATCGATTTTTGGTGGTGGCACAGGCTTCCTCTCCATAGTCATCAACAATTTAAATCTCTCCCTAGTGTGCCAGTTGAATGGCTTTTAACCTAATCCACACTAAGTGGTTGCGATTGCTTGCTTAATTTCACGCGCGCATGAGGAGGCAGGCTACGGACTGCGTCGTGCCATGGCCGCATCGTAAACAGCATCCGTGTGCTGTTGCTGCTATGCCATGACCACACCCAGTGGGGCAACCTGGTGCTGCCGGTGGCCTCTCTCTATGTTGGTCAACCCGCTGGCCCTCGAACGGCTGACTTTGCCGTTGCCGCCATGCGTCAGCCGATCCAGAACAAGCTGGCATCGGCATCGGCATCGGCATCGGCATCGCCTGCGCTGAGCCAGGTGGCGCGAGATGCTGGACTTACTAAGGGGGCAATGATGTTTGCTCTAGATATCCATAGCCAAGGCAATACCAGCGAGCGCAGCATGAAGTGATGGCCCAAAGCGTTCCCGCAGGATTCGGGCAGTCTGGCTGAACAGATCTAGTCTCTTTCCCAGCGCAAAATAGATTGGAGACGTGACCATCCCAGATTAACCATCCTCAGCCCGGATGGATTCACCTTTCTCACCGACCACTCTTTCTTGATCTCAGTGGTATCCATCGGTGATGTGCGAATGGGTAAGCAACGGCCTTCTAACACCTCGTCAAAAAAAGCAGCAAGAAAACCGCTGAAAACGGACATGGCGATTTGCACTTGCGCTTAATAGTTTTGCTGCAATGCGTTTAGTGGCTCGTGCTTGTAGGGTTGCTGTTGCGGGCCATGGCTTTTCTCCTTGCCCGTTGTAGCCTTGCCTGGCTGCGACGACGGTGGTTCTATGGCGGTTGCTGTGGGTGAGCGACGGCCCATACAGCAAGAAAGATATTTAAAGCTTTTTTGGAGCCAAGACATAAAAAACCTCGCTTTAAAAAATAAATTCAACAAACCTATCAGCGCTTCACAGTACTCCCTTTACGTACCGCCTGGTTGTGTATCGCATCAAGATATTTTTCTAATCGCTCTCACCAAGCCTGAGTGCATTTTTTGCACTGCAGCACTGAATGCCTCGGGTTTCTAGAGGTTTCCACCCGAGATTTCAATCAAACTGCCTGTGGTGTAAGGAGATTCATCAGACATCAGCCAAACAATGGCGTTTGCGACTTCTTCAGGTGTGCCGCCACGCTTCATGGGAACGCTTGGCGCAAGACGGATAAGCCTGTCTGGCTGTCCACCGCTGGCATGAATATCCGTGTCAATCAGTCCAGGGCGTACAGCATTTACGCGGATACCTTCTGCTGCAACTTCTTTGGCCAGACCCAGCGTCATCACATCCATGGCACCTTTGGATGCAGCGTAGTCCACATACTGGCGTGGAGCGCCCAGCCTTGCTGCAATACTGGAGACATTCACGATAGAGCCGCCCTGACCACCGCGTGATGTACTCATTCGCACAACAGCTTCACGTGCGCAGAGGAACGCTCCGATCGTGTTGATGCGGAACATGCGCTCCAAGCGCTGCAAGCTGAACTCAGCCACTGTCTGGGCTTTGTCGACCACCCCTGCGTTAATGACCAAGGCATCGAGCCGGCCAAACTGCTCATCCACCAAGGTGAACAAGCACTGTATTTGCTCTTCACTACCTACATCTGCTTGGACAGCGGCAGCGCGCCGCCCGAGACTCTCAATACTTGAGACAACAGCATGTGCTGCTGCATGCTCATTGTTGTAGCTAATGACGACATCCCATCCCTTGGTTGCTGCTTGTAAAGCCGTAGCAGCACCTATGCCGCGGCTGCCACCAGTGATGAGTACAACTTTGTTTGTCATGCGCTTCCTTAAAAGAATACCCCAGTCTAGGCGTGGCAGCCTTGGTCAGCTGCGAGATGCCCAACTGCACGGCCATTGGCAAAGAGCGCGCCTTCACCGTGAATGCTGCTGCCGTCCGCGACTACGCCGCAAACGCTAATGAGCTACTCGGACAGTGCAGCCAGCGATACACAGCGCTGGCTGCAAAGGCTGTCGGACACGCTCTTGATGCAAGAGTCTGCAGGGCAGCTTGGCCCGTGAAAGTTGTTACACCGTAGTGCAGCAGCTTGGCGTTGATTATTCTATTTTCAATATAAACCTTATAGCAAAAAACGTATGCGTCATGCGCGATGGGGCTAAAAATACCTAGTTTCAGGGATTGGCAAGTATTGTGCGTTTCGTTAAATTTTTGGGCTTTCTTGAGGCATTCAACGATGCGTAAAGCATTCCTTGAATCAAAGCAATAAGACACATAAGCGCTGGGGCAACATTACGATGAACCATATTTACCGATCTATCTGGAATGCTTCGTTGGGCTGCTGGGTGGCTGCGCCTGAAACCGCGCACATTGGCGTTAAGGTGGGCAGCGCACGCATTACTCGCAACATGGCCTCTGTGTGCCTCAAAGCTGCGCTGACGCCTTTGGCGCTGATTTTTGCCTTGGCTTGGCCGTTGTCCGGATTGGCAAGTAGCGTTGCGGGCGCTTCAAGCTTCGACGCGGGCGTGGCGGGCGCCGGCAGTTTCTGGTCCGGTGCGGGAATGGATGGACAAGGAGGCTTTATTCCGGCGTTCGGGGGCTCATGGGCCTACCAGTCGATCGATTCCGGATCGATGACCGGCACGGCACTGACCGGCGGCCTGGGAGGCGCTGGCGACGCCGCGACTGCGTCCTATGTCGCTGGCGGCGGCGGCGGTGGCGGCACCGGGGCGATGCTTATCAATACAAATGGCGTCAACACCGTCAGCACCCTGCTGACCGTCAAAGGCGGACGCGGCGGCAATGGCGGCGCCAGCATATCAGGCACCGACACGGCGGCGATGGGCGCGGGTTCGGGCGGCGGCGGCGGCGGTGGGGATGGGATCGGACTCGTCTCCACCACGAATTTCTCGTTTACGAGCCATGGCGATGTCGTGGGGGGGCTGGGCGGCAGCGGGGGCATCTCTTCTGTGGACGGAGGTGTCGCGGGCGGTGGCGGCGACGGCGGCAATGGCATCTACGCCCTCTCTGCCCCCGGGGTCACGATCAACAATTCGGGCTCCATCACCGGCGGCAATGGCGGCAGCAGCATTGCGGGCTTCGCCTCCGCTTTCGGCGCGCTGGCCGGGGCCGGAGGCGCGGGAGTCGCCTTGGGCGGCGCAATCCTGAACAACGGAGCGACCGGCGTCATCATGGGCGGCAATAGCGGCGCAGCCGGAAGCCTGGCGGGATTCACGACGATGAACGGCGCCGGCGGGGCCGGCGTCACCGTGACCAACGGGGTCCTGACGAATGAAGGGATCATACGCGGCGGCGATGGCCAGTCCGGCGGCGCGGGCGTGGTGATGGCGGGCTCCGGCACCCTGATCAATGCAGGTAGCATCCAGGGCGGGACGCTGGGGGGCTCCTCGCGCGCCGACGCCGTGCGCATGTCGGGCAACAACGCGCGTCTGGAATTGCGGTACGGCTACAGCTTCCAGGGCAGCGTTCGAAGTACCGGCACCGGCAACGTCGTGGCGCTGGGTGGCGCTGCGGGCGGCAGCTTTGACATGACGCATTGGGGCGTTGGATTCATTGGATTCTCCAATCTGGAGAAGACCGGAAGCGGAACCTGGCGACTGACCGGCCTGACCACCGAACGGCCCAACTGGGCCGTGAAATCGGGAACTTTGAACTTCGACGATGGCGCCCAGCTTGGCGACTCGGCGTCCACGATCGCGTTGGGAGCCGCCAGGCTGGCCTATACGCCGACGAGCGGCCATGCCACGGTGAACGCGGCCATCTCGCTGACGACCGGGGCTACCGGCGTGATCGACGTCGGCGGCAACTCGGTGCTCGACATTATCCAGGGCGTACGGGGCTCCGCGGCGACACTGAAAAAGGAAGGCTCGGGCACCCTGAGCCTGAACGGCCCGTCGAACTACGGCACGCTGCTGGCGGCCAACGGCCGTGTGATCCTGAACCACGACGTGTTGCCGCAAATCATCGGCAGTGCGACCGACATCACCATCCAGACCCGCGGCGATCTGACCCATGGCGGCGAGTTCTACGGCTTGGACGCACAGTTTGGCACGATGACCAAGGACGGCCCCGGCGTTTTGACGTTGACCGGCGCCAACTACCTGGCTTGGCACATAGCAACCGGTGGGCTTGTGGCATCAAGTGACAGATTTCAAGGCGACGTGGACATGGCTACGGGTTCGAGCTTTGTGTTGAATGCAACGACTGACGCTAGTTACAGAAACAAGATGAGCGGAGGTGGCGCATTCACCAAGACCGGCACAGCCACTTTGAAGCTAACGGGTGCTAGTACCTATACCGGAGGCACCACCGTTAACGCCGGCACGCTGGTGGCGGCTAACGCAAGTGCGCTGGGTAATGGTGCTGTCACTGTGAATACAGGGGCAGCACTGGAAGTTGTCAGTGGTACCGAGCTGGTGGTCGATGGTAATTTGACTTTTAACTCCGGCTCCAGCTACCGTGTGAGCGCCAGCCCTGATGGCACGGGCCACAGTAGCATTAAGGTGGCTGGCACGGCCAATCTGAATGGCAGCGTGCTGCATGTGGGCAATGAGGTTGATGCGTTGACCGACTTCCAGGTGGGCAAGAAGTACACCATTTTGTCGGCCTTCCAGATCCATGGCATCTTCGATGCTGCGACCTCCAACTTTGCCTATCTGGATGCCAAGCTGGATTACTCGATTGCCAACCAAGTTGACTTGGAGCTCAAGCGTAAAAGCAGTGGTGGCAATAACGGTGGGCAAATGCACTTTGCCGATCTGGCGAACACGTCCAATCAGGGCGCCGCTGCCAACGCCCTCGCAAGCCTGCCAAGCAGCCACCCGCTGTATCAGCACATTGAGACATTGCCTGCCGGCACGCCTGCGGCGGTGTTCAGCAGTCTCTCGGGTGATACGCACTCCACAGTTGCTAGCAGCGTGAACATGCTGAGCGCGCAAGCGCCCAACATCAGCCAGCAGCACTTGCGCAACAACCTGACTGCAGGCCTGCGTGCAGGCGCACCGATTGCCCAGTCGGATGGGCCTTTGCCAGCCTCGGCCTTTCCCTCGTCCAAAGCTCTGCCTGCATGGGTAGAGGTGGTGGGTCACTGGCAAAAGATGGATGGCAACAGCAACACCCCCGGTGTGAAGCAAAACACCACCGGATTGTTCCTGGGTGCTGACGAAGAAGTGGGCAGCAGCGGCTGGCGTGTCGGTGGCTCGGTGGGCTACACCAGTGCCGACGCCAAGGTGAGCAGCCGTGATGCATCGGCAGACATCAGCAGTTACAGCGCAGCGGTGTACACCGGCAAGGGCTTTAGCCATGGCGCCAACCGCATCAACGTGATGGGGGGTCTGGCGTACACCAAGCACAGCATTGAGTCTGAACGCAGCGTGGCCACGCTGAACCAGAACCTCAAAGCTGACTACAGCGCCCACACAGCGCAGTTGTTTGCCGAAGTGGGCTACGCCATGGGCCAGTACGACAAGCAGGGGTTTGAGCCATTTGTAGGCATCACGCTGGGCGAGCAGCGCTCGGACAGCTTCAAGGAAAGCGGTGGCTTTGCGGCACTGAGCAGCCAATCGAGCCGCGACACACTGGCCAGCACCACGCTGGGCGTGCGTGCGCACAGTGACTTTGTGCTGGCTGGCAAAGACACCCGCGTGCGTGGCACCTTGGGCGTGCGCCATGCCTGGGGCAAGCTGAGCCAGAACCGCACCATGGCGTTTGAAGGCTCCAGCAGCTTTACCGTGGCTGGCGCTCCGCTGGCGCGCAACACGGCGCTGGTGGGTCTGCAGGCTGAGATGGCGCTGAGCCGTTACTCGGCCCTGGTGCTGGGCTACAACGGCGAGTACGGCAGCGGCAGCCGTGACCAGTCGGCCAGCGTGAAGGTGCGCTGGGCTTTCTAAGCGTCACTGCTGGACTGAAAGAAAAAACCCCTGCCGGCGCAAACTGGCAGGGGTTTTTTTGATGACTGGCTTCAAGATCTGATGGACACGCGCTTGATGCAAAAGTCTGCCGGGCAGCTTGGCCCGTGAAAGTTGTTACGCCGTAGTGCAGCAGCTTGGCGTTGATTATTCTATTTTCAATATAAAACTTATAGTAAAAACCGTATGCTTTATGCGCGATGGGGCTAAAAATACCTAGTTTCAGGGATAGGTATATTGGTGTGTGGGTGTTACTGTTTGTTCCGATTTTTGGAGGGCTTCGGGCGGCGTGATGACAGCCTTTGAAGCGAAAAACACTAATACACACGCATTTAAGGCGTTATCACATGAACCATATTTACCGATCCATCTGGAACGCCACCTTGGGATGCTGGGTTGCCGTACCTGAAACTGCCCGCGCCGGTGGCGGTGCTGCAAGTGGCAGCAAGCAATCGAAGGTGATTTGCGCTAACCAACGTAGCTTGCGCTGGCATGGCATTGCTGGTGCCATTGCTATGGCTTGGGGATTGTTGGCCGCATCTTCTGCATATGCGGTATGCGACACGCCGGCGCCCGGTGCGACGATTAATTGCACTCTCACAACAGTCGGCCTGACTACTGGTGTGAACAATCTAACTGTCAATGTGCTCAGCGAGGCGGTCATAAATGCGCCGCTGCTTGGAACAGCAATCAACCTTAGCGGCAATAATGCCCGGTTAACTAACACCGGTTTAATTGATCCTTCTCTGTTGGGAACAGCTTCAGGGCTGACAACGGGTGTGACGATGGGTAACGCAAATAACAGCATCGTCGTAGTTACCAATAACAACACCGGCGTGATTCGTGGCACTTCCGGTCTTCTTGGTGCAAGCTTGGTTGGCTTGACCGGCATCGGTCTGAGTGTGCAAAACGGTGCAGCCGGTACTACCACGATTACAAACAACGGCATTATTGAAGGCATGCCGTTGGTAGGTACCACCATACCTGCATCAGATATTCCTGTGATTGCACTGTGGGGCGGTGGCAAGGGCGTATTTACCAACAACGGGACCATCACCGGCCGGGTGGCCATGCAGGGTACATCGACCGGAAACGTATTCACGAACACTAACACTCTTAGCGGCAGTTTGTCCCTTGGCACGGGTGGTGGTGCCAACCGTTTCAATGCGATCACCGGCTCGTTGGTGTCCGCCGGCGGTGGTGTAGGGGTTGCGTTGCCGGTACTGGGCCTGACCATCGGCTTTGCCGGCGCCGGGATTGTCGATGGTGGCACAGCCAACAACGGCAACACTCTGGCTTTGCAGAATGCCGTCGGCGGCGGCTCGGGTACCGGCGGAACGGGGACGATCAATGGGAACAACTACCTCAATTTCAGCAACCTGATTGTCGATAGCGGCACGTGGTCACTGTCCGGTTTTTTATTTAATGGTGCATCCGCACCGACCGTTCAGCTCAATGGCGGTCTCCTGAATGCCACTTCAGCAGCACTGGGTGCTGCCCCTGTTACGGCCAACGGGGGGGCACTCGGGGCATCTGAGGTTGGAGTGACGCTGGGCAACCATATCACCTTGGGCACGAATGGTCTGACCGTTTCCGGCATCAACAGCTTGACTCTATCCGGCGTGCTCTCAGGTGCGGGTGAGCTGATTAAGAGGGGTGCCGGTACCCTGACACTGAGCGGCGCTAACAGCTACACCGGCGGCACCAGCATCCAAGGGGGCACATTGGCCTTGGGTGCTGGTGGACGCTTGTCGGCAACAAGCGCGCTGAACCTGTCTGGTACGGGGAGCACATTCGACATGTCGATTGGCGGCAACCAAACCGTGGGCGCGCTGCTTGGCGCGGCGGGCTCGAATATAGTTTTAGGTGCCAACACTTTGACTTTTGGTTCTGCCAGTAGCACGACCTTTGCTGGCGACATCAGCGGCACGGGTGGCAGCCTATCCAAAAACGGTACTGGCACTATGACCTTGACCGGCAATAGCAGCTATAGCGGCATGACCACAGTGGCCTCAGGTACTCTGGAGTTTGCAGGTACTGCGGGTCATCAACTGGGTGGCGGGATAACCGTAAACGATGGCGCGGCGCTGGGCATTAAAGCTGCCACTTCGGCGCTGGGGGCGGTCACGTTGGCTAATAATTCCACGCTTTCACTGGATGCATCGGGGGCCTCGGCGCCTGTGCTGACAGCGGACAGCTTGAGTATCGGCACGAACGTGGGGTTCAACCTCTCGGGCATTAGCAGTCTTACGGGGGATAGAGATCTGATCTCTACCACGGCGGTGATTTCGGGCGACTTCAGCACTGTCAGCATTGGAGGCTTCATGGGGACGGTGGATTACCTCACACTGGTCACCCAAAAATCGGCAGACAACAAGAAGTACGTGGCCAGCCATGGGCTGACCTGGGGGGCGAAGAACAATTTGGCCCATGGCACGTTCACGCTGGCTCAGGCAACTGACGAGTTTGATGTGGGGGCGGCACTGACGGACCAAACCGCTAACGGCAGCTGGGACGGCCGCACGCTGACCAAGGCGGGTGCAGGCACGCTGGTGCTTTCAGGTGGCAACACCTATACCGGTGGCACACAGGTTAATGCGGGCACGCTGGTAGCGGCCAACAATCAGGCGCTGGGCACTGGGAATGTCAATGTGGGAGCGAGCGGCACGCTTGCAGTGAACTCTGGCGTTGCTCTCAAGGTGGGGGGGAATCTGGGCTTTCAGTCGGGTTCTATCTACCGTGTTTTTGTTGATCCCGATGCCAAAACCAGCGGTCGTATTGATGTAACTGGTAACGCTACGTTGACAGGTGCTGTGCTGGATGTACAAGCCCGAAAAGATTTGAGTACGAACCAGACGTACACCATTTTGAAGGCGGGCAGCGTGATCGGCCAGTTTGCCAGTGTGACGTCGAACTACGCCTATCTGGATGCTAAGGTCGCTTACCTGCATGGCAACCAAGTGGATTTGACCTTGCACCGCAAGCCCGGCAGCGGTGGGGGGAGTTTGGGCTTTGCCGATTTGTCCAGCACTTCTAACCAAGCGGCTGCGGCCAACGCCCTCGCAAGCCTGCCCAGCAGCCACCCGCTGTACCAGCACATCGAGACATTGCCTGCCGGTGCGCCTGCGGCGGTGTTCAACAGCCTCTCAGGCGATACGCACTCCACCGTTGCTAGCAGCGTGAGCATGCTGAGCGCGCAAGCGCCCAACATCAGCCAGCAGCACTTGCGCAACAACCTGGCCGCAGGCCTGCGTGCAGGCGCACCGATTGCCCAGTCGGACGGGCCGCTGCCAGCCTCGGCCTTGCCATCGTCCAAAGCCCTGCCTGCATGGGTAGAGGTGGTGGGCCACTGGCAAAAGATGGATGGCAACAGCAATACACCCGGTGTGAAGCAAAACACCACGGGCCTGTTCCTGGGTGCTGACGAAGAAGTGGGCGGCAGCGGCTGGCGCGTAGGTGGCTCGGTGGGCTACACCAGTGCAGACGCCAAGGTGAGCAGCCGTGATGCATCGGCAGACATCAGCAGCTACAGCGCAGCGGTGTACACCGGCAAGGGCTTTAGCCATGGCGCCAACCGCATCAACGTGATGGGTGGTCTGGCGTACACCAAGCACAGCATTGAATCTGAGCGCAGCGTGGCCACGCTGAACCAGAACCTCAAAGCTGACTACAGCGCCCACACAGCGCAGTTGTTTGCCGAAGTGGGCTACGCCATGGGCCAGTACGACAAACAAGGGTTTGAGCCATTTGTAGGCATTACGCTGGGCGAGCAGCGCTCGGACAGCTTCAAGGAAAGCGGTGGCTTTGCAGCGCTGAGCAGCCAATCGAGCCGCGACACACTGGCCAGCACCACGCTGGGCGTGCGTGCGCACAGTGACTTTGTGCTGGCTGGCAAAGACACCCGCGTGCGTGGCACCTTGGGCGTGCGCCATGCCTGGGGCAAGCTGAGCCAGAACCGCACCATGGCGTTTGAAGGCTCCAGCAGCTTTACCGTGGCTGGCGCTCCGCTGGCGCGTAACACGGCGCTGGTGGGTCTGCAGGCTGAGATGGCGCTGAGCCGTTACTCGGCCCTGGTGCTGGGCTACAACGGCGAGTACGGCAGCGGCAGCCGTGACCAGTCGGCCAGCGTGAAGGTGCGCTGGGCTTTCTAAGCGCCACTGCTGAGCTGAAAGAAAAACCCCTGCCGGTACAAGCTGGCAGGGGTTTTTTAATGGCTGACAGCAAAAACGGTTGGATACCCCCCGGGATGCAAGAACAGCCAGTCCTGTGATCGTACATCAATAAAAACTTGGGAAGTTCGACAGGCAGGAGTCCCGCAGGTCTGAACGGCCTTGAGGTCTGCTGATGTATCGAAAGTTAACTAAGGGGTTGACTGACAAGGACGTGGAGGCATCGGCCATTGGTGCAGGTATTCATCTGCATAAGACTAGAGCATCAATGCAGTGCTTTGTCTGCTGTGCTTAAACCACTTAAGGAGAAGCGTATGAATACCCGAAATCCCCTTGAACCTGCAAACCCTGCAACCGATCCTGACCTTGCCGAGCAAGCGCAGCCAGGGCATGGAGTGCCGTCACAGGATCCAGATCCCAATGCGCAGGTCGCTATGAGTGAGCAAGAGTCAGCTCGTGAAATTTCATCTTCCCTGGTTGGGGGAGGAGCACTGGCGGGTGTAGCTGTTGGAGCTGCAGTTGGTGGTGCTGTGGCTGGTCCCGTTGGTATTTTGGTTGGAGGCACTGTAGGGAGTGTGGCTGGTGCTTTGGGAGCCGCCGCCGCAGGTACATCTGCAGAGCGCAATAAATCAGAGGTTGAAGATTGCCCACCTGAAAAATGACAGCACCTTAGGTGCTGCTCGCCTCAGAGGATGCATGCGTTTTTTTCATTAGATCGCTTTGTCCTCTTGTCCATATTCCCCCCTCGTTGAAAGGAAGGCGCAATGCCATATATCGATATTTCACAATCCAGTACAGGTACCCTGCAGCTGCACTATCAGGACTATGGCAAAGGCCGGCCCGTCATTCTTATTCATGGATGGCCTTTGAGTGGCCGAACCTGGGAGCCGCAAATTGCCGATTTGGTAGAGGCAGGTTTTCGGGTGATTGCATATGACCGTCGTGGTTTCGGTGCTTCCTCCCAGCCTTGGTCAGGGTATGACTATGACACTTTGGCGCAGGACCTTAACGAGTTGATCGCCGAGTTAACACTCTCAGATGTCACTTTGGTTGGCTTTTCCATGGGAGGTGGAGAGGTGGCCAGATACATCGGGATGTATGGCTCTAAATTCATTCGCTCAGCAGTTTTTGCGGCTGCTGTGACACCTTATTTGTTTCAATCTGAGAAAAATCCAGAAGGCGCAGTCACAGAGAAAGACGTTCAGAAAAAGCAAGGAGCAGTTTTGACAGATCGTCTGGATTTCCTGGAGGGATTTACTCAGAAGTTTTTCTCGGACTCTAGTGGCAAGTTATTGGTCAGTGAAGCCCAGAGGGAATACGCAAAGATGATTGCAGCTTTTGCATCTGCCAAAGGTACGCACGATTGCATTGGCTCATTTTCAAGAACAGACTTTCGTGCTGACTTGCAAAAATTTGATATCCCAACGCTTGTGATTCATGGCGATAGTGATCAGATTGTCCCCATCGAAGTCAGCGGGGCAAGAACGCATAAATCTATCAAGGGCAGCGAGTTGCATGTCATCAAGAATGGCCCACACGGCTGCAACCTCTCTCACGCCAAAGAATTTAACAACGCACTAATCGCTTTCTTGAAAGCGCATTGAGCCTGTCCTTCGACAGCCTGTCTGACTGACAACAAGGAGCTACCGATGAATACAGCAAATCAGTACCAAGACTGCATTGACGCATGCAACGCCTGTGCTGTCGCATGCAACACATGTTTTGCTCAATGTCTCCAAGAGACGGATGTTCAAATGATGGCGCGATGCATCGCCTTGGATGCTGACTGCGCGGCAATCTGTACCTTGGCAGCCAATGCCATGGCTCGCAACAGCGAGATGGCCAAACATTTTTGCCGTCTTTGCAGTGAAGTGTGTTTGGCTTGCGCCCATGAGTGTGAGCAGCATCACCATGCACACTGCCAAGCATGTGCCAAAGCATGCAAGAAGTGCGCGCAGGCCTGTCTAGATATGCTTAACTGAGCTTGATCGCAGTAAAGTTCGGTAAGTAGCCACTGAGGACTTTACTGTTTGCGCTGTCATAGCAGGGCATTAGCTAGCCGGCGAGATACCTGTGCTCGTTGTGCGCCCTGATCGTCGCTGTCAGCTGAAGGCACAGTTTTACCAAGCTCTGGCTAACGGTTGCCAAATGCATTGCCAATGCTTGCTTGGACTGTGACGCACCAATGCCTTGCAGCCTGACTTTGACTTGCTCACATTGACCAGACTGGCCACAGCGAGCGGTAAGGGAGCTGGCGCCTGAGATGCCGATAACGAGGCAGACAACGAGGCAGATAACGAGGCAAACAAGGGTGGTGGAGAGCATGCTCAACTGTCCAGCCACAAAGCCCACATAAAAAAGCCCCGGTACTTCAGTGCACCGGGGCTTTTCTTGTTCTTTATGCGCTTTTTCCACTCCGCATTGCGCACAGTAATAACGAAGCATGCAGCTCAAAGCACTGTGTGACAGAACATTGAACCATGCTGCGCAGTGGATGTGGCACAGGGCTTGGAGGGCCTTATTCTTCCTCGAAAACGATGTTCGGCAGAGCCGTCACGCGTGCAACTTCCTTGATGTCGCCAAGAACACCGGTGCTGTAAAAACTGTAGGGAGTATCAGGCTCCAGAGCTGCGGCGGCCAGGAACGCCAAAGGCTGGTTCATGCTCACATAGTAGCTGCCGGGTGCAGCTTCAAGGCTGTGGCGCACCAGATGAACGGCCGTTTCAGAGGCTGATGCACCTGGGGTGACTTGATAGGTTTCTGTTTGAATGCTGGACAGTTCTGCAACGCGCAGCACATTGACGCCCATCATGCCCAGGCGCTCTGTGGCTTGTACGGCATTGGCTGACAGCCAGTAACCGCAGGCGTTGCTGCGTGTGCGCGGGTTGCTGATGGACAGGCTGCTGGTCCATGCCACATTTTTCTGAACCAACTGCGCACTGGCTGCATCAACCAATGTGATTTCTCGCTGTCCATGGCTGGGCTGGGCTTGGACTGCCAGTGTGCTGCGGCAAGCGTGCGAGGCTACATCACGCGTCACATAAGTGTTCACCTGGCGCAAGTCGCCAGCACGCTGGGCGGCACTTTGCAGTACAGCGAGCATGGTTTGCACTTGACTGTGCACACGGCGTTGCAGATGGGTGCGCTTGAGATCGCTGCCCCGGCTGCTCGCTTTCATGCTGACCACATTTTTCAGGCTGGCGGCATTGGTGAGGGTGGTTGGCTCTAGCGTTCCCATCGCAAAACCGTTCTCGGCGCTGTTGCCTGTGGCTTCAAATGCCCAGTCCACCCGCATGCCTGCTTGGCTCAGCGCGCTGGAGGCAGGTTGGTGCATCCACTCACGGGCGGCTTTGGTGACAAATTCGTGGGCATTGGGTGTGACTGCGTATTGCAGACCCATGTCATTGGCGCGCACCGCAGCGAAACGCTGCAGCGTGGGCTCAATGGCATCGAATTCGCTGGCATCTAAAAGTACGCTGGGGCGATAGTCTCGCACCAGTTTGGCCAGAAAGCGGGCTTCGGGAGTTTTGAGCTGCAGGTGGTCAAAACGCAAATCTGTGCCGTCAGACGTTGCTGCGGTGCCTTTGTCAAACCCATCAGGGTTGGCGCGGGGCACAAAGATGATGTTGATTTTGTCCAGCAATGGAGTCAGCAAACCTCCGGCGCCGAGCTCTTTGCTCAGTACCAGGAGGGCTTCTGTTGCCGCTGCATCGGTGCCTTGCTGGCCTGCCACGATCATGACGCTGGGTCGATTGCTTTCATCCAGCGCCAAAGGCGTTATGGCCTTGGCCTGGGTTGCAATCAGCGCATGGATGGGGGTGCCGCTTTGGGCATTGCCATTGTTGAGCAAGCCCAGACGAGGGCTTTCTTCAGGTGTCTGCTGGCTTAAATTGCGCAGTACCTCTGCCAGCTCACTGTTGGTTGTGAAGCTGCGACGGCCTTCGGAAAGGCCTGGTGTGCTGTAGCGTTCACTGGGCTCTGGAAACAGAGCGGCAATTGCGCCGCTGTATGGCAATGCTTCAAGGCGCGTATTCGATGCCACAGGCGTTACGCTGGCTGGCAGAGGGGCTGTGGGGGCTGAACTGGAGGGCTGCGCACGCGTTGTTGTACTTGTGGTGGCAGGCCATTCAGGAAGAGGTGTGCTGGAGCATGCAGCCAGAGCCAGAGCTGAGCCGATCATGAGCCAACGCGAAGCATGCGTTGCCATGTTGTGGCCTGGGCGTTCCAGATACGGCGCGAAGACAGGGGCGTTGGGCTTTGTCATGGTGCTGTAAACCGCAGAAAACCAAGTGAAGATGATGTCCGTCCAGTAGCGATGGCTAGCAGACGGACATATCGCGTGAGGCAAAAGCCAGGAGTTGGCGCATGTTACGCCGTGGCCTTGCCCCGTGTTGTCAGCGCAGGGCGCTAAGAGTGGCTTGAACCACCTGTGATGGATGTACTTTCTTGTGTCGCACGCAATGTATGAACTGTGAAAAAGTACATGCCTTCAAGCGCAAATCTTTGATCTGCTGGGTGGTTCGGCCATTCCTGGAGATTAGCGGTTAAAACCGCCGCCGCCGCGGCGATTGCCGCCGAAGCCGCCACCACCGCCGTTACCACCGCCATTGCCGCCACGGAAACCGCCGCCGCTGCCACCACCATTGCCGCCTCGGAAGCCGCCGCCACCGCCACTGCGGCGTGGGCGCTCCATCATCAGATCAATGCTGGTGCGGGTTGGGTCTGGCTGCCCGCTGGTGTTGCTGCGTGGAGCGCGTGACGGGTTGCCAGCTTGCGTGCCCAGGTGGGCATTGGGGCGTGGAGGCTGGTCGTCAAAGCGGTTGTAGCCTTCGCCACGTGATTCGCGAGGCTGGCGTGGCTGACGCTGTTCACGGGGCTCGCGAGGCTGGCGAGGTGCCTGAGCTTCGCTTGCGCCTTGTGCCGTTGGGCCACGTGGGTTGTCACGTGAAGGGCGCTGACGCGAGCGGTTGTAGCCTTGGCCGCTGCGGCGGTCCTGGCTGTCTTGCTCTGCGCGTTCGCCACGCGGTGCGTCATAGCCGCCGTCGCGAGCCTCAAACGAAGGTGCCTGTGCGTTGTCGCGAGGCGCAAAGCCTTGGCGGGCAGGGCGGCGTGGGCCACCACGGCGAGGGCCTTGACCATCTGCATCAGCTGCAGAGGGCGCATCACCACGGGGCGCGCGCTGAGGGCGGCCGCCGCGATCAGGTTGGCCAGCCTTGGTGGTGCGAATGCGATCCATCATTTCCTGGCGAGCGGCGCGTGCAGCGGCTTGCATGACATCACGGCTTGGCGGCTTGCCTGCACCGCCCCAGATGGTTTGGCGACCCATGGCGATGGGCTCAGCCTTTTCACCAGGCTCAGGGCCAAACTCAGGCATAGGAACGACGGGGATTTCCTGCTTGGTAAAGCGTTCAATGTCCATCATGAAGCCTTCTTCGTCCATGCAGACCAGGCTGACTGCGTGGCCTTCACGGCCTGCACGGCCGGTGCGGCCAATGCGGTGAACGTAATCTTCAGAGACGTTTGGAATTTCGTAGTTGACGACGTGTGGCAGCTCGTCAATGTCGATGCCGCGTGCCGCGATATCCGTAGCAACCAGAGCGCGCAGTTCGCCGGTTTTAAAGCCAGCCAGTGCCTGTGTGCGCGCGCTTTGGCTCTTGTTGCCGTGCAGGGCCATGGCGGTGACACCGTTCTTGGTCAAGAACTCTGCCACATGGTTGGCACCAAACTTGGTGCGTGTGAACACCAGCACCTGGTTCCACTGGTTGCTGTTGATGATGTGCAGCAGCACATCTTTTTTCTTGTTGCGCCCCACTGGGTGGATCACCTGCTTGATGCGCTGCACGGTGGTGTTGCTTGGCGTGACCTGAATGCTTTGCGGGTTGCGCAGCAGACCGTTGGCCAGGGTGCGGATCTCGTCGCTGAAGGTCGCCGAAAACAGCAGGCTTTGCTTGTTCTTGGGTACGAGCGCCAAAATTTTCTTGACGTCGTGGATGAAGCCCATGTCCAGCATGCGGTCGGCTTCGTCCAGCACCAGGATTTCAACTTGCGACAGATCGACCAGACCTTGCTGCTGCAAGTCCAGCAGGCGACCTGGCGTGGCCACCAGAACGTCGACACCCTTGCGGATGCGGTCCACCTGAGGCTTCATGCCTACACCGCCAAAGATGACGGTGGTGGTGACGTCCAGGTACTTCGAGTAAAAGCGGATGTTTTCTTCAATTTGCGCAGCCAGCTCACGGGTCGGAGTGAGGATCAGCGCGCGAATGCCGCCTGCAGGTGCAGTGGTGCCGCCCTGCGTCAGGCGATGGAGCATCGGCAGCGAGAACGCTGCGGTCTTGCCGGTGCCGGTTTGTGCGCCGGCCAGCAGGTCGTGGCCTGCGAGCACCAAGGGAATAGCCTGTGCCTGAATAGGGGTAGGGGTTTCGTAGCCCTGCTCCAGCACCGCTTTCACGATGGCGGGTGCCAAGTTCAATTCTTCAAATGTCATTGTTGTCGATACGCCCATCCGGGCGCGGGGTATCAGCCCGTCGGAGCAACCTGTGCAGGTTGCCAAGCCAGTCGTAGGCAGATGAGATTCACAGGATTTGGGAGCCGGAATCGCTCGGGTTGGCGAGTCTTTGTCCCCAGCTGAATGCTGATGCCAAGGGGAAACTGGAGCCCCTGACTGTGCGTATTGTCGCATGAGGAGATAATCAATGGTTGGGGCGCCCTTGAACTGTGCGCCAGATTATTATTTTTTTACAAGAATTTGCTGACAAACACATGGCCCAATACGTCTTTTCGATGAACCACCTGACCAAGACAGTGCCCCCAAAGCGCCAGATCTTGAAGGACATTTCGCTGAGTTTCTTCCCCGGTGCCAAGATCGGCGTGCTGGGCTTGAATGGTTCCGGCAAGTCTTCGCTGCTGAAGATCATGGCTGGCGTGGACAAGGAGTTCGAAGGCGAAGCCATTCCAATGCAGGGCCTGTCGATCGGTTACCTGCCCCAAGAGCCGCAGCTCAACCCTGAGCACACGGTGCGCCAGGCGGTGGAAGAGGCCATGGCTGAGGTGAACAACGCCAAGGCGCGTCTGGAAGAAGTCTACGCAGCCTATGCCGAAGAAGACGCAGACTTTGACGCCCTGGCTGCAGAGCAAGGCGAGCTGGAAGCCATCATCGCTGCCGCAGGCACCGACTCCGAGCACCAGCTGGAAATTGCTGCTGACGCGCTGCGTCTGCCCGCATGGGACGCCAAGGTAGGCCTGCTGTCTGGTGGTGAAAAGCGCCGCGTGGCGCTGTGCAAGCTGCTGCTGTCCAAGCCCGACATGCTGCTGCTTGACGAGCCGACCAACCACTTGGACGCTGAGTCTGTGGACTGGCTGGAGCAGTTTTTGCACCGCTTTTCGGGCACCGTGGTGGCCATTACCCACGACCGCTACTTCCTGGATAACGCCGCCGAGTGGATTTTGGAGCTGGACCGCGGACGCGGCATTCCATACAAGGGCAACTACTCCGACTGGCTGACTCAAAAGAGCAACCGTCTGGAAACCGAGCAAAAGGGCGAAGAAGCCCGCGCCAAGGCCTTGAAGAAGGAGCTGGAGTGGGTACGCCAAAATGCCAAGGGTCGCCAAGCCAAGTCCAAGGCACGTATTGCACGCTTCGAAGAGCTGAGCGATTACGAATACCAGCAGCGCAATGAAACGCAGGAAATCTTTATTCCTGTGGCAGAGCGCCTGGGTGCCAAGGTTATTGAATTCAACAACGTATCCAAGGCTTTTGGCGACCGTTTGCTGATCGACAACCTGTCCATGAACGTGCCGGCTGGCGCGATCGTGGGCATCATTGGCCCTAACGGTGCCGGTAAGTCGACCCTGTTCAAGCTGATTGCGGGCAAGGAGCAGCCTGATTCCGGTACGGTGGATATTGGCCAGACTGTGAAGATGGCCTTTGTGGACCAGCACCGTGATGATCTGGCCAACGAAAAGACGGTCTGGGAAGACATCTCCGGTGGTCTGGACATGATCACTGTGGGCAAGTTCACCATGGCCTCGCGTGCTTACGCCGGACGCTTTAACTTCAACGGACAAGACCAGCAAAAGAAGGTCGGCAACCTGTCCGGTGGTGAGCGCGGTCGCCTGCACCTGGCCAAAACCCTGATTCAGGGCGGCAACGTGCTGATGCTGGACGAGCCATCCAACGACTTGGACGTGGAAACATTGCGCGCTTTGGAAGATGCGTTGCTGGAGTACGCGGGCACAGTGATGGTCATCTCGCACGATCGCTGGTTCCTGGACCGTATTGCCACGCACATCCTGGCTGCTGAAGGTGATTCGCAGTGGGTGTTCTTTGATGGCAACTACCAAGAGTACGAAGCCGACAAGAAAAAGCGTCTGGGCGAAGAGGGCGCTGCTCCCAAGCGTTTCCGCTACAAGGCACTGAAGTAATTATCTTCAGCAGTGCTTGACAAAAAAAGGGCTCCGAATGGAGCCCTTTTTTTCTGTGCGACCGGCATGGGTGCGGGCTTCGTCAATCGCGTGGACTGGGTAAACCCCAGATCAATAGTCGTTACATGGTTTGTATATTGACTTTTTTGACGCAAGTCAACGTAATAAGAAGTTGCAAGCTGGGAGCGTTTCTGATGTCTTTTTCTGGTCTTTTTCAGCGTCGCCGTGTGGCGCAAATGGGCGTGGGTTTGCTGGCTGCCAGCGCGTTGGCGGTATTTGCACAAAACAGTTACCCCAGCAAGCCTGTGCGTATCGTGGTGGGCTTTTCAGCGGGTGGCACCACCGACGTGGTGGCACGCATCATGGCCAAGGAGCTGACACAGTCGCTGGGGCAGAGTTTCATCATTGAAAACCGCCCGGGTGGTGGCAGCAATATTGCCACCGAGGTGGTCAAGGCCGCCGATCCTGATGGCTACACCTTGCTGTTTGTGGCCGTGACCAGCGCCATCAACCAGACGCTGTACCCCAAGATCAAGTTTGATTTGAACCGCGATTTTGAAGCGGTGGCGCTGGGTGCCAAGGTGCCCAATATTTTGGTGGTGCACCCCAGCGTGCCGGCCAATAACGTCAAGGAATTCATTGAGTGGGCGCGCACGAATGACGACAAGATTGCCTATGCCTCTTCGGGCAGTGGCACATCGATTCACATGGCCGGCGAGATGTTCAAGGTGCGCACGGGTCTGAAAACACAGCACGTGCCTTACAAGGGCAGCGCCCCTGCAGTGACGGATTTGATCGGCGGGCAGGTGCAGTTCATGTTTGACAACATGCCAGCCTCTTGGCCGCATGTGCAGTCGGGCAAGCTCAAGGCGCTGGCTGTGACGACCAAAACCCGCTCACCTTCGGCACCCAATGTGCCTACGCTGGAAGAAAGTGGTGTGGCACCGTTTGATGTGACCTCGTGGTTCGGCCTGATTGCACCCAAGGGCACACCTAAAGAGGTGGTGGACAAGCTCAATCTGGTGATGAACCAGGCGTTTGACAAACCTGAAGTGAAGCTGGCTTACGAAAAACTGGGCGCCGTGGCAGAAAAGAACAGCCCCAAGGATTTCAGCAACTTCATCCGCCAGGAGGTGAGCACATGGGCACCCGTGGTGAAGGCTTCTGGAGCCACGGTGGATTAATGGCCTTGTAGCGGCGGCCTGAAAAGCGACTCTACCCCTGAGGTGTATCACTGCTTTGAGCGGCCGTAGCCTGTGCCATGTCAGTGGTGGTGCGTATATTTTTGAACCCATTCTGCGAGGTGCTGGGGTGAAAGTTCAGGCTGGGTTTTTTAAAAGTGAGCGCCTGACGCTTGCTGTATATGGTTTTTCATATGATTTATATGTGAAAGGCTTATTCAGTAAGCGGTAGGTGCTCTTTTTTTATTTAGAAAATAAAGCTGCGCTGTATTGCAGTGCACTGCACTGCATTGCATTGACATCAGCCGCAGGAACCGTTTCAGATTGCGCTGCCAATCGTGGGTTCATTTATCGCGCTCACCCTGCATGCTGTGGTGGTTCAGCTCCTGCCAGCTGGGCAGTACGGTTTGCTGGGGTACGGGCATGGATTGCGCCAGCAGCACGGCGCGTGCTGTGGCAATGGCCACCACTTCGGCGGCCATGGTGGACAGCGTCATCATGCCCAGCGTTTGGCCACTTTGGCCGGTAGCCAGTGCAAACAGCGTGTCGCCGTCGCTCATGGTGTGCACGGGGTTGATGCTGCGGGCCAGCCCATCGTGCGCGGTGACAGCCATTCGGTGGGCCTGGGGCTTGGTCAGGACGGCATCGGTGGCCACCACGCCAATCGTGGTGTTGCTGCCCGCCAAAATGGGTTGCGGCTCTAGACCATGCAGCAAGGCATCACGCGCATTGAGCAGCGCTTGACCATCGGGGGTGCGCGCACCAGCAAGCAACTGGCCGGTGTAAGGGTTGAAAACGTCACCCAGTGCGTTGCAGGCCACCAGCGCACCTACCGTCACTCCACGCACGGTCAGGCTGGCAGTGCCAATACCGCCCTTCATGGCGCGCTGCCAGCCAAAAATCTTGCCAATCACCGCTCCGGCACCGGCTCCAACACTGCCCTCTGCCGGGCGTGCGCTGGATGCGGCCTGGCAGGCGGCATAGCCAGCAGCGGCATCTGGACGGATTTCCATATCGCCCAGCATCACATCAAACAGCACGGCAGCAGGCACCAGCGGAATGCGGCCCACCCCGATGTTCAGCCCCGCGCCTTGCTCCTCCAGCCAGCGCACTGCGCCGGTGGCGCTGTCCAAGCCCCAGGCGCTGCCACCGGCCAGCACAATGCCGTGCACGGTCTGCACCAGGTTGCTGGGGTGCAGCAAGTCTGTTTCGCGGGTGCCGGGTGCCGCACCGCGCACATCCACACCGGCGACGGCGCCTTCGGGGCACAGCACCACGCTGCAGCCTGTGGGGCGCTGCTGGCTGGTGAAGTGGCCAACGGTGATGCCTTGCACACGGGCAATATGCCCATCGTGATTCAAGAGGTGGGTGTGGGTGCTGTCTGTCAAGCTGTGCCTCCCTCGGAGAAGATGGTTTTATGCTGATATGAGAATAAACAGATGGTGTTTTATTCTTTAGGGCTTACCCTTGCCTGCACCATACTCACCGCACTTGACGGCGTGGCGCTGCGCGCATTTTGACGCATGCCCACGTTCATTCATCTCAGGGAGTTATTCATGTCTGATCGCTTTTTCTTCAAGGCTGGTGCTGACCGCCGCGCTGTATTGACTGCTGCTGTGCTGGCCATGGCGGGTGTGCTGGCTGCGCCAGCGATGGCGCAGGATGCAGCCAAGAAAAATCTGCGCATTGGTGCCACCGCAGGCTCCAACTACGACTTGCTGCAAGAAGGCATCGTGCCCCAGCTCAAGGCCAAGGGCTATACGGTCAAGCTCATTGAGTTCAATGACTATGTGCAGCCCAATCTGGCATTGAGCGATGGGTCACTGGACGCCAATTTCTTCCAGCACCGCGCCTACTTTGATCAGTTCACCAAAGACCGCAAGCTGGCCCTCAGCGCGATTGCCCAAGGCCCTGTGGCCCCGATGGGTGTGTACTCCAAGAAGTTCAAGAGCCTCAATGAACTCAAATCTGGTGCCCGTGTGGCCCTGCCCAATGACCCCAGCAATCTGGCGCGTGCCTTGCTGGTGCTGCAAAACGCTGGCCTTATCAAGATCAAAGCTGGTGTGAACCCGGCGCGCGTTTCTGAGCTGGACCTGGCTGAAAACCCGCACAAGCTCAAGTTCCTGCCTCTGGATGCCGCACATCTGCCCCGCGCGCTGGAAGATGCTGACTTTGTGGTGGTGAATGGCAACTTCGCCATCTCTTCCGGTCTGAAGCTGCAAGAGGCGGTGGTGCTGGAGAAAACCCCTGATCAGTACCTGAACGTTGTGGCCGTGAAGACCGGCAACGAAACCACCCAGTGGGCCAAGGATCTGGCCGAAGCCTACCGCTCACCAGCATTCAAGCAGGTGGTTGATACCAAGTTTGTGGGTTACATGAAGCCTGCTGCTTTGCAGTGATCGCGATTGCCAGCCATCTGGCGCTGAAGGTATAAAAAAGGGCTGCCAAGTTGGCAGCCCTTTTTTTGCAGATGGCAGTCAGCAGGTGCCGGGTGGCTGCTCGTCAGCCTGAATATCTGGATTCATCTGCGAAGTCGGCGGGCATGTGTCTACCGCGTAGGGAGCTTTTTTCGGTTGAGCAGCACCATGCATGCCAGGCCAAAGAGCATGGCGGCCACAAGCGCGCTCACCCACGTGAATGAGGCTTCAAAAGCTTGCATGGCGCTGGCCAGTGCCTGGCTTGCGCCCGGGTGCGCCTGTGCGTAGGTGTGGGCTTCATCCAGACTGCTGCCCGCCATGTGGGACAGCCCCATTTCTTGCACATTCGCAACGTAGACGGCTGTCATGATGGAGCCAAATATGGTGACACCAAAGCCCCCGCCAAACTCGTAGGCAACGCCTTCCACAGAGCCGGCCATGCCTGCACGGTCTTCAGCCACATTGCTCATGACCAGGGTGCTGGATGCCGTGAGGCTGGAGCCAATGCCGATGCCGCACAAGGCCAGGATCAGCACCTGCGCCCAGACACTGGCGTCACGCAAGAACATGTAGCCCGCTATGCCCAGCGCCGTCATGCACAGACCCGCAACAATCACCCGCACGCTGCCCACCCGGCCAATCAAGGCCCCGGCCAGCGGGCCTGCGAAGAACGACCCCAGCGAAATCGGCAGCACAAAGGCACCAGCCTCTAATGGGCTCTTGCCCGCAACCAGCTGCAGGCGCTGGCTCAACACCAGCTCAAAGCCAATCAGCGTCATGGAAGCAATCAGCGCCACCAGCATGCCTGTGGCAATCGGTGCAGCACAAAGCAGGCGCAAATCAATGAGCGGGCGAGGAATGCGCAGCTGCCGGCGAATGAATACGGCCAGCAGCAGGGCCCCAAAAAGCAGTGCAGACCATGCCAGCAGGCTGTGGCTGTCGGGCTTGGCGAACTCTTTGATGCCATAGGCCAAGGCGATGATGCCCAGCATGCTTTGCCAGCAGCTGGCAAGGTCGATGGTGATGTCTGGGTTACCGGCCCGGACAGGCACATAGTGCAGCGCCAGCAAGGTCGCCACGCCAATGATGGGCACATTGATCAAAAACACCGAGCCCCACCAAAAGTGCTCCAAAAGCGCGCCGCCAAGCAGTGGGCCAATAGCTGCCCCGCCAGAAGCAATGGCAGCCCAGATACCAATGGCCAGCGCCAGCTCTTTGGGATCCTGAAAACTAGTGCGGATGATGGCAATGGTTGCAGGCATCATGGCTGCACCGCCCACAGCCAGCAGTGCACGCGCTGCAATCAGCATGGCTGCAGTCGGTGCAAAGGCGGCCAGCATGGAGGCCACACCAAACGTGACCATGCCAAAGATAAACACGCGGCGGTGGCCCAGGCGGTCCCCCAGCGCCCCCATCACAGGCATCAAGCCTGCCATCACGAGCGAGTAAGCGTTCAGAATCCATAATTTTTCTGAAGCTGTCGTGTGCAAGGCTTGCGCCAAGCTGGGCAGCGCGGTGTACAGCACGGTCATGTCAATCACGACCAGGAACAGCGCTGCAGAAACAATCGCCAGAGTTAGCCATCGGCTCTGGAACTTCATACGATTCCTCAATACAATTATTTAAATACAATCGTATTTTAGTGCGGGCGTTTTTTTATTTTTTGGAAAAGACAATATGGGAAGAAAGCCATCGATTGACAAAGCCAGTCTGCTGGACGCAGCGGAGCACATCATTCGCACACGTGGTGCGGGAGCGCTGTCGTTCGATGCCATTGCCAAAGCGGCCAAGGTGAGCAAGGGTGGCGTGCAAAGTGCATTTGGTACCAAGGAAGCGCTGCTTACGGCGCTGTATGAACACCTGGACAGCGGTTATGAAGCACGTTTTAACGCCGCCAAGCTGGCAGGCGCTTCTTGCGTGGCGGCCTATGTCGATGCCGTCACCACTGCAGACACCGCAGTGAACCAGCGCATTGGGACCATGTCGCTGGCAATGAGCCAGGAGCCTGAAAGCCGTGAGTACCTGCGCAAATGGTATGCCGAAAGTTTTCCCGATCTCTCTGCCGCCACGCCTGAAGGCCAGCAAGAAATTTTGCGGCTGTGCGCTTTGGAGGGGGCGCTGATGCTGCGTTCAATGAACTTGCTGCCTTTGCCAGAACAAGCATGGAGCCAGCTTTTTACGCAGTTGCGCAGCTAAATCGTGCACGGTCCTGCTGCTGCGGGCCATGGCCTTCAAGAGCGTCAGTGCATGCAAAAAGCGCCTGTGGCCAAAACCACAGGCGCTTTTTTTGACTGGCTACGTTGAGTGCCGCAGCAAATCAAGCACGCAAGGCAGTCAGCACCTCGTCGAGCATCTTCTTGGCATCGCCAAACAGCATGCGGTTGTTTTCTTTGTAGAACAGGGGGTTGTCTACGCCGGCGTAGCCAGAGGCCATGGAGCGCTTCATCACGATGGAGTGCTTGGCCTTCCACACTTCCAGCACCGGCATGCCAGCAATGGGGCTGTCAGGGTCGTCCAGCGCGCTGGGGTTCACGATGTCGTTGGCGCCAATCACCATGGCCACGTCGGCTTGGGGGAAGTCGGCGTTGATTTCGTCCATCTCCATCACGATGTCGTAAGGCACTTTGGCTTCGGCCAGCAGCACGTTCATGTGACCAGGCATGCGACCTGCCACGGGGTGGATGGCAAACTCCACCTGCACGCCTTTTTCGCGCAATGTTTTAGTGATTTCGTACACGGTGTGCTGGGCCTGGGCCACCGCCATGCCATAGCCGGGCACGATGATGACGCGCTTGGCATCGCGCAGCAGCTCGGCAGTTTCGGCACTGGTGACGGGCACTACTTCGCCTTGTGGTTCAGCGGCCGCACCATCTGCTGCCTTTTTCTTGGGTGCGCCGGAGCCAAAGCCACCGGCGATCACGCTGATGAAGTTGCGGTTCATGGCCTGGCACATGATGTAGCTGAGGATGGCGCCGGACGAACCCACCAGTGCCCCGGTGATGATCAGCAGATCGTTACCCAGCATGAAGCCGGTAGCCGCAGCAGCCCAGCCGGAGTAGCTGTTGAGCATGGACACCACGACTGGCATGTCCGCACCGCCAATGGCCATCACCATGTGTACACCAAACAGCAGGGCTATCACGGTCATGATGACCAGCGCGGGCATGCCGGCTTGTACGGTGGGGGCCTGCATGAATGCATAGCCAAAGTAGATGACGATCAGCAGCGCTGCCAGGTTCAGCCAGTGGCGCGCAGGCAGCAACAGGGGCTTGCCGCCAATCTTGCCGTTGAGCTTGCCAAACGCAATCAGCGAGCCAGAGAACGTGACTGCACCGATCAAGATGCCGATGTAAATTTCCATCTCATGGATGGCTTTTTCTGCGCCTTCCAGCTGGATCGACGTGTCTACATAGCTGGCAAAGCCCACCAAACAGGCGGCCAGACCGACCAGGCTGTGCATCAAGGCAACCAGCTCGGGCATCTGAGTCATCTTCACGGTTTTGGCTGCATACAAGCCAATGCCGCCACCCACGACCAGCGCCGCCACAATCCAGGCGATGCCGTCGGCGGTCACGCGTGGGCCAAACACGGTGGCCAAAATGGCCAGTGCCATGCCCAGCATGCCAAACAGGTTGCCACGGCGTGAGGTTTCCGGGTTGGACAGGCCGCCCAGACTCAAGATAAAGAGAATGGCCGCACCGAGGTAGGCGACCGTTGCAAGACTTTGGGACATTGAAATTCTTTCCTCTTGTTGTTCTTCGGGTTATTTGCGGAACATGGCCAGCATGCGGCGTGTCACGGCAAAGCCACCAAACATGTTGACTGCAGTGAGCACCAGCGCAGCGAAGGCAAGCCAGGTGATCAGGCTGTCAGGGCGGCCATCCAGGCCCGCTGCAGGAGAGGCGATCTGCACCAGCGCACCAATGGCGATGATGCTGGAGATCGCGTTGGTCACGCTCATCAGCGGCGTGTGCAGCGCGGGGGTCACGTTCCACACCACCATGTAGCCAATGAAGCAGGCCAGCACAAACACCGTGAAGTGGCCCAGGAAAGCTTCAGGGGCATAGGCACCGATCACCCAGAACGCCATGGCAGCCACGGCAAAGATGATGGCCAGCGTCTTGGCGGGCAGCGGGCCGCTGCTGCCATGACCGTGACCGGATTTCTTTTGCTCCAGGGGCGCAGCCGCTGCCTTGGGTGCGGGGGCGGGCGCTGCCTTCAAGGGTGGCGCAGGCCACGTGACAGCGCCGTCTTTGATGACGGTCAGGCCACGGATGGCTTCATCTTCCATATTCACCACTGCCACACCGTCTTTGGCTTTGCACAGCTCTTCGGTCAGGCGCAGCAAGTTGGTGGCGTACAGCGTGGATGACTGCTTGGCCAGACGCGAAGGCAAGTCGGTATAGCCAATGATGGTTACGCCGTGGCGCACGACAGCTTGGTCGGGCACGGTCAGCTCACAGTTGCCGCCTTGCTCGGCGGCCATGTCCACAATCACGCTGCCAGGTTTCATGCTCTGCACCATCTCGGCTGTAATCAGCTTGGGTGCGGGCTTGCCGGGGATCAGCGCCGTGGTGATGATGATGTCGGCATCTTTGGCCTGCTGTGCGTACATGGCTCGTTGCGCGGCCTGGAAGCCTTCGCTCATCACCTTGGCGTAGCCACCACCGCCGGCGCCGTCTTCTTCGTAGTCCACCTTGACGAACTCGCCGCCCAGTGATTTGACTTGGTCTGCCACTTCAGCGCGCGTGTCGTTGGCGCGCACGATGGCTCCCAGATTGGCTGCCGTGCCAATCGCAGCAAGACCTGCCACGCCAGCGCCAGCAATGAACACCTTGGCTGGTGGTACCTTGCCAGCAGCCGTAATCTGACCGTTGAAATAACGGCCGAAAGCGTTGGCAGCTTCAATCACCGCGCGGTAGCCAGAGACACCTGCGGTAGAGGTCAGTGCATCCATCTTCTGCGCACGGCTGAGCGTGCGCGGCAGGCAGTCAATGGCCAGCACAGTCGCTTGCTTGGAGGCCAGCTGGGCCATCAGCTCGGGGTGCTGCGCAGGCCAGATAAAGCTGATGAGCGTGCCGCCTTGGCGCAGCAGAGCCACTTCTTCGCCGTGTGGGGGGCGCACCTTCAAGACAATGTCCGACCCCGCCCATAGCGCGGCAGCGCTGTCGATGATGTCTGCACCCACTGCGCGGTAGGCGTCATCACTGAAGTGGGCGGCGTCACCGGCCCCTGATTCAATGGCAACCTGAAAACCAAGTTTGATCAGCTTTTCCACTGTGTCGGGCACGGCGGCCACGCGTTTTTCGAGTGGAAAAGTTTCCCGAGGCACGCCAATGCGTTGTGGCGTAGATATAGGGGTTTCTTGCATAAGAGGAGCCCTCCTGAAGTTTGGAATTCGTTGTGTGCTTGCAAAGCCGGGGGTTGGGCTTGGCAGATAGAAAGCCTATGCACCGATCATGTGCATATTGCATGGAGTCATGCAAATGGCTGTTTGGCGCTCATGGTACAAGCATTTGGATAGTGTGCGCTGTATGTAGATGCCCACACTTGCGCTGCACTTTACTGCCCAGCTTGCATAAAAGATAGGCAGGTTTTACCGGTTTGTCTCGGTGGCGCACCATTTTGGAGATGCTTCTTTGCCAGTGCACCATGTTTGTGCATCGGCATCGCTTCACGGGTCGGCATGGGGGGCATGACCAAACATGGGGGCATCCATGCATTGCGCCACAGGGCGGTCTTGACGCAAATCAAGCGCTGGTGCGCGCATGGGCTGACATCACCCGGTGCGCCACAGCGTGCCGTGATGGCTTTGACGCCGCTTGCTGGTGCGATGTTGTGCCCGCAGCGCGGCTGATTGTCTATGCTGCACAGGCTCTTCATAAGTCATTGGCATATGTAGAAGATTTTTTATTTGTTGGAGCTTGGCGCTCATCTGCTGATACTGGATGCATCAGCGCCACAGATTCGTGGCGTGATGCATAACCAACCAGGAGACAAGACAACATGTTCCAACTTCACACCCGCCGCCGTGTTCTAACTGCCACCGCGCTGTCATTGGCTGCGTTGGCCTGCGCACCTGTGCTGGCACAGGATGCCAGCAAGCCACAGCTCATCATTGGTGGCACGGCGGGTTCCAACATCGACCAGCTGCAAGCGGGCATCGTGCCGTTGCTCAAGGCCAAGGGCTACAAAGTCAAGCTGGTGGAATTTAACGACTACGTGCAGCCCAATCTGGCGTTGGCCGATGGTTCGCTTGATGCCAATTTCTTTCAGCACGAGGTGTATTTCAACCACTTCAAGGGCGACCGCAAGCTGGACCTGAAAGCTCTGGTGCAAGGACCGATTGCACCCATGGGCGTGTACTCCAAGCAACGTAAAAGCCTGGCAGATCTGAAAGAGGGCGACAAAGTGGCTTTGCCCAACGATGCCAGCAACCTGGCGCGAGCCTTGTTGCTGCTGCAGCAGGCTGGGCTGATCAAAATCAAGGAAGGTGTCAATCCGCTGCGCGTGTCTGAGCTGGATTTGGCCGAGAACCCTAAAAAGATCAAGCTGCTGCCGCTGGATGCGGCCCATCTGCCGCGCTCGCTGGATGACGCGCAGTTCGCCATCATCAATGGCAACTTTGCCATCTCTTCGGGCCTGAAGCTGACGGAGGCAGTGTTGCTGGAAAAGACACCTGACCACTATCTGAATATTGTGGCCGTGAAGACCAAGGACCAAAATGCCAAGTGGGCCAAGGACCTGGAAGAAGCTTTCCGCTCGATCGATTTCAAGAAGGTAGTGGATACCAAGTTTGCGGGTTACGCAAAACCTGCATTTTTGCAATAACGTTTTTTGGCAAAGCTGAGGGGAAGTGTTTGAGCAGCCTTCGGGCTGCTTTTTTTCTTTGCATCTGTGCCAGATGGGGCGGTTTCAATGCCCACGCTGACAGGCAACAGAGGTGTTGCGCAGACTGGCTCCGTACCCGTTTGCAAAGCGTCAAGAGGATGCGTGCAGACGCCGGTGTCAAGGTGTCTGCACGCTGTGCGGCAAGAGCGCAGTGCCTTACTGAGGGGCAGTCTCGATATGCGTGATCAGCAGGCTGCCACCGCCCGTGTCTTCTGCGCGAAAAGCCACCTTGGCACCAGGCTGCAGCGACTGTGCCTGCACGGGGTCTTTCAGGGCGAAAACCATGGTCATGGGCGGCATGCCCAGGTTGGTGATTTCGCCGTGGCGGATGGTGAGCTTGCCACTGCGGGCATCTACGCGGGTGATGATGCCCTCGGTCAAGTCTGCGCTGGGTGCAGCAATTGGCGCGGCACTGGGGGCTGCGGCCTGCGCAGCGTGGGCGCTGTGGTCAGCCGCTGGCTGGGCAAGCGCTGGCTGGGCGGCCAGCAGCCAGCCCAGTGCTGTGGCGCTGGAGAGCATGCGTAAAGTAGTGAAAGCGGACATGCAGCCTCCTTTGTTTAGCGGTAGCTGGTGAATACGCGGGCACTGACGTTGTTGCCCATCAGGTTCTTGGTGATCAGCAGCACGTCATACGGGTCTTTACGGCCACCGTATTCGGGGCCATCCATGCCGGGGCTGCCAATGGGCATACCGGGTGCGGTAATGCCCAGCGCCTTGGGCTTTTCTTGCAGCAGCTTGCGCACGTCGGCCGCAGGTACGTGGCCTTCGACGACGTAACCGCCCACCAGCGCGGTGTGACAGGAGCCGTATTGCGCAGGCAGGCCCAGCTTGGCGCGCACGCCAGAGTTGCCCACTTCGTGCACTTTGACGTCAAAGCCGGATTTTTCCATGATCTCGATCCAGTCTTTGCAGCAGCCGCAGTTCGGGTCTTTCCAGACTTCCATGGGTGTCTTGGCTGGCTGGGCAGCGATTGCTGGCAAGGCGGCGACGCCAGCAGCAGCGGCCAGCAGGTGCAGGGCGTGGCGGCGGGTGGTGTTGGTGGTAATGGTCATGGGGAGTCCTTTCTTTATTCGGTGATGGTGAATGTGCCGGTCATGCCGGACTGGTAGTGGCCTGCGATCAGACAGGCAAAGTCAAACTGCCCGGTGCGGTTGAAATTCCACACCAAGTCTTCACTGGTGCCGGGTGCTACGTGGGCCATATAGGGTTCCGCATGCTCCATGCCGGGGAACTTGAGCATCATTTGTGCGTGTTCATCCAGTGAGGCTTTGGTGCCCAGCACCACCTCATGCATCAGGGCTCCCTGATTGACGACACGCAGGCGCACGGTTTCGCCTTTTTTTACGCTGAAATTGCTGGGGGCAAAGCGCATATCGTCCGTCATGCTCAGGGTGATGGTGCGCTGGGCGTTGCGGGCATCGTCTGCAATGCCCCATGCTTTTTGCTCTTTGGTCACGGCCCCTGCCGGGGCATGGCTTTCACTGCCATGAGAAAAAGCGGCGCTCGATCCCGCAAGCAAAATGCTGGCAGCTACGAAGTTCAGAGTTTTCATGGTGTGTGACTCCTGTCAATGCTGGCTGTGGCTGCCGGCTGGGGGATTGGAGGCGGGCTTGCGTACGCTGGGCGCGCCCGGTGCTGTGCCGGGCGAGGTCTGGCGTGGGGCTTGTGCATCCAGCGGTGCACCTTGCCACTCATAGGCTTGCGTGCCCTTGGGTTGCTGGTACCAGCCCGGGTCTTTGTAGTCATTGGCACCCAGGTTTTTGCGCACCTTGAAGGTGGTGAACATGCCGCCCATTTCGATGGGGCCGTAAGGACCTTGTCCAGTCATCATGGGGAAGGTGTTATCGGGCAGGGGCATTTCCATGGCACCCATATCGCCCATGCCGCGCTCGCCCATGAGCATGTAGTCAGGGACGATTTTCTGTATCTTGCCCACCAGACCTCGGTGGTCCACGCCAATCATGGTGGGCACGTCGTGGCCCATGGCACCCATGGTGTGGTGGCTCTTATGACAGTGAAAGGCCCAGTCACCGGGCTCGTCAGCCTTGAATTCCACCTGCCGCATCTGGCCCACGGCCACGTCGGCTGTCACCTCGGGCCAGCGCGATCCCCTGGGGGTGGGGCCGCCGTCTGTGCCCGTCACCTCGAACTCATGGCCATGGATGTGCATGGGGTGATTGGTCATGGTCAGGTTGCCCACGCGAATGCGTACCCGGTCGCCTTGTCTGGCCACCATGGGTGTGATGGCTGGGAAGGCGCGGCTGTTAAAAGTCCAGATGTTGAAGTCCGTCATCTCGTTGATGCGCGGCGTCATGGCGCCGGGCTCTACCGCGTAGGCGCTCAAAAGGAAAGCATAGTCACGCTCTACTTCGTCAATCAAGGGGTGCTTGCCTTTCGGATGGGTGATCCACAGCCCCATCATGCCCATGGCCATCTGCACCATTTCGTCGGAGTGCGGGTGGTACATGAACGTGCCGGGACGGCGCGCTTCAAACTCATAGACAAAGGTTTTGCCCGGCGGAATGTGCGGCTGGTTCAGTCCGCCCACGCCATCCATGCCATTGGGCAGGCGCTGACCGTGCCAGTGGATGGTGGTGTTCTCAGGCAGGCGATTGGTGACAAAGATGCGCACCCTGTCGCCTTGCACCACTTCAATCGTGGGGCCGGGAGACTGGCCGTTATAGCCCCACATGTTGACGAAGAAGCCGGGTGCCACTTCTCGCACCACGGGCTCGGCCACCAGATGAAATTCTTTGACGCCCGCATTCATGCGCCAGGGGGTGGTCCAGCCGTTGAGTGTGACCACCGGGCGGTAAGGGCGGCCATTGGGTGGCGTCAGCGGCGCGGCGGTGTCTGCGCTGTTTTGCATGACGGGCTCGGGCAGCGCTGCCATGCCGACGCGGCTGACGGAAGCTGCAGCCACTGCAGTGGCTGCGCCGGTGAAAAAGGTGCGGCGTTGCATATCAGTGGCCTTGTGCTGGGGTGTCGGTGGAGGCAGCAGTGCTGCTGGCGGGTGCTGCGGCAGCAGCGCCGGGCGATGTGCTGTAGAGCGCCAGCTGCAGATCCACATCAGCCAGCCAGAAGTCGCGCTGGGCATCGGTGGCTGTGGTCACCGCCTGAGCGGTGCTGCGTGCCTGGGCCAGCAGCTGCCAGGTGCTGATGAACATGCCGTTGTAGCGGTACACGGCTTCTTCCTGCATCTGCTGAGCCAGCGGAAGCACTTCCGTGCGCTGCTGCTGTGCCAGATCCCAGGCGGTGCGGTAGCGCAGCCAGCTGGTGCGCGCCTCGCTGCGGGCGCGCAGGGCAGCATCACGCAGCAGGGCACTGCTGTGCTGCAGCTGTGCGCGTGTGCCCGCAGCGGCCACACCGCCCCAGTCGAACAGGGGCAGGGGAATGTCCAGCTCCCAGCCGCGCGTGACTTCGTCGTGGCGTGTGGCGCGGTCGGTGCTGGTGTTGCGGCTGTAGCTGGCACCAATGTCACCGAACAGTGCCCCCACGCGGGTGAATCCACTGCGGTCAGCGGTGGTGTCCAGATCGCGACGCAGGGCGCGCACGTCCAGCCGCTCGTGCAGTGCCGTGGCTTCGGCGTCGGCGCCGGTGTGCAGTGCATTTGCCGCAGGCAGAGCAGGCAGTTGTGCGGGCAGAGCAAAGTCTGCCTGAGGGCCCCACAGGCCCATCAGGCGCGCCAGCTGCTCGCGTTCCAGCGCAGCAGTCAGCCGGGCTCGGGCCAACTGCGCGGCGGCATCGTGCTGAACGCGCAGCTCTTGCGCCTGATCTCGCTTGCTGAAGTTGCCCACCAGGGCCATGCGCCGGGCCAGCTCACCGCCCACGGCGGCAGCGTCGTGCATGCGCTCGGCCGCCTGAAGGCTTTGCTGGGCGGCCACTGCACGCAGCCAGGCACGGCGCGTATCGGCGGCGTGCAGCAGCACTTGCTGGGCGGCAGTGAGCGTGGCTTGTTCCAGCTGCCAGCCTTGCCAGCGGCTGCGCCACGGCAAGGTGATGAGCTGTACGAGGTTAAAGCTGAGCTGGCGTTCAATCTCTCGCTCATGGCCGTTAACAAAGCGGCCCAGTGTTAGCGTGGGGTTGAACAAGGTGAGCGACTGGGCGCGCTGGGCATCTTGTCGCGCCAGTTGTGCCAGCTGGGCCTGCAGGCCTGGATTGCGCAGCAGGGCAATGCGCACGGCGGTGTCGGCATCAACAGGCTGGCTCAGCCACTGAGCGATTTGTGTGTGGGTGGCTTGCTGCTGCTCGGCGGTGTCGCTGCCTTCGGGCGTGGGCAGGCTGCTGCCCGCAGGCAGCCGGGCGGCGGTGTGGCTGTCCACGGCGCTGCGCAGGCCATCGGGGGCTACGCTGGCGCAGCCTGCCAGCACCAGTGCGCCCAGCAAGCTTGTGAGGCGGAATGTTTGGCGCTTCATGGCTGGCCTTCGTGGTGGTGCGCGCTGCTGGGTGCGTTGGCCCGGGTGCCAGCAGGCGTGTTTGTTGCCGTTTCACCATGGGAGCCAGTGGGCATGTTCGCCATCATCGGGCAGGCAGCTGCAGGCTGTGCAGCCTGCGCACCCTGCGTAACCTGAGAAATGGCCGGAGCCGTCGCTGCCGGCGCTGCGGCTGGATTCGAGGCCGTTTTTTTAGCCGCTTCCCAGCGCACCACATCGGCGTGACCGCGTGGAAATTGAGCCACGGCGGCATGTGCGGCACGCCAGTCTTGCGGGCTGGCAACGATGGCTGCGCTGGCGGGCAGCGGCGTATGCACCAGTGCGCGTTGCTGCGCTGCAGATTCAGCAACGGGGGCGTTGGAAGGCGGTGGGTTTTGGGCCATAGCCCAAGCGGGTGCAACGCTCAAAGCGAGCAGCCACGGGGTAACAAGGGGCGCGGTGCGCATGCTGCAATCTCCTGCGACAAGACAAACCAAGCGTCGGCAGCAGCGCTTGCCTTGAGCAAACAGCAAACTGCGGACGCACTTTGGGTATCAGGTCTCAGGCGATGGGTGGCTTGATGGCTTGCAGCAAAGCTGCGCTGGCAAAGCGAGCCTGCGCGCTGGCAGGTGTTGCATGGGCAGGCAGGGCATGGGCAGGGGCCACTGCTGCGGGAGAAGACAGCACGGAATGGCAAATACCACAGGCTGCGCAGGGCGTGCTGTGGTGGCTGCCTGCGCATCCAGGTGCTGAGGGTGTTGTGGTGGCGCAGTGCTCTGTGCCGGGGAGCATGTCAGCGGCGGCGGCGGCATGCTGGCTGGAGCCCATGCTGTGCACATCGCCGGCAGGGCTGGCTGCCAGCCTCTGGTGGTCAGCTTGGGAATTTGTATGCGAATCGGCGTGGGGCTGCACAGCGCTGGCGGCCGACATGTGCGGCACGGCCTGGGGGAGGGTGCCCATGGCCATGGCATCGCCCAGCAGACCGCGCAGGGTCAGCAGCAAAATCATGAGCAGGGGCAGGACGCGGCGCATAGAGGTAAATGATGCCAGAGCCGTGGAAAAGTTCCTCGTGCTTGGTTTTTGTGCCTGATCTGGCCATGCCAGCCGTGGCTGGCGCTGAGTAGTCAGTCACCAGCCGGCAGCGCAGGCGAGGCGGGTGCTTAGCTGCCGTAACGGCCGGGGCGGTGGTTCATGGACAGTACCTGGTTGAGCGTCAGCGCAGCCACAATGGACCACAGCGCCTGCTGCAGATCGACGATGAAGAAGGCGCTGAGCAAGATGATGCAGTCCAGACCCATCTGCACATAGCCTGCACGCCAGCCGTAACGTTGCTGCAGATAAAGGGCAGCAATTCCCAGGCCGCCAATGCTGCAGCGGTGGCGAAACAGCACCAGCATGCCCACGCCCATCAAAATGCCGCCGACCACGGCGGCGTAAGGTGCCTGCACGCTTTGCAGCTGCAGAAAATGCGGCTGCAACTCGGACACCACAGCCAGCAGGCCCACCGCGCAGAAGGTTTTGAACGTGAAAGCCCAGCCCATTTTTTTGACGGCCAGCCAGTAAAACGGCAGGTTCAGTACAAAGAACCACACACCAAACCCCACGTCGCTGGCGTAGTGCAGGGCAAAGGCCAGACCCGCCATGCCTCCAGTCACCAGGCCTGCCTGCTTGAACAGAGCGACGCCCACGGAGATCATGAGCACCCCGGTGACGATGGCGGCGGCGTCTTCCAGCGTGGTGTGCGGTGTAGGTGCAGGGGACGCAGCCGGTGGGGTGGGGGTGTGCTTCATGGTGTGCAGGAATCTGTGCGCGTTGTGTTTTTTGGGCGCACAGATTATGCAGCCGTCTTTTTCAAGAGGCTGATTTTTTGCTTTTAATGCGGCGCAAGCGCAAACCGTTGGCTACCACCAGCAAGCTCACTCCCATATCAGCCAGTACCGCCAGCCACATGCTGGCAGCACCTGCAACGGCCAGGATGAAGAAGGCCAGCTTGATGCCCAGTGAGAGTGCAATGTTCTGCCACAGCACGCGGTGTGCACGCTGGGACAGCTGCACGGTATCAGGCAGGCGGCGCAGATCGTCGTGCATGAGTACGACGTCAGCGGTCTCCATGGCCATGCCGGTGCTGTGCGCGCCGCCCATGGCAAAGCCCATGTCGGCCTGCGCCAGTGCCGGAGCGTCGTTGATGCCATCGCCCACCATGCCCACAGGGCCTTCTTGCTGCAACTGGCGCAGGCGCTGGAGTTTGTCTTCTGGCAGCAGGCCACCTTCTGCCTGCGTGATGCCAGCCTGTGCCGCCATGGCGCGTGCAGCATCAGGGTTGTCGCCACTGAGCATGATGGGGGTGATGCCCAGCGCCTTGAGCTGTTGCACAGCTTCTTTGGCATGGGATCGCAAGGTATCTGCCACGGCAAATACCGCCAGCACCTGTTGCTCGGTAGCCAGCAAGCTCACACTGCGGCCCAGGCTGCTGTGGGCATGTACGGCTTGCTGCAGCTCTGGGGTGTCCAGCTGGTGGTCTTGCGCCCAGCGCAGGTTGACAAGGTAGTAGGTCTGCCCGTCGATGTGCGCCTGCACGCCGCGCCCGGCTAAGGCCTGCAGATCTTGCGCTGTAGAGGCGGTGACGGTGTCGACTTGCAATCCCTGCGCAATGGCATGCGAGACCGGGTGGTCAGAGCGCGACGCAATGGACCAGGTCAGCAAGGCCGCATCAGCGCTGGAAAGCGCGTCGTTCAGCACGCTCCACTCCACCAGGGCAGGCTTGCCAGTGGTGAGGGTGCCGGTTTTGTCCAGCGCAATGGTGCGCAGCTTGCGGGCAGCTTCCAGCGCGCTGCCGCCTTTGAGCAAGACCCCCTGGCGTGCAGCGGCTGTCAAGGCACTGACCACCGTGACGGGGGTGGACAGCACCAGAGCGCAAGGGCAAGCGATGACCAGCAGGGCCAGCGCCTGATAGAGCGCATCCATCCATGTCCAGCCAAAGAACAGCGGTGCCAGCACGGCCAGCAAGATCGCTAGCGCCATGACGATGGGGGTGTAGATGGCGGCAAAGCGATCCACAAAACGCTGGGTGGGCGCTTTGCTCGCTTGTGCCTGCTCCACCGCCTTGACGATGCGTGCCAGCATGGAATCGGCCGTGGCCGCCGTCACCTGTACCTGCAGCTCTGCCTGCTGGTTAATGCTGCCAGCCCAGACGGTGTCGCCCGGGGCTTTGTCTACGGGCACGCTCTCGCCGGTGATGGGTGCCTGGTTTACGCTGCTGCGCCCTGCGGTGATGGCGCCATCGAGCGCAATGCGTGCACCCGGAGGGACCAGCACCGTGGCTCCTGTGGGCACGTCGGCGGTGGCCATGGTTTGGCTGCTGCCATCGGGCTGCAGTACTTGGGCGGTGTCAGGTGCCAGGGACAGCAGGTTGCGGATGGCCAGACGGGCGCGGTCCATGGCCTGGTCTTCAATGCGCTCGGCAGCGGCGTAGAGCGCCATCACCATGGCTGCCTCGGGCCACTGTCCAATCAGGAAAGCGCCGGTAACAGCCACTGCCATCAAGGCATGAATGCCCAGCCGCAATTGCATCAGGCTCTGGATGCCCGCCTTGTACACGCCCAGACCAGCCAGACCAATGGCCAGCACGGCCAGTGCCATGCCGGCGTATTCGAGGCCAGCGTACTGCGGTGTGAACCAGTGGGATATTTCAGCCAGCAGTGCCATGACCAGTGCCGCGCTGATGCGTGGCCAGCTGGGCAGCACGCCATGGTCGTGTCCATGGTCATGACTGTCGCCGTCGTCGTGATGGCTGTGATCGTGCTTGTGCGGTGTGGCAGGCGCACAGCAGTTGGAGTGCATGTGTTTGGTGTTCATGCCATGATTGGAAAGTTGAAAGTTACTTGAAGGTCAAGCCCATGACAGCATTGCGCATAGGGGAAGCGGCCAAACGCACAGGCGTATCGGCGGCCAACATCCGGTATTACGAAAAAGAAGGCCTGCTGGCACCCGCCATGCGCCAGGATAACGATTACCGTCTTTACAACGATGGGGACTTGCATCGCCTGCGTTTCATACGCATGTGCAGGGCCATGGACATGTCGCTGGACGAGGTGCGCACCTTGCTGGCGCTGGACTGGCAAAACCCTGCCGACTGCCACGCCGCCACGGCCACGATCAATGCGCACCTGCAGCATGTGCGCCAGCGCCTGCAAGAGCTGCGCGCGCTGGAAAAAGAGCTGCAATCGCTCAAAGTACTGTGTGATGGCCACCAGGCACCGTGCAATTTGATTGCCGCCTTGCATGCCCAGGCCGATGCCAGCTTGCCCCCAGAGCCTGGCACACACGTCAAGCGGCATGTGTGATTTTTTAAAAGATAGCTGCTATCGCTTATAAATCAATAGTTTCAGATATAAAACTATCTGAAATGAATGGTGTGTAAGCGCTGGTAGCTCTTATTTTTAAGGTGGCTTGTAGGTTGGCTTTGTGGCGCTACAAGGCGCAAGGCAGTCACTTGCGCTGACAATGGCGAGCATGGCTTTGATGAACAACACAGTGCAGACAATCGATTGGAATGGCGTGCGCGCCATGGTGTTTGATATGGATGGCACCTTGCTCAATACCGAGCAGGTCATTATTTCGGCGGCCAGCCATACGCTGGAACACCTGGGCTATGCGCCACTGCCGCAGGGCTATCGCATGCCCAATATGTTTGGCACGGCGGCGGATCTGATGGTGGACGTGCTCAAAGAGCGCGGCGTGCCCCTGCCCGCAGGCGGCCACGCGCAAGCTGGTGCTCTGTTTGAGCGCTTTTACGCCGCGCAGCCCGCTGGTGCAGCGCCTCTGTATGACGGCGTGCTGGACTGGCTGCATGCTGCTCAGGCGCAAGGTGTTGCGCTGGGCGTGTGCACCAACAAGCAATATGCGCTGGCCCTCAAGGGGCTGGAGGCTGCGGGTATTTTGGAGCTGTTCAGCGTGGTCACGGGGCGCGACAGCTGTGGCATTGCCAAGCCTGCGCCTGAGCCGCTGCTGCATACCTTGTCGCAGATGCAGGTGTTGCCACAAGAGGCCGTGTTTTTTGGCGATACACACGCAGATGCAGGCTGTGCGCACGCAGCGGGCGTGCGTTTTGCATGGTTTACCTCAGGCTTTGGCACCGACCGCGTGCATGATTTTCCGCAAGCGCTGGCGTTTGCAGACTTTCGGGAGCTGTCGCTGGCGACGGCTTAGCGCGGCGCTGAAAACACACAACCGGCGCAAGGCCGGTTGTTGTCGTTGTCGCTAGCGTTGTCCTAGTACGAGGAGCGCAGGGTTCAAGGCTGCTGCACGCCCTGAAAGAACGACAGGGCTAGATTTCATTCAAGATGCGATGCAAGCGTGCAGCGAGGGCTTGCCGCAGCGCTTTTAGCGCTGGTGGTAAGCGCTGCCGCGAAAACCCAGGGCCTGCGAAATTTCAAACGCGGTGCTTTGCAGCTTGGGCAGCCAGCTTTCGTCCAGGCGATCAGCAGGGGCAGAGATCGACAAGGCTGCAATCAGCTTGGCCTGATCGTCATAAATGCCTGCGGCCATGCAGCGCACACCCAGCTCCAGCTCTTCGTTGTCGTAAGCCACGCCGGTTTCGCGCGCCTTGTTCAGTTCGCGCTCCAGCAGGGGCAGCTGCGTCAAGCTGTTGTGGGTGTTGCCAGCCAGCCCCGTGCGCATGGCATAGGCACGCACACGCTGGGGTTCGTCGGCTGCCAGAAAGAGCTTGCCGTTAGACGTCAGGTGCAGCGGGGCATGGCCGCCAATGGCTCGCACCACCTGCATGCCCGAGCGTTCGCTGTAGGCGCGCTCCACATACACAATCTCATCGCCCTGGCGCACGCTCAAATTCACGGGCTGCTGGATTTGCTTGTGCAGCAATCGCATGCCGGGCAGCGCCGTCTCGCGCACGCTCAGGCGGGCTTTGACCAGGTTGCCCAGCTCCAGCAGGCGCATGCCCAGACGGTAGCTGCCCGATTCTGGGCGGTCGACAAAACGGCCCACGGCCAGATCGTTGAGGATGCGGTGTGCCGTGGAGGGGTGCAGGCCAGTTTTTTCGCTGATTTCTTTCAAGGAAACTGCTTCTTCGCGCGAGGCCAGTACGTCGATCAGGACAAACATGCGCTCCAGCACTTGAACACTGGGTTTGGCGGGCGCGTCGTGATCGTTTTTCTTCATGGGGAATCCAGGGGGCAAAGATGGGCGGATTCTAGCCGCCACTCGTCGCTATCGTGCACATCTTTGGCGTTGGCTGCCGCATCGCGCCTCAAGACTTAGCTTTTGTCGACGCGATGCCACAGACTGTCGCGTAAAACCTCGTACGGATGAAATTGCGCTTTGTAGCGCATCTTTGGGGAATGCTCGATCCAGTAGCCCAGGTAGGCATACGGCAGCCCCATGCTGCGGGCAAAGGCAATCTGCCACAGCACATTGAAGGTGCCATAGCTGGTGCCCGGTTCTGGATCATAAAAAGTGTAGACCGCTGACAGCCCGTCTTCCAGACAGTCAATGATGGAGACCATGCGCAATGCGTTGTCAGCCTCAGGGTCACGGAACTCCACCAAGCGCGTTTCCACGCGGCTTTGCAGCAGAAACTGGGTGTATTGCTCGACGTTGTCCTGGTCCATGCCGCCGCCACTGTGGCGTGCATGCTGGTAGCGCTGGTACAGGTCGTAGTGCTCTTGTGAAAAATGCAGTCGCTGCACATTGACGTCCAGCAGCGCATGCTGTTTGGCAGCGCGGCGCTGGCTGCGGGTAGGACGGTATTCGTTGACCAGTACGCGCAAAGGCTGGCAAGCCTTGCAGTGGCTGCAATAAGGCCGGTAGGTGAACAAGCCGCTGCGGCGAAAGCCCTGGGTGACAAGCGCCGAATACACCTCGCTTTGGATCACATGACTGGGTGCTGCAACTTGGGAGCGAGCCTCCTGCTCAGGCAGATAGCTGCATGGGTAGGGGGCAGTGGCATAGAACTGCAAGTTGTAGTGCGGCAGGTCATTGAGCTGTGTCATGCAGTGAAAGCCTTCAACAAAGCGAATCCCAGTATACGGGGCGGAATGTCCAATCCATGGCGGGCTGCTGCTGCTGAATGGCCGCCTCAGCCAGAAAATCGGTGCGCGCCTGTTCATGCGCACCCAAGGATGCCAGGTGCGGCGTTGCCTGCTGGCAATCGATTTGTGTGGCACCGTGGTGGCGGCACAGTGCCACCAGAGCCGCCAGCGCTACCTTGGAGGCATCGGTGGCGTGGGCAAACATCGATTCACCATACACCGCCTGACCCAGCGCCACGCAGTACAGGCCGCCCACCAGCTTGTCGTTGACCCATGTCTCAACGCTGTGTGCCAGACCTTGCTGGTGCAGATCGCAGTACGCATCCATGATGCTGGGCACAATCCACGTGCCATTTTGGCCATTGCGCGGCACATGGGCGCAATGCTCTATGACCTGGCGAAATTGGGTGTCAATCCGCACTTCGTAGCCGGGCATGCGAATGAACTTGCGCACTGTTTTGCGCAGCGATGGGTGCAGGCGAAAGTCGGCTGTTTTGAGCACCATGCGCGGATCGGGTGACCACCACAGATTGGGCTGCCCCGGGCTGAACCATGGAAAGATGCCGTTGCGGTAGGCCGTTTGCAGCCGGGCTGCATCTAAAGAGCCGCCTGCTGCCAGCAAGCCAGGCAGGGGACTGTCTTCACCCCAAGCCAGATTAACCGGGGGGAAATCATCATCAGCTTCTAGCCAGATTAAGGTTGGCTCTTGCATTGTTGCTATCAAAACTATGAATGTTGACGTGCTTGCACGGTGTCATCGCCTTGTTGGGATGCATGACAGGGTTGCTCCTACATCTATCGTTGTCCTATGGGGACATGCGACGCGATGACGGCAGACTATGGTTGCACCAGTGTCTTCGAAGGCATTATCAGATGTGGCTTCGACAGATGCGGACGAAGGAGGCTGAACCATGTTTTCACTGAGTCTTTTTGGCGCAGAACCCCGCTATATCCGCCGGGCGCGGGCCTACTTGCAAGAAGCACGCATGGCGGTGCTGGAACATACCATTGCTGCCGAGCACTACCAGGCATCTGCAGAGATGTATGCAGAACGCGCGCGCCGTCTGGAAGATGAAATTGCACATTGGGAGGCGCGAAAGAGCGGACCTGTGGTGGTGGACCCTGTGCAAGAAATTGCGACCAAGTTTGCGGTGCCCAACCGGCTTGAGTCGACCCCGCAGCCCGTGCTGGGCGCAGCGCCCGCTTCTGTGGGAATTGTGCGGGCCGCTTGAATGCGAGGTGCGCCTGGTTCAGCTTGAGCAGGCATAAAAATGCTGGCAATAAAAAAGCCAAGCATCTTTGAATGCTTGGCTTTTTATTTGGCTCCCCGACCTGGGCTCGAACCAGGGACCTGCGGATTAACAGTCCGTCGCTCTACCAACTGAGCTATCAGGGAATACACTTTGGTGGTGCCTTGATCAATTGCAAGGCGTCAATATTTGGCTCCCCGACCTGGGCTCGAACCAGGGACCTGCGGATTAACAGTCCGTCGCTCTACCAACTGAGCTATCAGGGAATACACTTTGGTGGTGCCTTGATGAATTGCAAGGCGTCAATATTTGGCTCCCCGACCTGGGCTCGAACCAGGGACCTGCGGATTAACAGTCCGTCGCTCTACCAACTGAGCTATCAGGGAATATGTTGGCAAGTTTTGCGTGAGCAAAACTAAAAATCTTGTTGGCTCCCCGACCTGGGCTCGAACCAGGGACCTGCGGATTAACAGTCCGTCGCTCTACCAACTGAGCTATCAGGGAACAAGACCTAGATTATATACATGGATTTTTCACTGATTTGGAAGTTGCAGCGAAAAAGTGGAGCAATCCAAGCTTATGCAGGCTCAGGGCGCAGCCACAACCAGACCAGAACGATGGCCATGCAGGTGCAGGCCAGTATGCGTGCCCACAGTGGGGTGGGTGTCAGCCACAGGATGACGGCACACACGGCCATCATGGCCGCAGCGCTGCGTTTGGCGCGGCGGCTGACAAATCCGCCTGCCTGCCAGTTCTGCAGCATGGGGCCAAACAATGGGTGGTTCCACAGCCATGCATGCATGCGCGGGGAACTGCGCATGGCGGCCCAGCCTGCAATCAAGATAAAGACGGTGGTGGGCAGGCCCGGAATGAATACGCCCAGGATGCCCAGACCCAGTGACGTGACGGCCAAAGCACGCAGCAGCCAGCGTGTGTACCAGCGGCGCACCAAAGCAGGCGCGGGTGTGGTGGCTAACGCAGAAGGCTCTTCAGACTTGGCAGGCAAGGACATGGTGCAATTGTGCCTGTGCGTTATGCCATGTGGGGAAAGTGTGGATCAGATGCGCTTTGAAAACAAGAGCTGACTGCGCTTGTCATGCCTGGTTTTTAAATGCTTTTGATTGTGCAATCTTTGTCAGGCAAGCGCTATCAGCTATCAATGTTGCCATTGCCATTGCCATTGCCATTGCCATTGCTGTTGCTAAGGTGGCGGCTGTGGGGCCGCGCAATGACAAAGGCCTGCAAAAGCAGGCCTGAGCGTCAATTTGCTTGGTGACAAAGCTTTAGGTTTTGGCTGATGGTGCAGCTGTTTTCTTGGCGTGCTCTTTGCTGCTTTTACCAATTTTTCCCATGAAGAGTACGGTGAAGTAAATCCACATGGCGATGAGAATCAGAATAACGATCAAGCTCATCAAACCGTAATCGGTTGAGATTAAATCGGTGAGCATCTTCATGGCAAGCGTCCTCTGCAATCAGTCATGGGTTGATAGGGATGCACTCACTATCGCGTGAGGCGCCAGACTGGCGTTTGCGGCACATCAAAGGCATGGGCTGCGCCATTTGCGTTAAAGCAAGTGTCTCAATGGTTGGCGGGGCCGGTTTTTTGCATACCATGCAAAGAGCTGCCGATAGGCGGTGGAAATTTTCAGTTTTTTACGGACAAGACGACACATGATCGATCCTTCCAACGTGACGCACAGCGTGCAACTGGCCGTTGCGCCGGTTTTCTTTTTGACGGCGGTGGCCGGCATGATCAGTGCAGTGGCCGGGCGCCTGGCGCGCATCATTGACCGTGCGCGGGTCATGGAAGAGCGCGTGCGTGCCAGCACCGATGAAGACTTTATTGACCGGGGGCTGCGTGAGCTGAATTACTTGCGCACGCGGGGGCGCATTGCCAATTGGTCGATCGGGTTGCTCACGCTGTGTGGCTTCCTGATCGGCCTGACGATTGTTTTTTTGTTCGTGGGTGAAGCATGGAGCGTGCGCGGCTACCAGATTGCCGTTTTTTCTTTTTTGGCGGGAGTGGGGTCGTTCATTGCAGCGCTGGCCTGCTTTATGTGGGAGACCGTGCTGGCGACAGATTTGCTGAACTTCAATGTGCTGGAGACGGGGCGGAAGATGGGACACGAGCGCTGAGTGAACAGGTCCGCCACTTTTCGCTCTCGTGGCCTGACAGCCTTACTGTCTGTGGTCGATGGGGTCTAGCCAGTCCTGGGCCGCGTTAATCACGCACTGGGTCAGCCGCTCCAAACCGGCTTGAGCGTTACGCGCATGCGCCCAGTACAGAGGCACTGAAATGCCGCTGTCAGGCACCAGCTCTACCAGAGAGCCGTCTTGCAGGTGCTCTTTGATCAATACAGTTGGGTGCATGCCCCAGGCCATGCCGGCCAGGCTGGCGCGTACAAAGGCGTGGGCAGAGGGCACCCAGTGGCGTGGTGGTGCATGGCGTGCAGTGACACCATGCTGCAGCAGCCATTTGTCTTGCATGGCGTCTTTGCGGCCATAGGTCAGCAGCGGTGCTTGGGACAGGTTTTGGGGGTTGATGCCAGCGTCACCAAAAAAGCGTGCAATAAATTCAGGGCTGGCGGCTGCTACGTAGTGCATGTTGGCCAAAGGCCAGATATTGCAGCCCGTGATGTGGCTGGACGAGGCGGTCACGGCTGCGATCACTTCGCCTTCTTTGATGCGCTTGGCAGTGTGGTCCTGGTCATCAATGCTGATGTCCAGCAACTCATTGCCCCCTTGTGTGAAGGCGGCCATGGCATCGACAAACCAGCTGTTGAGTGAGTCTGCGTTGACGGCCAGCTTGAGCGTAGGGCGCTGCACTTGGCCTTCTGGCACCAGCTCGGGGTTGTTGCGGCGCAGCTCATTTTCTAGCAACGCCACTTGCTCGACGTGCAGACACAAACGTCGCCCGGCCTCAGTGCCAGTGCAGGGCGAGCCCCGCATCACCAGCACTTGGCCCACGCGCTCTTCCAGCAATTTGATGCGCTGAGAAATAGCCGAGGGAGTGACGTGCAGCTTGCGCGCAGCGCGATCAAAGCTGCCTTCGCGCAGCACCGCGGCCAAAGCTTCCAGTCCAGCGTAGTCGAGCATGTAGTAAAACTTAATTCGATTGAGAATGTTTAATTTTACTTATGTTGCAAGTGCTTTGAGAATTCAGGGCATGTGGACTGAAAACATTACTGCTTCGTGGCTGGCTGGTTTTACCGTTTGCCTGTCGCTCATTATCTCGATTGGTGCGCAAAACCTGTATGTTTTGCGGCAGGCCGTGCGCGGGCAGCATGTGCGAGCCTGTGTGGCATGGTGCGTTACCTCCGATGCCATCTTGATCGGACTGGGCGTGGCAGGCATGGCGCAATTGCTCAGCAGTCAGCCCAGCCTGGCGCTGTGGCTGGGCTGGGGTGGTGTGCTGTTTTTGGTGGGTTACGGCGCGTTTGCTTTGTGGCGCATGGCCATGGCCTCTGATGCCAGCGCAGTGGTGGACAGCACTCAGGTGGCACCACGTGGACTGCTGGGCGTGCTGACCACGCTGGCGGTGATTACCTTGCTCAACCCCCATGTCTATCTGGATACCGTGGTGCTGGTGGGCTCCATTGGTGCGCGCCAAGAGGGCAATCTGAAATGGATTTTTGTGCTGGGCGCTGCATGTGCCAGTCTGGTGTGGTTTGGCCTGCTGAGCTTTGCCGCGCAGCGTATGCGTGCTGTGTTCGCAAGGCCTGTGGCGTGGCGTGTGCTGGACGGTGTGACGGGCGTGATGATGCTGGTGCTTGCATGGTGGGTGTGGCAAGGGCTGCCGGCTGCGTCTTAAACGCCTCTCACAAGTGCTCAATCACACCCCCCCTTGTTTGCGTCGCAGTTTTGTGTTTTCGCACGAGCCGTCTCGTAGCGCCTGTGGCTGAGTGCCTCGCTTGCGCCGCAAATTTTTGGCTTTTTTTGAGGGGTGCTTGCCACCCTGATTAAGTAAGGTGCAAGAGCGTTGAGCCCAGTAAAAAGCCCGTGGTGATTGCCACGGGCTTTTTGTTTGGGTGCGCTGGCTGCGCTTAATCCAGGCGGGCCAGTACTTCCAGCAATTTCCACTGGTTGGCCAAAATCTGGTAGTGACCGGTTTCCCCTGTCTTATGGCTCACCGCTTCGATGTAGACCACATTGCCATGCTCGCGGGCACGGGTCATCAGTGGCTTGATCTTGTCGTAGTTGTAGCGTTCGGCCAAGTCGCCACGAAAATTCAAAATGCGTTCGCTGCCAGATGCCCGGTGGGCGTCATAAAGCTCCAGAGTGCGGGCCAAGGTCACTTCGCTCAGACCTGCGGTGATCGCTTTGTCCATGGAGGGTGATGCGTTATCGCTCATAAAGAAGATCCGGTATGGGAGGGGAAACAACAGGTATGTCGCTTTGTAACGGCCTGCATCATGCCAGCGGCGTCAATCGATGCCTCTGCAGGTTGTTAGTGTTTTGCTCAGGCTTGCTCTTGCCAATCATGGCAAACCATGCTGTTGCGCAAAAAAAAACGCTGCCAAAGCAGCGTTTTTTCAGATTCATGTCTGGGGTTACTGGTTCTTAGAACGCAGGAACGACAGCGCCCTTGTACTTTTCTTCGATGAACTTCTTGGTTTCTGCCGAGTGCAAAGCCTTGGTCAGCTTGGCGATGTCTGCACCGTCCGCGCGGTCCTTGCGGGCCACCACAATGTTGGTGTACGGCGAGTCAGCGTTTTCAATGAACAGCGCATCCTTGGTGGGGTTGAGCTTGGCTTCAATGGCGTAGTTGGTGTTGATCAGTGCCAGATCCACGTCGTCCAGTGCACGGGGCAGCAAAGGCGCTTCCAGTTCCTTGAACTTCAGCTTCTTGGGGTTCTTCACCACGTCCAAGGCCGTTGCGGTCAGGTTCTTAGGGTCTTTGAGTTCGATCAGACCTTGCTTGGCCAGCAGCAGCAATGCGCGGCCACCGTTGGAGGGGTCGTTCGGAATGGCTACAGTCGCGCCACTCTTGAGATCGGCAATGTTCTTGATCTTTTTGGAGTAGGCACCAAAAGGCTCAACGTGTACCTTGCCGTTGGGCACTTGCACCAGGCTGCTCTTGCGGTCTTTGTTGTAGCTGTCCAGATAGGGCTGGTGCTGGAAGAAGTTGGCATCCAGCTGCTTGTCTTCCACGGCAGCGTTGGGCTGCACGTAGTCGCTGAATTCGCGCACTTGCAGCTCAATGCCGTCAGCCTTGAGCTGGGGCTTGATGAAGTTCAGAATTTCAGCGTGGGGCACGGCTGTGGCGGCAACCTTGAGCACGTCGGCAGCGTGGGCGGAAATAGCCAAAGTGGCAATGGCCACGGCAGTCAGAGTCTTCTTCAACATGGTGGATTCAGTTCCTGTGACAGAGAAAATGGTTGCTTGCATCAAGCCTTGTCAGCGCGATGGCGCCTGTATCAAGGTGTAGGGCGAGTGTAGCCTTGGGGCTGCGTTTTGTGTGTAAAAAATGAAGATTTGGTTATAAGGAAAGTGGTTTTTATGCAAAATTTGGACATTCAGGCCCGCCGTGCAAGCTGAAGACCTGGAAAAACTGGTCACTACCCGCATGCCTTTTGGTAAGCACAAAGACCAATTGATCTGCGATTTGCCCGGTAACTACCTGGCGTGGTTTGCCCGTGAGGGCTTTCCGCCGGGGCATATTGGCCAGTTGCTGGCACTCATGCATGAGCTGGACCACAACGGCCTGTCTGACTTGCTGCGGCCACTGCGTCAGCGCCGCTAGCGTGCCAAGCAAAACGCCCTGCGGTGTAAACCGGCAGGGCGTTTTTGGATGCCATGCGCACTAGGCGCCATCAATTACTTGATGGCAGCGCGGGCAGCTTCAGCCTTGGCCTTGGCGGCGTCCAGCTTTTGTTGCAGCTCGGTGGCTTCGGCTTCAGCGGCCTTGGCATCGGCTTCAGCCTTGGCCTTGGCTTCTGCGTCCTTGGAGGCGCCATCACCATTGAAAGCGCCAGCAATGGCGCTGCCAGCCACGGTACCAACCACTGCACCTGCAGCAGTAGCGGCCATGGTGCCCATCAGGCCAGAGCCTGCAGGACGTGCTGTTGCCACAGGAGCGGCTGGTGCTGCGGCAGCAGCAGGTGCAGCTGGCGCGGCAGCGGCTGGTGCAGCCGGTGTGGCGGGCTTGGCCGGGGCCTTGTTGATGGCGGCAGGACGCACCGACTTGCCACCGCCCATGCGTTTGGCGTGGGCCAGCGTAGGCGCAGCCAAGGCGGCAATGGTTACGGCGATCACAGAAGCGGTGGTGCGAAAAGATGTCTTCACTGAGGATCCTGAAAAAAGGGTGTCAATCAACGTGGTCAAAACATGACCACAGCGCACACTGGCGCTGCTGTTAACTACATGGGGCTGAGGGTGGATATTGCAAGCTGGGCAGCCTGTTTGCAGGCGCTGGCTGGCTTGCCGTGCCGGTCACACACGTTGGTATATTGCGTTGTAGGTGTGAGGCGACCATTCTAAGTAATGCACAGACCTGTGCAGATGAAATGACCTTGCCAAGTGATGCCGCGCTGTGCAGATGTGGTGGCTTGTACGGGTTGTGCAGCGCACACCCATGGCCCCGGCAGGCATGGCTGGCAATGCGGGCCTGAGCTTGCAGACTGGCCTTGAAGCGGCTGCACTGAAAATAAAAAAAGAGCTACAAGCGCTTATGTACAAACACTTTCAGATAGTTTTATATCTGAAAGTGTTGCGGTGACTGCGCTAGCAGCTCTTTTTTTGAAAGCGTGGCTGGCTTACTTCAAAATTTCCAGCAAACGATCCAGGCCGCCTTCGTTGATGCACACATTGGCTTCGCCACGCACGCGGGGCTTGGCGTGGAAGGCCACAGACAGGCCCGCTGCCTGCATCATGGGAATGTCGTTGCTGCCGTCACCCACCGCAATGCATTGCGCCGGGGTAATACCCAGCAGGCTGGCCACTTCCAGCAGCGTGCGGCGTTTTTCGGCGCCGTCACAAATGTCGCCCCAGGCTTGCTCGATCAGGCCACCGGTCAAAGTGCCATTTTTTATTTCCAGCACATTGGCACGCACAAAGTCGATGCCCAGCAGGCCACGCACGTGCTCGGCAAAGAAGGTAAAGCCGCCAGAGACCAGCAGCACCTTCAGTCCTGCAGCCTTGGCGGCCTTGACCAGCGTTTCTGCACCGGGGGACAGCTTCAGGCGCTCGGCAATTACGCGCTGCATGTCGGCTTCGGTCACGCCCACCAATTTGTCGACGCGCTGGCGCAGGCTGTCCTTGAAGTCGGTGATTTCGCCGCGCATGGTCGCTTCGGTAATCGCCGCCACTTCGGCTTTCTTGCCGGTAGCGTCGGCAATTTCATCGATGCACTCGATGGTGATCAGTGTGGAGTCCATGTCAAAAGCAATCAGCTGGTAGTCGCTGAGCTTTTGCGGCACGGTGATGTTCTGAATGGTCAGACCGGGGGCGATTTCGGTAGCAGGCATGGACTCGGGGAGGCTGGAGGTTGCAGATCAGCCCCGTAACCGCCGACGGCGAGGGGGCTGACCTGCATTATCGCGGTTTGGCAGCGCTTATTGCGACTGTAAACCTGCGGCCTTCACCAATTGGGCGTGCAGCTTGATGTCGCTGGCAATGTTGGCCTTGAGTTCATCGGGCGTGGAAGGGGCGGGCTCCATCCCGTTGCTGGCCAGCTTGTCTTTGACTTCGCTTTGCAGCACGGCGCGCACTGCCTGGTTGAGCTTTTGCACAATCTCGGGCGGCGTATTGGCCGGTGCCAGCAGACCAACCCAGGCGGACAGGTTCAGGTCGGCAAAGCCGCTTTCCACCATGGTAGGTGTGTTGGGCAAGAGGGCGGAGCGCTGGGGGCTCATCAAGCCCAGCGCGTGCAGCTTGCCCGACTGAATGTGGGGCAATGCCTCGGGCAGCACGGCAAACAGCATGTCGACGTTGCCGGCCAGCGTGTCGTTGATGGCGGGCGCGCCGCCTTTGTAGGGCACATGCAGCATCTGCGCATGGGTGCGCGTTTCAAACATGAGGGCACCCAAGTGCTGGGGGCTGCCGTCGCCCGAGGAGGCGTAGGTCAGCTTGCCGGGCTCTGCCTTGGCCTGACTGATCACGGCGGCCACGCTGGGAAATTTGGTCTTGTCTTTCACCACCAACACCATGGGCTGGTTGACCAGCTTGGAGATGGGTTGAAAGTCGCCCTGCGGGTCATAGGGCAGGGTTTTGAAAATGCTTTTGTTGGTGGTCAAAAACGAGGCAGGTGAGACCGTGAGCATGTAGCCATCGGGGGCAGAGCGTGCCACCTGAGGCATGCCAATCTGGCCCGAGGCCCCCGCCTTGTTGTCCACCACAAACGACTGGCCCAGCTGTTCGCCCAGCTTTTGGCTGACGACACGGGCAATCATGTCTGCACTGCCGCCAGCGGGCAGGGCCACCATCACTTTGACGGGTTTGTTGGGGTAGGCGGTTTGAGCGGTAGCGCTGCTGCACAGTATCAGTGCAAGCCATGCACCAGCGATTGGCGCAACGAGGGGTCGAACGGACATGAAATTTTCCCTTGCAGAGCTTGTGCCTGCCAACATGGCAGGAGACGACACAGTGTCAGGGTCAGAGCAATTTCAGTGCCTGCCGTTAGAGCGGCTATGTTCCAGGCTCGCATGTACCGCTGGTCAGCTATGGGCCATTCGCTGCTTGTGATTGTTGAGGCGTTGTCTGCGCAGCCTGAATGAGCGCTTCAGTCCTTTTTGCCGTAAAGGTACAAATCATCTGACCATGTGGCCAGCCACTGCGGCTTGTAAGCGACGAACACGGCACACATCATGCCGGTGACCACGGCATCGCCCCAGGCCATGAGCCAGCGAGCAATGGTGGTCAGATCTTCATTCACACCGGGAAGCTGGTGTCCCAGCGCCGCAGACAGCATGCCTGCTAGAAACAGGCTGATCACCGAGCCCACAAAGCCGCGACCGAAGATGTAGGCAAACACTTTGGTGCCCAGCCAGCGGCGCACCAGTGCACCCCAGAGCATGGCGAAAGTAGCAGGTACCACGCCGTGCCACACGGTCAGGCGCAGGGCCTCTGCAGCCCCCAGCCCCGGTGACAGCGCATAGGCAATGCCGCCCACCAGGCACAGCGCTGGTACGGCCAGCGGCCAGCCAAGGCACATCATCACCAGGCATGCCCCGGACCACTGCAGTTGCAGCGGCATCTGGTGCAGCGTGGGCAGTGCCCACAGCCAGGGCAGCACAACCAGCGTGGCCAGCAGCGGGGTCCACAGGGGAGAGCTGTCGCCATGGTCTTGCGTGACCAAAGCTTTGCGATTGCTCAGCAGCCGCCAGGGGCGCATGGCCATGGCGGTGGTGAGTGCGACGACAACAAGAGCAACATCCAGCATGCGGCGATTGTGCTTATTTAGCGCGGCACGCGGCACGCCGCCGGAGCGGGTTTGGCTTGAGGTAGATCAAGCTGCACGCACGCAACAGGTGGGTTGCCTGTGCGCAGCGTGCATGCGTGATCAGGCCTTGGCTGGCTGCCCCAGGCTGCGCAGCACATCGCGCACCATCTGCGCGCGGGCTTTGGGGTCAGGCAGCTCGCGCTCAATGCGCAGCTTGTCGTTGCCAGCCAGCTTGATGTGCTTGTTCTTCTGAATCAGGCTGATGATCTGCATGGGCTCTACAGGCGGGTTGGGCTTGAAGGTGATGTTGATGACACCCGGGGCTGCATCCACCTTTTGAACGCCATAGGGCTCTGACAGAACACGCAGGCGGTGCGTGTCAATCAGGGTCTGGGCCTGTGCTGGCAGTTTGCCAAAGCGGTCCACGATCTCTTCCAGCAAGTTATCGATCTGCTCGGTGGTCTTGGCGGTAGCCAACTTTTTGTAGAACGACAGGCGCAGGTGCACATCGCCGCAGTAGTCGCTGGGCAGCAGTGCCGGGGCATGCAGGTTGATTTCGGTGGTGGCAGACAGGGGCGATAGCAGATCGGGTTCTTTGCCGTTCTTGAGGCTGCGCACGGCCTCTGACAGCATTTCGTTGTACAGCTGGAACCCGATTTCCATCATGTTGCCGCTCTGGTTTTCGCCCAGCACCTCACCGGCACCGCGAATTTCCAGGTCATGCATGGCCAGGTAAAAGCCACTGCCCAGCTCTTCCATCTGCTGGATGGCGTCCAGACGCTGCTGTGCTTGCTTGGTCAGACCTTCCAGGTCAGGCACCATCAGGTAGGCATAGGCCTGGTGGTGGCTGCGGCCCACACGGCCACGCAACTGGTGCAACTGCGCCAGACCAAACTTGTCGGCACGGCTGATGACGATGGTGTTGGCCGTGGGCACGTCAATACCGGTTTCAATGATGGTGGAGCACAGCAGCATGTTGTAGCGCTGGGCGACAAAGTCGCGCATGACTTTTTCAAGCTCGCGCTCGGGCATCTGGCCGTGGGCAACGGCAATGCGTGCCTCGGGCAGAATTTCTTCCAGCTGCTGGCGGCGGTTTTCAATGGTTTCCACCTCGTTGTGCAGGAAGTAGATCTGGCCGCCGCGCTTGAGCTCGCGCAGCACGGCTTCGCGGATCACGCCCTGGCTCTCGGAGCGCACAAAAGTCTTGATGGCCAGCCGGCGCTGCGGTGCTGTGGCAATGACCGATAAATCGCGCAGACCTTCCAGCGCCATGCCCATGGTGCGCGGAATGGGGGTGGCCGTGAGCGTGAGCACATCCACCTCGGCGCGCATGGCCTTCATGGCTTCTTTGTGGCGCACGCCAAAACGGTGTTCTTCATCAATGATGAGCAGGCCCAGGTCTTTGAACTTGACTGAGCTGGACAGCAGCTTGTGCGTGCCCACCACGATGTCCACAGACCCTTCGCCCAGCCCTTGCAGCGCAGCGTTGACTTCTTTGGTGGTGCGAAAGCGAGAGACTTCAGCAATCTTGACGGGCCACCTGGAAAAGCGGTCAACCAGCGTCTGGTAATGCTGTTCAGCCAGTAGCGTGGTGGGGGCCAGGAAGGCCACCTGCTTGCCGGCCATGGCCGCAACAAAAGCGGCGCGCAAGGCCACCTCGGTTTTGCCAAAGCCCACATCGCCGCAGACCAGCCGGTCCATGGGCTGGGGGCTGACCATGTCGTGAATCACCGCGTGAATGGCCGCCTTCTGGTCGGCAGTTTCCTCAAATCCGAAGTCTTGTGCGAACTGTTCGTAGTCTTGCGGGTTCAGGCGGAAGGCATGGCCCTGGCGCGCTGCGCGGCGGGCGTAGATGTTGAGCAGCTCGGCCGCTGCATCGCGCACCTGCTCGGCGGCTTTGCGCTTGGCTTTTTCCCACTGGCCGCTGCCCAGACTGTGCAGGGGGGCCGATTCAGGCGTCACGCCCGTGTAGCGGCTGATGTGGTGCAACTGACTGACGGGCACATACAGCACGGCATCTTTGGCGTACTCCAGGTGCAGGAACTCTTGCATGGCGGGTGTGCCGTCGTCGTTCTTTTGTCCAACATCCATATTGATCAGGCCGTGATAGCGCCCAATGCCATGCTGGCTGTGCACCACGGGGTCACCCACTTTCAGCTCGGACAGGTCTTTGATCAGCGCCTCGACATCGCTGACCTGCTCCTGCTTCTTGCGCCGGCGTGTGGTGCCGGTGCTGGCGAACAGCTCGGTTTCTGTGACAAAGTCGATGCCTTCTTGCACCCATGCAAAACCGCGCATGAGGGTGGAGGTGGCAATGCCCAGCTTTTCGCTGGTTTCGCTTTGGAACTCGGCCAGTGAATCAAAGGCCGGCGGGTTCAGCTGCGAAGAGCGCAAAAAGTCCAGCAGGCTTTCGCGGCGGCCATCGCTTTCAGCCAGCACCAGCACACGGCGCTTGGCAGTCTGTACGTGCTGCTGCAGGCGCTGCAGCGGGTCTTCTGCGCCGCGTACGACGGACAGGTCCGGCAGCTTTTGAAAGATAGCGCTGTCTTGTACATCGTCTACGCCGGAACGCAGCGCCAGTTGCTGGTAAGACTTGGCAGCCGCGTAGAACTGCTCGGCACTCAGAAACAAGGTGTCCGGGGGCAGGACGGGGCGCTCGGGGTCGCCCTGCACCAGACGGTAGCGGTCCTTGGTGTCTTGCCAGAAGCGATGAAAAGCAGGCTCCAGCTCACCATGCAGCACCAGCGTGGCGGCATCGCCCAGGTAGTCAAATACCGTGGCCGTGCTGTCAAAGAACAGGGGCAGGTAGTACTCAATACCTGCAGTGGCTACGCCCGCGCCCATGTCCTTGTAGATGCGGCTGCGTGTGGGGTCGCCCTCCAGCAGCTCACGCCAGCGCGAGCGGAACTTGGTGCGTGCATCCTCGTCCATGGGGAATTCGCGCCCTGGCAGCAGCCGCACTTCCTGCACGGTATCCAGGCTGCGCTGGCTATCAGGGTCAAAAACACGGATGGAGTCGATCTCGTCATCGAACAAATCGACACGGTAAGGCACCTCGGAGCCCATGGGAAACAGGTCAATCAACCCTCCGCGCACAGCGTATTCGCCGTGGCTGACCACTTGCGAGACGTGCTGGTAGCCTGCCAGCGTCAGCTGGGCTTTGAGCTTGGCCTCATCCAGTTTCTGGCCTTGCTTGAATTCAAAGGTGTAGCCCGCCAAGAAAGAGGGGGGCGCCAGCCGGTACAGCGCTGTGGTGGCCGGTACCAGCACCACATCAGCGCCGTGCTGGTGGTCGCGCTCACGAATGCGCCACAGCGTGGCCAGCCGCTCACTGATCAAGTCCTGGTGCGGGGAGAACGTGTCGTAAGGCAGCGTTTCCCAGTCTGGAAACAGGGCGCAGCGCAACTGGGGTGCAAAGAACGCCATTTCTTCAATCAGGCGCTGGGCATCGCTGGCGTCTGCCGTGACGATGGCGGTGATGCGCCCTGCCGCGTGCTCTCGCTGCGCCAGTTGCGCCAGCAGCAGCGCATCAGCGCTACCAACGGGCGTGGGCAAGGAAAAACGTTTACCGGGCGTGAGTTTGGGCAAATCCATGGGGCCAGAAATCCTGATGCAGCAGACGCTGGGCCTGCAAAAAGCGCGGAAATGCGGCATGCAGCCGCGTGTGCGAAGCAGACGATTCTAGAATGTTGCGCATGACAGACTTGCTTGCTGCAGCGAATGCGCCCGGGTGTCCGCAGGGTCGTTTCTGGGGACTGATCCCGTGTGCCGGTGTCGGTGCGCGCGCCATTCCTGCCGGAGCGCCAGCGCCCGACTTGCCCAAACAGTACCACCTCGTAGCGGGCCAGCCGATGGTCTTGCACACGCTGGCCGCCTTTGCCGGTGCGCAGCGCCTGGCCGGTACGCTGGTGGCGCTGGCCCCAGGTGACACCTACCTTGACGGCTACCACAGCTCCTTGTGGTTTCATGCGCACTGCGGTGGTGCAACACGGGCCGATACTGTAATTGGAGGCTTGAAAGTGCTGCTCGCGCGAGGTGCTGCGCAGCACGACTGGGTGCTGGTGCACGATGCGGCACGCTGCTTGGTGACCTCGGCGCAAATTGATGGACTGATTGCCGAGTGCGAGCACGACAGCGTAGGCGGCCTGCTGGCGCATAAATTGCCAGATACATTGAAGACTGCCATTACCGGGCCTACAGGGGTGCGTGTAGCTTCTACGGTAGACCGCAGCGACAAATGGCTTGCGCAAACCCCGCAGATGTTTCGTCTGGGCAGCTTGCTGGATGCGCTGAACCGCATGGGTGCCGCTGCTACGGATGAAGCCAGCGCCATGGAGGCCATGGGCCACCGGCCCAAGCTCATACCCGGTGGCGCGCACAACTTCAAAGTGACCTATCCCGACGACTTTGCCTTGGCTGAAGCCGTGCTGATGCAACGCGGCGGCAGTGCCACGCTGGAGCTGTTCAAAGGCAAGCGTGACAATGCGCAGCCAGTGGGCAATCCTTTTTTCTAATTAATAACCTAATGGACCGCTGGCCATTGGCAGGCGGGCATAAATAACTATGAATTTTCGTATTGGTGAAGGCTGGGACACCCATGCTCTGGTCGAAGGCCGCAAGCTGATCATTGGTGGCGTTGAAGTCCCGCATGACAAGGGCTTGCTGGGGCATTCGGATGCTGACGTCCTGCTGCATGCCATCACTGACGCTGTGCTGGGCGCTGCTGGGCTGGGTGATATTGGCCGCCACTTTCCTGACACTGCAGTGGAGTTCAAGGGCGCTGACTCTTTTGTTCTGCTGCAAGAAGCCACGCGCCGGGTGCGCGAAAAGGGCTGGGAGATTGGCAATATCGACAGCACCGTGATTGCGCAGCAGCCCAAGCTGGCACCACACATTCCGTTGATGCAAAAACGCATCGCACAAGCTTTGGGTGTGACCGAAGAGCAGGTGAACGTCAAAGCCAAAACAGCCGAGAAGATGGGCCCTGTGGGTGAGCTGCTGGCGATGGAGGCCAACGCCATCGCCTTGATCTACAAGCAGGCGCTTTAAAAAGCGCAGTTGCAGCGCTGGCTGCAGCAACGCCAGCATCGCTTGGTGGATAAACAAAAAGAGCCCTGATGCGCAAGCAGGCAGGGCTCTTTGGTTGGGGCGATGGTTTACATCGCTTCAGGTGGTAGCTGACGCTTGACCTGTGGGCGCTGCAAACGGTGCTGCGGGTCTTGGCCATCAGGCACGTCGGTGACGCGCTGCAATTGAATATTGGCCGCCAGGCCACCCGCATTGGCATTGGTGATGGAGAAAATTCCACCCATGCGCTGCACGGTTTTATCAACAATAGACAAGCCCAGGCCAGCGCCGGCTGCTGCAGTGCGCGCCGAGTTGCCGCGAAAGAACGGCTGTGTCAGGTTGGGCAGCTGTTCTGGCGGAACGCCGGGGCCGTGATCGCGCAGGCGCATCAGCACCCAGTTCTCCCGGGTTTTGATGCTGATGTCGACAAAAGCTGTGTCGGTATCAACGGTCTTGCCGTAACGGCGTGCGTTTTCCAGCAGGTTGGAAATCACGCGGGCCAGCTCTACCTCATCAGCCATCACATAGATGTCGTCGGGGATGGACATGGAGATTTGCAGCTCGCGGTGGTTTTGTACGGCGTAGACGCACGAGGCCACCACGGCATGCAAATTCACGACCGTCAGCGTGACGTGGTCGGGGCGTGCGTAGTCCAGGAACTTGTCAATGGTGGCGTCGAGCTGAACAATGTCGGCCACCATGTGCTCGCGGGCAATGTCATCTTGCACGCTCATCTCGGTTTCCAGGCGCAAACGTGCCAGTGGCGTGCGCAGGTCGTGCGAGATGCCTGCCAGCATCACGGCACGTTCTTGCTCCAGCTTGGCCAGTTTCTGTGCCATGCGGTTAAAGCCAATGTTGACCTCGCGGATCTCGCTGGTCACCGCTTCTTCATCGAGCTGACTGGCGGCAAAGTCACCATCGCGCACGCGGTTGGCGGCGTAACTCAATTGCTTGAGAGGGCGGTTGATCAGGCGTGCAATGACAGCAGCGCCCGCCAAAGAAAGCAGGCCCGCCGTACTCAGCCAGATCAGCCACGTGCGGCTGCCTGCGGTAACGAAGCGTGATTGATCCAGCAGCAGCCAGTTGGGGTCTTCATCGATGGTGAAGCTCACCCACAGCCCGGCTTCGCCATTGACACTGCGCGCCAAGATGGTGTCTGGCCCCAGGCGTGAGGTCAGCAGCTCATCCAGACGCATGTTCAGCTGGCTGGGCGGCAAAACCTCGAATTTGTCGCCAGGCTCACGCGGCTGAATGCGCACGCCTTCCTGGTCGGCCATGGTCTTGAGGAGCGAGACACGTGCAATGGCATCCGAGTGCTGCAGTGCGGCGCGGCTCAAGTTCACCAAAGAGGCAATTTGCTGCGCGGTCTGCAGTGTGCGTGGTTCAAATTCCAGCGCGCGCAGGGTCTGCAGCCACGCCAAAATGCTGCCCAGCAAAAGCAAGGCCAGCAGAAAGAAGGTGCGCCAAAAAAGATTGAGGCCCACGCGAGAGCGTGCGCCTGCATCATTGGTGGCGCTGGCGGTATGGTGACCGCCAGCATGCTTGGAAGAGCGTGACATGAAAGAAGGGCGCGCAAAGCGCCTTTGCCTTAGGCGTGGGAAAGTCGGTTAGCTGTTGCCATCTGGAACGAAGACATAGCCCACGCCCCAAACCGTTTGAATATAACGAGGCGCAGCAGCATCTTCTTCAATCAGCTTGCGCAGGCGCGAGACTTGCACGTCCAGACTGCGGTCGAAAGGCTCAAACTCGCGGCCACGTGCCAGCAGGGCTAGCTTTTCACGGGACAGGGGCTGACGCGGATGGCGTACCAGGGCCTTGAGCATGGCAAATTCACCTGTCGTCAAAGGCAGCTCTTCACCACTCTTTTGCAGCACGCGAGTGCCCAGATCGAAAGTGAAGGGGCCGAAAGTGACCGTCTCGTTGTCACCAGAGGGCGCACCCGGTGCTTCCACTGGAGGGCGACGGCGCAGCACAGCGTGGATGCGAGCCAGCAACTCTCGCGGGTTAAAGGGCTTGCCCAGATAGTCGTCAGCGCCGACTTCCAGACCCACGATGCGATCTACGTCTTCACCCTTGGCGGTCAGCATGATGATGGGCGTGCGGTCATTTGCAGAGCGCAGACGGCGGCAGATGGACAGTCCATCCTCACCGGGCATCATCAAGTCCAGCACGATCAGATCGACGGTTTCACGCAGCAGGATGCGGTTGAGGGCTTTGCCGTCTTCGGCAATCATGACTTCAAAGCCTTCTTGCGTGAGGTAGCGGCGCAGCAGGTCGCGGATACGTGCATCGTCATCAACGACGAGAATTTTGTCGGTTCGATTGTTGGTCGTGGCCATGGATTCACCCCTTGTCCAATTTGTAACAGAGCCAATTCTGACCAGCTTGGCGCGAAAAATTCCCGTTTTAGCCGATGTTTGACACAGTGTTACATGTCTTTCCTAAAAGTAGAAAACAGCTTTCATCTCAAGTAGTCTCTGTCTGTCATGCTTTGCCCTTTGTTTGCATGCAACTGGGCGTGTATTTCACAGAAAGGAAATTTGATATGCAGCTTCGCAAAAATGGCGCACGTTCCCTGCCTTCTTTCGTAGGGGTATTGCTTTTAGCCACTGGTGCTGTAAGTGCTTTCGGGGTGGCCCATGCGCAGACCCCCGAGCCTTTGCGCAATGTGGTGCAGCTTTCAGCGTCTGGGCAGGTCGAGGTTGACCAGGACTGGCTGCAAATGAACCTGAGCGTGAACCGCGAAGGCACCAATGCCGCAGCAGTGCAAAAGCAACTGCAGCAGAGTGTGGACGCCGCCATGCGTAGCCTCAAGCCTCAGGCACAAGGCCAAGACATGCAGGTGCACAGTGGCAGCTTTGGCGTATATCCGCGCCACGGTAGTGACGGAAAAATCAAAGGCTGGCAAGGTCGTGCCGAGGTGGTGCTGGAAGGCAAAGACTTTGCACGCATCAGTCAGGCTGCAGCGCAGGTGCCCGATTTGACAGTGTCCAGCATGGGCTTCGGGCTGTCCAAAGAAGGAAACATCAAGGTGCAAGACCAGGCCCAGGCCATGGCGGTTGAGAACTTCAAAGCGCGTGCATCACAGCTGACCAAGCAATTTGGTTTTGCTTCCTACAGCCTGCGCGAAGTGAGCGTCAACAGCCAGGATGGCTACTTTATGCCCCGCATGCAGCGTGCCAGCGTGGCCATGGCCGCAGCCCCCAAGATGGACATGGCTGAGCCAGTGCCTGTTGAGGCTGGAAAAACGCAGGTGACGGTGAACGTTTCAGGCTCTGTGCAGATGCAATAAGTTGCAATAACAAGAGCGTTGTACGTTTTCTGTCATTGCCTTTGAATCAAAAAAAGCCTCTGAAGATTCAGAGGCTTTTTTTGTATGAAGATGGCAGCGCTTGGGGTTCGCAGAACGAGCCAGGCAGCCGAAAAATTGCTCTCTTACTGCGCAGCCCAGCCGCCATCCATGTTCCATGCGACACCGCGTACGTTGCTGGCGGCATCGGAGCAAAAGAACACGGCCAATGCACCCAGCTCTTCAGGGGTGGTGAATTGCATTGATGGTTCTTTTTCGCCCAGCAATTGCTTGGTGGCGTCTTCCGTGCTGATGCCCTGGGCCTGGGCTTTGGCATCAACCTGTTTTTGCACCAGAGGGGTGAGCACCCAGCCTGGGCAAATCGCGTTGCAGGTCACCCCGGTTGTCGCGTTCTCTAAAGCCGTGACTTTGGTGAATCCCACAATGCCGTGCTTGGCAGCGACATAAGCCGACTTTTGTGCGGAGGCCACCAATCCGTGCACCGAGGCCACATTGATGATGCGGCCCCAATTGGCCTTTTGCATGGAGGGCAGTGCCAGCCGGGTGGTGTGAAAGGCGCTGGACAGGTTGATTGCCAAGATGGCATCCCATTTTTCAACAGGGAACTCTTGCACAGTGGCGACATGTTGAATGCCGGCGTTGTTGACCAAAATATCTACGCGACCCAATCGCTCAGCGGCAAAGGCCATCATGGCTTCAATTTCGGCGGGCTTGCTCATGTCAGCTCCGTGGTAATCCACGGAGATGCCGTGCGCGTGGCCTGCAGCCGCTACCTGGGCTTTGGCGGCGTCAACATCGCCAAAACCGTTCAATACGATATTGGCACCTTGCGCTGCCAGCGCTTGTGCAATCCCCAGGCCAATACCGCTGGTGGAACCCGTGACTAAAGCTGTTTTGCCCTTAAGCATCTGGATGTCTCCGCTGAAATATGAATTAGGATGGATGAATCCATTATCAATCGGCAAGTACGAGGATACGCACCCATGATTGAACCTACGCTGAACTACGTAACTTGCCCGGGCGCAGCGGTGCACGGTGGCTCAGAGCACCGCATGGCGTATTGGGAGTGGAACCAGACGGGCAATCCCTGGCATCCCCATGTGATTGTGTGTGTCCACGGGTTAACGCGACAAGGTCGTGACTTTGATGTGCTGGCGCGCACGCTGAGCCAGCATGCACGGGTAATTTGTCCCGATATTGCAGGGCGCGGCTACAGCGACTGGCTGGCGCAGCCGATGGATTACGGGCTTGTGCAATACACGGCCGACATGCTTGTTTTATTGCATCACGTCAATGCCACCGCGCCTGTCCAGGTGCTTGACTGGCTTGGCACCAGCATGGGCGGCCTGATTGGCATGAGTGTGGCAGGCAACCCTGCGCTGCCATTGCCTGTGCCTGTTCGCAAGCTGCTTTTGAATGATGTGGGCCCTGTTTTGGAGTGGCCAGCGTTGCAGCGTATAGCCTCTTACGTAGGAAAGCCCGCGCACTTTGACACGGAGCAGCAAGCTGCAGCGGCGTTGCAGGTACTGTCGGCAGGCTTTGGTCCACATACCACGCAAGCGTGGCTGGCGTTGAGCCGGCCTATGCTGCGCGCAGTGCAGGGCGGTGGCTATCGGTTGCACTATGACCCAGCCATTGCGCTACCCATGCAAGGCATGACACAGGAGCAGTCAGAACGTGGACAGGCCGTGCTTTGGGGGCTGTATGACGCAATTCGTGCACAAACATTGCTTGTGCGAGGGGCACAGTCAGATTTGGTGACACAGGACACTGCTCGCAAAATGCAGGAACGAGGTCCTTTTGCACAATGCATAGAGCTTGAAAGTGTGGGACATGCCCCCACCTTTGTGGCGGATGACCAGGTGGCCATCGCACGGAATTTCTTGTTGGGTGATGAATGAAAAAAGAATGTAAGGCCCTGCTGCACAAGCCATATGTGTTTGGCTGGAATCTGCACGAGGAGCTTGTATGCGCAGTGTGACGTCCTTGCCCCCAACAACAGGTGAAGACAGTGCGGTGCCGACGGGGTTGAAGGCGCCGGCTGGGCCGGTGGAGATGCCGCACCTGCTGGCGGCCACAGCAGGCAATATTCCAGATCAGGTGGATGCCTTGCGTCGAGCACGTGCGTTTGCAGAGCCGCTGCTGTCTGGGGAAGAGCTGTCTTCTGGTGAAAACACGCTGGCACACGCGGATGCCACTGCGGCAATTTTGCAGGGCATTGGCGGTTCAGAGGCAATGCAGGCTGCGTGTTACCTGGTGTATGCCAGCATGCACCTGAACAAACCGCTGGAAGTGTTGACCAAGGCGTTTGGTCCTAATTTTGCGGAGCTGGCGGTAGAAACCACCAAGCTCATGCAGGTGCAGCAGCAAGCTCGCGCAGGCGAGAGCAGCGCACAGCGGGTGGATGACCCCGCCACGCAGACAGAAACCGTGCGCAAGATGCTGCTGGGCTTTTCGCGTGACGTGCGCGTAGTGCTGCTGCGCCTGGCATCGCGTTTGCAAACCTTGCGCTGGTATGCCGCCAGCAAGCGTGCGGTGTCGCCCAGCTTGGCGTACGAAGCGCTGCATGTCTTTGCGCCGCTGGCCAACCGTTTGGGTATTTGGCAAATTAAGTGGGAGCTGGAAGACCTGTCTTTCCGCTTTCTGGAGCCAGATACATACCGCAATATTGCCAGGCTGCTCGACGAAAAACGTGCCGAGCGCGAGGTTTACATGGAGCAGTTGCGCTCGCGCCTGGAGTCCGGGCTGCGTGCTTACAGCATCAGTGCCACCGTATCGGGCCGGCCCAAGCACATCTACAGCATTGTCAAAAAAATGCGGGGCAAGTCGCTCAACTTCGATCAGTTGTTCGATATCCGGGCTTTGCGCGTGGTGGTGCCGACAGTCAAAGACTGCTACACGGCCCTGTCGTGGGTGCACGAAAACTTCAGGCCGATTGAGTCGGAGTTTGATGATTACATTGCCAAGCCCAAGCCCAATGGCTACCAATCGTTGCATACGGTGGTGCGCGATGAGCAGGGCCGAGCCATTGAAATTCAAATTCGTACGCAGGCCATGCATGACCATGCCGAGAACGGTGTGGCCGCGCACTGGGCCTACAAAGAAGCTGGAGTCAAAGGCTATGCAGGCGTTAGCGCCACAGGTGATTACGACGCAAAGATTGCCGTATTGCGCCAGCTTCTTGCCTGGGGGCAGGACTTGTCAGAGAACCCCTCGCACCGGGGGCTGTTTGATGACCGCATCTATGTGCTGACACCGGATGCCGCTGTCATTGAGCTGCCTCAGGGGGCAACGCCAGTGGATTTCGCGTACTCAGTACACACTAATTTGGGGCATCGCTGCCGGGGCGCTCGCGTTGACGGCAACATGGTGACGCTCAATACGCCCTTGCAAAGTGGGCAGACCGTGGAAATCACAACGGTCAAAGAAGGGCGTCCATCGCGTGACTGGCTGAACCCAGAGCTGGGTTACTTGGTGAGCAACCGTGCCAAAGCCAAAGTGCGCGCTTGGTTTAATGCACAAGCCATGAATGAAACGGTCATGCGTGGCCGTGAGGCAGTAGAAAAACTGTTGCAGCGGGAAGGTAAAACGGCGGTCAAGCTGGACGATCTGGCCGTGCAGCTTGGCTTTAAATCTGCTGATGCTCTGTTTGAAGTGGTGGGCAAGGATGAATATTCCTTGCGCAATATCGAAACGGTATTGCGGCCTGCTGAGCCCAGCGAGCCTGAGGATGATATCCAGGCCATGGTGCGCAAGCCCCGTGCCAACAATGCTGCCCATAAAGGCGGTGTTCTGGTTGTGGGTGTTGACTCGCTCATGACGCAACTGGCCAAGTGCTGCAAGCCAGCGCCACCGGATGAAATTGGTGGTTTTGTCACGCGTGGCAAAGGAGTCAGTGTGCACCGCGCGGATTGCAGCAATTTCCGGGAAATGGCCGCACGCAACGAAGAGCGCGTTATTGATGTGGCGTGGGGGTTGCCCAAGGCAGAAAAGCTGACAGCGGTTTACCCGGTGGATGTTTCTGTAGAAGCCACCGACCGACAGGGTTTACTGCGCGATATCTCCGATGTTTTTGCCAAAGAGAAAACCAACGTCATCGGTGTGCAGACCCAGTCGGTCAAGGGGACTGCCTGGATGACATTCACCGTGGAAGTCTCTGACTCTGGCCGTTTGAACAAGGTGCTGGGGATTGTGGCCAACGTTTCTGGCGTGCGTTCTGCACGCAGGCGCTAATTTTGAGTGTTCTTGAATTGGCGTCATAACCCGTGCTACAATCGCTGCTTCTGATTAATTTCAGGCGCGTAGCTCAGTTGGTTAGAGCACCACCTTGACATGGTGGGGGTCGTTGGTTCGAATCCAATCGCGCCTACCAAACATATGCAAGTATTTATTGCTTGCAAAAAATGCCCACTAACAAGTGGGCATTTTTGTTTGTGCAGCATGAATTTCTTAAAGGATTCAGTCTCGGTCAGAAGGCTGCAGACCTCCTGCCTGACATTGCCAGCCCATGCTTGGTTTATGCGTATTGCTCAAGACTTGCCCATGCTGGCTGATGGAGTGGGCGCAGGCTCGAAATAATCCACCAGCTGGTTAAGCTCCTGTGCCGTGTGCTTGAGTTCTTCGGATGCTTTCCATGCCCGCTGTGCCTCGGCTCTGTTTTCAACGATCAATTCGGCCACCTGGTGCATGGCACTGGCGACTTCCTCAGCGCCAAATGCTGTTAAACGTGTAGCCGTGGCCAGTTCACGGGCTTCGAATGCCAGGCCCGCAAGGCTGCTGTCAGGCGCTGGCTGATCTGCCAGCAACATCAGTCGTTCTGCGCGCGCGCTGAGATCACTGGTTTCCGCCACGGCGGCATTGAGCGAGCGAATCGCAGAGTACACGCGGTCATGCTGTTCTTCAGAGTGCTCCGTGACTTCATACAGTGCCACATTCAACGTGGCGCAGTGGCGATGAATACGTCTGGCTGCCAGCGCGATTTCATCGAGCATCACTTTCAAATGCAGTTGCATCACTGCGGCTGCGTGGTTGAGCTGGCCGCTCTCGCCGGTGCCGGACAGATCGATATCTCCCTGTAGATCCCCTTGGGCAATGCGGTTCAGGCGGCGGATAGAGGCATTGAGCGGGTTGACAACGCCTCGGATAAACATGTGGCCTACCAGCACGACCACTGCAAGCCCCAGCGCAATACCTGCCATTGCAAAGCTGCGTATGCGGTTGTTGCGCTCCAGTGTGCTTTCGTACTCGCTACGCGCCGCTTGTGTGAGTGCATTGCGCAGTGCCACGGCAGCGGTCATTGCGGCTTGTTCCAGTGGCAGCACCTGCTGCTTGATCAGCTGCTCGGCTTGCTGGGGATCATCGTGCGCCACAGCCTGCTCTACTGGGCGCAGGCCATCGCTGGTGTATTGGGCCAGTGCGTGGGTCAGCATGGATTTTTGCTGAGTGACCTGTGCATCCATGTCGGCCAGCTGGCCCAACAGGGCGTGGATCTCATCACGGTGGGTGCGCAGTTTGCTAATCTGGCCGGCCAGTTGTCCCTGCAGATGGCTGTTTGCACTTTCGTGGCGAGCTAAGCGGATTTCCATCATGGTGGTCCGGCTGTCACTGAGTCTTGCTTCGATCTTGCCAATGGCGGTGATTGGCGCCAGCTGTGCGTGGTAGAGCTGGGTTAACGCGTTGTCGGCCAGCCTGAGGCCTCCAATCCCCAAAGCGCCTCCAGCCAGCATCAGCAGAGCGACAAACAGGCTGCCTGCTCGCATGCCTGTGCGTATGCCAAGCCAGTCTGGCAAACGAGGCTGCGGCTTTGATGTGCCGGCTGCCATGTCGCGGTAGCGCGTCTGTGCTGCATCAATGGCACTGGCTGGAGCGTGCTTGCGCACCGACATGTAGCCAATCACCTGATCGTTGCGTTTGATGGGCACTACACAGGCATCGACCCAGTAGTAGCCGCCGTCCTTGCAGCGGTTTTTGACGATGCCGCGCCAGGGTTTGCCGCTTTTTAGTGTGTGCCACATGTCTTCGAATGCGGCGCAGGGCATGTCTGGGTGGCGCACGATGTTATGGCTGCGCCCCAGCAGTTCGTCGAGCGCATAACCGCTGGCGTTGACAAAAGCCTCATTGGCATAGGTGATCACGCCCTTGAGGTCCGTCTTGGAGACCAGGGTGATGCCTGGGGGGATGTCAGTGTGCCGTGACGTCACGGGCAGGTTCTGCTTCATGGGTGGGCTTTCTCAGGGTTGCGTCCACAGACGCTTGAGCACCAGTGCTGCGGAGCGGCAGTCTTCAACTCGCAGTGAGCCTGTGATGTCGTGGGCAGGGTCGGTTGAATCGCGGTACTGCGGTCGCAAGATGGGCATGCCGTTACTGTCATAGAGGCTCCAAAGGTCAATGGATTCATTGCGCTTTTTTCGTGAGCGCACCACTGCGAATTCACCGTTAGCCAATCGCACCAGCGTGCCCGGGGGATGCATGGTCAGTGTCTTGATTGAAAGTTGTAGCAGCGGGTCGTCATACAGCCGTACCCGGTCTTGAAACAGTGCTTTGAGTGCATCGCGAGGAAACTGCCCGGCACGGTTGGGCCGGGGTGTGACCATTGCTGCATAAGAGTCGGCAATGGCAAGCAGGCGTGCTCCGACCACAATGGCATCGCCGCTGAGCCCCCGTGGGTAGCCTGATCCGTCATAACGTTCATGGTGCTGGCGCACCAGCTCCAGCCAGATAGTGTCTGTGACCCCCATTTCAGCCAGCAATGCGGCAGAGCGATCTGGGTGGCTGCGCACCAGTGCAGCCTGTTGCGGTGTCAGGGCGCCTGCCTGCTGATCCAGCTGTGCCTGCATGGACAGCAGCGACAGATCACGTGTCAGTGCGGCGCATGCCAGTGATAGCCGTTCGGACTCACCCAGCCCTAGCTCGCGTGCCGCAATTTCTACCAGGGTGGCCCCCAGCAATTGCTGGATCACCAGGTAGGGATGCTGGCGATCCAGGTGTAAGGCTGCCAGGAGTGCATCGGCATCCTCGGCACAGGCATCCAGAATGCCGTGGGCCAATCCCAGAACAACCGGGTGCAGTTCAATTCTTAGCGTGGCCGCTTGCAAATGGGTGTGCAGGCGCTTCAAGGTCATTGCCAGCCGATCGGCCCGAACGAACACTGGATCGGCTGTAGACAGCGCTACCGTGCATTCTGGCAACACCAGCGTGGGCTGTTGCGACGGATCGCTGGGTGGGAGCGGGGCATATGCGCCGCGTGTGAGCAAGGTGTTGATGTGGCGTGGAATGCTCAGCACATAGCCTTCACGAAACAGCAAATTGCCGCCCTCGTCATACAGCGGCCACGGTAATGGCTCGTTCAGTACCAAATCGCTTTGGAGGACGCGTCGCATGGTGAGAAGTCAGCCTGTCAATAAATAGTGAGGATCGCTTTTGTATGCGATTCACTACCTTGATGCAGATACATTTAGCAACAAAATGACTAATGTCAATATTGCCACTTATGGCTTATGAGTACTGACTACTGCGCTCGCATATTTGATAGTTAAATTACTTTTCCTGGGCAAAATTCATGACCGCGGTGTCTCGTAATTCCGGATTGTTTTGCAGACAAAATCAGGTTTGGCCATCTACTGTGTACGCTGTGTGCCGCTGCGTCGTCGTTGCTGTTTGGTGATGCATGGCGGCTGGACTGCCATGGGCTTTATGCCTGGGTGCATGTGGCCCAGACTTAGCATGGATGGACAGGGCCATAAAAAAAGGCCGCCACAGAATGCGAAATCTGTGGCGGCCTTTTTGTGTACGGTCACATCTTGTTAGGCAGCGCCGTCACGATTTCTGGGAAAAACCACAAGATAGCCAGTGCCAGCACCATCAAGCCAAAGTAAGGGGCGCACACTTTGGCGATGTAGGTGATCTGCTTGCCGGTCATGCTTTGCAGTACGAACAAGTTAAATCCCACAGGCGGAGTGATTTGGGCAGTTTCCACCGTGATCACCAGGAAGATGCCGAACCACAGCGGATCGATACCTGCAGCCTGAATGATGGGGAGCACAACGCTCATGGTCAGCACGATGGTGGAGATGCCATCCAGGAAGCAGCCGATCAAGATGTAGAAGATACCCAGTACCACGATGAGCATGGCGGGGGAGAGGTTCAAGCTGCCCACATACTCCGCCAGCTGGCGTGGCAAGCCGATGTAGCCCATGGATAGCGTCATGAATGCTGCGCCAGCCAGGATCAGTGCAATCATGCAGTACAGGCGGGTAGCGCCAAACAGGGAGGCCTTGAAGCTGTCCCACGTCAATGCCTTTTGTGAGGCAGACAGTATCAGTGCACCAGTTACACCAATCGCTGCAGCTTCTGTGGCAGTTGCAATGCCGCTGTAAATACTGGCTACCACGCTGGAAATCAGAAGCACCACAGGAATCAGGTGACGCGCCTCATACACTTTTTGCTTGAATGTCAAAGTGGCATCGGCTTTGGGCACTTTGTCCGGGTTGAGCAAAGCCCACACGATGATCCAGCCGCTGAACAGTACCGCCAGCATCAAACCGGGCAGCACGCCCGCCATGAACAGCTTGGAAATGGACAGTTCTGCCGATACACCGTACACAATCAAAATGATGGAGGGTGGAATCAGCAAGCCCAGTGTTGCAGGGCCACCCAGCGAACCGATGATTTGCGCTTCGGTGTAGCCGCGTTTTTGCAGCTCCGGAATGTTCATCTTGCCCACTGTAGCGCACGTTGCGGCGGAGGAGCCGGACACCGAGGCAAAGATGGTGCAGCCAATGACGTTGGTGTGCAGCAGCCGGCCGGGCAGCGCATTGACCCATGGCGCCAAGCCACGAAACATGTTTTCGGACAAGTTGGTGCGGTAGAGAATCTCTCCCATCCACACAAACAAAGGCAAGGCAGTCAGCGTCCAGCTGCTGGCAGAGCCCCAGATGGTCATGGCCATCGCATCACCGGCAGCACGTGCCGTGAAAAACTCCATGCCAAACCAGGCCACTCCGGCCAAAGTCAGGCCGACCCACACGCCGCCACTCAGTAAAACGAGCAGCACTACGATCAGTGCAACGCTGGCGAAAATTTCATTCATGGTGAGCATCCTCAGTTTCTCGGGGCTTGCGCTTGCCTAGCAGTTCCATCACCAATTCATCACAGAACGCAATGAAGAAGATCAACGTCCCCAGTGCCATGAAAATTTGTGGAATCCACAGCGGAGTGGCATCAATGCCAACGGAAATATCATCAATTTCCCAAGACTGCCAAACCAGGCGGCTGGCATAAAAGGCCAGAAAACCAGCCAGCAGCGTGGCGATCGTCAAGGCTGTTACTTCCAGTGCCTTGTAGGCTTTGCCTTTGAGCATGCCCAGCACCAGCGTGACGCGAATATGCTCGCCGGCTTTGAGCGTGCTGGCCAAAGCCATGAAGCCCGCGCCTGCCATGGCATATCCGGCATAGGCATCGGTGCCAGGGGCTGCGAACCCAAAGAAACGGCTGACAATGGTGAGCAGCACCATGAGCAGCACACCTATCATCGAGATGCCTGCCAGCCAAGCGCTGGCGGCATAGAGACCATCAAGCAATCTGCGCATCGCAAATGTCCTTCGTGTTGCCCGTGCAGGCGTTCACGGAAATGCATGGGAAAACAAAAATGCCCTTGAACGGCAAGGCGCTGCAGCAAGGGCAAAAAATACAAGCTGGGTCTAGTTACTTGGATGCTTTGAAAGTGTCCACGATGGTTTTACCGTCAGGGCCGGCTTTTTCCAGCCATTCCTTGATAACGGTATCCCCCACCTTGGCCAAATCTGCCTTCAGTTGTGCAGAGGGCTCTTCTACGCTGACACCGCCAGCTTTGAGGGTGGCAATCGAGCGGGCATCCACTTCGCGCGATTCTTTCCAGCCACGCTCTTCGGCAGCACTGGCGGCTTTCAGCACGGCGTCTTGTTCTGGCTTGCCCAGCGCATTGAAGGCTTTCTTGCTTACGACAACGGCGTTCTTGGGAATCCAGGCTTGCACGTTGTAGTAATACTTCAGGTTTTCAAACAGCTTGTTATCTGCACCAGTGGCGCTGGAGGTGATCAAGCCTTCAACCACACCTGTTGCCAATGCTTGAGACAGTTCAGCCTCTTGAATGGTGACGGGCTGTGCGCCCACCAGTTCACCAATGCGGGCGGTGGTGGGGGAGTAGACACGCCATTTCATGCCCTTGAGGTCAGCGGCTGAGCTGATGGGTTTCTTGGTGTAAATGCCTTGTGGGGGCCATGCGACGGAATACAGCAAAACCTGCCCTTGCTTGTCCAGCAGCTTTTGCAGCAATGGTTTTTGCGCTTGGTACAGCTTGAAGGCTTCGTCGTAGTTGCTGGCCAGGAAAGGCAAACCATCGGCGCCAAAGATCTGTGATTCGTTCTGGAAGCTCACCAAAAAGAACTCACCCATCTGTGCATTGCCAGTTTGCACGGCACGCTTGATTTCAGGCATCTTGAACAGCGACGCGCCAAAGTGCGGCGTGATCTTGAGCTTGCCCTGGGTGGCTGCGTCCACGTCCTTGATAAATTGCTCGTTGTTCTTGGAATGGAAATTGTGGGCTGCATAGGCTGTGGCGAAATCCCACTTGGTCTGTGCAGCGGCTGTGCCGCTAAAACCGATGCTGGCTACGAGAGTGGCTGTAGCACAAAAAATTCGACGCTTCATGGATGGCTCCTTGCAAAGGGTGGCAATGAAGGTGGCTGGGCAGATCTCGGAAAGACGTTGCAGCCCCTTGTCTCAGTGTTATAGGCAAATCGCGTGCCAAAAGTACCACCGTCATTGACAGATGACCATCAGGGATTTCAACAATACAGAGTATTTGTGGGTGATGTAGCGTTACGTTGTTGGTTGTTTTGGTATTAATTGTTCAATCAAACTTGGTGCATTGTTCTTCGTTTGCCCAAATTTGGTGCAATTCATGCTTTGTAATGGTTCAGGGAATGTGCCGTGCGTACACGGCAAGAACCATGCGTTCGGATTGAACAAGGTAAGTCTCCAACTCGCGTGCAGCGGCAGCGGTCTGGCCTTCGATGAACATTTGCAGCAGGCGTGCGTTGAGGTCGACATAGGGGGCGTGCAGGTATTCGGCGTCATCGAGCATGCCGAAGGCCAGACGCAGCTCTGCGGTCAGGTCTTCAAACATGGCGGACAGGCGGTCGCTGTCACTCAAAGCCACGATGGCGGCATGAAAAGCCATGTTGGCAGAGCCCACGCGGCGCCAGTCTTTGGCATCGCGGGCTTGCTGGGCGTCTTGAACAGCCTCTCGCATGCGTTTGTGCGAAGGATGCAGGGGCCATGCTTTTTCCAGTGCAGGGCACTCGATGAGGCGGCGTACGCGGTAGATGTCAATGATGTCTGCAATGGATGGAACAACGACGGAGACGCCCCGATTGGGTTCGTGGCGCAGCAGCCCCTCTTTGATGAGGATGCGAAACACTTCCCGCAAGGTGTTGCGTGAAATGTCCAGCTGCTGGCTCAGTGCCGCTTCTGACAGATGCTGTCCGGCACGCAGCTCGCCGTGGATAAGTTGCTGGCGAATGTTGCTGGCGACGGTGTCAGCCAGGCTGGTGGGGGTGGTGCTGGTAGAAAAGTGCCGAGACTGCATGGTGAAGATGCTGGTAAGGAATTTGCTTTGATTGTTCAACAATCAAGACGTGGTGTTTGAAGAAAGAGGATACAAGATGGACATCAACAGTGATCTGGGTGAAAGCTATGGGGCATGGCGCATGGGTGACGATGCAGCCATGCTGGATATCGTGAGCAGTGCCAATGTGGCATGCGGCTTTCATGCCGGAGACCCCGCCGGCATCTTGCAAACACTCAAGCAAGCCGCTGCACGCGGTGTGGCGGTGGGGGCGCATGTGGCCTATCCCGATTTGGCGGGTTTTGGCCGCCGCAATATGGACCCCAGCAGCGCCGAGCTGGTGGGCGATGTGATCTACCAGATCGGTGCCTTGCAAGGGCTGGCCACGGCTGCGGGCACGCGTGTACGTTACGTCAAGCCCCACGGTGCGCTGTACAACACCATTGCGCAGGACGCCCGCCAGGCGGGGGATGTGATTGAGGCCATTCAGGCGGTGGACCCGCAACTGACACTGATGGCGCTGGCGGGTGCTCCGCTGATTGAGTGGGCCAAGGAGCGTGGCTTGCGCGTGGTGGCAGAGGCCTTTGCCGACCGCGCCTACAACGAAGACGGCTCTCTGGTGTCCCGCCGTCTGCCGGGGGCTGTACTGCATGACCCCCAGCAGGTTGCGCAGCGCATGCTGCAACTGGTGCAAACCGGTGAGATTGAAACCATCACCGGCAAACGTATTCGCCTGCAAGCAGACTCTATCTGTGTGCATGGTGACAGTCCCGGTGCGGTCGAGATGGCGCGCTGCATGCGCGAACGCCTGCTGCAGGCGGGCGTGAGCCTGCAGCCTTTTGTGTCGATGGCGTGAAGGACTGCAGCATGCGATTTTTGCCAGCCAGTGACAAAGCGTTGCTGGTCGAACTGGATGATTTGGCGCAGACCATGGCCTTGTACCGGCACGTGGCTGCGCAGCGCTTGCCGGGTGTGCAGGAGTTGGTACCCGCCGCGCGAACCTTGCTGGTGCACTTTGAGCCGCATGTGATCAGCCCATCGAGCTTGATCGACATCTTGCGAGCGCTCGGCGCGCAAGCGGCGCAGGCGCAGCAAAGCGCAGAGGCGGTGCAGGGGCGTTTGGTGGACATTGCTGTGCGTTACACCGGAGAAGATTTACCCGATGTGGCCGAGCTGCTTGGAATCTCTGTGGCACAGGTGATTGAGCGGCACACCGCGCAACCTTATGACGCAGCTTTCGCCGGCTTTGCCCCGGGGTTTGTCTACCTGTCTGGCGGGGCCAATTTTCAGATGCCTCGGCGCCAATCGCCGCGCACCAAGGTGCCTGCAGGCTCGGTGGCTTTGGGAGGGAACTTCAGCGCCGTCTATCCCAGCGCCAGCCCAGGTGGCTGGCAGCTCATTGGCGTGACAGATGTACCGATGTGGGATCTGCAGCGGCCTGAACCCGCCTATGTGCAACCGGGCTTTCGTGTGCAGTTTGTCGATGCCGCGCGCAAGGTGACGCGGGTGCATTTGCCTGCGCATAACATCATCGAGTCAAAACAGCCTCCAGCGCAATCACAGCAAGCGCTGACAGCGATTGAATTTGTTTCTGCCGGCTTGCAAACGCTGGTGCAGGATGGTGGGCGCCATGGCATGTCGGGGCTGGGCATTTCTGCCTCTGGAGCGCTGGATACCGTGGCCATGCACCAGGCCAACCGGCTGGTGGGCAACCCTGTAGCCACACCGGTGCTGGAGAACGTGCTGGGCCAGATGCGGTTGCGCAGCCATGGTGCAACCACCGTAGCCATCACGGGCGCGCAAGCGTCGTTGACCGTGCACAGTGCCCAAGGTGGCGCATGGCCCGTCGCAGCTTATGCGCCAGTGGCCTTGAATGATGGGGATGTGCTGCAACTGCATGCACCCACCGCAGGTGTGCGCAGCTACCTTGCTGTGCGCGGCGGCTGGCAGGTTGAGCCGGTACTGGGCAGCTGTGCCACCGACACCCTGGCGTTGATCGGCCCTGCACCCCTGCAAAGTGGGCAGCGCGTGCCAGTCGGCAGTGCCGTTGCTCCAGCAGATTTGCGCCCGGTACAGCTGTGCTGCTTGCCAGCCATCGTTTTACCCAAAGCGGGTGATGTGGTGGTGCTGGATGTGGTGCTGGGCCCGCGCACGGACTGGTTCACAGAGCAAGCGCTGCAGACCTTTGCGCAGCAGGAGTGGCTGGTGACGCCGCAAAGCAACCGCGTCGGCATCCGTGTGACAGGGGCGCAAGCTCTGGAGCGCAGCCGCCACGATGAGCTGCCCAGCGAAGGAACGGTTGCCGGGGCCATTCAAGTGCCTATCAATGGGCAGCCTGTACTGTTTTTGGCCGACCACCCACTTACGGGCGGCTACCCCGTCATTGCGGCGGTGGCCAGCTACCACCTGGGGCTGGCAGCACAGATTCCTGTGGGTTGCCGTATTCGTTTCAACGTAGTGGCGCCGTTTTTTGAGCAGCATTGATATTGAGCGCTGACCCAGACACTGGGGGCGCGAAAGGAAGACGATGATTCGCAAAGTTTTGATTGCCAACCGTGGCGAAATTGCCGTTCGCATTGCCCGTGCCTGCAAAGACTACGGCGTGGCTTCGGTAGCCGTGTATGCCGACCCTGATGCTGATGCGCTGCATGTACGCGCTGCCGATGAAGCCTGGGCGTTGCATGGTGTGCGCTCTGCCGAGACGTATCTGGACATTGCCAAGCTGCTGGCTATCGCCAAGCAAAGCGGGGCAGATGCCGTGCACCCTGGCTACGGTTTTTTGTCGGAGCGCGCCGAGTTTGCACGGGCGGTGATGGATGCCGGTTTGGTATGGATTGGCCCCCGCCCCGAAACGATTGAAGCTCTGGGCGACAAGGTAGCGGCACGCAAGATTGCATTGCAGGTTGGTGCGCCTTTGGTGGCCGGCACGGCAGAGCCGGTGCAAAGCGCCCAAGAAGTCGTGAGCTTTGCCAAGACACACGGTTTCCCGGTGGCCATTAAAGCGGCCTTTGGTGGCGGAGGCCGTGGCCTGAAGGTGGCGTGGCAGATGGAGGAAGTGGCCGAGCTGTATGAATCTGCGGTACGTGAGGCCACAGCCGCCTTTGGTCGTGGGGAATGCTTTTTGGAGCAATTTCTGGATCGCCCCCGCCACATTGAGGCACAAATTCTGGCCGATCAGCACGGTCACGTCGTCGTGGTGGGTACGCGCGATTGCTCCCTGCAGCGGCGCAACCAAAAGCTGGTAGAAGAAGCTCCGGCACCTTTCTTGAGCGATGCGCAACGCAGCAGCATTCACCAGTCTGCACGCGACATTTGCGCGTCGGCTGGCTATGTGAGCGCGGGCACGGTGGAGTTTTTGCTCAGTCGTGGCGGGCAAATCTCTTTTCTGGAAGTCAATACGCGCTTGCAGGTGGAGCACCCGGTGACCGAAGAAACCACGGGCGTGGATCTGGTGCTGGAGCAACTGCGCATTGCCGATGGCTTGCCTCTGTCGTTCACCGAAACACCGGCTCCGCGCGGGCACAGCATTGAGTTTCGAATCAATGCGGAAGACCCCGGGCGCGGTTATCTGCCAACGCCGGGGTGTATTCATCGGTTTGCTGCGCCCAGCGGCCCCGGTGTGCGCGTTGACAGTGGTGTCGTGTCCGGCAGTACGGTGCCTGGCAGCTTTGACTCCATGATGGCCAAACTCATCGTCACGGGCGCAACGCGTGAGCAGGCATTGGCGCGCGCCCGCCGTGCCTTGCACGAGTTTGATATTGAAGGTGTTGCCTCGGTCTTGCCGTTTCACCGGGCGGTAGTCAGTGATGCAGCATTTACGGCAGAGCAAGGATTTGGCGTGCATACGCGCTGGATTGAAACCGAGATGCAGCAGTCCTGGGCAGCGGCACCGCGCCCCGATGCAGTGCCTGATGCGCCCCTGCATCGCAGTTGCATCGAAATTGATGGCAAACGGGTGGTGCTGGGTTTGCCTGCAAGCTTGCTGCAAGGCTTGGGCCGCGCTGGCAGCGTGCAAGCCAGCGCTGCACCCCTTGCCCCTGCAGTCCACAGCGGAGACCTTGTGGCCCCTATGGCCGGCAGCTTGGTTGCATGGAAGGTGCTGGAAGGCGCCCAAGTGCGCGAAGGGGATGTGCTGGCGCTGATCGAATCGATGAAGATGGAAACCCCCATTCTTGCAACTGCGCACGGCACGATTCAAATCCAGGTGCAGGCCGGTGCAGTTTTGCAGGCAGGTCAGGTGATTGCCAAAGTAGCTTGATGTGGTGAGCAACGCGAGGTTGGGGTAAAGCGTCGGTGCAAGCCGGCGTACGCTTTGCCTTGTCCATCGCGGGCATTAGAAAAAGTAGCTGTACACAGCAGTGATCCAGGCCCCTGCGCACAGCAGCAGTGCCATGAACACGGCAGCACTGCCAAAGTCTTTTGCTTTTTTGGACAGTGCATGCCACTCCAGACCGATGCGGTCTACTGCCGCTTCCACGGCGGAGTTGAGCAGTTCGACGACCAAGACCAGACATACCGTCGCAATCAGTATGAATGCTTGCACCCAGCTCTGGCCGAGCCAGCAGGCAGCGGGTATGAGCACCACGGCCAGACAGGCTTCTTGGCGAAATGCTTTTTCTTGCCATGCAGCCTGCAGACCCTGCAGCGAGTACAAGGTGGCGTGCCAGATGCGCTGAAAGCCTGTGCGATTTTTCTGAGGATTGGCATCTTGGATCGGTGCCTGCTGTGGTGCAGATGCTTGCAGGCTGCTGCCTGCCTGGGCCAGTGGTGTGTGTGACATCACGGATGGCCTTAACTGAAGGTCTTGGGTGTGGCGGGTCTGCAGTTTTGCAGTGCATCGCGTGCGCTTTGGTAGCTGTTGCTACGCACATCCAAGAGCCCCAGTACGGTGTGATAAAAATTATCATGTGTCAGTGCCTGATCCAGATCCTGGCGCACACACGTCTCATTGACCCTTGTGCGGCTGAGCAAGGAGCCGGGCCACAAAACCCAAGGCACATGTTTTTGCGCTTGCGGCGCGATCACGTAGGGCAAGCCATGCAAGTAAAGGCCGTTTTCACCCAGTGACTCTCCGTGGTCCGAGAGGTAAATCAGGCCAGTTTCGTAGCGGTCTTGCTGGGTTTTGAGCCAATCAATGGTGCGGGCCACGAAATGATCGGTTTCCACCATGCTGTTGTCATACACATTCACCAGCTGGCCGCGGCTGCAGTCTGAGGTGACATTGGTTGTGCACTCTGGCTGAAAGTGCTTGCTGGGCTGCGAAGAGCGGCGGTAATAGGCGGGGCCATGGCTGCCCATTTGGTGCAATACCAAGACGGTGCCTTTGTTTTTGCCATGGCTGTTGACCGTCTGCAGGCGTTCGTTCAGAAGCTCCACCATCAACTGGTCCAGGCATTCACCGTCTTTGCACCAGCGTTCAACCAAGGCTTTGCTCGCCACCTGGTCAGCCTGTGCATGCGAGATGCGATTGCAGACATCTTTGCAGCCCGCCTGGTTGTCAAGCCAGTCCACGTTCAGCCCTGCGGCGTTCAGAACGTCGAGCAAATTTTCATATTCAAACTTGCGTGACTCAAAGCCACTTTTGCCCAAATGCGAAAACATGCAAGGCACAGAAGCCAAGGTGTTGGTGCCACAAGACTGCACGTTGCGCCAGCTGATGACATGGCGTGCTTCCATCTCTGGCGTGGTATTGCGCGGATAGCCATTCAAGCCAAAGTGGTCCGCGCGCGTGGTCTCTCCCACAATCAAAACCAGCAAGGGCGGTTTGTTGCCGGATGCCGCAGCGGGCGCAGATGCGGCAGTCATGCCCATGCCCTGCAGGCCATAGCTGCGGCCCAGAGTGGCATCGTTGCTGATGGCTTGAAATGCCAGCGGTCGCTTGAACAATGGCTTGAGCGTGACATGGCTGAAAGACACAACGCTGGCCAGCGGATTGATGAGGTAACGAATCTCTGTATGGTTGCGCACCAGCGGTGCCATGGGCTTGTACAGCAGCAAGCCACCACCCACCAAGACAGCGATGTTGGTCAGGACCAGCAGTGCTGAACGCCACAGGTCGCGGCGCCATGCTGTGGATTTAAGCTCAACCCAGCCGTACAGGGCCGCTATAGGCAGACCTGCGTACAGCAAAACGTGCACCAGCAAGCCACTGCTCATCAGGGCCAGACTTTCGCTGGTATTGGTTTGCAGCGTATTGCGCACCATGCTGCTGTCCATCACGATGCCGTAGTGCAGCATGAAATACTGCACCGATGCGGCTACCAGCAGCGTCATGCTCCAGCCCACGCGCCGCACTTTGGGCCATGAAAGCAGCATGAACCACAAATAGGTGGCCGCAGTGAGCACCAAAGCGGTCAGAGTCATCTGCCATGCGCTCAGGCTTTGTTCGCTGGAAAGCTCGGCCAATTTTCTCCACCAGGCCTGATTCAAGGCCAGGCTGCACCAGATGGCCAAGAGCAGGGCGGCCCAGCGCGGAGCCACCGAGAGAGCAGGCAGGTGTGGAAGGTGGAAGCTGTGACGGGTACTGGTGGGAACACCAAGAGGGGTAGGGGCGTGCAATTCAGTCATGCTTTGCACTCTAAAAAAGCTGTCTGAATATCCCCTGAAGTTACTGTTCAGACAGCGTTCAGCTTTCAGTGCTTTTTCCGGGCCTTCTACACTGGGCACTTCATTCGATGGGGGCTGAAATTGCGAATCCTCTTGGTAGAAGACGATCGATCGCTTGGGCAGGCGGTATTAAGCTATTTGAAGAGCAAGCAGTTCAGCGTCGATTGGGCTGAAGATTTGCAGCAGGCGCGCGCTTTTGTTGCGACGACACACTATGCGGCCGTGCTCTTGGACTTGAACCTGCCAGATGGGGAAGGGTTGCATTTGTTGCCATTTCTGCATGCCGCTGCCCTAGCAGAAAATGCACGCCCCACGGTGATTGTGGTGACAGCGCGGGACCAGGTCAGTGACCGTATCCGGGGGCTGGACGCAGGCGCAGATGACTATCTGGTCAAACCTTACGACCCCGAAGAACTGCTGGCCCGGCTGCGTGCCATTGAGCGGCGCAGAGGGGCGCAAAACAGCTCCGTGCTGCAATGCGCTGAAGTGACCATTGACTTGGCGCGGGAGTCTGTGCGCAAAGGCATGTCGCCCATCATATTGACGCCCAAGGAATGGGCCTTGCTGCGTGTACTGGCCAGCCGCCCGGGGCAAATCTTCACCCGTGAGCGTTTGCAAGAAGCGCTTTATCAATGGGATGCCAGCAGTGACAGCAATACGCTGGAAGTTTTCATCAGCCGCCTGCGGCGCAAGCTGGGTAGTGCCTTGATTGAAACCGTACGCGGTACGGGCTATCGGTTGCTTGCGCAATGACTGCTACGTTGAAAATGCCCCTCAGTCTGGTGCAGCGCCTGAGCCGCGCGTTGACGTCTGCTGTCCTGGCCGTGTGGTTGCTCAGTACTGCGTTGGTGGCTTGGTATGTGGACAGCCAGATTCAGGAAAATTTTGATGTGGAGCTGATCGAGAGCGCACACCGCCAGCTGTACCCAGCGTTGCTGGAAGTTCAGCTGGCCCACCCCCAGCAAGCCAGTATCCACGAGGCGTTGAGCGACATGGCATCCACCGCTTCGGAAGCGGGGCCGCAAGTGATGGGTGAGTTGCCGGGGTCCAACCATGCAGAAGCTTTGCTGCTGCAGTTGCGCAATGTGACCGGGCAGGTGCTGCTGCGCACACAAGCTACGCCTGCTTCACCTTTTGCGGTGCCTCTGCGGCAAGGTTTTTATGACACCGATGACTACCGTGTGTTCAGCCTCTACGACGAGCAGTACCAGGTGTGGCTGCAGCTTGCCGACCCTTTGAGTGAGCGCCGTGAAACCAGCCAGCGCATTGTTTTGGGGCTGGTCGCCGTGTTGCTGGTGATACTGCCGGTGCTGCTGTGGCTGGTGTCGATGGTTGCACGCCGCGAGCTGGGTGCGGTGGAGCAATTGCAGCAGCAAATCACTTCACGCAGCGGCAGCAATTTACAGCCTTTGTCAGTGCAGGGCATGCCTTTGGAGTTGCGTGCCGTGGGAGAGGGCGTCAATCAGTTGCTTGGCCGCCTTGGGGAGGCGCTGAATGTAGAGCGTTCGCTGGCTGCCAATGCAGCGCATGAACTGCGCACGCCACTGGCGGAGGTGCGGCTGCGTTTACAGACGGCGGTGGACCAAGCCCTGGAGCAGGGTGCAAGCGTGCCGCTGCATGAGGTACGCATGGCGCTGCAGTCGCTGCAAACGCTGAGCCACCGCACAGAGCGACTGCTGCAGCTGTCACGGGCTGAAGGTGGTGACAGTGCCCACTTTGCATGGGTGAACCTGGTGCAGCTGGCGCAAGAAGTAGCCCAAGAGTTCTGGCAGCAAGCGCAGGCCCAGAAACGTCTGGACTGCATCACCCCTGATGCCTGCTGCGCAGTCTGGGTGTGGGGAGATATTGATGGTTTGGCCATTGTCTTGCGCAATTTGATAGAGAACGCACTGCGCCATACGCAGGGTGCGGTTGTGCTGCAAGTGCAACCTGCACCGCATGCCGCGCTGGTGGTCAGGGATAGCGGGGCAGGGTTGAGCGCCGAGGAAATTCAAAAAATTCAGCAACGGCATGCGCGCATGGACAGGCAGCACATTGGCTATGGCCTGGGCATGTCCATTGTGAAAACCATTGCCGACAAGCACGGTGCTGTATTGACTTTTACATCTGCGCCTGAGGGCTTTGCGTGTGGCCTGGAGGTGGCCCTGGCATTTGTACACGCCACGAATGGTGCCAAGCCCCAGCAAGCAGGCCCATAACAAGCAAGGCCCGCACATGCGGGCCTTGCTTGTTATCGGGTTAGTGCATTTGCTCCTGCGCTAAGGGCTTGGGCTCTGAGCCAATTTGCCGCTTATTGCACTTGCTTTGCTGTTGACTGTATTTGGGTTCCGTCAGCGGCTGACCAAGCTGTAGGGGCCAGGGCTGCTGCTCGTTCCAAGGCGTGTAGTGAGTCTGGGGAAGTGGTGACATGTAGGTCTCCTTCCTCCCAGTCAAAATCTCAGCGCTGTTGACTGGGCTGCTGTTTTTGCTGCCCGGGCTGCTGCTGGTTGGGTGCTTGCTGCTGTTGCTGCTTTTCCTTGGCAGTCTTGTCTTGGTCTTGCTGCTGGTTCACATGGTTTTGCTGTTGCTGGGCCATAAGTTACTCCTTCAGGATAGTGACCGACAAACAAATGCTGTTTGCCTGTGGCTCAGTGTGCGCCAGCGTTGGCGCAGCGTGTGTAGGAGACCGACTGTCACAGCCGTCCGTCATTTCTTGGTATTTTTCTGACAGCAATTTCCTGTTATTTTTTACAAATTGTGCGGTTTGTTTTTGGAGAGAAATGCTCGAAAACGTACTGCTCCAGAAAGCCCCTTGCGGGCAAGAAATGCCTGGGTGGTGGCGGTGCGCAGTGCTGCCTGTATCTGACTGGAAATTTCAGAAAAGTGGTCGAGCAAGGCAAGCACAATGCTTGTGGGAAAGCATGAAACATGCTGAAATGCCTGCCGTAAAAGCACTTGAAGCTCATATTTTTACAAGATACATCGTGAGCTTGGCTAGGGTTAGTGCTGCGCTGCGACAAGAAAGCCTTTCCTACAATGGCTGCACGCGCCGACCCCCCTCTTTTCCCCGTTCGCCATGAGAATTTGCCGATGACCGCACAAGAAAACACCTCAACCTCTGCACCCAGCAACCAGCGCGTCATCAAGAAGTACCCCAATCGCCGCTTGTACGACACGGCAACGTCTACCTACATCACGCTGGCAGAAGTCAAGCAACTGGTGATGGAGCGCGAAAACATCGTGGTGAAAGACGCCAAGACAGGCGATGACCTCACGCGCTCTATCTTCATGCAAATCATTCTGGAAGAAGAAGCCGGTGGTGCTCCCATGTTTACCGAGCCCATGCTGGCAAACATTATTCGTTTCTACGGGCACACCATGCAGGGGCATATGGGCAGTTTCATTGAAAAGAACGTGCAGATGTTCACGGACTTTCAGGGCAAGATGGCTGAGCAGGGCGGTGGTGTCGATGCCTGGGCCAAGATGCTGCAGATGCCCAACCCCATGGTGTCTGCAAGCTACACCGAGCAAATGCAAAAAATGCAAGAGCAAATGCAAAAGCAGACGGAGCAGATGATGGGCATGTTTGGCATCAAGCGCTGAGCATTGCCGCGTTCGTGCAGCGGGCCATGTGGCCCGTTTTTTTATGCCGCTGCTGGGCTATGGGCTTGGCTTTGGGCACAAAAAGACGTCACTCGTTAAAATCACCCCTTGATTTCGCCGGCCGGGACTTAGATTTCCCTGCGCAGGTTGTGCGCAGTTGGCGCAATCCCCCACAAGTATTCACACAATGATCACCGAAAACAGCGCCCCTAAAGTGGGCTTCGTCAGTTTGGGCTGCCCCAAAGCCTTGACCGACTCTGAACTCATCCTGACCCAGCTGAGCGCTGAGGGTTACCAGACTTCCAAGACCTTCGAAGGCGCGGATCTGGTGATCGTGAACACCTGCGGGTTTATTGACGACGCTGTCAAAGAAAGCCTGGACACGATTGGCGAAGCGCTGGCTGTCAACGGCAAGGTGATTGTCACGGGCTGTCTGGGTGCCAAGGCGGGCAAGGAAGGCGGCGCCACCATGGTGGCTGAAATTCACCCCAGCGTGCTGGCGGTGACAGGCCCTCACGCGACGCAAGAGGTGATGGATGCTGTGCACACCCACCTGCCCAAGCCGCACGACCCCTTTGTGGATCTGGTGCCTGGCAGCTTTGGCGAGGCGGGGATCAAGCTCACACCCAAGCACTATGCCTACCTGAAAATTTCGGAAGGCTGCAACCACCGTTGCACTTTCTGCATCATCCCGTCCATGCGCGGTGACCTGGTTTCGCGCCCGATTGGTGACGTGCTCAAGGAAGCCAAAGCGCTGTTTGAAGGCGGTGTGAAAGAGTTGCTGGTGATCAGTCAGGACACCTCTGCCTATGGCGTGGACGTGAAGTACCGCACCGGGTTCTGGGACGGCAAACCTGTCAAGACACGCATGCTGGAGCTGGCCGATGAGCTGGGCAAGCTGGCCCAGCAACACGGCGCGTGGGTGCGCATGCACTATGTGTATCCCTATCCGACGGTTGATGCCGTTTTGCCTTTGATGGCCGAAGGCAAAATCCTGCCTTACCTTGATGTGCCCTTGCAGCACAGCCACCCCGATGTGCTCAAGCGCATGAAGCGCCCGGCCTCTGGTGAAAAGAATCTGGACCGCATCCGCGAATGGCGCAAGATTTGCCCGGAGCTGGTGATTCGCTCGACCTTTATCGCTGGCTTTCCCGGTGAGACTGAAGAAGAGTTTGAGCACTTGCTGGACTTCATCCGCGAAGCGGACATTGACCGTGCAGGCTGCTTTGCCTATAGCCCTGTGGAAGGCGCTACGGCCAATGAGCTGCCCGGTATGCTGCCGCTGGAAGTGCGCGAAGCACGCCGTGCCCGCTTCATGGAAGTGGCTGAAGAGGTCTCCACGCAGCGCCTGCAGCGCCGTGTGGGCCAGGTCATGAAGGTGCTGGTCGACAAGTCTGTGGGCCTGGGCAAGAAGGGCGGCGTTGGCCGTACCTATGCCGATGCGCCTGAGATTGACGGTGTGGTGCATATCCAGCCGCCCGAAAAGGCCAGCAAGACCTACAAGACTGGAGAGCTGATCTCCGTGCGTATCCTGGGCGTGCAAGGGCACGATCTGGTGGGCATTCCGGTTTAATGTTGAATTAAAAGTGAGCTGCCAGCGCTGGTGTCTACTACGTTTCAGATAGAAAACCATCTGAAACGCAGGTGGTGTAAGCGCAAGCAGCTACTTAAATTGAAAAAAGGCTTCTATCTGGAAGCCTTTTTTTTGGAAAAACCGTCCCTATTTATTCGCCAAGGGCATCCAGCGCTCGAGCGGAATAGACCATCGCAGCACCGGCATTCAAGGCCACGGCCACGCCCAGTGCTTCGGCTATTTCCTCTCTGGTTGCGCCAGCCGCTTTGGCTGCCTTGGTGTGCACGGCAATACAGCCGTCACAGCGGGTTGTGACGCCCACGGCAATCGCAATCAGCTCGCGCGTCTTGGCATCCAGATGGTGGGTCTTGCTGCCTGCGGTGGAAAGTGCTTTGTAGCCTTCCATGGTGCCGGGGCTGAGGGTGGCAAATTCACCCAATCGGCCTGCAAGTTCTTTGCGGTATTCGTTCCAGTCCAGCATGTGGGGCTCCTGTCCATGTCGTTGGCTGTGAGGGTGAAAATCATGCGCCAGCAACAATACTAATCTGGCAGGCCTTGCACGGGCATGTAGGCAAAATGCCTCAGAAGGCGACTGGCATGCGCCGCAGGATGAAACAAGGTCATACTGAAAAAAACTTATGTCAATGGAGGTGTTATGGGAACTCAGAATCCACAAGCGAGTGCACTGCAACTGACCATCGGCCGAACCTGGTGGGTGATTTTGCTCTTCGGTATCTTGTCCACCTTGTTTGGATTGATGGCCATTTTTGAGCCGGTACGCGCGGGTGCAGGCATTACGTGGGCGATTGGCCTGCTGGCCATTGCCGAAGGCATCGTGAGTTTGATCGCTGTCTTTAATAAGAATTTGCCCATTTCGCGGGGCTGGATGATTGTTTACGCGCTGCTCTCGCTGCTCTTTGGCGTGATGGCTGTAGCCAACCCTGTGTCCATGGCCGCCGCCTTCGTGACGGTGATGGCGGTCTGGTTCATTATTTCGGGTGTGCTGCGCATCATCTTTGCGGTACGCGTTCGCAAAGAAATCGACAACGAATGGATGCTGATTTTGAGCGGCGTGCTGGGCGTGGTTCTCGGCGGCCTGATGCTGGCAGCACCGATTGCCGGGCTGATTGTGGCGGTGATCTGGATTGGCGTAGGCGCTTTGTTCTATGGCGTTCTTCAGATTGTTGCTGCGTTCAAAATCCGAAAACTGGCCGCGTAGCAGGGCTGCATCCAGAAGACAAAAAGGCTTCCCTTGGGAAGCCTTTTTTGCCGGGCGCTGCCAGGCAGCGCATGCTCATTCGCCCAAATAGGCGGCGCGCACTTTCGGGTCGTGCAGCAGCTCGTGCCCGGGGCCCTGCAGCGTGAGCTCACCCGACTCCAGCACATAGCCGCGCTGGCTCACTTCCAGTGCCAGGCGGGCGTTTTGCTCGATGAGCAAGATGGTGACGCCTTGCTTGGAAATGTCTTCGATCACTTCAAAGATCTTGTCCACCATGATGGGCGCAAGCCCCATGGTGGGTTCATCGAGCAGCAGCAACTGGGGCTTGGACAAGATGGCGCGGCCCATGGCCACCATTTGCTGCTCGCCACCGGACAAGGTGCCTGCGGTTTGTTTGCGGCGCTCTGCCAGACGCGGAAAACGCTGGTAGACCTGCTCGACTTCGTGAGCAATCGCGGCTTTGTCGCTGCGACTGTAGGCACCCATGCTCAGGTTTTCTTCAATGGTCAGCTGTGGAAAAATGCCGCGGCCTTCCGGCACCATCACCAGTCCCTGGCGCACCATGGCATGCACGGGCTGGCCTGCCAGGCTTTGGCCTTTGTAGTGGATGGCACCTGCTGCCAGTGGCACCAGGCCACAAATAGCGCGCAACGTGGTGCTTTTACCTGCGCCGTTGGCACCAATCAGCGCAACCAGCTCTCCGGGGTTGACGTGCAAGTTGAGCTTGCGCACGGCGCGGATACCGCCGTAGGCAACGTCAATGCCACGCACATCCAGCATGGGGGTGGGGGCGTTCGCTTCAGTCATGGCGAGGCTCTTGTTGGGTAGGGTGGGTAAGTTCGGGGTGCAGCAGCGGGTCTTGTGCCGCACCTTTACCCAGATAGGCTTCGATCACGCGCGGGTCACGCTGTACATCGTGCGGCAGTCCATAGGACAGCACCTGGCCGTATTCCAGCACCAGTACGCGGTCACACATGTTCATCACCAGTTTCATGTCGTGCTCAATCAGCAGCACGGTGATGCCGTCATCCCGAATCTTTTCGATCAGCGTGCGCAGCACCACCGTCTCAGAGGGGTTCATGCCTGCGGCAGGCTCATCCAGAGCCAGCAGCGCGGGGCTGGTGGCCAGAGCACGTGCAATTTCCAGGCGGCGCTGGTCACCATACGACAGCGATGACGCCACCTCATTGGCAACGTGAGAGATGCCTACGTACTCCAGCAGCTCCAGCGCCCGGGCCTCGGTGCGGGCTTCTTCCTGGCGTGTGGCCTGGTTGCGCACAATGGCACCCCACAGACCGGCCTGTGTGCGCAGGTGCTGGCCAATCATCACGTTCTCCAGCGCAGTCAGGGCAGAGAACAGGCGAATGTTCTGGAACGTGCGCGCCAAGCCCTGTATGGCGATCTCATGCGGCTTCAGGCGGGTGAGCTCTACCCCCTGAAACTGGCAGCTGCCAGATTCGGGGATGTACAGCGCCGTCATCACATTAAACAGCGTGGTTTTGCCTGCCCCGTTGGGGCCAATCAGGCCAAAAATTTCGCCCTTGCGAATCTCAAAACTCACATCGTTCAAGGCTTGCAGGCCGCCAAAGCGTTTGCTCAGGCCTTTGGCAATGAGCAAAGGCTGGCCGGTGGCGATGCCTTGGTGGGTGTGTGGCAATGCGCTCATGCCTTTGTCTCCTTGCCACTGTTCAATTCACGCTTGCGCACCGCAGAGGGCCACAGGCCTTCTGGGCGGAAGATCATCACCGTTACCAGCGCCACTCCAAACAGCAGCATGCGAATGGCGTCCGGGTCTACCACTACGCTGCCAAACAGCGTTTCTTGAACGGGCACCACGATGTTGCGCAAAATTTCAGGAAAGATGGACAGCAGCAGCGCACCCGCCACAACACCGGGTACATGGCCCATGCCCCCCAGCACCACCATGCACAAGATGGCAATCGATTCACTCAGCCCAAAACTTTCCGGGCTGACAAAGCCTTGCATGGAGGCAAACAGGCAACCGGCCACACCACCAAAACTGGCACCCATGCCAAAGGCCATGAGCTTGATGTTGCGTGTGTTGATGCCCATGGCCTTGGCGGCAATCTCGTCTTCACGGACGGCCTCCCAGGCACGCCCCACGCGCGAGTTTTGCAGGCGGATGCAGATGAAGATGATGACAATCACCAGCGCCATCAGCAGGTAGTAGTACTTCTCGGGCCCAGTGATGCGAAAGCCCAGAATGGTTTCCGGGCGACCCAGTGCCCATTCGCCAATCTTGACGGTATCGATGCGGTTGATCCCCTGGGGGCCATTGGTGATGTTCACCGGCGCATCCAGGTTGTTCATGAAGATACGAATGATTTCACCAAAGCCCAGTGTGACGATGGCCAGGTAATCGCCCCGCAGCTTGAGCACCGGAAACCCCAGCGCAATGCCTGCCATGGCCGCCAGTGCGACTCCGATGGGCAGCACGATCCAAAAAGGCAGGTGCAGGTCAAAGTGTGGCGATGCCAGCAGCGCCCAGGCATAGGCACCCACGGCGTAAAAGGCGATATAGCCCAGATCCAGCAGGCCTGCAAAGCCCACCACAATGTTCAGGCCCAGGGCCAGCATCACATACAGCAGTGCAAAGTTCAGGATGCGAATCCAGCCCTGCCCGGCGGTAGCGCCCAGCAAGAAAGGCAGCATCAGCAGCACCGCACCAATTGCAAATGCGCCCAGCCAGACTTTGGCCGGAGTGCGGTGTTTGGAGGTCGAAGCGGTGTGGCTCATGCACGGTCTCCTGAACGCTCGCCCAGCAAGCCAGAGGGGCGGAAGATCAGTACCACCACCAGCACGATGAAGCTGAACACGTCTTGGTAGTGGCTGCCAAATACGCCATTGGTCAGGCTGCCCACGTAGCCTGAGCCCAGTGCCTCAATCAAGCCCAGCAGCAGGCCTCCCAGCATGGCGCCACCCAGGTTGCCAATGCCGCCCAGCACCGCCGCGGTAAACGCTTTCAGGCCCAGCATGAAGCCCATGGTGTATTGCGCCACGCCGTAGTAGCTGGTGATCATTACGCCGGCCACCGCAGCCAGGGCAGAGCCAATCAGGAAGGCAGCTGAGATGACGGTGTTGATGTTCACACCCATCAAGCCCGCGACTTCACGGTTTTGTGCGGTAGCGCGCATGGCCATGCCCAGGCGTGTTTTGTGTACCAGCAGCAGCAAGGCCACCATGATCAGCGCAGAGCCCAGCATGATGGCAATTTGCAGCATGCTCAAGCGTGCATCACCAACCTGAAAGACGGTGGGTTCGATGACATGCGGAAAATTCAGGTAGTTGCGGCCCCAGGCCATCATGGCCACGTTCTGAATGATGATGGACACGCCAATGGCCGTTATCAGAGCCGCCAAGCGGGGGGCACGGCGCAGTGGTCGATAGGCAATGCGCTCAGCGGTCCAGCCCAGTGCCATGCACACAGGAATGGACACTAAAAGTGCCGCGCCCAGAGCCACGAAAACAGAGACGTCACCAAAGTGGCCAACCAGCCCCAGCACTACGCTGGTAGCGGTCATGGCACCGACCATGACCACATCGCCGTGGGCGAAGTTGATCAGACCGATGATGCCGTAGACCATGGTGTAGCCCAGTGCTACCAGCGCATATACGCTGCCAGCAGTCAGGCCGTTGATGATTTGTTGCAGAAAAATATCCATGACGGGCGCGCCGCGCGGCGTGGGCAGTCGGAAAAAAATGAACTTGCTGTGAGTGGCAAGTCCGAGATGTTGCGGTGAAGTCAATCACAGCAAATGGCTGCCTGAGCAGCTGCCACCGCCCATGCAAGCGGGCGGTGGCAGGCTCGCATTACTTGGCCGAATCCACGATGGTCTTGACCTCTTCCCACTTGCCGCCCTTGACGGTGTAGATGGTCACGGCCACTTCGTTCAGATCGCCATTCTTGTCATAGGCAATGTTGGCGCTGGTGGCACCGCTACGCTTCAGACCTGCCAGCTTGGGCAGGTATTTGTCGCCCTTGGCAGAGCCTGCAGCTTGCATGGCCGTGATCATGTTCCATGCGCCGTCATAGGCGTAGGGCGCGTAAACGCCGGGATCGGCCTTGAAGCGGGCCTTGTAGGCTGCGGCAAATTTCTCACCCTGGGCCATGGTTTTCAGGGGTACGCCGGCCAGCGATGCATAGGTGCCGTTGGCGGCGTCGCCAGCCAGACGCAGGAAGGTGTCGCTGCGGGTCATTTCACCCGAGACCAGCGGCTGGGTCAGACCCAGCGTGGCCATCTGGCGGCGCATGGGGCCCGATTGTGCGTCCAGACCGCCAAAGAAGATGGCTTCAGCACCCTTGGCTTTGATGCTGGTGAGGATGGCGGTGAAGTCGCTGGCCTTGTCCGTGGTGTATTCGCGGGCCACGACGGTGCCGCCAGCGCGCTTGACGGCCTGGATGACCTGGTCTGCCAGACCTTGGCCGTAAGCGGTGCGGTCATCAATGATGGCAATCTTCTTGGCCTTCAGATCCTTGACCATGAACACGCCCACTGCTGCACCTTGCTGGGTATCGCTGGTCATCATGCGGAAGGTGTTGTCATAGCCTTGCAAGGTGTACTCAGGCGATGTGGCCATGGCGATCTGGGGAATGCCTGCGTCGTTGTACACGCGCGATGCAGGAATGGTGGTGCCCGAGTTGAAGTGGCCCAGCATGCCGTTGACCTTGGCGTCCGCAATTTGCTGTGCAACCTGCACGGCGGTGCGGGGGTCTGCCTGGTCATCTTTGGAGACCAGCACGAATTTGGCGGTATCACCATCGAGCTTGATGCCCTTGGCGTTGGCCTCTTCCAGCGCCAGTGTCAGGCCGTTGCGCATGTCTTCACCGTAGTGCGCCTGAGGGCCGGTCAAAGGCGCTGCAAAGCCCAGACGCACGGTGGTTTCTGCTTGAGCGGCGCTCATCAGGCCGCCAAAGGCGCAGGCCAGTGCCACGGTGCTGGTCAAAGTCTTGAAAGATGAAGAAGTTTTCATGCTGCGGTGCTCCTAGGGTTGGAAATGAGAGGTCAGAGGGAAAAAGGGACTTTAGAAAGCTGTAGTGGCAAAAGGAATGGGGCTAACCCACCATCATCAGGCTGGCGTTACCACCGGCTGCGGTGGTATTGGTGCTGATGCTGACCTCTCGCAGCAAACGCTCATGGCGGTAGCGCTCGCCACTGCGAATGTCTTCTGTGGTCAGGCCCTGAACCAGCAGCAGGGGGCCGGGGCGTGCGCTGAACTGCTGCTGCAGGGGAAGCAGGGCATCGGTGTCGATTTCCGCCAGCGCGGCCTGCAATGGCAGCTGTGCAATCTCGGCCTCGGTGGCCCATTGCAATGCAGCGTTTTGTGCAGCAGGTGTTTGCTGCTGCCATTGCATGACCAGTGCCCGCAGGCTGTCGCTGTCTTGCAGCAACAGGGCGTTGCCGGTGGCGTGACATGCCTGCCACTGCGCGTGCAGCCCTTCAACGGTGGTGGGCATGCACCAGATAAGGCCGCGTGCAAGCAGCAGGTATTGATTGATCTCGCCAGTGGGGCCATCCAGCATGACGTGCTGGTCAGCGGCAATGGCCAAAGCTTGCGTGCCGCGCGCAGTGCTGATGGGCAGCTGCGACAGCTCGGGCGCTTGCGCCAGCAGTCGGAACAGATACAGCGGGCCACCGGCTTTGGGGCCGGTGCCAGACAGCCCTTCACCGCCAAACGGCTGTACGCCCACGACGGCACCCACAACGTTGCGGTTGACGTAAATATTGCCAGCGTGGATACGGCCAGAGACGTGGGCCACGGTTTCATCAAGGCGCGTGTGCACACCGAACGTTAAGCCAAAGCCCAGGCGGTTGATTTCCTCCAGGAGGGCATCCAGGTCCTTGCGGGCATAGCGCAGCACGTGCAGCACGGGGCCAAACACTTCGCGGCTCAGGTCCTGTACACGGCTCACTTCAATCAGCGTGGGTGCGACAAAGTGGCCGTGGCGGCATTCTGCGGGCAGCTCCAGGCGCGTCACCCGGTGGCCCTGACTGCGCATGGTGTCGACATAGGCTTCGATATCTGCCTTGGCCTGCGCGTCAATCACGGGGCCTACATCGGTGGCCAGCTGGTCGGGGTTGCCAACGCGCAGCTCTTGCATGGCGCCGCGCAGCATGTGCAGCACGTGGCCGGCACTGTCATCTTGCAGGCACAGCAGGCGCAGTGCTGAGCAGCGCTGGCCCGCAGAGTCATAGGCGGACATCAGCACATCGCCCACCACTTGCTCGGACAGTGCGGACGAGTCCACCACCATGGCGTTGATGCCGCCGGTTTCTGCAATCAGTGGCACCGGCTTGCCGTGGCTGCCCAGGCGCTCAGAGAGTGTGCGGTGAATGTGCTGCGCCACAGGGTGCGAGCCCGTAAACACCACGGCTTCTGTAGCCGGATGGGCCACCAGGGCCTGGCCAACGGTCTCGCCGTCCCCGGGCAGCAGTTGCAGCGCATGCTCTGGAATGCCTGCCTGGTGCAGCATGGCCACAGCTTGGGCAGCGATCAAATTGGTCTGCTCTGCCGGTTTGGCAATCACCACATTGCCGGCTGCCAGCGCAGCAGCCACTTGGCCGGCAAAGATGGCCAGCGGAAAATTCCAGGGGCTGATGCACACCACCACGCCCAAGGGGCGGTGGCTGTCGTTGTTCAGGTGCTGCTCGGCCTGCTGCGCGTAATAGCGCAGAAAGTCAATGGCCTCGCGCACTTCAGAAATCGCATTGGGCAAGGTCTTGCCCGCTTCGCGGCACAGCAAACCCATCAACGGCTGCAGTTGCGCCTGCATGCTATCGGCAGCGCGTTGCAGGGCTTGCGCGCGGGCATTGACCGGCGTGGCTTGCCAGATGGGGGCCGCGTGCTGGGCCTGTGCCATGGCCAGCGCCACTTCTGCATGGCCTGCCATGCGCACCTCGCCCAGTACATCGCTGGCATTGGATGGGTTGTGAATGGCTTGTGCGCTCAGGTGCGCAGCGTTGGCGGGCTGGGCTGTCAGCGGTGCCACGCTGCCCAGCAGCGCGGCCGACAAAGAGGCCAGGCGCTGCTCGTTGCTCAGATCGACGCCCGCTGAGTTGCTGCGCGCCTGCGCGGCATACAAATCAGCAGGGGCAGGAATGCGATCATGCGGGCGGCCCAGCGGGGTCAGCGCCTGGGCTGCGGCCACGGGGTCTGCCACCAATTGCTCGATGGCCACGGTTTCATCCCCAATTTGGTGAACAAAAGAGCTGTTGGCACCGTTCTCCAGCAAGCGGCGCACCAGGTAGGCCAGCAAGGTCTCGTGCGTGCCTACGGGTGCATAAATGCGGCAGGGGCGTGCCAGCTTGCCGTTGGCTGTATCGCCCACCACCTCTTCGTACAGGCCTTCGCCCATGCCGTGCAGGCATTGAAACTCGTACTGACCCCGGTAGTAGTTGTTGCCAGCCATGTGGTAAATGCTGGCCAGTGTGTGGGCGTTGTGCGTGGCGAACTGCGCAAAGATGGCCTCCGGTGCACCCAGCAGCTTGCGGGCGCAGGCCAGATACGACACATCGGTGTGCAGCTTGCGCGTGAACACGGGGTAGTCTTCCAGCCCGTCCACCTGGGCACGCTTGATTTCGCTGTCCCAGTACGCGCCTTTGACCAGACGCACCATCAGGCGGTGCTTGCTTCGGCGGGCCAGATCAATGATCCAGTCCAGCACGGCATACGCACGGCGCTGGTAGGCCTGCACCACAAAGCCAATACCGTTCCAGCCTGCCAGTGATGGGGCAAAGCACAGCTGCTCCAGCAGATCGAAAGAGATTTCCAGACGGTCTGCTTCTTCAGCGTCAATGTTCAGGCCAATGTCGTAGTGGCGTGCCAGTTCAGCCAGCTTGAGCAGACGCGGAAACAGCTCTTGCATCACACGATCACGCTGGGAACGGCTGTAGCGGGGGTGCAGGGCCGACAGCTTGATGGAGATGCCCGGGCCTTCGTAAATGCCACGGCCTTGTGAAGCCTGGCCAATGGCATGAATGGCCTGCTCGTACGACTGCAGGTAGCGTGCGGCATCTTCTTCGGTGGTCGCGGCCTCGCCCAGCATGTCGTAGGAGTAGCGAAAACCTTTTTCTTCCAGCTTGCGGCTGTTGGCCAGTGCGGCGGCAATGGTCTGCCCGGTGACAAACTGCTCGCCCATCATGCGCATGGCGGTGTTGACACCCTGGCGAATCAGGGGCTCACCCCCTTTGGCAATCAGGCGACTGAGCGCAGAGCCCAGCTTTTGCTCGCTGTGCACGCTGACCAGCTTGCCGGTAATCATCAAGCCCCAGGTGGCCGCGTTGACGAAGAGGGAAGGGGAGTCGGTGTGCGACTTCCAGTCGCCCTTGCTGACCTTGTCGCGAATCAGTGCATCGCGTGTGGCACGGTCTGGAATGCGCAGCAAGGCTTCAGCCAGACACATCAGGGCCACGCCTTCCTGGCTGGAGAGCGAGTACTCCTGCACCAGCGCTTCGACGCCCGACGTCTTTTTGTGACGTTTTTCGCGCAAGGCCTGTACCAGGCGAGCAGCCAGTGCGTGCACGTCCGCGGGGTGGGTGCTGGTGGCAGGTGCCATCAGCAAGGGCAGGCACTCGGTTTCAGGGCGGCGGTAGGCGGCAGTAATGGCCGCGCGCAGCACGCTTTGTGCTTGCACATCTTGGGCCAGTGCGTAAAACGGTGCATAGGCTTGACCGCCGTCAGGCATTTGCTCGGGTTCTGCAGCATCGCCCTGGCTGGTGCTGCCCAGGTACTGCAGCTCAGGCAGTGGTTTACCTTGTTCAATCGCTTCCAGGTAACTTTGCAGCGCTTGCTTGTGCAACCAATGCGGCGTGCAGCCCAATTGCAGGGCTGCAGCCTTGAGTCTGTCCCGCATCAACTCGTCTACCTTGATGCCAATGGTCGTTGTCGCCATAACCGCCTAGCTCCTGAAGAAGAACCTGTGCCTATTGCAAAGTGGCGCGATTCTAAAAAGATGCAACCCAAACAGATATTGGGGTTTACCTGTTTCCGGATTGGTGCAACCGCATCAATCGGGTGGGTTAACTGCAGGAAGCGTGCCAGGGGCGGGTGGAGAATGGTGTAGATAAAAAGAGAGCTGCTATCGCTTATTAGATAACGATTTCAATATGTTTTGTATCTAAAAGATAGCACTGGTAAGCGTTATGCGCTCTTATTTTTTTATATCAGGCAATAAAAAAGGCTTCCCGCAGGAAGCCTTTTTTCAATGGTGGGCAGCGGCAGGCGCTGCACGGCCATTACACGCGCTTGCGGTATTCGCCAGTGCGGGTGTCGATTTCGATCTTGTCTTCCTGGGCCACGAACAAAGGCACAGCCACTTCAAAGCCGGTAGCAATCTTGGCAGGCTTGAGCACCTTGCCGGAAGTGTCGCCCTTGACGGCTGGCTCAGTCCAGGTGATTTCGCGCACCACAGTGGTGGGCAGCTCGCAGGAGATGGCCTTGCCGTCATAGAACACGACTTCAGCTTCCATGCCGTCTTCCAGGTAGTTGATGGCGTCGCCCATGTTGGCGGCTTCCACTTCGTACTGGTTGAACTCGGAGTCCATCCACACGTACATGGGGTCCGCGAAGTAGGAGTAAGTGCAGTCCTTCTTTTCCAGGATCACGTTGTCGATCTTGTCATCGGCCTTGAACACGTTTTCTGTGCCGAAGTTGCCGATCAGGGACTTGAGCTTCATGCGCACAGTGGCTGCACCGCGGCCGCCACGAGCGTATTCGGTCTTCAGAACGATCATGGGGTCCTTGCCGTGCATGATCACGTTGCCGGCACGGATTTCTTGTGCGATTTTCATAGCTTGCTTAGCTGGTTGGGTTGAAGCCGCTCAACACAGCAGGCAAGCATGTCGCTTTTGAAAGCGTAAAAGCCTGCCGCATGTTCCGCGGCGGGAGCCGTCCAAAACGCCGTAGCTGCACACGTGGGTGGCAGCCGATCAGGAGGGCAAAACCGAGATTTTAGCTTTTTTCTGCCACAAACTGTTGTAGCTGTGCGATCAAGTCGTTTTGTGTCAGTAATTTTTCTCGTGCTTGCAGGGCGCAGGCACGCCATTCCTGCAGTAATGCAGGGGTGATTGTGGGCAGTGTGGCAGCATCTGTCAGGCCGTTCCAGGCATGGTGAAAGCTGCGCAAACTGGCAGGAGCCTGCAGCCAGTCCAAAAAAGCATCGAGCTTGGCATGGTGGGCGTTGTCATCTTGCGGGTAGATATGCCAGACAAAGGGCTGGCCCGCCCACAGTGCCCGGACCAGTGAATCTTCCCCGCGCACCAGATTCAAATCACAGGCCCACAGCATCTCGTCAAAAGCCACTTGCGTGCGTACGGGTAAATAGACGGGATGCAGGCGCTGGGCACTGTCCAGAGCCTTGACGGCAGCCGCAGCACGCCCCGGCGTGACCAGCAAACGTGGCGCGAACCCGGGGCTGGGGGTGGCCAGTTGCTGCAGCAGCGCGGGCAGCGCGGGTGGTTCGTAGCAAAACAGTGAAATGGCATGGTCATCACTGCGCACGTCATGCTGTGCGCGCCATGTGATGCGGTCAAAGTTGGCCTGTCGGGTGTGCAGCTGTTGCTCGCGTATCAAACCGCCTGTGCGGGCGGTAAACCCCGGATAGAAGAACCAGCGGGTCATGCCTGCAGCGGGCCCGGACATGATCAGCGAGGGCAGGCGGTGACAGCGCTCTACATAGTCTTCGGCAGACAGATACTCCAAATTCACCAGCACAGGCAGGCGTGCTCCCACTGCCTGGCATTGCGCATGGCGCTGTGCCAAAGCATGCAGATAAGGTGCAGGCGCTTCACAGCCAAATGCTTCAATGACGACATCAGCGTGCGTGTCGGCGTCGGTTGCTGCGTCATAAGGCAGGATGCAGACATTCTGTGCACCCTGTGGCGCCATCCATGCCAGAGCCGATGCATCGTCAGTGCGCAGCCTGACGTAGGCGCCACGTGCGCCCAGCTCTGCCGCAAGACGCCAGCACACACCAATATCTCCATAGTTGTCGATCACCTGACAAAAAATATCCCAGCGCTGGGCGGGCATGAAGCGGGGTGTTGCAGTGGGCATGGCTGTGTCAAAAAGATCCGCAATAGTGCGGGCGGGCGATGGTAGCGCAGGCGGGTCAGTGCACGAGGCTGTGCGTGATTGCTGCAGACGCGGCATTTGTGTGCATAACAAAGACCGCTGGCGCAGGCAGCTATTTATTTGAAATAGCACAAAGCGTTTTTGTGCGGGCTTTGCACAAGACGCCACAATGCGTGCATGTCTTTTGCTGAGCATTCTCCTGAAATATTGGCCCAGGTTGCGGCTTTGCCGTCGCTGCCTGGCGTGTATCGCTATTTCGATGCGGCCGACCAGCTGCTGTACGTGGGCAAGGCGCGCAATCTCAAGCGTCGCGTCAGCAGCTATTTTCAGAAAGACCATGGCGGCACGCGCATTGGGCACATGGTCAGCAAAATTGCCAGTCTGCAGACCACGGTAGTGCGCTCAGAGGCTGAGGCGCTGCTGCTGGAAAACAACCTCATCAAAACCCAGCACCCCAAGTACAACATTCTGTTTCGGGATGACAAAAGTTATCCCTATCTCAAGTTGACCGGTGTGTCGGTGCGCGATGGCGATGCAAGCGCCCCCCCGGGCCAGCGCTTTCCGCGCATAGCGTATTACCGCGGCAGTACCGACAAGAAGCACCGTTACTTTGGTCCTTACCCCAGTGCATGGGCAGTCAAGGAAAGCATTCAACTGCTGCAAAAAGTATTCAGGCTGCGCACCTGTGAAGACACGGTGTTTGCCAACCGTTCTCGTCCTTGCTTGCTCTATCAAATCAAGCGCTGCTCTGCCCCTTGTGTCAATCACATCAGCCCACAGGACTACGCCACCGATGTGCGCAACGCCGAGGCCATGCTGCGCGGTGAAACGCAGGAGTTGCTGCAGCAAATGGAGGCCCGCATGATGGCGCATGCGCAAAAGCAGGAGTATGAAAAAGCGGCAGAAATCCGCAATCAAATGTCAGCCCTGTCCACAGTGCTGCACCAGCAGGCGATTGAAACCACCAGCGATAAAGATGTCGACATCCTGGCCGTCAAGGTGCAAGGTGGACGCGCTTGCGTGAATCTGGCCATGGTGCGCGGTGGCCGGCATCTGGGTGACCGCGCGTACTTTCCTTCTCAACTGGACGATGCCATGGGTGTTTACCAGCTGGAGGACGAGGTGCTGCAGCAATCGGTAGAGGTACGTGTGCTGGAGGCCTTCTTGGCGCAGCACTACATTGATGTGCCCATCCCGCCTGTGCTGGTCATGAGTGAGTCAGTCGATGTGCTGTTGATTCAGGCGCTGTCAGCCCAGGCTGGCTACAAGATCACGGCGGTGCAGCAACCCCGTGAGCAGCGTCGCATCTGGCTGGAGATGGCAGAGCAAAATGCCGCCATTCAGCTGGCACGTTTGCTGGCCGAAGAGGGCTCGCAGCAGGCGCGTACGCGCGCACTGGCCGAGGCACTGGATTTGCCGCAGGAACGCCTGGATGAACTCACGATCGAGTGCTTTGACATTTCGCACACGGCAGGTGAGAGCACACAGGCTTCGTGCGTGGTGTTTCACCACCACAAGATGCAAAACAGCGAATATCGCCGCTTCAACATCACAGGCATTACCCCAGGAGATGACTATGCCGCCATGCGCCAGGTGCTGACGCGGCGTTACCAGCCTGTGGCAGAAGCCTTGCAGGCCGCCGGCGGTGCAGAGCCTGAGCGCGGTGCACCCCGTTTGCCTGATCTGGTCTTGGTGGACGGAGGTAAGGGGCAGGTCAGCATGGCGCGCGAAGTATTTACCCAGCTGGGGCTGGACTTGTCCCGGATTGCGGGTGTCGAAAAAGGTGAAGGCCGCAAAGTCGGCCTGGAAGAGCTGGTGTTTGCCGATGGCCGACCGAAAGTCTATTTGGGGCACGACTCGGCAGCCTTGATGCTGATTGCCCAGATTCGTGACGAGGCACACCGGTTTGCCATTACGGGCATGCGTGCACAGCGCGCCAAGGTGCGTACAGGGCAAAGCACTCTGGAGGACATTGCAGGTGTCGGCCCCAAGCGTCGCGCCCGCTTGTTGCAGCGATTTGGCGGGGTGCGTGGTGTGACCAACGCCAGCATTGAAGATCTGATGACGGTAGACGGTATTTCTGCCAGTTTGGCCGATGATATTTACCGCGCATTGCACTGATGCTTGGCTACCTACGCAGTTTTACCAAGTGCACGCTTGCGTTCAAAGTGCGTCAGGCGTGACACAATCGCGCCCATGTTCTTCACCATTCCCACCTTGATGACCTGGACGCGCATTGTCGCGATCCCCTTGATCGTCGGGGTGTTCTACGCGCCATTCCCGCCCGAAACCCGCAACCTGATTGCGGCGTTGATGTTCATCGTCTTTGCGGCGACAGACTGGCTGGATGGCTTTTTAGCGCGGCGCTTGAACCAGACTTCCTCGTTTGGAGCCTTTCTGGATCCTGTGGCAGACAAGTTTCTGGTGTGCGCTTCGTTGCTGGTGCTGGTGCATTTGCAGCGTGCCGATGTATTTGTGGCGTTGATCATCATTGGCCGCGAAATCGCAATCTCTGCTTTGCGTGAATGGATGGCACAGATTGGCGCCAGCAAGAGTGTGGCTGTGCACATGCTGGGCAAGCTCAAGACGACGGTGCAAATGGTGGCAATTCCCTTCATGTTGTATGACGGCGTATTGTTTGGCGTAGTGGATACCCGCTTGTGGGGGCAAATCCTGATTTGGATTGCCGCTGTGCTGACCGTTTGGTCCATGGTGTATTACTTGCAAAAAGCAATTCCAGAGATTCGCAGCCGCGTCAAGCACTAGCTCGCATCGCACAACGCAAGAGCGCCAAGGACACACCTTTGGCGCTTTTTTGTTGCCTCTATCTGCAGGGCCGTGTAAAAAGTGAACGCTTGCCGCAGATGAAGCGGTAGATGCATTTGTCAATGCGGAAAGTCACTTCGCGCAAAAGCGGTAAAAAAATCGCTTTTTCGTCAAAATGCCTGGCAAACCTGACTAGAATCTCGCCTAACGCTGACAAGCACCATGCGGTGTTGAGTTTCCAACTCTGTCACAAAGGCGCTCCAACAACCATTTCTCGAGAGGCATCTTGTGAATAAGACTGAACTGATTGAGCACATTGCTAATAACGCCGACATCTCCAAAGCTGCTGCAGCTCGCGCGCTGGAGTCGACGATTGATGCAGTGAAGAAAACCCTCAAAAAGGGCGGTACAGTTTCTTTGGTAGGTTTTGGTACTTTTGCAGTTGGCAAGCGTGCTGCACGCACTGGCCGTAATCCACGTACCGGTGATGCCATCAAGATCAAAGCAGCTAAGGTGCCTAAATTCCGTCCAGGTAAGGCACTGAAAGACGCTTTGAACTGATCAAGGTTTTAACAGTGGGGTGCTTAGCTCAGTTGGTAGAGCGGCGCCCTTACAAGGCGTAGGTCAGCGGTTCGACCCCGTTAGCACCCACCACTTCCCACTGTAAAAAGCATATAGAGTGATCTAGATGCTTTTTTTATTTCACAGCGGGTGCTTAGCTCAGTTGGTAGAGCGGCGCCCTTACAAGGCGTAGGTCAGCGGTTCGACCCCGTTAGCACCCACCATTCGCTGTGTGAACATTCTGGCAATCGGATGTTCTGTTTTTTTAGATTGCAGTGGGTGCTTAGCTCAGTTGGTAGAGCGGCGCCCTTACAAGGCGTAGGTCAGCGGTTCGACCCCGTTAGCACCCACCACTTCAATCCCCAAAAGCACCTTTGGCATAAGCCGAGGTGCTTTTTTGTTGTCTATTTGCAGTCTGTGATCGCTGCTACGCAGAGTTGATGCAACTGCTGAATGCATGGAAGGGTTGAGCAGGTAGAATCTTTGAGTTTCCTTATTTGGTTTGCGTGCTGCAAAACGTTTGCGTCTGCGCTATTCCATTAAAAAGGCGAGCGTGGGTTCGCCTTTTTTTATGTATCCTCAGAAAGATTGACTATGCTCGAATCAATCCGCAAGCACTCCAAGTTCGTCATGATCTTGCTGTTCTTGCTGATCATTCCCTCGTTCATTTTTGTCGGTATCGACCAGAGTTACTTCTCGGGCTCCAGCCCGACAGTTGCGCGTGTTGATGGGCAAGACATTACCCAAAATGACTGGGACAACACGCATCGCTACGAGAGTGACCGGCTGCGTGCAGAAAACCCAGGAATGGATTCCAAGCTATTGGACTCGCCAGAAGCGCGCTATGCCAGCTTGGAGCGGATGGTGCGTGACCGGGTATTCCAGATCGCTGCACAGAAGATGCACCTGGTGACCAGTGATGCAGCGCTGGCGCGCACACTGCAGGGCATTCCTGCGATTGCCAGTTTGCGCAAAGCTGATGGCAGTTTGGATGCGGATGGATACCGTGCTTTGCTGGCTGCTCAGGGCATGACGCCAGAAGGTTACGAGGCTTCGCTGCGCCGTGATATGTCCTTGGGGCAGGTCGTTGGCAATGTGATGAATACTGCATTGGCAACCCCCGTGGTGGTGAATGCTGCGATGGACGCTTTTTTGCAGCGTCGCGAAATTCAAGTCGCACAATTCATGGCCAAGGATTTCGTGGGCCAGGTCAAGGTGAGCGATGAGGATCTGAAGGCTTATTACCAGGCGCATCTGGCGAAGTTTCAGCAGTCAGAGCAAGCGAAGGTGGAGTACGTGGTCTTGGATTTGAAGACGGTGCGTGACGGCATCGAGCTCAATGAATCTGATCTGCAGACCTACTACAAAGAAAATGCAGCCCGTTTGGCGGGTGGCCAAGAAGAGCGTCGAGCCAGTCATATTTTGGTAAACGCTCCTAAGAGCATGCCTGCGGCTGAGCGTGAGGCAGCCAAAGCCAAAGCGCAAGCCATCTACGACAAGGTCAAGGCCAACCCTGCCAGTTTTGCCGAAGTTGCAAAAACCGAGTCCCAGGACACGGGCTCTGCAGCGCAGGGTGGCGATTTGGGATTCTTTGCACGTGGTGCCATGGTTCCTGAGTTTGAGCAGGCAGCCTTTTCTATGGAAAAGGGCGCCATCAGCGCGGTTGTGGAGTCGGAGTTTGGATTCCACATCATTGAACTGACAGATGTGAAGCAGCCTCCTGTTCCAAGTTTTGCATCGGTACGCGAAAAGATTGCAAATGATCTCAAGGATCAGCAGGCGCAACGTAAATTTGCCGAAGTTGCCGAGGTGTTTGCTAATACGGTGTATGAGCAAGCGGAAAGTCTGCAGCCTGCGGTAGAGAAGCTGGGCCTGAAGTTGCAAACTGTGGATGGCGTTACGCGTGAGCCGCGTCCTGATGCCCAAGGGCCTCTGGCCAGTCAGGCTTTCCTGGATGCTTTGTTCTCCGCAGACAGTATTGACAACAAGCGCAATACCGACGCAATTGACCTGGGTGCCAACCAAATGGTCGCTGGCCGTGTAGTCAGCTATCAACCCACGAAGCAGCTGTCATTTGATGAAGTGACAGAGCGCGTGAAAACTTTGTATGTGGACCAGCAGGCCGTCGTACTGGCGCGTGAAGCTGGTGAAGCCAAGCTCAAAGAGTGGCGCGCTGATCCAGCCAAGGCGCAAGGGCTGCTGCCAGCCGTCGTAGTTGCGCGTGACAATCCATTGGGCATGCCGCGTCAGGTGCTGGATGCAGCGTTGCAAGCTAAAACCGATGCTTTGCCTGCTTGGGAAGGTGTTGGTCTGGGTGATGCAGGGTATGCCATCGTGAAAGTGAATAAAATTCTGCCCTCCACGGACAGAAGTGCTGATTCAGCCCGCCAAGCCTCGCTGCAGTATGTACAATTGATAAGTACTGCAGAGGGCGCTGCTTACTATGAATTGCTCAAGAAGAAATTCAAGGTTCAGTTCAAGGTTCCGCGCCCCTGAGTGAAAAAATCATAGCTGGTTCCCATAAGGGGTAAATAAACCAGCTATAATAATAATCTCTTCCGGTGGCTGTAGCTCAGTTGGTAGAGTCCAGGATTGTGATTCCTGTTGTCGTGGGTTCGAGCCCCATCAGCCACCCCAGTTTAAGTGTCCAGGTCGCTTTTTAAAGCGGGCTAGATGCACAAGTTACGGCGGTCATAGCTCAGTTGGTAGAGCCCCGGATTGTGATTCCGGTTGTCGTGGGTTCGAGCCCCATTGATCGCCCCATAAAAAAGCCCTAGCAGCAATGCTGGGGCTTTTTGCTTTTCCACAGCAGGTTCATTGTTGGTATGTGGCTTGGGATAGCTGCTCACCCCCCGAATGGGCTATGGATGCCTTGCAACTTTTCACCCTGCACAGTACGGAATTTTTTCTCCTGCGATGCAGTTCGGCGAGGCATTCTGCGGGCTCATGCTGCATGCAATCCCAGTGAACTATGGCGATGCATTCCTGCAAAAACACACTGCAAGCCTCCGTTGTGCTTTTGATGATGAGAGCGTGATCTCTGAGTCGCGTGTGAAATGCGTTGGTCACGGCTGCTTGCAGCCGGATCGCTAAACATGCATGCCGACTTGACATTGATGCGCAGCCCCGGTGGTGCTGCGCAGGCGACTTGCACACAGTAAAAACTTGCCACTGATTTTTACTGTGTGCACTGATTAGGCGATGGAGCCTATTTGAGATTGCAGGTAGTTGGCTAGACCCATCATGCGAATAAGCCCAAGTTGCTTTTCTAGCCAGTAGGTGTGGTCTTCTTCGGTATCTTTAAGCTGCGCCAGCAACAAATCTCGCGATTGGAAATCATGGTGTTTTTCGCATAGCACCATGGCATTGCGCAGATTGTCACGCACCTGGTACTCCACAGCCAAGTCTTTTTGCAGCATTTCTTCGACGGTATTGCCCGCCGTAAATGGGTGTGGGCGCATATCAGGCTTGCCGCCTAAAAATAGGATACGGCGCAAGATCATGTCCGCATGAGAGGTTTCCTCTGCCATTTCATGATCGATGCGCTGATACAAGCGCATAAAGCCTTGATCTTCATATTGGCGGGAATGGATGAAGTACTGATCGCGGGCCGCCAACTCGCCGCGCAACAATTCGTTCAGGCAGGTGATGACTTCAGGATGACCTTGCATAGTTCTGTTTTCTTATGGGTAGCTGAAGCCACAAGTATGGTGGGGTGTTTGGTTTACTCCAAATTGCAGATTTATAAACCCTAGCCTGCCGCATTGCATGCATGCGAAACGCAGAATCATTCGCGATTGGTTCTTTATGGCACGCATGTGTCATCGCGGTGTTACCGGCTGCGGCACAATGCATAGCATGCTGATGTACCCACAGATTGATCCCGTAGCCCTGCAGTTGGGGCCGATTGCCATCCATTGGTATGGCTTGACATATTTGGCCGCCTTTGGCTTGTTCATGTGGCTGGGCATATGCAGGTTAAAGCATCCTCCTTTCAATCGTTTGCAAGGCAATGCTGCGTGGACGCGCAGGGATGTAGAAGACTTGCTGTTTCAAGGCGTAATCGGCGTGATTGTGGGGGGGCGCTTAGGCTATTGCCTGTTTTACAAGCCTGCTTACTACCTGAGTCATCCTTTAGAGGTGTTCGCAGTGTGGGAAGGTGGAATGAGCTTTCACGGTGGCTTGTTGGGCGTGATCGGGGCTATGTGCTGGTTTGCCTATTCGCGCAAACGCTCGTGGCTGTCGGTTGTGGACTTTGTCGCGCCGTGTGTGCCCACAGGTTTGGCTGCAGGGCGTATTGGTAACTTTATCAACGGTGAGCTGTGGGGGCGTTTCTCGAACCCTGATTTGCCCTGGGGGATGGTCTTTCCACAAAGCGGCTCAATGCTGCCGCGCCATCCTTCGCAGATTTATCAGTTTTTACTGGAAGGCGTTTTACTCTTCTTGCTGCTATGGATATACGCGCGAAAGGAGCATAGGCCAGGTCAGGTTGCTGCTGCATTCTTGATCGGCTACGGGAGCTTCCGCTTTATCGCAGAGTACTTCCGGGAGCCTGATGCATACCTGGGTATCCTGTCTATGGGTATGAGCATGGGTCAGTGGCTGTGCATTCCGATGATTGTGGGTGGTGCAATGATGTGGATATGGGCACAACGACGTTCAGCGGTGTAAAGGCGAGGTTCTGGTCAAAATAATAGAAAGAAAGTGAGCCCTGCGTGTTAGATCGGCGTGCTTATTTGCAATGCTTGGCCACACTGGCGGCCATGCCGCCCGTTTGGGCACAAAGCGTCAATGGCGCAAGGCCCTCCTTAAATGCATGGCCAAACAAACCAGTTAATTTGATTGTTCCTTTTCCTGCTGGCGGGCCCAGTGCTATTTTGGCAAAGCAGTTGGCGCAGTCATTTGAGCGCAAGACGCAGCAGCCGCTGCGTTTGATATATCAAAGTGGTGCTGGAGGGGTGCAAGGTGCAAACTTTGCGTCAAAAGCTGCGGCAAACGGACAAAATTTATTGCTTGGTGGCAGCTATTTGGCCGTGGCACGTGCACTGACCAGCAAAGATGAGTTTGATTTTATTGATGACTTGCGGCCACTGGCCATGGTGGCGGCCGTTCAGCAAGTAATTTTGGTTAATCCAGCACGCATGCGCTCGCGCACAGCCATGGAGCTGCTTTCAGATTTAAGTCGTAAGCCCGCACGCTATCGTATGGCGACTGCTGGCATTGGCTCGTCTAGCCATATTTCTTCCGAAATCTTGAAACATCAAGAATCCTTGCATTTTGAGTTCGTCCATTTCCGTGGGGCAGGCCCGGCCCTGCAGGATTTGCTTGTGGGCTCCGTGGATATGATGATTGATGGCCTCGTTTCCTGTTTGCCACATATTCGCAGCGGTCGCCTAAAACCACTGATGATCACGGGAACTCAGCGTGCCAATGTTTTGCCAGATGTGCCATGTGCGCAAGAGCTCGGTGTTCATTCCCTTGAGAGAGTGACATGGTATGGATTATTTGCACCGCAGCAATTATCTGATGCGCAAGCTGCCACTATGGTGGATGTTTTTGAGCGTATGGGCAGCGACGCGGTGATGTCTTCCAATTTCGAGGCGATGGGCATCCGGTGGGGGGGGGTGTATGGTGACGCTTTTACTGCGCTGGTAAAACAAGACACGATGCAATGGGCTCAGCGTCTGAAAAGTATGGGGCTGACGAATCTTTTTTATAAAAACTCTGAAGAGGCTGGCGCATGAGTGGAGAAATCACTATTGAGCCATGGTCACAGATTCAGGGTGAGGATGCGGGGATATTCAGTGTTGAAATAGTCAATCCTGAAAAATTAAATGCTATGACGCGCAAAATGTGGCGTCAATTGAAAGCTATATTCGAGGATATTCAGAAAAACCACATGGCACGCTGCATCGTCGTTCAAAGCCATGGAGGAAATTTTTGCGCGGGAGGTGATATTGCGGAATATCCCGCATTTCGATTTGACCCTGATAGTCTGGCTGCATTTCATGAAGAAGACGTATGGGGGGGCTTGAATGCCATGCTGTCCTGTGATGTGCCGATTGTGGCAAGCATTGCTGGGGTTTGTATGGGGGCAGGCGTTGAAATTGCCAGTTGCTGCGATGTGCGATGGGTTTCAGAAAATGCTAGCTTTGGTGCCCCGATTGCTAAGCTGGGTTTTCCTATGGCACCCAAAGAGCTGCATTTGGTCGCTTCTGCTGTGGGAGCGCATACTGCAAAACGCATGCTACTGGAGGCGGCAGTGTTCTCTGCCCAAGACATGGCCGCGACGGGATGGTGCGCACAGCCTTTACCGGCGCTTCGATTGCACGAACGGGTGGAAGGCGTGGCAAGGCGCATTGCAAGTTTGTCACCACAAGCGGCGCGTTTGAATAAACAGGCTATGCGAAGTCTGTCCCTTAATGAAGCTGTACCTGCTCCTTATGCTTACGCTGCGTCGGCAGAACACTGCGAAGGCGTGACGGCATTTATTCAAAAGCGCTCAGCGAATTTTTGAGCATCGGATGTATTTTTTTGCTTGTGTGAAAAATAAATGTCGTTGTGGTTGAATTTATTTTCACAAGAATGGTATTAATTTCGTGTAATTTTTGTAATAGAGATTCTGCGAATTATATTTTGAATTCTCTATTTTTATTGTTGATGCCCGTGATGGCGTTGCGATAGTTTTTTAACGTATCTTACTCACATATTCTTCAAAAATTTTGAAGCAGGGTTCGGCAGCAATGTGACTGAGTTTTTTTGATTTAGTGCTTGGGCTTTTAGCTTTTATAAATTTGCATGCGTAAATAAAAAAGGTCCAAAGGACCTTTTTGCAAATTGGCTTATTTAGCGTAAGACCAAGACGGGCACTTGAGAGTGTGTCAGTACGTGCTGTGTTTCGCTGCCTAGCAGCAGACGCTTGATGCCTTTGCGCCCATGTGATGCCATCACAATCAGGTCAACGTTTTGTTTATCAGCCGCGGCAATGATTGACTCTGCAATCAGATCAGATTTTGCAACGCTGGTCTTGACGGTAACACCCATTGCTTTTCCGTCCGCTTTGATCTTGTTCAGTACGGACTGTGCTTGGTCTGCCCATTGCGCTTCGATGCGCTTGATTTCTGACAAGTCAATCGTTGCACCGCCCTCCAAATAGCTGCGGGGATAGCGTGGTATGACCTTTAAGGCAACGACAGAGGCTCCGCTCAACTTTGCAAGCTCCATGGCATGGCTGACAGCCTTGTCGGACAGTGAGGAGCCATCGGTAGCAACCAGAATGCGTTCGTACATTTTTTATCTCCAAGTTTTCATTACTGACGTTTTAAAGCATAAATCGTGTGGCTTGGTCGGTCTTGATGTAAGTCAATGTCTCTAAGTGGTTTGTGGGTACCCTTGCGGGCATGCCCCAAGACCTTCCGCAGTCTCCTTTTGCTCAGGAGCAAACAGCATCTGATGCAGACGTTTCTTCAGCCAGCAGTGGCCTGCATCTGCTCGATGATCCTGCGGAGTGGGTGAGTTTCGGCAAGCCCTATGGACAGCAGAAAATCCAGGCGTTCAAGCCGCAAGACATCGAAGTGTGGGATTCACAGGTTGCCATAGAGGGCATGTATTGCGCAACTTGTGCTCTAGTGATTGAAGATGCGCTGCGTGCTGTTCCTGGGGTTGTACAGGTTGACGTAAGCGCAGCGGCCAAGCGCGCGCGCCTGGTATGGCGGCCCTCTCAAGTGCTTCCTTCGCAGTGGATGGCGGCAGTGCAAAAAGTTGGTTATCGGGCAGTACCGGCGCGAGATGCAGTGGCTCGTGAAATGCGGCAGGCACAGTATCGCAAAGCCTTATGGCGCTGGCTGCTGGCAACGTTTTGCATGATGCAGGTCATGATGTATGCGTGGCCGTCGTATAACGCGCAGCCGGGTGATTTGCTCATGGAGTTTGAGCGGCTTTTGCGATGGGCCTCATGGGTTATTTGTATACCCATGCTGATCTTTGCGTGCGGCCCATTTTTTAGTGGTGCATGGCGCGATTTAAGAAATCGTCGCGTGAGTATGGATATGCCTGTAGCTCTGGGCATGATCATCACATTTATTGTCAGCACGATTGGCACATTCTCCCCTGAAGGTATTTTTGGTGAAGAGGTTTTCTACGACTCTTTGACCATGTTTGTAGCTTTTTTGCTAGCAGGGCGTTGGTTGGAAATTCGATTGCGTGACCGTACTGCCGGTGCGCTGGATGCTGTGCTTAATCGGCTGCCGGACAGCATTGAAAAACAGGCTTGTGATGGTCAGTTTCACCGCGTTGCGCTGAGAAACATTGGGGTGGGTGATGTGCTGCGTATCCTGCCGGGAGAAGCATTTCCTGTAGATGGTGTCGTTATAAAAGGCCATACGCAGGCAGATGAGGCTTTGCTGACTGGAGAGTCACGCCCTGTGTCTCGCGCTGAAGGCGATCGGGTTATTGCAGGCAGCTTTAACCTGACAGCGGTTGTAGAAGTGCAGGTCGAGCGAATTGGGGGGCAGACCAAGTTCGCACAGATTGTTGATTTGATGGAAAGCGCGTCCACACAGAAACCGCGTTTGGCGCAACTGGCGGACAAGGTTGCGGGGCCTTTCTTGGTGGTGGTGCTTGTTTTGGCTATCGCATCTGCAGTGTATTGGTGGCCCGTAGACCCTGGGCGGGCTCTCATGATTGCGGCTGCAGTTTTGATCGTCACCTGCCCCTGCGCACTTTCTTTGGCAACACCTGTGGCCATGTTGACGGCTGCCGGAACTCTTGCTCGTCATGGCGTGTTGGTGCGCAATTTGCAGGGGCTGGAAGTATTGGCATCAATTGACACATTGGTCTTTGACAAGACTGGAACTTTGACACGCGATGGGATGCAGGTTTCCCGCATGTCAGTGCTGGATGAGTTAGATGCCTCCTTGTGGCAGGGCTTGGCTGCGGCTGTGGCGAAAAATTCAATGCATCCGGTGTCCAAGGCAGTCGCAGGCTTTGGAATGTCCTGCGTGTCCAAGTGGAAAGTTCTGTCGGTGCAGGAGCTCAGCGGGCATGGATTGAGGGCGCAGGTTCAGGCCGCGACAGGAGATGATGAAGCACCTATATGGGTGCGGTTGGGATCACGTTCCTTTGTCGCTGGAGCCAGTGCATGGCCAACCGGCGTACAAGCCGTGTATTTGGCATTGGAAGCATCGCCAACAAACATTCAAGTCCTTGCTTCTTTTGAATTGGACGAAGGTGTGAGAAGTGAGGCGATCCAGGTACTAGATGGGCTGCGACAGCTTGGCGTAGGTGTGCAACTGCTTTCTGGTGACGGGCCGCATGCCGTGTCGCGGGTAGCCGCAGAGCTGGGTATTGAGGACTACAAGTCAGAGTGCTCTCCGCAATCCAAGCTGGAGCGCATTCGTGCTGTCCAGGCAGCGGGGCAATGCGTTGGCATGGTTGGAGATGGCTTGAATGATGGCCCTGTTTTGGCTGGTGCTAACGTCTCATTCGCTTTTGGCCGATCTGTGCCGTTGGCTCGGGCGCAGTCAGATTTTGTGGTGCTGGGTGATAACTTGGAGCTGGTGCTGCAAACCGTTTTGCTGGCACGCAAGACGCTGCGTGTGGTGCGTCAAAATTTATTTTTCTCTGCGCTGTACAACGCAGTTTGCATCCCTTTAGCCATGGCGGGATTGATGCCTGCCTGGCTGGCAGGGCTTGGAATGGCTTTGAGCTCTGTACTGGTGGTGCTGAACGCAGCCCGGCTGGTGAAACCATTGCCGCTATCGGGTGCTGCGAATGCGGATGAGCAGCCCGTACAGGCGCTTGGTGTGAGCGCCGTGGCTGCCTGATTGAAAGTCCTGTCGTGGAAATTCTCTATCTCTTAATTCCGATGTCCGTGGTTCTTGTCCTGATCATCGCCGCAGGCTTGTGGTGGGCGATTTACCGCGGACAGTTTGAAAGCGTCGAGCAAGAGGCTGAACGCATTCTTCGAGACGATTGATGTTTGTCAACAACGTAAAAACCATAACAGTGAACACTTTCGACTGCATATTAAGAGGTGCCCGATGGATTCTCTAAAAACTAGTGCTGCACACTACAGTGATACCGTAGTTAGGCAGTTTTCTATCATGGCCGTGGTGTGGGGGGTCGTAGGCATGTTGGTCGGCGTTTTTATCGCTGCCCAATTGGCCTGGCCCGAACTCAACTTCGGTATTTCTTGGCTTAGCTTTGGACGCCTGCGTCCATTGCATACAAATGCGGTAATTTTTGCGTTCGGCGGATGCGCCTTGTTCGCAACAAGCTACTACGTGGTGCAGCGTACCTGCCAAACCACGTTGTTTCTGCCAAAGCTGGCTGCCTTCACCTTCTGGGGCTGGCAATTGGTGATCGTGGCTGCAGCAGTGTCTTTGCCTTTGGGCTTTACTTCTGGCAAGGAGTACGCTGAGCTGGAGTGGCCTATCGATATCTTGATCACCTTGGTGTGGGTGTCTTACGCCATCGTGTTCTTTGGAACGATTGGCACACGCAAGGTCAAGCACATTTACGTGGCCAACTGGTTCTTTGGTGCCTTCATCATCGCCGTAGCTTTGCTGCACGTTGTGAACAGTGCAGCCATTCCAGCAGGCTTCATGAAGAGCTACTCTGCCTATGCCGGCGTGCAAGACGCGATGGTGCAGTGGTGGTACGGACACAATGCGGTGGGCTTCTTCCTGACCGCAGGCTTCCTGGGCATGATGTACTACTTCGTACCCAAGCAAGCAGGTCGTCCTGTGTACTCGTATCGCCTGTCGATCGTGCACTTCTGGGCTTTGATCTTCACTTACATGTGGGCCGGTCCGCACCACTTGCACTACACCGCGTTGCCTGATTGGACGCAGTCCGTAGGCATGGTGTTCTCGCTGATTTTGCTGGCACCTTCCTGGGGCGGCATGATCAACGGGGTGATGACGTTGTCTGGCGCCTGGCACAAGCTGCGTGAAGATCCCATTTTGCGTTTCCTGATCGTGTCCCTGTCGTTCTATGGCATGTCCACGTTCGAAGGTCCCATGATGGCAATCAAGACTGTGAATGCGCTGTCGCACTACACAGACTGGACGATCGGCCACGTGCACTCTGGTGCTTTGGGCTGGGTTGGCCTGATCACCATGGGTTCGTTGTATTACCTGATTCCTCGCTTGTTCGGTAAGACCGAAATGCACTCCAAGTCGGCCATTGAGCTGCACTTCTGGATGGCAACCATCGGTATCGTGCTGTACATCGCTGCGATGTGGATCTCCGGTGTGATGCAAGGCCTGATGTGGCGTGCTGTGAATGCTGACGGTACTTTGACGTACACCTTTGTGGAAAGCGTGAAGGCTTCTTATCCCTTCTACGTAATTCGCATGATCGGTGGTCTGCTGTACTTGATCGGTATGCTGATCATGGCTTGGAACGTTATGAAGACAGTGGCTTCGGGTCGTTCTGTGAAGGTGGCAGTGCCTGCCGTTAACCCTGCTCACGCCTAAGTACGAGGAGCCAAAAATGTCTGTAAATAACGATAAGGCCTCCAAAGGTTTTACCCACGAAAAGGTAGAAACCAGCAACTTTTTGATGATCGTTCTGATCTTGCTGGTAGTTGCTGTGGGTGGCCTGGTGGAAATTGTGCCCCTGTTTTTCCAAAAATCGACCACAGAAGCTGTGCAAGGTGTTGAGCCTTACCAGCCACTGGAGTTGATGGGTCGTGATGTCTATATCCGCGAAGGTTGCTATAACTGCCACTCGCAGATGATTCGGCCCTTCCGTGCAGAAACCATGCGCTACGGCCACTACTCTGTTGCTGGTGAGTTCGTGTATGACCACCCCTTCCAGTGGGGCTCAAAGCGCACTGGTCCTGACCTGCACCGTGTGGGCGGCAAGTACAGCGATGAATGGCATCGTATTCACTTGAACAATCCTCGCGATGTGGTTCCAGAGTCGAACATGCCTGAGTACCCATGGCTGGAAAAAAATGCGGTGGATCACACTGTGGTTGCACAGCGCATGACAGCGTTGCGTACGGTTGGCGTGCCTTACACCGATGAGCAAATCGCCGGTGCTGCTGAGCAAGTCAAGGGCAAGACCGAGATGGAAGCAGTGATTGCTTACCTCCAAGGTCTGGGCACCGCGCTTAAGTAAAAAGGATCAGTCTATGGACATCACCACCATGCGCATTGTTGCAACGTTGGTTTCGATGGCGCTTTTCATCGGTATCTGGTGGTGGGCGTATGCCCGCCGCAATCAGGCACGTTTCGATGAAGCAGCGCAACTGCCGTTCCAACAAGACTGATTTCTCCACCAGAACGAGAACATCCCATGAGCGATTTCGTAAATAACTTCTGGTCGGTCTACGTCGCAGGCATCACCATTGTGGGCATCGTCGCCTGCTTGGTGCTGCTCATCATCACTGCCCGTAAAAAGGTGGTCTCTGATGGCGACAACACGACTGGCCACGTGTGGGACGAAGACCTGCGCGAACTGAACAATCCTATGCCACGCTGGTGGATCTGGATGTTTGTGATCACCATCGTGTTTAGCTTGCTGTACCTGCTGGCATACCCCGGTTTGGGTGCTTATGCTGGCAAGATGCAGTGGAGCCAAGTGGGTGCCTATGAAGCCGAGGTGGAGAAAGCCAAAGCTGAATTGGAGCCTATGTATGCACGTTTCACGGCCATGAGCACAGAAGATGTAGCCAAGGATGGCCAGGCCATGGCAATTGGTGAGCGCTTGTTCATGAACAACTGCGCTCAGTGCCATGGCTCTGACGCACGTGGCGGCAAGAGCTTTCCTAACTTGACTGATGCTGACTGGCTGCACGGTGGTGCACCAGAAAATATCAAGCAGACCATTACCCAAGGCCGTATGTCCATGATGCCGCCTCAGGCTGAAGTGGTTGGTACCGCCGAGGATGTGCGTAATTTGGCGCACTACGTCTTGAGCCTGTCTAACAGCCCCCATGATTCTTTGAAGGCATCGCTGGGCAAGTCGAAATTTACGGCTTGCGCGGCTTGCCATGGCATGGATGGCAAGGGCAATACCTTGCTAGGTGCGCCGAATCTGACGGATGACATCTGGCTTCACGGCTGGGGCGAAAAAGCCATTGTTGACATCATCACGAATGGCAAGATGAACGAAATGCCTGCGCAGGACAAGAAGTTGACACCTGCACAGATTGACGTTCTGACCGCATATGTTTGGGGCTTGTCTAACAAGCCTGGAACAGCTAACTGAGCATCGTAATGATGTCTAAGGCGGCACTGTGTGCCGCCTTTTTCTTTGGTGCGATTTAGGGAGTGTGACCCATGAGTTCCGAGCAGAAAAAACCGCAAAAAACCATTCCTATCAAAGCGGAAAGCCAGGAAAAAACCGTATCGTTTTTTGAAGCGCATAAAAAGATTTATCCGCGCTCCATCAGCGGAAAATTCATGAACTGGCGCTGGGCAATGGTGTGGCTGACGCAGTTGTTTTTTTATGGTTTGCCGTGGCTGGAATGGGGGCAGCGGCAGATGGTCTTGTTTGACCTGGGTGCCCGCCGTTTTTATTTGTTCGGCTACGTGCTGTATCCGCAGGACTTCATCTACCTCACGGGCTTGCTCATCATTAGTGCTTTGGCGCTGTTTCTGTTTACGGCGGTAGCGGGTCGGCTGTGGTGTGGTTTTGCATGCCCGCAAACGGTGTATAGCGAAATCTTCATGTGGATTGAGCACAAAGTCGAAGGCGACCGTAGTGCGCGTATCCGGTTGGATCAATCCGGCTGGACCTTGGAGAAGGTCTGGCGCAAGACGCTCAAGCAGTTTTTGTGGATTGCCATCGCTTTATGGACAGGGTTTACTTTTGTTGGCTACTTTGTACCTATCCGTGAGCTGGGTGGCGAGTTGTTGGCTCTGGAAGGTGGCTGGCAGATTTTTTGGGTACTGTTTTATGGTTTTGCCACTTACGGCAATGCCGGCTACATGCGTGAGCAAGTCTGCAAATACATGTGTCCTTACGCACGCTTTCAGAGCGCGATGTTTGACAAGGACACTCTGGTTGTTAGTTATGACGCACTGCGTGGTGAAAATCGGGGTCCTCGCAAAAAAGAAGTAGATTACAAGGCGCAAGGACTGGGCGACTGCATTGACTGCAAGCTGTGTGTCCAGGTCTGCCCCGTCGGCATTGATATTCGTGATGGTCTGCAGTACGAATGTATTGGTTGTGGCTTGTGTATCGATGCTTGTAATAACGTCATGGACAACATGCATTACCCACGGGGCCTGATTCGCCTGACCACACAAAATGCAGTCAGCAAAGGTTGGCCAGGCTCCCAGATCTGGAGACGGATTGCACGCCCCAGGGTGTTGATTTATGCAGCCATCTTGCTGGGACTGTCCGCGGCAATGGTGTTTAGCATGGCGGTGCGAGAGCCATTGAAAGTCGATGTGATCCGAGATCGTGCATCGCTGGCGCGTATTGCGGCGGGCGGGAAGCTGGAGAACGTATACCGTCTGCAAGTCATGAATGCCACGGAAGAAGCGCAAACCTATACGGTGACTGTGGATGGCCTTGAAGGCATTGAGCTGGTAGAGGGGCGCGAGGTGGCTGTGGATTCGGCGCAGACGCGTGGCGTTGCTGTACGGGTGCAAATTCCGTATGGAACTGCAGATTCAGGCTCGCATCGAATTGAGTTCGAGATTTCTGCGCAAAGTGGAAAAGGTCACGTACGAGAAAAGTCTGTTTTCTTGGTGCCCCGCTAAGAAAGTGTTATTTGCGGTGAGCAGGGCGCAAGCTCTGCACACCATGTCTAAAGATGAAAGAAAGTTTGGCATGTCTCAGAACGTAAAAAAACTGGAAACACGATCTGGCCCATGGTGGAAATATGGCCACGTGTGGCTGGTCTTGTCTGGACCGGCGATTGTGGTGGTGGCTGGTATTTTGACGGCGGTGATCGCTGCGCGTGGTGCTGATCCAATTGTCGATGCGGATTACTACCAAAAGGGTGTGAACATCAACGAACAGTTACGCAACCAGGACAAGAGCTATGCGCCAGCCAATGCGGTGCGCAATCACGCAGTAACACCGGATGCGGATTTGCCTGATTTAACGCCTAAATAATTTAAATTTACTGGTAAAGATAGCTGCTTGCGCTTATGTTGCAAGGGATTCAGGTATTAATGACTTTGAAATCCTTTGTTAATAAGCGCAAGCAGCTATCTTTTTTATTTGGTATTTGTCCCACGCTGATATTGAAAATACGGTGTGCACAATAAAAGCGTTAAACCAAACCACAAAGGAAGACATATGTTGGCACAACGCTGGATGTGGATTGCCTGGCCTGCTTTTTTGGCAGCAGGTGTGATGGAAATGCTGGTTTTTTCTGTGTTTGATCCTATGGATATGTCGTGGTGGGGGCAAAGTGTTGAGTTATCACGCAGCGCTGTCTATACGATTGCCTTCTTTATTTTCTGGGCAGTATTTTCAGTGGCGGGCTATTTGACAATGCTGCTGTCCATACCCGCAGCGAAGGTCAACGGAGAACCTTCCATATCCTGAGGGAGGTCCTCGATGTTTTCTATCGATGTCAGGTAGGGCAGCCATAAAAAAAGCCTCCCAAAGCGATAGCGTGGGAGGCTTTTGGGCTGGCTGAACCAGCCTGCAATTTCTTATTTATTGCTTTCGTGCTGGCTGTTCACCAGACGTTGCAATGCAGCCGTGTCCAGAATGCGGACGTGGCGTTGCTTGACTTCGACCATGCCTTCTTCCACAAACTTGGAGAAGGTGCGGCTCACTGTCTCCAGCTTGAGGCCCAGGTAGCTGCCGATTTCCTCGCGTGTCATGCGCAGCACCAGCTCTGACGAGGAAAAACCCCGAGCGTGAAGGCGCTGTACCAAGTTCAAAATAAATGCTGCCAAGCGTTCTTCAGCACGCATGCTGCCAAGCAGGAGCATGACGCCGTGCTCGCGCACAATTTCCCGGCTCATCACTTTGTGCACATGGGTTTGCAGGGCAGTCACTTCGCGCGAAATTTCCTCCAGCCCATCAAACGGCATGACGCAAACTTCCGCATCTTCTAGTGCGACGGCATCGCAAGTGTGGTGATCATTGACGATGCCATCCAGGCCGATGATCTCGCCTGCCATTTGAAAGCCCGTCACCTGATCCCGGCCATCTTCGGTTGCCACGCAAGTTTTGAAAAACCCCGTACGAATGGCATACAGCGACGTGAAGGCTTCTCCGTTGCGAAACAGCGTTGCTCCACGTTTGACTTTGCGGCGCGTTGCCACAATGTCATCAATGCGCTGCAACTGCTGCTCGCTCAGGCCCACGGGCATGCAGAGTTCGCGCAGATTGCAGTTGGAACAGGTTACTTTGATGGATGGTGGAGTCATGTACTCAAAAGCCCATATGTCTATGAGTAAGACGTAGGCTAGATGTTAAAAAAAATAGAAACGGAACTATCAGAGTGAAGAGCGCAGCCATGAATGATTTGAATCAAAGTGTGGCATTGGTTTTACGAATGATATGAATCAAATTGTGGCATTGCTTTTACATCGCCCCCTTGATTCAAGTCAAGGATAAACGTGGCTTATTGTTGCAAAGTAGGGGCAACAAGGAAAAAAGATTCATGACTGTAGTCACCCCCGAACTCTTGCGACGCTATGACGTGCCTGGTCCACGCTACACCTCTTACCCCACTGCTGACAGGTTTGTGGAGGCATTTGGTGATGATGACTATATCTTGGCGTTGAAGCAGCGCAAAGTGACCGCTGCGGCAAAGCAGCCAATGTCGCTCTACGTGCACATTCCTTTTTGTGAGTCCCTGTGCTACTACTGCGCCTGCAACAAGATTATTACCAAACACCATGAGCGTGCTGTCACCTACATGCGCTATTTGGAGCGCGAGGTGGATTTGCACCTGCAGCACTGTGGCCGTGGGCAAGTTGTCAGCCAGTTTCACGTCGGTGGGGGTACGCCCACTTTCCTTACGGATGAAGAGTTGCGCGAGCTGTGGCGCATGCTGGGTCAGCGTTTTGACTTTGATCCCGCTGGCGAATATTCGATTGAGGTAGATCCAAGGACGGTGACGCGTGAGCGCTTGGCGGTGCTCAAAGAGATCGGGTTTAACCGCCTGAGCTTTGGTGTTCAGGATTTTGATCCTGAGGTGCAAAAAGCGGTGCACCGTGAACAGCCTGCAGAGCAGGTGTTTGATCTGGTGGCAGCATCTCGTGAGCTGGGCTTTGAGTCGATCAATGTCGATTTGATTTACGGCTTACCCAAGCAGAATGCAGAGTCATTTGCCCGCACATTAAAGCAGGTTGCGGCGTTGCGCCCAGATCGTATTGCCCTGTATGCCTATGCACATTTGCCCGAGCGTTTCAAGCCGCAGCGCCGTATCTTGCAAGAAGACCTTCCTTCTGCGCCCGACAAAGTAAGCATGCTGTCTTCTTCCATCGAGAGCTTCATCGCTGCAGGCTATGTGTATGTGGGGATGGATCACTTCGCCTTGCCTGAAGATGCGCTGGCGATTGCTAAACGGCAAGGACGCCTGCACCGTAACTTCCAGGGCTATAGCACGCAACCGGATTGTGATTTGATCGCGCTGGGTGTGTCTGCAATTGGTCGTGTTGGGGCCACTTACAGCCAGAATGCGAAGACCTTGGAAGAGTATTACGACTTGCTCGATCAAGATCGTCTGCCCGTTGTTCGAGGTTTGGCGTTAACGCGAGACGACACCATTCGCCGGGCCGTAATCATGACCATCATGTGTCAAGGCGAAGTACTCTATGAATCCATTAACAGCGCTTGGCTGATCGATTTTAAAAAGTACTTTGCGACAGAGATTGAAGCTCTGGCCTCTCAGCAAGAAGAGGGTCTGGTTGAGATCGTGGACGACTGTATCAAGGTAACAGCCAAAGGCTGGTTCTTTGTTCGCGGAGTTGCCCTGGTGTTTGACCGTTATTTGCAAGCAGACCGCACCCGCGCAAGGTTCTCGCGGATCATCTGATCCTTATGGAATTTTCACTGGTCTGGACTGCATTTTTCATGGGGCTTGTTGGAGGACCTCATTGTCTTGCAATGTGCGCTGCCCCTTGCCATGCAGTCATACACGGGCATCACAAAGCCGTGCAAATGCACAGCATGCAGCAGAGCCATCCAGCGGCATTCAACTGGAGTGCCTTTCAATTTCATAGTGGACGCCTCGTAGGCTATGGCCTGCTGGGTGCGATTGCTGCATTGGCCATGGAGCAGATTGCATGGCTGTCTGATCGAACGTCTGCTTTGCATCCAGTGTGGGTGCTGATGCATCTGGCTATTTTGGCGTGGGGCCTGCTGATGCTGTTTCAGGGGCAGCAGCCTGTCTGGCTGGAACGCGCGGGCAGGGCGATGTGGAAAACCGTTCAACCGCTCCTGTCGATGCGCGGGGGTGTCCTTTTTGCGGGCATGGCTTGGACACTGCTGCCCTGTGGCCTGCTTTATTCCGCTATTTTGGTGGCAGCTCTCAGTGGCACCGCGCTGACGGGAGCGGCCAGCATGGTAGCTTTTGCTTGTGGCGGGGCGCTGTGGTTGATTGCTGCGCCTTATGCATGGCGCTGGCTGAGTGGGCGATTGAGCCTCTTGCGCTCTGGCTGGGGCGTGCGTGCAGCGGGGTTTATGCTGGTTGCTGTTTCTTTGTGGGCGCTGTGGATGGACTTGATTTATAAGCCATCAGTGTGGTGCCGCTAGATGGGCTGTCACTCAGCGAGAGTTTGCTGAAAAGCAGTGAAAGGTGTCTGCAAAGCCACCGAGCCCTCAACCTGAACCGGGGGTTCAGGTGGGCGAGAGCAGCCCAGCGTTGGGTTCGTCTAACGCGAGACGATCACGCTTGCTAGGCAATGTATCAAGCCCGTGCTCAATGAGCATTGGTTCAAGGCAATATAAAGCCCGGCGGTTTGCAGACAGGATCGATTTTACAGACTTTTTGATGCAGGCTGCACCAAGTCCATGTGCATGTCGTTGTCTAAGTTGGCACTAACCGTTTCCAGATCAGCACGGGGTGCAGATGCCACATTCTGCGACTCAGGATTCGCTGTTTCATCCAAATTTGCAGACGTTGTGCTGGCGGTTTCACTGTCCAGCACCTGGTTCAAACGTTGCAACAACTGATCTGCTACTGTGAGATCGTGGGCGGCCTGTAATTCCAGGCTGGTCAAGCGCTGCGCATCAATTTCTAAATCATTGCTTGGCATCGTGCCTTGCAGGGTTGCCAGCTGTTGCTGGAGAGCCTGAAGCTGATGGCGCAGTTCCAGATTTTCATAGGCCAAGTTCACGGCCAGCAAAACGCCCACACGCTCGCGCGAGCGCAGTTTGCTGCTGTCGCGCATTTGTTGGAACTGCTGGTCTACGCGTTCCACTGCCTCCATCAACTGTGACTCGTGGCCGTCAGGGCAGGTGAGCAGGTAGTCTTGGTGCAGGATCTGAATTTCTAGCTGGCTCACGGGGTCTCCTGATTGGCAGGCAGACGTTCAATCAAGTCACCCACGCGTGCGCGCGCTGCCTTTAGGCGCGACCGAAGCGAATCTCGCTCTTTATGCAAAGCTTCAATCTCTTGGTTGAGCAAGTGATTGGCGTGTTGCAGCGCTTCATACTTTTTCAATAGCAGCTCTACGCGCTCAGCAATGGGCTCAAGAATAGATGGTGTCGTCATGGATTGCTCTAATTGTAGGACTGCCACTTTGGCGTGAATTGCAAATTTATGGCAGATGGCAAGATATAGCTACCTGAGCTTGTTTCAAGCTGTCAATTGAGCCGCTGTTTTGCGCTGCTAAGTCAGGTGCCAATGTTGTTCACACGCACACATGCTTGGTGCCTGGTCTTGTCTGCCCCGTTAGAATCGACGTCTCAAATGTTGGTGCTCGCAACTTGGTTCACAAGTTTGCAGTTCAACGGGAAGCAGGGTGATGGTGCTGGCCTTCAGTGCCACCTAGCCTGCGCTGCCCCCGCAACGGTGAGTTCTTAGCGTTAGTCATACGCTCACCCATCATTTAAGCCACTGAATGCCTTGAACAAGCATTTGGGAAGGCGATGGCGTTGATGAACCAGCCCGGATACCGGCCAACACAGGTGTGTCTATTTTTGATGGACATGGTATTACCCATTGCTGGCGGGGAGGTCAGTACGGGTGGATTTCTCTGAATTTCTCAAATGAGTTTGTTTGAACAACGACGCTTGTGCGTCGCGTCGTCGTGTGCCTTGCGCCCTGTGAGCTTGGCGGTTGTCTTGGCTGCAGCACCATGGATCTCGTCCATGGCCGCTTCGCTGGATGAGGTGGTCGTCTCTGCCACACGCACAGAACAGCGTTTGTCAGACGTGCTGGCTGACATGACGGTGATTGGCCATGAGGAAATTGAACGCAGCGGCTTCAGCGATCTGGCGTCGATCTTGGCCCGTCAGCCAGGTGTGCAGCTGGTGCGGACCGGTGGTATGGGCTCGAGCACCAGCTTGTTCATGCGCGGCGCTAACAACCAGCACACAGCGGTGTTTGTGGACGGGATTCGCGTGGACTCGCAGTCCACAAGTGGCGGTATGGACTGGCAGACCATTCCCTTGGCAAGCATTGATCGCGTGGAGATATTGCGCGGGCCTGCGGCCGCTGTCTATGGCTCTGATGCCGTGGCAGGTGTGATTCAGATTTTCACTAAAAAGGGTGAAGCCGGTTTCTTGCCGCATATTGCGATTGGTTTCGGCAACCAAGGTACCCGCAAGGCAGATGCCGGGCTGTCGGGGGGGCAAGGCGCGTGGGACTACGCAGTTGGCGTGCAAACCGAGCGTACTGATGGTTTTGATGCAAAGACGACTGCCACCAGCAACCCGGATAAAGATGACTATCGCCTGCATGCAGCCAACGCGAAGCTGGGGTTTCAGCTGAACCGCGACCATCGCTTGGAAGCCACTGCGTTAACCAGCCAGTCCAATAGTGGCTACGACTCCACGCTGGCAGATGATCGCAGCAAGCGCAAGCTGGAAACTTTGGGGCTGTCATGGGCTGCGCAATGGAACCCGCTCTTGTCTAGCCGCATTTCCGTGAGTGAATCGAATGTGAAGTACGAGACTGTGACCAAGAGTCCCAGCTACACCGAGACAACGCTGCGTAATTATTTGTGGCAAAACGTTTTCAAGCATGGCAATGCAACGTTGACGGCCAATTTAGAGCGCCGTGAAGACAACTTGCAAAACAAGGATCTGGACGTGTCTGAGCGGGAACGTTCGCAAAATGCGCTGGCCCTGGGTTGGGGTTACCAGGGCAGTGTTCATTCGCTGCAATTGAATGTTCGCCACGACGATGACAGTGAATTCGGCGGGCAGAACACGGGCAGTGCAGCGTACGGGCTGGCGTTGTCTCCCACATGGCGTGCAACGGCCTCTGCGGGCACCTCTTTCCGTGCGCCCACGCTGTATCAGCGCTTTCACCGCATCTATGGTTCTGCTTCCCTGCAGCCCGAAGAAGGCAAAAATGCCGAAGTCGGACTGCATTGGAAGCAAGGTGGTGACAGCTTCTCTATGGTGGCCTATCGCAATCGTTTGACAAACCTCATCGAATACAACAGCAGCAGCAAAAAATACCAGAACGTTGCGCAGGCTGAACTGCAAGGCATCACCTTCGCCGCTGCCACACACTGGCTGGATGTGGACTGGACGGCATCTGTCGATTTCCAAACACCACGCAACCAAGAGACGGGACGCATTCTGGATCGACGAGCCAAGCGTTACGCCAATGTCAGTGCATATAAACAGTGGCTGGGCTGGATGCTTGGCGCCGAGATGCAGCTGGTGAGCAAGCGCAGTGAATTTGATTCCAAGAACAAGCGGTATGACTGGGCGGGTTATGGCTTGTTCAATCTGTCTGCTTCCAAGCCACTTGCCAGAGATTTCACGCTGACAGCACGTGTCGACAATTTGATGGATCGCGATTACGTGCTTGCCAAAGATTACGCTGCGGCAGGGCGCACTTTTTATGTGGGTCTGAAGTGGATGCCCCAGTAACTTAGCAAGGGCTGAACGCAGCAAGGCATGCTGTCATGCCCTGCTGCGAAACGAACAAGCGCGTATGAATTCTTCTCTTTCCTCTCATCGCTGTGTGGCACTGCTGGTGGCTGCGCCAGCCTCTGGGCAGGGCAAAACCACCGTGACCGCTGCTTTGGCGTGTTGGCATACGCGGCAAGGGCGCCGTGTTCGAGTGTTCAAGTGCGGGCCTGATTTTCTCGATCCTTACTGGCACCAGCTGGCCAGCGGTGCGACGGTGCACAACCTGGACGGCTGGATGGTCGGGATGGATGAAGTGCGTGCGCGTCTGTCGGCAGCAGCAGCAGAAGCTGACGTCATCTTGATTGAAGGCGTGATGGGGCTGTTTGATGGCAGCCCGACAGCGGCAGATCTGGCGGTGCAGCTGGGTATTCCCGTGTTGCTGGTGGTTGATGCATCAGCCATGGCAGGCAGCTTTGGTGCCTTGGTGCTGGGCATGCAGCAGTACCAGCCGGATGTGCCTTGGGCGGGCGTGCTGGCCAATCGTGTGGGCAGCAGCATGCATGCACAGATGCTGCAAAACAGCTTGCGTGATCCAGCGCTGTGGCTGGGTGCAGTACAGCGAATGGGTTCAGGCAAAGATGCTCAGTTGCTGCCCGAGCGACATTTGGGTCTGGTAGCTGCGCATGAGCTGCCTGATGCCATGGCGCGGCTGAATGCGGCCGCCGATGCGCTGGCTGAAACCCCGTTGGGGCAGATGGACTGGACAGATTGGCAGCGCTGGTCGGTGGAGTTTTCAGTGCCGGCCGATGGCACCCTCACTCCACCCGAGCCTTGGCTGCAAGGGCGCACGGTGGCCGTTGCCAGTGATGCAGCGTTTAGCTTTATCTACCCTGCAAATCTGGATTGTTTGCATGCGATGGGGGCCAGCCTGGCCTTCTTCTCCCCCTTGGCGGGTGAGCGGCTACCTGTGTGTGATGCTGTGTGGTTGCCTGGTGGCTACCCAGAGCTGCATGCCGATAAATTGATGGCCAATGTGGCGCTGCAGGCGGATTTGCTCGCCCATGTGCAAGCGGGCAAGCCCGTCTGGGCAGAATGCGGTGGCATGCTGGCGCTGGGCCATGGCATTGCTGATGCGCAAGGCGAGCATTCGCCCATGTGGGGTATTGTGCCGGGCACCGCACAGATGCAGCCACGTCTTGCCGGCTTGGGTATGCAGCAATGTGCGCTGCAAGCGGGCGTGCTGCGGGGGCACACCTTTCATTACTCGCGGTTTGTGTGCCAGGCCCCTGAAGTGGCGCGCACCAGTCGTGCTAACCAACGGGTGCAGCCCGACAAGGGCGAAGCCGTGTACCAGTACGGCAGCGTCTATGCCAGCTATTTTCATGCATGGTTTCCATCGCACCCACGAGCTATTGCAGCCTTGCTGGGGGCGGAAACTGTGCAATGGGATGAGCCCGTGCCGTCTGCATAATTGACAAACGATATGAATACTCTCAATAACAGCGCGATCGAGCCTTGGCAGGAATTGATTCTGGGCGGCCAAAAAAGTGGGAAAACCCGCCGTGCAGAGCAGGCAGCACGCGCATGGATGGATGGTGCGCAGGGAAGGGCGGCGGTGTATGTGGCAACGGGCCAGGCTTGGGATGCTGAAATGCAGCAGCGCATTGAGCGCCACCAGGTTGACCGTGCAGCCCGTGTGCCGGGTATGCGTACGGTAGAGGTGCCACGGCAACTCGCGCAGGCATTGCAAACCCACAGCACACCACAGACTTTGGTGGTTATCGATTGTTTAACGCTGTGGCTGACCAATTGGATGATGCCCATGGACATGGAAAGTAATGAAGACACCCAGCCGCCAGTCCATGACTGGAGCACGCAACGTGCTTTGTTTTTAGATGTTCTGCCGCGTTGCCCCGGTCCGGTGGTTGTGGTGGGCAATGAAATCGGTTTGGGCGTGATTCCCCTGGGTAAAGAAGTGCGTGCCTTTGTCGATGCCCTGGGCACTTTGAACCAAGACGTGGCAAGCGTATGCAAGCGCGCAACTTTGATGGCGGCCGGATTGCCAGTGCCACTGAAATGATCAAATTCGTACGCACTGGCCTGGGCGTGGCTGCCATGGTATGGGCGGCTGTACTGGGCAGCGCCCATGCGGCAGATGTCACCCTGGATGCACAAAAAGATGACCGAGGTCGCCCGGTTGTCATGGCGCAGCCCCCGCAGCGGATTGTGAGTTTGCTGCCTTCGTTGACCGAAACCGTATGTGCCCTGGGGGCCTGTGACAAACTGGTTGGTGTGGACCGGTATTCCAACTGGCCTAAAACACTACAGACCACGCTGCCCGTACTGGGCGGTGGACTAGATCCTAACGTGGAAGCGATTGTGGCGCTCAAGCCCGATGTGGTTCTGCTGTCCAACTCTTCGCGGGTGGTCGAACGGCTGGAGGCGCTGGGCTTGCGCACGGTGGCTCTGGAACCCCGCACGCAGGCGGATGTATACCGCGTGCTGCACAGCATCGGTATGCTGCTGGGATTGCCGCCTGAGCAAGGTGCTGAGCGCGAGTGGCAGCGCTTGCAAGCCGGTGTGGACGCCGCTGCGAAGTCTGTGCCTGCCGGGGTGCAAGGGGCGCGCGTGTACTTTGAAGTCAGTCGTGGCCCTTATGCTGCGGGCCCATCCTCTTTCATCGGCGAGCTGCTGACGCGCATGCACGTGGATAACGTGGTTCCCGCAGAGATGGGGCCTTTTCCCCGTTTGAATCCTGAATTTATTTTGCGTGCCCGGCCCGATGTCATCTTGATGGGTAACTACAGCATGCAGCTGGCTCATGCCTATCCGGGGTGGGCGTCGCTGGATGCTGTGAAGCACCGGCGTGTGTGTGCGTTCAATGCGGAAGAGTCCACCACCGTTGTGCGCCCTGGCCCGCGCATGGATGAGGCGGCCCGCATCATTGCCCGCTGTTTGGCTGAGAAAGCACCGCGTCGTGTCAACTAGAACCTTCAACGTGCCGACAGCAGCGGCCCGCAGTCACTGGCTGGCAATGCTCTTGCTGGCGGTTACCGCTGGTTTGGTTGTGCTGGGTGTGTGTGTGGGCAGCACAGGGTGGGAGAGCGTGTGGCGCATGCGCAGCGACCCCGTTGCGCAGCAAATTGTGTGGGACATCCGTTTTCCTCGCACCTTGGGTGCATGGCTTGCCGGGGCCTTGCTGGGGCTGGCGGGTGCGGTGGCTCAGGGGCTGTTTCGTAACCCGCTGGCTGACCCATATTTGCTGGGCAGTGCCTCAGGCGCTGCACTGGGTGGGGCAGCTGCCATGGTGTTCAGTGGCACAGCGGCCATTGGCATGGAATGGATGCAGCGTCTGGGTATGACTGGCATGGCTTTTGCCGGCGCTGCGATTGCCGTACTGCTGACGCTGACACTGGCGCAAGGTGTGCAAAACAGTTTGCGCATGCTGCTGGCGGGTGTGGTTGTGGGGGTGGTGCTGGGGGCTGTGCGCGACATGCTGGAGTTGCGTTACCCAGACATCCTGCAGCCCATGAAGGCTTTTGGCCTGGGCAGCACCGCTTTTATTGGCTGGGCCGCGTGCCTGCTGATGGTGGGGGCTTGGGCATTGTGTGCTCTGGCGGCATGGTGCCTGTCCAGAGTGCTGGATGGTTTGACCCTGGGTGAATCTACGGCGGCCAGTCTGGGTCTCCCTTTAGCGCCCATGCGCGCTGGCTTGATCGCCGTGATGGCGCTGGCCACTGGCACTGCGGTGGCGCAGACCGGCTTGATCGCTTTTGTAGGTCTGGCAGCACCGCACCTGGTGCGCAGCATGGTCAACGTGGGGCATGCCCGCAGCACGCTGCTGAGCAGTTTGATGGGCGGTGTGGTGCTGCTGACAGCAGATATTTTGGCGCGCTGGGTGATGGCTCCAGAAGAGCTGCCTGTCGGTGTTTTGACGGCCTTGCTGGGCGGCACCTACTTGCTGTGGCTGATGCACCGTGGCCATGCCGCACGGCAAGGAAGGGGCTGAGCAATGACATTGCCTGTAATGCATGGTGCAACGGCTTTGCAAGCCCGGGATCTGTTTGTCCAGATTGGCAAGCAAAACCTGCTGCATGGGGTGAGTGTGCAACTGCCTGCCCAGCAATGGACGGCGATTGTGGGCCCCAATGGCGCGGGCAAATCAACGCTGCTGCGCGCTTTGGCGGGGCTGCACCCGCGCAAAGGCTGGCAGGGGCAGGTGGAGCTGCTGGGTCAGCCGCTGGCTGCGTGGCCAGTAAAAGATCGCGCCCGTACCTTGTCCTGGATGGGACAAAACGAAGCCGTGTCTCAAGAGCTGTGCAGTTACGACGTGGTCATGCTGGGGCGCTTGCCACACCAGCCATGGCTGGCACCCCCCAGTGCGCAAGACCATATGGTGGTCGAAGCCTGTCTGCACACTACACAGGCCTGGGATTGGCACCACCGGCCTTTGGCTGAACTGTCTGGCGGAGAGCGACAGCGTGTCTTGCTGGCGCGGGCCTTGGCAGTGCAGGCGCAGGTTTTGCTGATGGATGAGCCTCTGGCCAATCTGGATCCACCGCATCAAAGTGAGTGGATGGACACGGTCAAAGGTCTGGTCATGCATGGGCACACCGTGGTCAGCGTGCTGCACGAGTTGAGTATCGCCCTGCAATCAGACCACATGGTGGTCATGCAAGCTGGCGCTGTGCTGCATCAGGGTGCAACCCACGATGTCACCACGCATGCCGCTTTGGAGACGGTGTTTGACCGCCGCATCCGCATTCGGCAGATTGAAGGCATGTGGATGGCTTTACCCGGCTGAACGTTTTATTTTTGAAACCCACTTCTTCGTAAGCCCTAACCTTGAAGGAAATTTGCCATGCATATTGAACCCGGTTTAGTAGATGGAACCAAGCTGCTGCTCAGTTACGCCACTGCCACGGCGGCGCTGGCTTACACGGCCAAACTGGCCTGGGGCATGGTCAAGCACAGCGGTGCTGCGGCTTTGCTGTTGCGCTCGGTCATTGCTTCGGTGCTGGTATTTGTCTTTTTTGAGGTATTTCCGCACCACCCCGTGGGAATCTCAGAAGTGCATCTGATTTTGGGGACCACGCTACTGCTGATTTTTGGTGCAGCACCAGCTGCGATTGGACTGGCAACTGGCTTGCTGGTGCAAAGCGTGTTTTTTGCACCGCAAGACTTGCCCCAGTACGGCATGAATGTGACCACCTTGCTGGTGCCGTTGTTTGCCACCGTGGTGCTGGCGCGCAGGGTGATTCCAGAAAATATGGCCTATGTTGATCTGAGCTATGCCCAGACGTTCAAGCTGTCCGTGGCTTACCAGGGCGGTATCGTGCTGTGGGTGGGCTTTTGGGCTATTTATGGCCACGGCGTAGGTGCTGAGAACCTGACCAGCATCGGCAGCTTTGGAGCTGCTTACATGACCGTAGTGCTGCTGGAGCCCCTGATTGATCTGGGTGTGCTGGCCATGGCCAAGTCTTGGCGCCGTCTGCAAGGCAGTGCCGTGCTGGAGCGCCGGGTGTATCAGGCGGCTTGATGGGCTGTGATGCGCCTGCTGCTTTGGCAGCGCGCAGATTCCGACTTTGTTTTTTCTTGTGCCGGGCGGGCTGCTCAAAGGCCCGCTCTTTTTTTGAATTTCAGGCTGATCCGAACCATGCAAATTGAAACCCCACCTTCCACCAAACCCTACGAAAAGCCAGAGGGCGAGCGTCGTGGGCTCATTTTGGTCAACACCGGTGACGGCAAAGGCAAGACCACAGCGGCTTTTGGCCTGGCATTTCGCGCCACAGGCCGTGGCAAAGCCGTGAAGGTGTTCCAGTTCATGAAAGTGCCGACGGCGCGTTTTGGCGAGCACCGTCTGGCTGATCAGGTGGGCATGCCCGTGCAAGGTCTGGGCGATGGTTTCAGCTGGAAGAGCAAAGATCTGGAGCAGTCAGGCCAGATTGCCCGCGATGGCTGGGAGCATGCCAAGGCCGCCATTTTGTCGGGCGAGTATTTTCTGGTGGTGCTCGACGAGGTGACGTACCCGCTGATTTATGGCTGGTTGCCCCTGCAGGAAGTGCTGGACACCTTGAAGGCGCGTCCGAAAGATGTGCATGTCTGCGTGACGGGCCGCCGCTGTCCGCAAGAAATCATTGACATAGCCGATACGGTGACCGAAATGACGTTGATCAAACACGCTTTTAAGGCGGGCGTACCCGCGCAGCGGGGCATTGAAGACTGACAATCAGGGCATGAGCGAAACACACGATCTGGGGCACTACCAAACCATTGCAGCCACGCCTTTTTCACAGCAAGAGCGTGCTGCGGTGTACCGCGCCATCCATGAGCGGCGTGATATGCGCCACTTTGTGCCGGGCGCAGTCAGCGATGAGGTATTGCTGCGCCTGCTGCGAGCAGCGCACCATGCGCCCAGCGTTGGGTTCATGCAGCCATGGCGCTTCATCCGCGTGCGCGATTGCAGCATGCGTGAAGGCATTCATGCCCTGGTGGAGCAAGAGCGCGTGCTCACGGCCCAGGCGCTGGGCGTGCGCCAGGAAGACTTCATGCAGCTGAAGGTGCAAGGCGTGCTGGATGCCGCCGAGGTGCTGATCGTCGCCTTGCCGCCGGGCCGCGAAGCCCATGTGTTTGGCCGCCGCACCATGCCCGAGATGGATGTGGCCTCTGCAGCCTGCGCCATCCAGAACATGTGGTTGGCGGCGCGGGCTGAAGGGCTGGGCATGGGCTGGGTGTCGATTTACGACCCGCAAGCGCTGGCGCAACTGCTGGAAATGCCCCAGGGCAGCTACCCGCTGGCGGTGCTGTGTCTGGGGCCTGTGCAGGCCTACTACGCCGAGCCCATGCTGCAGCAAGAAAAATGGGCGCTGCGTGCGCCCCTGCAGGACATGCTGTTTGAGGAGCGCTGGGGCCAGTCACCAGCTCCGGATCAGACGGCGAACCCGGCATGACGGAGATTCACCTGACGGCGGTTTTGGCTGTCGCTTTAAGCCCGCTGGCCTGGGTGTACCAATGGTGGGACGCAGACAGTGCTGGGCAGGCCTTTTGGGCGCAGCAAATCATGGCAGGCACTTTGGCCGTGCTGGTGGCCTTGCTGCTGGATCGCATGTGGGGCGAACCCCCCGTGTGGCTGCACCCGGTGGTGTTGATGGGGAAATTGCTAGGGGCTTTGGGTAAATGGATAGCGCCTAGCGTATATAAAACAAGTGATTGCAAGTCTTTTGTATTTGGAATGATTTCCTGGTGTGCGTTGGCAGCTCTCTTTTTTGTGGTTTATGCATTATGCCAATGGCTGTTGCCACCCTCGCAATGGTGGTGGCAGGGGCTGGTGCTGGGCGTGCTGCTCAAGCCGCTGCTGTCGTGGCGCATGCTCAAAGAAGAGGTGCTGGCGGTAGAGGCTGCGCTCCAGCAATCCCTGCCTGCTGGGCGCGAGCGGCTGTCGTGGCTGGTCAGTCGCGATACCTCCCAGCTGGATGCAGGCACGGTGCGTGAAAGTGCGATAGAGACGCTGGCGGAGAATTTGAGCGACTCCGTCATTGCGCCGCTGTTCTGGTTTGCATTGCTGGGCCTGCCCGGGGCAGCCGTCTACCGTCTGGCCAACACCGCCGATGCCATGTGGGGCTACCCCGGCTGGCGCGGGCAGGGCGCACAACGCCGTTATTGGCAGTGGGCTGGCAAGTGGGCAGCGCGGGCCGATGATGTGCTCAACTGGCTCCCTGCACGGCTGACCGCATTGCTGATGGCTTCCATGGCACGCGGCCTGCCGTGCAAGGCATTGCGCCAGGATGCACGCGTCACGCCGTCGCCCAACGGTGGCTGGCCCATGGGCGCCATGGCGCTGGCTTTGGGCGTGCGCCTGGGCAAGCCCGGCGTGTATGTGCTGAATGCACAAGGCGATGTGCCCGGTGCTGCACATGTTGCGCAGGCTGTGCGCTTGGCAGCAGGTGTGGTCACCATGGTTGCGCTGCTCAGCACTGCGCTGCTGGTGGCTGCGGGCGTGGTGGCCTATGTCTAAAGGCCGGGTGCACGGCGGCACAGACGCTCTGGGCGTGCCAGCCCATGATTTTTCAACCAACCGCAACGCCTGTGGCCCTTGCCCGCAGGCTGTAGCCGCTTTGCAAGCGGCGCATTGCGCGCAATACCCTGACCCCAGCTATACCGAGTTGCGCCAGCAACTGGCGCGCTTTCATGGGGTGGATATGCAGCGCATTGTGGTGGCTGGTAGTGCCAGTGAATTTATTCACCGCATCACCATGCATGCCGTGCGCCAGGGCGCACAGTACGTGAGCTTGCCGCTGCACCACTACGGCGACTATCCGCAGGCCGCGCAGGTCTGGGGCTTGCCGGTGGTGGACCGTGCCAGCCATGCTGCAGGCCCTGGTCTGCATTGGGCCTGCGCTCCATCCAGTCCTTTGGGGCTGAATGAAAACCTCGACATGCATTGGACAGATACCGCGCCGGCTGCTGCCTGGCGTGTGCTGGACTGCGCCTACGCACCGCTGCGCCTGGTGGCCGGGCCACGATTGCCGTTTTTAGACAGCGTGTGGCAGATGTGGACGCCCAATAAAGCCCTGGGCATGACCGGAGTGCGCGCAGCCTATGCGATTGCCCCGGTGCATGCCGACGCACACGAGCTGGCAGCACTGCAGCAGTTGGCCGCGTCCTGGGTGGTTGGTGCCCACGGTGTGGCCATGCTGCAAGCGTGGATCACACCAGCTGTGCAGCAATGGCTGCAAGCCAGTTTGGAGCAGTTGCGGCACTGGAAAGCACAGCAACTGCAGCTGTGTGCAGACTTGGACTGGGTGGTATTGCCCGGCCATCAGGCCAATTACTTTGTCGCACGCTGGCCAGCCAGGCTGCATGCCCGCATGCCAGAGCATTTGGCCGCCTTGCGCGGACAGGGCATCAAATTGCGCGATGCCACCAGCTTTGGTTTGTCCGGTTGCGTGCGCATGGGGGTCTTGCCGCCTGCATCACAGCAGGCCTTGGCACTGGCATGGACGCAACTTCAAGAGAGGGAAATGGCATGAGCCAACGGATGCAAGCAGGCGTGAATTTGCCGCTGCCGCAAGCAGGGCAGGCCACCGCTTTGTGTGTGATGGTGCTGGGTACCAGCAGCAACGCCGGAAAAAGCTGGGTCACGACCGCGCTGTGCGCTTGGTACCGGGCACAGGGCTACAAGGTAGCGCCGTTCAAAGCGCAGAACATGAGTAACAACGCCCGCGTAGTGGCCACGCCAGATGGGCAATGGGGTGAAATTGGTACGGCTCAGTATTTGCAAGCCTTGGCCGCAGGCCGTGTGCCTGATGTGCGCATGAACCCTTTGCTGCTCAAGCCCGAGGCTGACACCCGCAGCCAGGTGGTACTGATGGGGCAGGCCAATGCACAACTTTCCAGCATGCCGTGGCGCGAACGCAGCCGTCATGTATGGCCAGATATTGCCGCAGCGCTGGACAGCTTGCGTGCTGAAAACGAGGTGGTGGTCATCGAAGGCGCAGGTTCACCGGCAGAGATCAACCTGCACAGCAGCGACGTGGTGAACATGCGTGTGGCCAAGCATTGCCACGCCCATTGTTTGCTGGTGGCAGACATTGACCGTGGGGGCGCTTTTGCACACCTGTATGGTACGTGGGCCTTGCTGCCGGCCGATGAGCAGGCCTTGATCCAAGGCTTTGTGCTCAATAAGTTCCGCGGAGACGCCAGTTTGCTCGCCCCTGCACCGCAGATGCTGCAAGACAGGACAGGGGTGCCCACGGTGGCGACGATCCCCATGCAGTTTGACCACGGGCTGCCTGAAGAGGATGGCGTGTTTGACGCCCGCAGCACAGGGCGTGGCCACATTCACACCACCATTGCCATCGTGGCGTATCCACGCATGAGCAACCACGATGAGTTTCAGCCCTTGCTCAGCGTGCCCGGCGTACGTGTGATCTGGGTGCGCAGCCCGGCAGATATGGCAGAGGCAGACTGGGTGATTTTGCCGGGCTCTAAAGCGACTGCCTCAGATCTGGAATGGATGCGCAGCCAAGGGCTGGATGCGGCAGTGGCTGCCCATGCGCAGGCCGGTAAACGCATTCTGGGAATTTGCGGGGGTCTGCAAATGCTGGGTGAGGCGTTGATTGATTTGCACGGCGTGGACGGCAATGCGGCGGGGCTGGGCTTGCTCCCGCTAGTGACCCTGTTTGAGGCGCAGAAAACCGTGCGCCGCGTCACCGTGCAGCTACCTGCTTTGCGAGGGGCGTGGGCTGCGCTGCACGGGGTGGAGCTGGATGTTTACGAAATTCACCACGGCCAGACCCAGCTGCGCGCTGATATGGAGGCTGGTCACTCGCAACGCGCAGATGAACCTGTGCCAGGGTTGGTCTGGCAAAGCGCCCAAGGTCATATCTGGGGTACGTATTGGCATGGCATGTTTGAGAACGCCGCGTTTGTGCAGGCTCTATGGGGAACGCAAACACCATCTCTGGATGATGTCTTTGAACGGATGGCGCACGGTGTTGAACAGTGGTTTTGAATCAAAATGTGAGCGTGTGCTCTGGGTGTAGGCCTGAGACTGCAACTGTTGGCGTGCTGTGCCGATAGGCGGTGCCCCGCATGGAAAGGATGCTTGATGCATTGACTTTGCCATTCAAGGAGTACACATCAATGAAGCTGCAATGGACCTCTTCTTTGCGCATGGGCACATGTGCTATCGCCTTCATGGGCGTTATCGCCGCGCAAGCACAGACACAGCCAGCACCAGCAATGCCTGGTCAGCCCCCCGCTGCCGCAGAAATGCACAAGCACCAGCCCAAGCGGATGCCTAAGCAAGAAGGGCATCACAAAGCCGAGAAAAAGAAACATGCAACGCCGCAGCAGCATGAAGCAGCAGCCGTTGCGGCTGAGCAGCGTCGCGGCATGGGGCCGGCAAATGCGCCTGGGGCACAGATGAGTGACCTTGAACGCAATGCTTTGCGTCGCTGTGAGATCTTTAAAACCAATGATGACCGCATGGCCTGTGTGGAACGGGTACGCCAGCCACAGATTTCGGGCAGTGTGGAAGGCGGCGGCGTGATTCGCGAATACACACAGACGATTCAGGTGCCTGCTGCACCGCCAGCACAGTACAACGCGCCACCCATGGCACCCCAGTCGCCCCATATGGTGCATCCACAAGTTGAGCCCATGCGTAAATAAAGATGGAGCAGAGATGAAAAGACCCGGCGTTGCCGGGTCTTTTTTATGGAACGTCTGGACGCACAGCCCGTGCCAGTAGCACTGAACGCGGCATACTAGCTACAAGGCGCTGTGGCGCTGTCTTTGTTTGCTGTGAGGTTTGCCAATGCCTACCGTGATCCCCGAGGTCGTTTCCATCCACGATGCCAGCTTTGCTGCCCATGTGCAGTCTTTGCTCGATCACAAGACAAAGCCTGTCGGCTCGCTGGGCATGCTGGAGCAGTTGGCGCACCGCATCGCCTGTATCTTGGGGTCAGAGGCTCCGCAGCTTCAGGAGCCGCAGATCGTGGTGTTTGCTGCAGACCATGGTCTGGCGGCGCGTGGCATCTCGGCTTACCCGGTGGATGTCACTTGGCAAATGGTGGAGAACTTCATGGCCGGAGGCGCTGCGGTGAGCGTGCTGGCGCGCCAGCATGGCATTGCCTTGAATGTGGTCGACTGTGGTGTAGCACGCGATTTTGCGGTGCGCGAGCAAGACCCGCATGACAAGCTGCCCAAGCCCGGTCAACCGCGTTTGTGGCGCCGCAAAGTGGCCTATGGCACACAAGACTGCAGCCAAGGCCCGGCCATGACCGAACAAGAGTGCGCGCTGGCCATTCGCAATGGCGTGGAGCTGGTCAAAAAGTTGCCCGGCAACGCCCTGCTTCTGGGGGAAATGGGCATTGGCAATACATCGACTGCATCGCTGTTGCTGGCCAAATTGTGTGGCACTTCTGTGGCAGAGGTGACGGGCATGGGCACCGGCTTGGATGCCGACGGTATTCAGCGCAAGGTGGCTGTTTTGCAGCAGGTGCTGGCTTTCCATCAAGACATCACCGACCCTTTGCAAATACTGGCTGCCATGGGGGGGCTGGAAGTGGCCACCATGGTGGGGGCAATCCTGCAGGCTGCCGTTGAACGCCGTGTGATTGTGGTGGATGGTTTCATCACCACAGCGGCAGTGCTGGTGGCCAGCCGATTGCAGCCCGCCGTGCTGGAGCGCTGCGTGTACGCCCACCGCTCGGGTGAGAGGGGCCACACTTTAATGCTGCTGGAGCTAAGGGCACAGCCTTTGCTGGATTGGCATTTGCGCCTTGGCGAGGGCTCGGGAGCGGCCACCGCCTGGCCTTTGCTGCCTGCTGCGTGCGCCATCTTGCGTGAGATGGCCAGCTTTGCCTCTGCTGGTGTCGCCACCAAAAGTGACTGACCTGCGCTGAGCGCCATGCACAGCGGCGTGCCCTGTGGCACGCCGTTGTTGTTTCAGTCCAGCCGGATGGTGGGTCGCAGGCGGGAGTTCATCAAATCGACCAGCCACAGCAAGCCGCCGCGCCAGAATCCGTACAGGCGCGCCTGGTGCGAGCGATACAGCCAGATATGGCTGAGCATGGCCAAGCGACCACGGATGACACCACCATTGAACAGGCCAAACTTGCCCAGTGAGCCGTAAGCGTCATAGTTAGACAGCGAGACCAAGGCCCCAAAGTCACGGTAGGCAAAGCCTTTGCCCGTATACGGGTGGGGGCTGGACAGAACCTTGGGCAGCAGCTCAATCAGATACCGCGCTTGCTGGTGGGCCACCTGCGCCGTAGGCGGGAGCGGGTGTGTTTCACCCGGAAGGGTGTAGCTGGCGCAATCGCCTACGGCGTAAATGTGGGGGTCCGCTGTTTGCAGGTCGTCGTTGACGATCAACTGGTTGCCACGGTTGGTGGGCAGGCCCAGTGTGGACAGAAAATCGGGAGCTTTCACGCCGGCAGCCCATACGCTCAGCCCGGCGGGCACCAGCTCCTCACCATCCAGCACCAGACTGTCTGCACGGGCGGCCTGTACGCGGCGGTTGACCAGCACTTTCACGCCCAGCGTTTCCAGGCGTTTTTGGGTGGCCACAGAAATTTCTTCAGGGAAGCTGGGCAGAATGCGTGCGCCTGCTTCGATCAGGACGATCTGGAACTTGGCCGCTTTGCCAAGTGCGCCATAGGCTTCGGCACTTTCAGACAGTTGAACCAGCTCTGCGGCCAATTCCACGCCAGTAGCTCCGGCTCCCACGATGGCCACCTGCAAGGTTTCACCGCCAGTCATGCCGCGCAGCATGCGCAGGCGGATTTCACTGTTGAAGTCATCGGCTTTGCGGCGCGAATCAATCATGAAGCAGTGCTCGAGTACGCCGGGTGTACCAAAGTCGTTGGCACCACTGCCCACTGCAATGATCAATTTGTCGTAGCTGATACGGCGTGCGGGGACGACCTGGCGCCCGTCCATCGACACGATGGGGTCCAGAATAATTTCCTTGCTCTCGCGGTCCAAGGCCGACATGGCCCCTGGCTGATAGGCAAAGTTGGCATCTGCTGCCTGAGCAAGGTAGGTGGTTTGCTGCTGGGCCAGATCGCGCGTGCCAGCTGCAATGGTGTGCAACATGGGCTTCCAGACATGGGCAGAGTCAGCGTCGACCAATGTGACAGAGGCGATGTGCGGATCACCTAGCTTGCCGAGCGCGGAGGCAATTTCCACGCCTGCTACGCCACCGCCTACCACCAGCACCCGTGCTGCTTTCACCTGTTCTTGAGCGCCCATTCCAGATTCCTTGCCTGTTATGTCAAATGTATTGGCTTGTGCATGGCGTGTATCCACGCCAGCAGCCAGCGATTGTGATTCCTTTTTTGATAGCTATCAGTGCTTGTATTTACTGGTTTTGATTGAGATTTATGTCTTACATGAGACTGCTACGCAATGCATAGCTACAACATAAACACCCATGGGCCCATGCATTTGGACTTGGCACTGCAAGCTGCAATGCACGGCTTTTGACCATGCAGTGTTTCAGGGTATTGCGGTCCTGTGTGTGAGGGAATACGCCAGATTCAAGTCGTACCAGCGATGGGAAGCGTGGTCATCGCCACCAATCCTTCGACAGCGCCCGCCTGCTCGCGGTTGCGCAGCTCCAGGCTGCCACCCAGCGCTTGTACGATCTCCAGGCAAATAGCCAGTCCCAGGCCAGAACCGTTGCGGCTATCGCCGGCGGAAAACGGTTGATACAGGCGTTGAATGAGTTCTTCAGACAGCCCCGGGCCTTGGTCGATGATGTGCAGACATGCTTGCCGGTTGTGGTTGGTCAAGCGCAGCGCCACCCATAAAGCGCTGCCGCTGGGCGCATGGCGGATGGCGTTGTGCAAAAGATTGCGCACCAGTTCGCGCAGCATCCATTCGTGGGCATGTACCCAGACCGGGGCATCAGCTTGCAGCTCAAAGTCGAGCATTTTCTCGGCGATCAATGGCGCCAGGTCCAGAGAAACCTCGCGCACGATGGCATCCCATGCCGTGGCTGGTGCTTCTTGCTGGCGCAATTGCTCTACTTTGGCCAGCGATAGCATCTGGTTGGCCAGATTGGTAGCTCTGTCGACTGTGGCCTCGATTTCCTTGAGTGCTTCGTCAGCGGGCAAGTCACCTCTGCGTGCGGACTGTACCTGCACTTTGAGCACCGCCAGCGGTGTGCGCAACTGGTGGGAGGCATCGCGAACAAAGCGTTTTTGGTGCGTGAGCAGCAGTCGCAAGCGCTCCATGACGCGGTTCATGCCGTCAATCAGAGGCTGCAGCTCACGCGGCACGGACTCTATGTACACAGGCCGTAAATCATTCGATTGACGCTGTCCTATGGCATTGCCCACTTCGCGTACAGGCCGTGTCACGCGTTGCACCACCACCAAGACGGTGCCCACGATCAGCAGCAAGAGCACGCCGTGTTGCCAGATGGTTTCTTTGAGCAGTCGCCATGCGGGGTTGCGGCGCAACTGCAAGGTTTCGGCCACTTGAATGACGGCCATTCCCCGCCCTGTGGCGCTGGCCACGGGCTGCAGCAGCACGGCGATGCGCACTGGCTGATCGCGGAAGGTGCTGTCGTAAAAATCAACCAATGCAGCAAAAGGCGGCTGCGCTGGAATCTTGCCACTCCATGTGGGCAAATCATTAAAGCCAGAGATCAGACTGCCATCGAGATTGGAGACGCGGTAGTACATGCGCGTCTGCGTGTCTGCCTCGAAAGCCTCCAAGGCCGAGTAGGGCACCGTCGCTTGAATGTGGGCCTGGTCATCGTAACCGTCCACGGTCAGCTGCTCACTGATGGTTTTGGCCGAGGCCAGCAAGCTGCGGTCATACGCGGTATGCAGCACTTCCAGGGAGGATTGATAGTCCCACCAGATATTGAGCGCAATGCATGCGGTGACCGGTAACAAAATGCCGGTGAGCAGCTGTCTGCGCAGCGACCACGAACGCGTGGCGTGTGGCGTGTTCATGGCGTCTGGCCGGGCTGAGACAGTTTGAGCAGGTAGCCCAGGCCGCGCAGGGTCACCAAATCAATGCCCGTTCCAGTGAGTTTTTTACGCAACCTGTACACCACCACTTCAATGGCCTCGTACTTCACATCTATTTCTCCGGGAAAGACCAGTTCGTACAGCCTTTCTTTGGCCAGTGCCTGGCCGGGGCGCACCAGCAATGCCTGCATCAACGCACGTTCACGTGGTGTGAACTCCAGAGGTGCTCCCAGATGATAGATCGCACCGCTGGAGCGATCGAGGCGCAGGGTGCCAAAAACGGTTTCATGTGCAGAGGGGCTGGACATGTGGCTGGGTGAGCGGCGTACCAAGGCGCGAAGACGAGCCTCCAGCTCATCGAGATCAAAAGGTTTGGCCAGATAGTCGTCAGCTCCCGCATTGAGGCCCAGCACCCGGTCGCCCACTGTGCCGCGTGCGGTCAGTATCAAGACTGGGGTGATTGAGTTCTGGGCACGCATGCTTTCCAGCACTTGCAGGCCGTCCCGTCCGGGCAGGCTCAGATCCAGCACCACAGCATCGGGCTGCAGGCTTTGCCAAAGGGCGCCAGCGTGAAGCCCATCTGCGCACAGACTGACCTGCATGCCTCTGCGTGTCAGGGCGCGCTCTAAACTGGCGCGCATCGCGGCGTCGTCTTCAACCAAAAGAATATGCATGGCCGGCACGTTAGCACTGTGCGCAGTGCGCAGCGCTTGTGCGGTGAACTTTCCTCGGGTTTTCCCCGTCATTGCAGGACAGCCTTTTGACAGGCGTGGCGCGCATCATGCATGCAAGCAGTGCGGGCCTGGGCTGGTGCTGCCCATCCTGACATCTCATTTATAAACAGGAGACAAGAAATGCGACGCGATACCTTTTTGAAGAGCATGGCCGCCATGGCCGCAGCCGGTTTGCTGCCAGCAACCAGCTGGGCACAGCAAGCAGTGGCCATGAAGATGATGTTGCCAGCCAATCCTGGCGGTGGCTGGGACACAACAGGCCGTGCGCTGGGCAAAGCCTTGCAAGATGCGGGCGTGGCTTCATCAGTCACTTATGACAACAAGGGCGGTGCTGCTGGGGCGATTGGCCTGGCGCAGTTTGTCAACGGCAGCAAGAACGATCCCAACGCCTTGATGGTGATGGGCGCGGTCATGCTGGGCGGCATCATCACTGGCAAGCCCCCTGTCACGCTCAAGCAGGTGACACCATTGGCGCGTATCACCAGCGAATACAACGTGTTTGTGCTGCCCACCAATTCGCCTTTCAAGAACATGGCCGAGGTAGTGGCGCAGCTCAAGAAAGACCCTGGCAGCGTGAAGTGGGGCGGTGGTTCACGTGGATCGACCGAGCACATTGCTGCAGCCATGATTGCCAAGGCCGTGGGTGTGGACCCTGCCAAGATCAACTATGTGGCTTTCCGTGGGGGTGGAGAGGCCATCTCCGCCATCTTGGGCGGCAACGTCACCGTGGGCGGCAGTGGCCTGAGCGAGTTTGCCGAATACATTGCCACCGGCAAGATGAAGCCCATTGGCGTGACCTCTGGCCAGCGCTTGCCAAGCATCGACGTGCCTACGCTCAAAGAGCAGGGCATTGACGTGGAAATCGGCAACTGGCGCGGCGTCTATGGTGCCCCAGGCATCAGCAAGGCACAGCGCGATGAGTTGGTGGCCAAGCTGGAAAAAGCCACCAAGAGTGCAGCATGGCAGGAAGCCCTCAAGAAAAATGACTGGACACCCGCATGGCTGGCCGGTGATGCATTTGCAAGCTTTGTTGACAAGGAGTTTGACAGCTTGCACGACACCATGACCCGCTCCGGCATGGTTTGATGTTGGAAGCTTCTCGCTGCGCAGTCCGCAGTGAGAAGCTTTTTTTGATAGCTATCAACGCTTGTTCATCAGGCGTTTCAGCCTATTTTGATTCATAAAGGAGCTCTGCATGACTGAGAGCTTGCAACAGGCACAACCCCCTGAAACTGTGCCAAGCACGATTCCGCCCGCCCGCTGGCAAGCCGCCGTGGGTGTTGGCGTGGTAGGGGTAGCGATTGGCATGGGCGTGGGTGCCAACATGATTCCGGGCAACGCTGGCTATGGCGGAGTGGGGCCCAGCTTCTTGCCGTGGCTGTGCGCAGTCGTTTTGGCAGTATGTGGCCTGTGGCTGATCTGGGAAGCCATGACGGGCGGCTATCGCAAGGCAGGTGAAGCGGGCGGCAGCGACCGCGCGGACATTGGTCCCTTTGTCTGGGTCTCTGCGGGCTTGCTGCTCAATGCAGGCTTGATTGAGCACATCGGTTTTATCGTGAGCTGCACGCTGTGTTTTACCTTGGCGGTGCAAGGGCTGCGTCGTGCGCAGGGACAGGCAAACACCTTGAGTGGAAAAGCTTTGGCCAAGGATGCAGTGATTGGCTTGCTCATCTCCGCCCCCGTGTTCTGGGCCTTCACACAATTTCTGGCCATTAATTTGCCAGGACTGACGCAGACAGGGTGGCTGTAATGGAACTCTTTGACGCATTAATGCAAGGCTTCGCCACTGCGGTGACGCCGATTAATTTGCTCTGGGCGCTGCTTGGCTGCGCTTTGGGAACTGCCGTTGGTGTCTTGCCAGGCATTGGCCCGGCGGTGGCCGTTGCCATGCTGCTGCCCATTACGGCCAAGGTGGAAATCACCGCCTCCATGATTTTCTTTTCTGGCATCTACTACGGTGCCATGTACGGAGGCTCTACCACCTCCATCTTGTTGAATACGCCAGGTGAAACCGCCAGCATGGTGACCGCCATGGAAGGCAACAAGATGGCCAAGAATGGCCGCGCCGGCGCAGCGCTGGCGACCGCGGCCATTGGCTCGTTTGTGGCGGGCACGGTAGCTACGGTGATCGTGACGCTGTTTGCACCGGCAGTGGCTGATTTTGCCGTGCGCCTGGGGCCGCCCGAGTACTTCATGCTGATGGTGCTGGCGTTCACTACAGTGAGCGCCGTCTTGGGGCAAAGCAGCTTGCGCGGTATGACGGCATTGTTTCTGGGGCTGGCGCTGGGTTGCGTGGGGATGGACCAGATCTCTGGCGCTGCCCGCTATACCGGGGGCAAGATGGAGTTGATGGATGGCATCGACATCGTGCTGGTGGCCGTTGGCTTGTTTGCGGTGGCCGAGGTGCTGTACGCTGCGCTGTACGAAGGCAAGGTGGTTGCCTCGCAAAACAAAGTGACACGCGTGCACATGTCGCGCCGAGACTGGAAACGCTCGGTCCCAGCCTGGATACGCGGCACAGTGATTGGTACACCGTTTGGTTGCATTCCCGCAGGTGGCACTGAAATACCGACATTTTTGAGCTATGCCACCGAGAAAAAGCTGGCCAAAGGCGAAGACAAAGCAGAGTTTGGAACCAAGGGCGCGATTGAAGGTGTTGCTGGCCCAGAGGCGGCGAACAACGCGACGGTGACTGCTGCCTTGATTCCGCTGCTGACCTTGGGGATCCCCACCAGCAATACCACGGCGGTGCTGCTGGGCGCATTCCAAAATTACGGCATCAACCCCGGGCCTCAGCTGTTTACCAGTGCAGGCGCTTTGGTGTGGGCGTTGATTGCATCGCTGTACATCGGCAACCTGATGCTGCTGGTGCTCAATTTGCCCATGGTGGGCATCTGGGTGAAGTTGCTGAAGATTCCGCGTCCTCAGCTGTACGCGGGCATCTTGATTTTTGCCACCGTGGGAGCCTACGGTATGCGTCAGAGCACATTTGACCTGTTCTTGCTTTACGGCATCGGTCTGCTGGGTGTACTGATGCGTCGATTTGACTTTCCTACCGCTCCCGTGGTGGTTGGCATGATTCTGGGCCCCTTGGCAGAGGCGCAAATGCGCAATGCGGTGGCAATTGGAGAAGGCAGCTTTGCCATCTTCTTGCAGCGCCCCATGTCGCTGACGCTTGTCATTATTGTGTTGCTGGTGCTGGTTGTACCGCGTGTGCTGCAGCATTGGGCCACAAAGCGGGCGGCCAATAATGTGCCGCTTGCCACGTAGCACGTACTAGAGCAATGCTTTGTCAAAAAACAGCCCTGTCTTGCAGGGCTGTTTTTTTATGCACATCCGCTCTGCTTGGGTTGTCTGCGGGCAATGGGCATGCAGCCCATCGTGATCAGCCAGTCGTAGGCAGTCATCAATTATGTTGATGAAGCCTTGGGCGACATTCGTGGGCATTTATTTGCTGGACTTAGGCGCTTCACTTTTGGGCTGAAAGTCGCAGTATGCGGTGACCAGACATTCCCAGCATCTTGGCTTGCGCGCTTGGCAGACATAGCGGCCCAGCAAAATCAGCCAATGGTGGGAGTCCACGGCGAACTCAGCGGGGACACGTTTGAGCAGCTGTTTTTCAACCTCTAAGGGCGTCTTTCCCGGTGCTAAACCTGTGCGGTTGCTTACGCGAAAAATGTGCGTGTCCACCGCCATGGTGGGCTGGCCAAAAGCAACATTGAGCACGACGTTGGCCGTTTTGCGGCCTACACCAGGCAAAGCTTCCAGCTCTTGGCGCGTATGGGGCACCTTGCTGTCATGGCGTTGCACCAAAATACGGCAGGTTTCCATCAAGTGCTTGGCTTTGCTGCGGTACAGGCCAATGGTCTTGATGTAGCTCTCCAGACCTTCGATGCCCAAATCCAAAATGGCCTGCGGCGTGTTGGCGACGGGGAAAAGTTTTCGCGTCGCTTTGTTAACACCAACATCAGTGGCCTGAGCAGACAGCAACACAGCCGTCAGGAGCTCAAAGTCCGAGGTGTATTCCAGTTCAGTTTTGGGGTGCGGGTTCGCTTCGCGCAAGGTGGCGAAAAATGGCGCAATGTCAGTTTTTTTCATGGTCAGCAAAAGGGTGCAGCTGCATTCTCTACGAAGACACGCGCTTGCAAACTGCGGCGTCAGGCTGCGGTGACAACGGCCAGGGCTTTGCAGGCCGAGCTCAGGCGTAGACAGCGTTTCCCTTTGCCTCAAGCTCGCGCACCGCGGGCACCACATTCGCACGCTTTCATCTCCTGCGCCAGCTCTGCCGTGTGGGCGTTTAGGCTGCTTTCACCTTGATGGCCGTAGCGTTTGCTTGCGATACGGCGCATGCTGCCTGCGGTTTCGTTTCGGGTTTGAACCGCAGGCCCTGGGTGGGCGGGGTGGTGCTGCCTGCTCTCAGAGGTCTAGCTGGTAGGTCAGGCTCAGGCTGTAGCGCACCTTTTGCTCTGGGTTGTAGGGGCTTTTATCTCCCTGTGGCTTGGAGACTGCAAGGTCCAGCGCGTAGTAGCGGTTGTCACCCAACCGGATGCCGAAACTGCTGGAGCGCAGTTTTTGACCCATGAAATCGGATGCATGAAACCATGTCTTGGCGTGCTCGTACATCAGGTAAGGCTCCCAGTGCTTGAGCCATTTGCCATCTTTGATGGGAAAGTGCCGGTTGATTTCCAAGCTGACACCCAGCCCCTGGTCACCAGCAGCCTCTCCTGCGCGATAGCCTCGGCCATAGCGCGCTCCACCAAAAGCAACGCGCTCGGAAATCGGCAGAATGTGCGGCGTGTACTGTCCTCCCACACCCATGGCCAGGCCCATTTGGTTGAGAAAGCGCCACCGGACGGCATAGTCCATGGACAAGCGTGAAAAGTCGAACTTGGCGGGATTGATGCTGTTGACGAGGTTGGCGTTGTTGAGGTTTTTCCAGCCTGCGCCCCATATGTTCAAGCCCTGCGTAAAACTTGCACTCAGGTTCTGCTGCGACTGGGGTGACGTTTTTTGCCAGATCAAATGGGCTTGCAACGCGCGTACTTTTTCACGGCTGTTGAGCTCTATGCCTAAATCAGGAAAGTTGTACGTCTTTTGATAATTCAGGCCAAAAAAGCCCGCACCGATCACTGTGCTGCCGGTGCTGGAAAGCTGCAAGGGGTGCATGACCACTAACTCCGCTTTGCGCTGCGTGGTGACGTCCTGCAAGGTATTGCCCAAGAAGTTGTCATGCCCTTTGAAATCTGAAATGCTCGCCTGCAGCGTTGTGCCCTGGGCGTTGAGCCACTGGTTCATGCTCAATGAGATAAAGCGCTCATCTTTGGGATCATCGATCAGGCTGGATAGCTGCCACTGAGAGCCTCCCCAGAGTGGGTCGTTGAGGGTCAGGTTGGCAACGGCCTTGGGATCGCCCTGGCGCAAGTCAGCCCCCACAGTAAAGACGATGGGGTCTTGCTTGACATTGAGCAAAAGAGGGGTGGCGCCATCCGTGGTGGTTGGCATCGCCGCCTGAGCACCGACCTGAAGGCTGAGCATGCGCGCCATGAGCAGCGTCTGTTTGGTGAACACCTCGCCTTCTAGGGGCCTGCTTTCCAGCAGGGGCTGCGTCAGCTGGGCCAGCAAGGCCCCCGATTTTCCCGTATCGCCTGTCACTTCTACACGTGAAATGTGCCCTTCCACCGCAATTACTTTGACGATGCCCTGGTCAAAACTTTGCTCGGGCAAGTAAAAGAAAGACAGAGGAAAGCCCGCCTTGTGATACAGCGCAGTGGCTTGCGTAGCGGCGGCGGCCAATTGCTCAATGCTCGCTTGCTGGCCCGACAGCGGCTGGAACAATGCGGCAACATCGTCGAAAGCAATGGTTTTGACCCCAGAGATATCAATCCGGTTGACCTGCAATGTGGTGCTGAGAGTTAAGCGGGTTTGCAGCTGCTTGCTTAGCTGGAGGGCAGATGGGGTGTCTATTTCTGCGCTGATGTCGCTGCTGGGGCGTGGCGATGATGGCTGCGGAACGTTGACGAGTGGGCCTCCTGTCGGAGCTTGTCCAAAAACAAAAGTGGCTGTGCAAATGCTGCACAGCCAAACCAAAAGCCGGGGGTCTGTTCTTTTTATGGGCATAAGCTTCCTGCTGGTTACAAGGGGTGAGCCATTGGCTCACCCCCTCATGACTGCGGTTGGTTGGTTAGCGCTTGGGGAGCAGGCCGCCAAGCAGTGACGTCAATGGCGAGAGCAGCCCTCCTGTGGTGCTCGTAATATTTGAGCCGCTCGCAGCACTTACGGCTGTACTGGTATTCCCGCCTATCAGGACGCCACCCGACAAGAGGCCACCGGACAAAAGTCCGCCAGAAAGCAGGCCACCCGTTGCGCCGCCAGAGGTACCCCCACCTGCCAATGCGCCGCTGAGCAGACCACCCGAGAGCAGGCCGCCCGACAGTGCCCCGCCTCCCAAGAGGCCACCGGGTGTGCTGGTGCCTGATGTTGCTACCCCGCCCAGTGCACTGACAGCGTTGCCGACATGTCCAACCAGATGACCAACCGGGGAGATGACCGGCACCTGTGTGCTTTGCACGGTGTTGCCGGTGGTTGTCACAACGCCACCGACCAAGGTGAGCAGGTTGTTAATCGGCTGTCCAAGGCCCGTGGTATCGCCCACCTGCTGCACAACCCCCAGCGTTGTACCTAGCACAGGCGTGACGACGCCATTGACCGTGGTGGTCAAACCAGAGACTGGGGCACTGGTCACGATGTCACCCGTCTTGTATCCCACGGAGCTGACAACCTGGCCCACTTTGTCAACCAGGCCGCCTGTAACTTGCAGCACAGGTTTGACAGGGCCAAGGTTGGTGCCCAGTGCCTGCACGAGGTCGCCCGCGCTGGAGACTGCCTCGCCCGTGTTCACGATCAGCCCCTCGCTACTGGCCAAAGTGGTACCGATTGGGTCTGATGTTGAGCCAATTTTTCCAAGGCCTGTCTCCAGTCCCAGTGCCAAAGAATCGACTCCCTCACCCACGTTGGTCAAAATTCCCTGCGTCGGGGCAGCAGCACTGGCCAATGGCGTTTTGCTGATGACACCGCCCAGCGTGCCGCCTAAATCCTCGGCAATGGCCGGAATCGCGCGAGAGCCTTCGGCGGTTTCCTGGATCACTTCCTGAATGGGGGTGAATGGCGTTTTTGTCGTCGTGATCGGGGTGCCGCCGCCACCGCCGCCGCCGCCACCGCCGCCAGAAGAACCTCCGGCACTCGATTTCACAGAACCGCTGGAGCCGCAGGCACTGAGCGCCAAGACAGCGGTGGAAACCGCTACTATCTGAGCGGTGCGCGAGAAAAAATCTCTTGCAAAAGGTGTTGCGCTGGAAAGCATGATGGGCTCCATGTTGTAAAACAAAGTAAGCACATGCTCTCAATGCTGTAAATAGTGTGCCAATTAATATTCTTATGGCAATAAATAGATGTGGATAGATTTATTTAAACAAATTGATAATGCTTGTCTTTTATATTTTGTTTATTGATAGATTTATTAAAATTAATAAAAAACGATTATCCCTCCTCACGGATTTTTGGGAAAGATTAACTAATAAAGCAAAATCAACGTGTCGGGCAATGTTGATTTCGCAAGCAGGATTTGATAAGGCATTGAATTTTTAAATGAAAGGAAATTCTTAATGCAATTTGCTAAACGTCTGGATAACGTAGAAACATCCGCCATACGTGAATTGTTTAAACTGCTGGGTAAGCCGGGAATTATTAGTTTTGCAGGCGGATTTCCCGACAGTGCCATGTTTGACGTTGCGGGTATTCAGGAGGCTGCGAATAAAGCGCTGACAGAAAACCCGGGCATGGCTTTGCAATATGGTGCAACAGAAGGTTTTGGCCCTTTGCGTGAGCAACTGGCGGCTTTCATGGCAACCAAAGGCGCCAAAGATGTATATGCCGACAACCTGATGGTCACCACGGGCAGCCAGCAGGCGCTGGACCTGCTGGGCAAGTGCATGATCAGCCCGGGCGATAAAGTGATTGTGGAAGGGCCAACCTTTCTGGCCACCATTCAGTGCTTTCGCCTGTATGGCGCTGAAGTCATCAGTGCGCCGGTCGATGCCAACGGCGTCATCGTGGAAGAGCTGGAAAAGCTGATTGCCGAGCACAAGCCCACGCTGGTGTACCTGATCCCCACTTTTGGCAACCCCAGCGGTGCCACGCTGAGCCTGGAGCGGCGCAAGCGCGTGCTGGAGCTGGCCGTGCAATACAAGACGCTGGTGGTGGAAGACGACCCCTATGGTGATCTGTACTTTGATGCGCCACCGCCGGCCAGCCTGCTGGCTTTGTCGAGTGAGGTACTGGGCAGTCGTGAATGGCTGGCGCACTGTGGCTCGCTGTCCAAAGTGCTCAGCCCCGGCTTGCGCATTGGCTGGCTGATTGCACCTGCCCAGTTACTGAGCAAGGCGGTCATGTGCAAGCAGTTCAGCGATGCGCATACCAGCACCTTCGCCCAGGCCACGGCTGCGCAATATCTGCTGGCGGGCCACATGCCAGCGACGCTGGCCAAGATGCGCAAGGTCTATGCCTCGCGTGCGCAAGCCATGATGGATGCGCTGCGCGCTGCGCTGGGCGATGCGGTGGAATTTACCGTGCCCCAAGGGGGGCTGTTCCTGTGGGTGCGCCTGACAGGCAAGGGCGGTCAACTGGCCGATGCCAGTGTGCTGGCCAAGAAGGCGATTGAAGCTGGTGTGGCGTTTGTGCCCGGCGCGCCGTTCTTTAGTCAGAACCCCGATATGTCCACTCTGCGCCTGTCATTTGCAACGGCGGACGAAGACAAGATCCGTGACGGCGTGGCGCGTCTGGCCAAGGCACTGGCAGCATGAACGATCCCATGTCGATAGAAACGCTGGAAGCGCGCGTGATGGATCTGGAGGTTAAAGCCAGTTACACCGACGACTTGCTGGAGCAACTGAACATGACGATTTACCGTCAACAGCAGCAAATTGATGCGCTGATCAATGAAGTGCGACAGCTGCGCCAGCAAGTACCCGAGGGCGGGCACGGCGGGCCAGGCAATTTGCGCGATGAACTGCCCCCGCATTACTGAAGCTGCCGTTATCTAAAAAAATAGCGCCTTTCGCTGGTGTTTTAAGGGTTTCAGATGGTTTTATATCTGAAGTGCTTATAAAACCAGCGATGGGTGCTCTTTTTTTATAAAAATCAACTTGGTGCAGCGAGATGTTGCCTGACGCTACAGCACTGCGGTGCAGTCAAAACGCATTGAGCGGCGTCTTTGCTGCAAACGTCAAGGCGAACGCAAAGGCAAATGCAGGCCCGGGCCGTGGTTGTTCTGCAGGCTCTGGGGCTGCGCTCACTCTTCCAGCATTTGCACCAGCTGCGTTTCAATCTGCAGCTGCTTGGCGTTGTTGTTCAGGCTGGCGCCTTGCACCAGGAAGCTGTCTTCCACCCGCTCGCCCAGGGTGGTGACTTTGGCCAGCTGCACGCTCAAGCCGTGTGCACCCAGAATGCGTGCGACGGAGTACAGCAGACCAGCACGGTCGCTGGCGGAGATGTTGAGCAGCCAGCTTTGTGCCTTTTCATCGGGCGTGAGCGTCACGCGCGGCACCATTGGAAAACTGCGCACGCGGCGCGACAGACGGCGTTTGATGGGTTCGGGCAGCGGCGCTTTGCTTTGGATGGCCTGGGGCAGGCCGCTTTCAATCAGCGCGGTCAGCTCGCGGTAATGCATGTGCAATTGCTCAGAGGCGATCTGGAACGTATCCAGCGCATAGCCGTTGCGCGCGGTGTGAATGCGGGCGTCCACCACGGTCAGCCCGGCGTTGTCAAAGTAGCCGCAGATGCGCGCAAACAAATCGGCCTGATCGGGGGCATAGACCAGTACCTGCACCCCTTCGCCGGCCAGAGACTGGCGTGCGCGCACGATGGGCACGGGGCTGCCCACGTGGCGCGACAGCTGGCGCGCATGCCAGGCAATGTCAGACGGTTCGTGGCGCATGAAGTAGCTGACGTTGAGCGTGTCCCACAGCGCTTTTTGTGACTCGTAGGGCTGGGCAGACAGGGCCAGCTGCACCAGTGCATCGCGCTTGCGTGCCTCTACCAGTGATTGCGCGTCAGGTGCGCGGCCACCCAGAACGTGCATGGTGTTGTGAAACAGGTCTTCCAGCAGTTTGCCCTTCCAGGCATTCCAGACCTTGGGGCTGGTGCCGCGAATGTCGGCCACTGTCAGCAGGTACAGGGCGGTCAGCTGGCGCTCATTGCCCACACGCTGGGCAAAGGCGGCAATGACGTTGGGGTCAGACGTATCTTGCTTTTGTGCAACAGTGCTCATCTGCAGGTGTTCGCGCACCAGAAATTCCACCAGCTCGGCGTCTTCGCTGGCCATGTCGTGCTGGCGCGCAAAGCGCTTGACTTCAATGGCGCCAATTTCTGAATGGTCGCCGCCACGGCCTTTGCCAATGTCATGAAACAGCGCCGCCAGATACAGCAGCCAGGGCTTGTCCCAGCCGCTGGCCAGCTGCGAGCACAGCGGGTATTCGTGGGCATGTTCGGCCATGAAAAAGCGGCGCATATTGCGCAGCACCATCAGCGTGTGCTGATCGACCGTGTAAACGTGGAACAGGTCGTGCTGCATCTGCCCGACGATGCGGCGAAACGACCACAGGTAGCGCCCCAGCACCGAGGTGGCATTCATGAGGCGAAAGGCGTGGGTCTGGCCGTGTGGCTCCTGCAGGATCTGCATGAAGGTGTCGCGGTTGACCGGGTCCTGGCGGAAGGTGTTGTCCATCAAGTCGCGAGCGCTGTACAGCGCTCGCAGCGTGCGTGCCGACAGATCGCGCAGGCCGGGGGATTTTTGGTACGTCAAAAAAGTGGCCAAAATGGCCTGCGGGTCTTTCTGGTACAGGTCGTCGCTGGCAACTTCGATCAGGCCGTCTTTGTCAAAAAACCGGTCGTCGATGCGCTTGAGGGCAGCGTTGTCGGGATACAGGTGCTCTTGAATGTTCAGCAGCAAAATTTGCTGCAGCTGCATGACGGCCTTGGCGGCCCAGTAGTAGCGGCGCATCAGCACCTCGCTGGCGCGCACGGGCATGGTCTCGCCCGCCGGGGTGTGACTTTGAATGCCAAAAGACTCGGCAACGGCCGTTTGCAGGTCAAAGATCAGCCGGTCTTCATGGCGCCCTGACAGCGCATGCAGCTTGGCGCGGATCAGGCTCAAGGTGGCCTCATTGCGCTCTAGCTGTGTGGCTTCAAACTCGGTGGCAATGCCAGAGGCGGCCAGTTCGCGCCAGCTGTTGCCCAGGCCTGCTGCCTGTGCCACCCACAAAATGGTGTGCAAATCGCGCAGACCACCGGGGGACTCTTTGCAGTTGGGTTCCAGCGAATACGGTGTGCCGTCGTGCTTGATGTGGCGCTGCTGCAGCTCCAGCGTTTTGGCCGTGAAAAATGCCTTGGGGTTAAGGCTGGCGCGAAACTGCTGGCGAAAGTCTGCAAAAAGGGCTGCATCGCCATCAATCAGGCGCGCTTCCAGCAGCGAGGTCTGTACGGTCACGTCTTGCCGGGCCTCGGCCACGCATTCGCTGATGGTGCGCACACTGGAGCCAATCTCCAGCCCCGCATCCCAGCACGCGCCAATAAAACGCTCCAGTGCCTCCCGGATGTGTGCATGTGCTTCAGTGGACTGGCCGGGCAGCAGCAGCAAGACATCCACATCCGAGGCCGGAAAAAGCTGCTCGCGCCCATAGCCGCCGACAGCCACCAGTGCCACCTCGGGGGGCAGGGCACTGGCCTGACGGATGGCCGCTAAATGCGTGTCCGTCATCTGCGACAGCTTTTGCAGCACCGCCCGGATGCCCCGGGTGCTGGCAGCGGGAGTGCGCAGGCCATCGGTGATGGCAGCTTTGTCTTGGCGGTAGGCAGTACGCAGGGTACCGAGTTCGTTTTTCATGGCGCAATCAACCTGTCGGACATAACTGGGCAAAGAGCAAGCAAGAAATATGCGCAGTGCAGCGCTGCACACCATCAGCAGGTATCAGTGTGCACCATATGGGCCAAGAAAAAGGCAGTCTGCCTTGCGGTCAGACTGCCTGTGCAGCGATGGCACCAGGACTCAGGTGCGAATGCCCTGAACAAAATCGGGCGGCGTGGGAGAGCCTTCTGACCAGGTCAGCACGTCGTAGCCGGTTTTGGTGACTGCCAGCATCAGCTCCCACTGGGCCGACAGGCTGCGATCCTTGGTGATGATGGTCCAGCCGTCCTGGCCCAGCTCCTTGACATCGCGCTTGCCCAGGTTGAGCATGGGCTCAATGGTAAAGACCATGCCTTCTTCCAGTACCGGGCCGGTGCCTGGCTTGCCGTAGTGCAGTACCTGTGGCTCTTCATGGAACTTTTGGCCAATACCGTGGCCGCAGTATTCGCGCACTACCGACAGGTTGTGCTTTTCGGCATAAGTCTGAATGGCGTGGCCAATGTCACCCAGCGTAGCGCCGGGCTTGACTTGCTGAATGCCCAGCCACATGGATTCAAACGTGAGTTTGGACAGGCGCTTGGCGGCAATCGACACTTCACCAATCAGGTACATGCGGCTGTTGTCGCCATACCAGCCGTCTTCAGTGATGACGGTCACATCCACATTCAGGATGTCGCCCTTTTTCAGAGGCTTGTCGTTGGGAATGCCGTGGCAGACCACGTGGTTCACCGAGGTGCACAGGTGGCCCGGGTAGGGGGGGTATCCGGGCGGCTGATAGCCAATCGTGGCCGACTTGGTGCCTTGCTTTGCCATGCATTCGGCACCCAGACGGTCGATTTCAGCGGTGGTGATGCCGGGCTTGATATGGGGGGTGATGTAGTCCAGCACTTCCGAAGCCAAGCGACCTGCAACGCGCATGCGCTCGATTTCTTCGGGGGTTTTGATGGTAATGCTCATGGTGCCGATTATTCCACTGGCTGGAGTTGAGCGGTGACGCAGGGGGCACTTGTTGACATTGCTAGCAGGGTGTTGGGGATTGCGTGCAAGACATGGCTCTATTCCCCCTGCTCATATAGTTTTCCGTATATAGGCTATTCAGCCCGGTAAAATAAGCCCTCTCTCTCTCGATTCAGCGTCCACAACCCTTGCGGTTGCCCCAAGGGGGCTTGGGCGCTTTTCACCAGCCTTCACATAAACAGGCCGCCACGTGACCTTGCATCTGACTCAGTTTGAGGGTGGAAACGCCCTGAGCTCGTTCCGCGCCCAGCAACTCCTGACCGATCTGGTCGCTATCCATCCCAAGATCACGGGCATTGCCGCCCGATTTGTTCATATTGTCGCCACCGAGGCTGCCCCCACTGCAGAGCAATCGCAGCGTCTGGCGGCTCTGCTGACATACGGAGACCCCTATGAAGGTGGCAACGACGGCTTGGCGCTGCTCGTTACACCCCGTCTGGGCACGATCTCACCCTGGGCTTCCAAAGCTACGGACATTGCCCGCAACTGCGGCCTGTCGATCCAGCGCGTGGAGCGCATCACCGAGTTCCGTGTGGCGCTCAAATCTGGCTTGCTGGGTGGCACGCCGGAGCTGAGCACGGAGCAAATCGGTCAGATTGCAGCGCTGTTGCATGACCGCATGACCGAGTCGGTGGTGGCCAGCCGTGACGAAGCGCTGCAGCTGTTTACCACGCTGGACGCCAAACCCATGGAGTTTGTGGATGTGCTGGCAGGCGGCGCAGCCGCGCTGGAGACCGCCAACAAGCAATGGGGCCTGGCACTGGCGGAAGACGAAATCGAATACCTCGTCAAAGCCTTCAACGGACTGGGCCGCAACCCCAGCGACGTTGAGCTGATGATGTTTGCGCAGGCCAACTCTGAGCACTGCCGCCACAAAATTTTCAACGCCAACTTCACCATTGATGGCGTGGCGCAAGACAAATCGCTGTTCGGCATGATCCGCAACACCGAAGCCGTCTCGCCCCAGCACACGGTGGTGGCGTATTCGGACAACGCCTCGGTCATGGAAGGCCATGAAGTCGAGCGTTTTGTCGCCCGATTTGACGCGAGCGCAGGCACCGTCAGCGCTCCCAGCTACCAAAAACAAACCGCCACCAGCCATGTGCTGATGAAGGTCGAGACGCACAACCACCCCACAGCCATCTCGCCGTTCCCCGGCGCATCGACGGGCGCGGGCGGTGAAATTCGTGACGAAGGTGCCACCGGCCGTGGCTCCAAGCCCAAGGCGGGTCTGACGGGCTTTACCGTCTCCAAGCTGTGGGGCAGTGAAGTGGGCAAGCCTGAGCACATTGCCAGCCCGCTGCAGATCATGATTGAAGGCCCCCTGGGTGGCGCGGCGTTCAACAACGAGTTTGGTCGTCCCAACCTGACGGGTTACTTTCGCGAGTACGAGCAGCAAGTAGGTGACATCACCCGTGGCTACCACAAGCCCATCATGCTGGCCGGTGGCCTGGGCGTGATTGATGCTGAGCAGACCAAAAAAATTCTGTTCCCAGCGGGCACGCTGCTGATTCAGCTGGGTGGCCCCGGCATGCGCATTGGCATGGGCGGCGGTGCAGCCAGCTCCATGGCTTCGGGCACCAATGCAGCGGAGCTGGATTTTGACTCCGTGCAGCGTGGCAACCCCGAGATTGAGCGCCGTGCGCAAGAGGTCATCAACCACTGCTGGCAGCAAGGCGCGGCCAACCCCATTTTGGCGATCCACGATGTGGGCGCAGGTGGTCTGTCCAACGCCTTTCCTGAGCTGACCAACGACGCAGGCCGTGGCGCGCGCTTTGATCTGCGCAAGGTGAATCTGGAAGAGTCCGGCCTGGCCCCCAAGGAAATCTGGTCCAACGAGTCGCAAGAACGCTACGTGATGGCGATTGCACCCGAATCGCTGGCGCAGTTCACCGCGTTCTGCGAGCGCGAACGCTGCCCGTTTGCCGTGATCGGCACCGCCACCGAAGAGCGTCAGCTGGTGCTGGAAGACACGGCGGTGGAGTCGGGCGACCAGAAGTACCCGGTCAACATGCCCATGGACGTGCTGCTGGGCAAGCCGCCCAAGATGGTCAAGGACGTCACCACCGTGGTGCGCGAGCTGCCCGCCATGGATTTGAACGGCTTGCCGCTGGAAAAAGCCGTGATCGAAGTGCTGGCCCACCCCACCGTGGCCTCCAAGCGCTTCCTGATCACCATTGGCGACCGTGCCGTGGGTGGCTTGACGCACCGCGACCAGATGGTTGGCCCCTGGCAAGTGCCGGTCGCTGACGTGGCCGTCACTTTGGCTGACTTCAAGGGCTTCAAGGGTGAAGCCATGGCCATGGGCGAGCGCACGCCGCTGGCGGCCATCAACGCGCCTGCATCGGGCCGCATGGCGGTGGCTGAAGCCATCACCAACATGCTGGCTGCGCCGATTGAGCTGTCCAAGGTGAAGATGTCTGCCAACTGGATGGCCGCTTGCGGCGAGCCCGGTGAAGACGCTGCGCTGTACGCCACCGTGAAGGCAGTGGGCATGGAGCTGTGCCCGGCGCTGAATATTTCGATCCCTGTGGGCAAGGACTCGCTGTCCATGCGCACGCAGTGGACAGAAAACGGTCAGGTCAAGAAAGTCACATCACCTGTGAGCTTGCTGATCACCGGCTTTGCGTCGATTGACGATGTGCGCACCACGCTCACACCGCAGCTGGATGCCGATGTGCAAGACAGCTCGCTGGTGCTGATCGATCTGGGCCGCGGCAAGATGCGCATGGGCGGCTCCATCATTGGCCAGGTGCTGAACCAGTCGGGCAACGAAACGCCTGATCTGGACGATGCCAAGGACTTGATTGCGCTGGTCGATGCCGTGAACGCGCTGCGTGCCCAGGGCAAGATTTTGGCCTACCACGACAAGGGCGACGGCGGCCTGCTGGCCACCGTGGCCGAGATGGCCTTTGCCGGCCATGTGGGCGTGGCGCTGAATGTGGACATGCTGATCACCGAAGGCGACGGCATCTCTGACAGCCGCATGGACTCGGGCGAAGGCAAGAACTGGGGCGCGCAAGTGTCCGGCCGCCGCGAAGAGCAGACCCTGCGCGCACTGTTCAACGAAGAGCTGGGTGTGGTGCTGCAAATTCGCACAGAAGACCGCAGCGAAGTGCTGCAGGTGCTGCGTGAGCACGGCCTGATTCAGTGCAGCCACATTGTGGGCAAGACGCGCCCGGCTGCATCGGCGATGGACGTGGGCAAGGGCGAGCTGCAAGTGTGGCGTGATGCCAAGAAGGTGTTTGGCGCCACATTGAGCGATCTGCACCAGGTGTGGGATGCCGTGAGCTGGAAAATTACCCAGCAGCGCGACAACCCTGTGTGTGCCGACAGCGAGCACGCCGCCGCTGGTGTGCCCAATGACCCCGGCATGCACGTGCACCTGACGTTTGACCCGCAAGAAAGCGTGGCTGCACCTTTCGTTAACGTGGCTGCCAAGCCCCGTGTGGCGGTGCTGCGCGAGCAGGGCGTGAATTCGCACGTGGAAATGGCCTACGCCTTCACCGAAGCAGGCTTTGAAGCCGTGGACGTGCACATGACCGACCTGCAGTCGGGCCGTGCCCAGCTGGCAGACTTTGCCGGCGTGGTGGCCTGCGGTGGCTTCAGCTATGGCGACACACTGGGTGCCGGTATTGGGTGGGCGCGCTCCATCACGTTCAACGATCGCCTGTCCGAGCAGTTCCAGGCCTTCTTTGGCCGCACCGACACCTTCGGTCTGGGCGTGTGCAACGGCTGCCAGATGTTTGCCGAGCTGGCCGATATCATCCCCGGCGCGCAAGACTGGCCACGCTTTACGCAAAACCAGAGCAACCGCTTTGAAGCGCGTCTGAGCATGGTGCAAGTGCTGGAGTCGCCCAGCCTGTTCCTGCAGGGCATGGCCGGCTCGCGCCTGCCGATTGCGGTGGCACACGGTGAGGGGTACGCCAACTTCAAGTTCCGTGGCAACCCCGATCAGGTCATTGGCGCAATGCGTTATGTAGACAACTTTGGTCAACCGACCGAGCAGTACCCGTTCAACCCCAACGGCTCCGCCGGTGGCCTGACCGCTGTGACCACGCAAGACGGCCGCTTCACTGCCATGATGCCGCACCCTGAGCGTGTGTTCCGCAACGTGCAGATGAGCTGGACATCGGGCGACAAGTCGCAGTTCAGCCCCTGGATGCAAGTGTGGCGCAACGCCCGCAAGTGGCTGGGTTAAACGATAGGCGCTGAGGGCGCAGTCCAAAAAGGCTCTGCAATCGCAGAGCCTTTTTTATGGATGCTGGATAAAAATAAGAGCTTGTAGCGCTTGTCCAATGGTGGTTTCAGATATAAAACTATCTGAAAGTGTTATAGGGTAAGCGATGTAAGCTATTATTTTGTTTTTGTGTATGGCCGCACTGCTTGGGCGCTTGCAACTGCGCAGGAGGGTTTGTTCACCCCTGTCTGCGGCCTGTTTTTGCTGCGAGCTGGGCTTTGTGCGTCTTCCGGTTTACAGGGGAGCTCGTTTTGATACTTCGTAGGCAGTGCGCAGCTTTCGTCTGGCCGTGCCCACTGTCTTGCTGATCAGGCCATGGCTCGATGGCTGCAATTGGCCATCAGCAGTCCTTGTCCTTGCGGCCACAATTGCACGTAACTTAATCTTCATTGGCGAGAGACAACGCATGATCCCACCCAAGTGGAGACCTCCGGCGCACATCAAAGTCAAAGCACTTGGACTGCACTGGCGAGAAGACAAGCTCCTTGCTGCAGAGGTCTTTGATGACCAGGGCCGCCTTCAAGGTGTTCGCCCGCTTGGAGGCAGTATCGAGTTCGGTGAGCAATGGCAATCCGCACTCATGCGCGAATTCAAAGAGGAGCTGAGCGTTGACGTTGAAATAAAAGGCTCTCCCCTGATCATGGAGAATATTTACACCCATGAAGGAGAGGTCGGCCATGAAGTCCTTTTCATTTGCGAAGTAGTGTTCAGTACCGCCATGTTCAGGCAGCACAGCAGCATCGAGTTCCATGAAGACAGCGGAACACCATGTACTGCAAGATGGTTTGATCTGGCCGAACTCGATTTGCCAGGCGGGCCTGCACTTTTCCCAGCAGGCCTTAAGACAGCGCTTCAAGGCTGGCTGCGTAGCTCATCTAATGCCTGAATGGAGTCGAACATAAACAGCCTGCGCCCAGGCTTGGCACGCGTTCTCAGCGACTGGCAGTGATGTAAAAGCAAAGGACAACGATGCGCTATTTGGTGATTGGCACAAGTGGGGCGGGCAAGTCTACCTTTGCTAAGAAAATGGCAGTTCAGACTCAGTGCCCCTACATTGAATTGGATTCTTACTACTGGGGGCTAGGCTGGCAGGCAGTTGCACCCGAGCAGTTCAAGCGTTCCGTGGTTGAAGCGACGCAAGGAACACGCTGGATAGCCGATGGCAACTACAGCGCTGTCCGAGAGGTGCTCTGGTCACGAGCCACGCATGTTGTGTGGCTCAACTACAGCCAATTTACGGTATTTTCTCGCCTGCTCTGGCGCACTCTCAGCCATGGCATCACTGGAAAGCGCCTGTCGCACGGAAACCATGAGTCGCTGCGCATGGCGCTCTTTTCCAAAGACTCGATACTTCTGTGGTCACTGTCTAGCTATGCAAAAAACCAGTCAAAGTTTGCGGCTCTGCGCAAGCATGAAGATTTTTTGCATCTCCAGTGGGTAGAGATAACCAAGCCTTTAGAGGCCAGGGCGTTCCTCAAGTCGATCGCTTCTTCACCAGAGCGCTGACAAGGCTTGATATCCACTGTCTTGCGGCAGCCAAGTCTTTCAATGACCACTTTAGAGTGGCTCGGCTGTCGGCTCAGGGGGGCGATCTGCAGCTGTTGCCATCCGGCCCCAGGAGCAGTCGCTAGAACTGTCCCTCACTGTCAGGTGAAGGACAGTAAAAATAGCCTTAACTGGCGCAGTGGCTCAATCTCATCGCCGCGTTGAGGACCGCAAGCACCGAAGCTTTCACAATATTGGCATCTTTTCCAGCACCGAATCTGGAACCCGCTACACCTGCGCAGCTCGCTTCAACAATCGCCACAGCGCATGCCTGCGCCCCTGTGCCCAAGCTTCGCTCCTCATAACTGTCGATGCGTATGGGCAGATTCAGCGCTGCAACGGTGGCAGCGATTGGGCCATTGCCAGTACCAATGCTCGTCTGGGGCTGGCCTTGTTCATTCAACCACTGCAGTTCAATCCCTTGCCCGCTAGCATCTTCAAATAGCCGGTGGCTGATGTATTGCATCGACCCAGCGTTCGTGCAGGGTGCCAAATAGGTGCTCTGAAATACATCCCAGATCTGGTGACTGGACAGTTCCGTTTCACTGGCATCAGCCATCGCCTGAACAATGGAGCTGAATTCAATCTGCATACGCCTTGGCATCACAATGCCATGGTCGCGTTGCATAAGGTAGGCAATCCCTCCCTTACCGGACTGGCTGTTGACCCGGACAATGCTGTCGTAAGTACGACCCAGATCTTTGGGATCTACAGGCAGGTAAGGCACCCGCCACAGCGCACCAGGCTTTTGCGCCGCAAAACCTTTGGCAATTGCATCTTGGTGAGAGCCTGAGAACGCTGTGAACACCAGGTCACCGGCATAGGGATGGCGTGGATGGATTGGCAACGCAGTGCATTCTTCCGCAATGCGTGCCAGGCCGGAAATGTCGGAAAAATCCAACCCTGGCGCAATGCCCTGGGTGTAGAGGTTCAAAGCCAGCGTCACCACATCCAGATTGCCACTTCGCTCGCCGTTTCCAAACAAGCAGCCTTCTACGCGCTGCGCACCAGCCAGTACAGCCTGCTCCGCGCAGGCCACGCCTGTGCCTCGATCATTGTGCGGATGGACCGACAGCACGACGTGTTCGCGCCGAGCCAGGTGCCTGCTCATCCACTCAATTTGGTCTGCAAACACATTGGGAGTAGACACCTCGACGGTGGTTGGCAGGTTGATGATCACTGGCCGCTGCGGCCCCGCATTCCATGCAGCAATGGCTGCGTTGCACACTTGCAGTGATACCTCCAGTTCTGCCATGCAAAAGGTCTCGGGCGAATACTGCAGCACCCATTCGGTTTGCGGGTGCTCTTGTGTCAGCCGTTTAAGCAGCTGAACGTGGTGCTCCACCATCGCGATGATCTGTGGCACCTCCATGCCAAAGACAATTTCTCGAAACGCTGGCGCAATTGCGTTGTACAGATGAACGATTACACGGCGCGCTCCAGCTACGCTTTGCACGGTGGTGGCGATTAGATCTTCACGCAATTGCGTAATAACCATCGGTGTCACGTCATCAGGAATCAAGTGCGCATCGATCAAGTGACGCACGATGTCAAAGTCTGTTTGCGAGGCCGACGGAAAACCTACTTCAATTTCCTTGAAACCTATGCGCACAAGCTCTTGAAACAGCCGCAGCTTGCGCTCGCGGTTCATGGGTTCAAACAATGCCTGGTTGCCATCACGCAAGTCGGTGGATAACCAAGTCGGAGCTTTTGTCAGCGTGCGCGATGGCCATTGGCGATCAGGCAAGTTAACGACAGGAAAAGCGCGGTATTTTTCACAGGGATTAGCCAGCATGGGAGCCTCGATATAGGGGGACTAAGTTGCTGAGTTCCCTGCTCCAAGGAGCTGGCTAATGTCGGGATCTGGGGAACCCAGCTTGGGACGATTCGCAAACGCATGCGGACAGACCCCGATCCAATGACAGGGCTGGTAGGCATAGCGAAAACGTGTGCGAAAAGTTCACTGGAAAAGACTTGTGTAAAGCAATGCCCGCACTTTAGACTTTCTTGAAAGAGGTATCTATCAAAAAATACCCATTCGTTTTATCAATTTGGACATTTAACTTATGGGCTTTGCTTCACCAGATCGCCAGGGACACGCGCTTGAGCCATGCCAAGCACAGACAGCTTCAGACCTGCCTGTCTCGGGTGTCGTGGAGTGCTACCCCGCAGCCCATGTCGTGCCCCCGCATAGCCATCCGCATGGGCACTTAATTTATGCATCTACCGGAGTCTTGCTCGTCAAGGCGGCTACCGGGCAATGGCTGGTCCCACCCACCACCGCGGTGTGGCTGCGCCCCTGCGTTGAACACGAGCTCATGGCAATGACTGCAGTCACCGCACATGGCATCTTCATTGCCGAGCACATCGCAAAAGAGCTGCCGCAGATGGATTGCGTCGTGAACGTATCGCCTCTGATGCGCGAAATCATCTCGGCCCTGGTCTACGGGCCTCTTGAGCCACCTTTGCAGCTGCGTGATGCGCTTTTAGGTCAACTGCTTGTGCAAGAGTTGAAAACGGTAGGGCACCTGCCGTTTTATTTGCCGTGGCCCGATGACCAGCAGATGAGTGAAGTTTGCGAATACCTGATGCGACACCCCTCACATGCAAACAATGCCGACAGCATTGCTCAGCGCTATGCAATGACTTCCAAGACCCTGCATCGCCGCTTTTTGAAAAGTACGGGCATGAATTTCGGGCAATGGCGTCAAAAGATGCGCTTAATCAAGTCCATCGAGATGCTGCTGCAGGGAAGGGCAATCATCACTGTCGCAGCCCAAAGCGGCTACGACAGTCATAGCGCCTACTGCGTGGCGTTTAAAAAGACCTTCGGCTGTCCTCCTTCTGAGTTCATCGCAGCGGCGCGAAACATCAAAAACAATGCACAAGAAATGTCCCCCTAGGGCGGCTTTTCATCACTGCATTTGGCAAAAAGCAGCCCTCAATGGCATCTCTGGAGAGGCGGTTTCCAGGCGGGTTGCAGCCGTTTAACTTCGAAGCGGCCAGTGACTGCGCACGCGCCAGGCAGTCACTGAACCCTGATGTTAGCCAGCAGGCGCTTCACCTCGGCGCATACGTTCGCAGATGTCTGCCAAGACCGTCGGCAAGTCCGCAATACTCCTCACAACGTAATGCGCGCCCGATTTTTGAAGCTTGGCCTCAGCCACAGCCACTTTGGCATTGATTTCAGCGGGTGGAGCCTTCGAGTATTCCTCGGCGCTGTAGCCAACTTCGTTTCCGGACAAGCTTAAGCCGACAGTCCACATGCCAGCATTAAGTCCTTCTTCAATACCGGGGACAGTGTCATCCACCTTCACGCAGGCACGCACATTACTGATGCCCAAGGCCAGCACATTGGCCAGCGCCATATAGGGGCCGGGACGGCCACCTGAGGGCAGTTCATCACCAGCGACAACATGGTCCGCACAGATGCCGGCCTTGGCGGCCTGGGGCAGCAGCTGATTGAGAACTTCCCGGGGATAGCCAGAGCATGAGCCCACTTTCAGGCCATTGGCACGCAGCCATTGCAGCACTTGCACGGCCCCGTCAATTGGCGCAGAAAACTCTCCCACCTTGGCAATTTGCATGGGCATAAAGCGCGCGTAGATCTCGTCGACATCAGCATTGCTTGGATTACGCCCAAACTTGCTGCTCCACTGCGCTGCAATACTAGGGTCTTGCAGCAGTTGATGGATATGGTCCCACTTGGACAAACCCATTGGCCCTCGCGCTTGTGTCAGCGTAATGGTGATGCCAAATGTCGAAAATGCTTCTACAAAAATCTGCGTAGGTGCCAGTGAACCAAAATCGACCAGTGTCCCGGCCCAGTCGAAAATGACAGCTTGTAAAGGAGAGAGATCAACCGCTTGTGTGTCGAGCGTTTGAATTTCTGCGGCAGTGATGGCGTTCATGGATGGTTCTCTTGAAAAATCGAATTGTGGTGAATGCAATAGCTATCAGGCACTTGCCAATCTGCAGATAAAGTTGCGACCTCGCGGGCCGTTTGCGGCTTTGTCGAGCATTTTTTTCCATGCACCCGGCTCGATCCCGTAATGCGTGGGATCTGTTGCAACACCGAGCTTTTGCAAGAAGTCGCACAGGCATTTTTTGGCAATTGCCGGCTCGATGGTGTTGAAGATGGACAGCAGCGCTGCATCAACCTGCGCATCACTGCCTAAGGCCATCTCCAGCACTAACGGCAAGCTAAATGAGCAAGCGATACCGTGCGGCACACCGTGCTGCAGCGTGATGTCGTAAGACAGTGAATGCGCCAGCGCCGTTTTGGTGTTGGAGAATGCGAGCCCGGCCAGCAAAGCGGCCTGAGCCATGTCGCTTCGAAGCTGTACATTGCACAGATCGTCCATCAAGGCAGGTAGCGTCGCCATCACTTGGCGGGCAGCTTGCACCGCCAGCGATATGGAAACGGGGTTGCGATTGACGTTCCAGATCGACTCCAGTGCATGCGACAGCGCATCCAGCCCCGAGGCCAGGGTCGCACCGGCAGGCAAGCTGCGCATCAACCCAGCATCAATGATGGCGGCCTCAGGCCAGGTGCATGCCTGATGCAGTGAATGCTTGCGCCCGCCTGCTTGGTCCCAGATGGTGGCCCAAGGCGTGACTTCGCTGCCAGTACCTGCCGTTGTCGGGATAGCGATCAATGCCTTGTGTGCATTGGTTTGATTGGTCGCTGGTAATTGGCCTGCCTGTTCAAGCACCTCCAGCAATTGTTCAAACTTGCCGCTGGGGGTTGCGCACAACAATGCCTTCGCAGAGTCAATGGCACTGCCGCCACCTAAGGCGACGATGACAGGCACATCTGCATGCTCACGCTGCACTTGCTCATACAACGGAGCCAGCCATTGGACATCCGGGTTGGGGGCAATGGTGTCGATGACTCCGTGCAATTGCTTGCCGACCAGCTGCTGGGTACGTTCTATCATCCCGAGTTCATGCGCTTCAGGAAACGTCACCAGAATGCAGCTGCGACCTGCAAGCAATGCAGGCAATTTATCCAGGCTGTTGATGCCTGCAGTGACGTTTACGGGGTTGTGATACTTCCACACGGTCAGAGTCTTTTCAAATATTGAGGATGCAATCGGCCCTGTGCGCTGGAGCTGAGTGCACAGAAAGCTAATTTTTTGATGGATTGAATGTGGTGCTTCGATTGCGCACCACTGAATGCGCAGTGGGCCAAATCAGTGGCGTGCGCCTTGCTGAATTCGATTGCGCAGCCAGTTGGATGCCATGTCTGCGGCAATCACCATCACCGTGATCACGATGATGCAGGTCGCTGTTTCCTGATAGCGAAACAGCTTGAGGCTGCTGACCAGCTCAAAGCCCAAGCCACCGGCTCCTACCATGCCGAGCACAGTGGCTGAGCGCAGATTGACCTCGAAGCGGTAGAGCACCACCGCGATCCAAGCGGTAATGACTTGAGGTACGACGCCAAAGGCGATGACCTGAAGCTGGCTGGCACCTGCACTTCGCAGTGCTTGCAGCGGACCGTCGTCAATTTCTTCAATTGCTTCGGCAAAAAATTTACCCAGCATGCCCATGCCGTGCAGGGCCAACGCCAGCACACCTGGAAACGGACCCAGCCCCACCGCAGAGACAAACACCAAAGCCAAAATCAGTTCATTGATACTGCGTACCACGTTCATGAATTGGCGAGTTACCCTGCGAAGCCAGTGCCAGCTGTGAAGATTGCCCGCCGCGATAAATGACAGAGGCAAGGCGAGCAATACACTCAGTAAAGTACCCCAGATGGCAATTTGAATCGTCTCCATGGCAGGGGCCCACAGACGCGGCAAGATGCTCCAGTCAGGCGGCACCGATCGGGACAGAAAGTCCCCGATCTGTGGCATGCCACCAGCCAGTTCGCTCCAGCTCATCTGCGCACCACCTGCGCTCCAGTGCAACAGCCAGCCAATACCCAATGCCAAGGCAGCATAGGTGAGCCAGCTGCCCGTCGTTTCCGGGCGGCCTGCCGTCCAAACCCAGCGGGCATTTGTCTTATGTAAACGTGGCGCTTGCATCACAACGCCCTCTCGGTAGCAGCCACTGCGTGTGCCGCATTGGCAGTGGCGGGCATCCATTTTCCTGCGCAGTAGGCAGGTACGTGTTCGTGAGCATAAGGTCGAGGTTGCACCTCATCCATCGCCGGCATGGAGCTGGATTGCACATCGGTCGTGTGATAAATCGCATCCAATGCAGCCGCATTCAGGGCAGCGGGTACATCGTTAAAGACCATGCGTCCCTGCGCCAGCCCCACAACACGATCACCGAACTCTTTGGCGTAATCGACCTGGTGCAGATTGCAAACCACGGCGATGCCCATTTCTCGTGTGGCATCCCTGAGGTACTGCAAGACGCTGCGGGCTGTCTTTGGGTCCAAGCTTGCCACTGGCTCATCAGCCAAGATCACATTTGGCTGCTGTGCCAGCGCCCGGGCAATGCCTACGCGCTGCATTTGCCCGCCCGATAATGCCTGGGTGCGTTGATCAGCTTTGTTGATCAATCCCACGCGCTCTAAACACTGGTCAGCCAGCACGATATCGCTGTGCCTGAACATCTGCATCATTGAAGCAAACGTGCCAACCTGTCCCAGACGACCCGTCAATACGTTCTTGCGTACCGACAGTCGCGGCACAAGGTTGTGGTGCTGGAAGACCATCGCAACATGACGTGCCAATTCGCGGCGCGAGTGCTTTTGCATCAAGTCAATTCCACCGACTTGCAGCGTACCGCTGTCGGCTCGGTTGAGTCCATTCATACAACGCAGCAGCGTCGATTTACCAGCACCGGAGAGGCCCAGCATGACCACAAACTCACCGGCTTTCACATCCAGGTCGATGCCATGCAGCACGTGGTTGCTGCCATAACTCTTGCGCAAGTTACGGATCGTGATCATTTCATTTTTCCTAGATCCAGATTGAGGGTCTTGGCCGTATCACGTACCACGTTGTAAGCCGCATCGTTGGTAGCTGCAAAACCATTAAGTACACCCCGGTCACCCCAAGGCAGCCCTTTAATTTCTGCCAGTGCTGCGGCTACTTTTTGCTTGGTCTGTGCATCTAATCCCTTGCGCCACGCCATGGGTGATTCAGGGATGGGCTGAGAAGTCCAGATCACCTGGAAATCTTCTGCCTTCACATGCCCCTTGGCCACTGCCGTCTGAAAAATAGGACTAGCTACTGCTGCCGCATCTACCTTGCCATGGGCCACGGCCATGATGCTTGCATCGTGTGAGCCAGAGAAGATGACGCGCGAGAAATATTTGTCTGCATCAACGCCATCGCCTTTCAAGCCCGCTTTAGGAAACAAGTGACCTGATGCCGAGCTGGGATCCACGAACGCAAAAGTCTTGCCTTGCAACTGCGCCACGCTGCTGGGGCCCTTGTCTTTTTTGCTGATGATGATGCTTTGATAGGAGCTTTGGCCTGATTTTTTTGAAACCGGAATCGCGAACGCTTCGGCGTTGGCCATCTGTGCAGCCAACACGTAGGAGAAGGGGCCAAAGTACGCCACATCAATCTTGCCTGAGCGCATGGCCTCAATGACACCGTTGTAATCGTTGGCGACAAAGGGCTTGACCTTCAAACCAGTTTTCTGCTCCAGCTGCTCCATCACTTGCTGGCTGGCGCGCATCATGGCCTGTGCATCTTCTGACGGAATTAGTCCGACTCGCAATTCGCTGTTCTGTGCCCAAGCTGCGCCAGTAGCCGTCAGCAGCAAAGACGCTATAGATGTTTGTAGCCAAGCTTTACGAGTCATTTTCATGGAAGTCATCCTTTGCATTTGCATCGTTCGCAGCACGGTATGTGGTGCGATGGGTTGAATGCTAGGCAAGACATATGACTGTCATGTGAAGGTTTCAAAATCAGTTTTGACACCTTCTATAGATAAATCCTTGAGATGAGACTTGTATGAGCACTGCCCGTTATCGCGCTTTTATAGCTGTCGCTCAGCATCGCAGCCTCAGTGCTGCAGCCCGCGCCTTGGGAGTGAGCCAGCCGACCATATCCAGTCAAATCACGACACTTGAGCGGCAAAGCCAGATTGAGCTGTTTCACCGTCAGGGCTATCGAATGTCGCTGACGGGCGCTGGTCACAAGCTGCTGGCTCTGGCTCAGAAAATAGTGGCCATCGAATCTGAGGCAGATTTTTTCCTTCGAGACTCGGGCAAGCTCAATCAGGGGGAGCTGAAAATTGGCGCGGTCGGTCCATTCCATGTCATTGAGATGGTTGCGTCATACCGTGCATGCCATCCTGGCATGCAGTTGTCTATCCGCATGGGGAATTCTCAGCAGGTGCTGCACGACCTGGAGCACTACATCACGGATGTCGCCGTGCTCGCTGGCATGCATGAGCGCCCTGAGTTTCAGGCGTATGAGTACGCACGCCATGCCATCATCTTGTTCGTGCACAAAAGTCATCCTTTTGCACAACGCCGTCAGATAGATATCCAAGAGCTCAATGGTCAGCCGCTGCTGTTGCGTGAACCGGGCTCCACCACCCGTGCCGCCATCGAAAAAGTACTCAGACAGGCTGGTGTCAAAGCACAACTTGGCCTGGAAATTGGTAGCCGTGAAGCCATACGAGAAGGCGTCATTCGAAGGCTTGGTATTGGCGCTGTATCAGAAGCCGAATTCATCGCAGATCCAAATTTGGCACCCGTGCGCATTACTGGCGACCCGGCTCACACCACTACTTACGTGTATTGCATGAAAGAGCGCAGCGATAGTTTGCTGGTTCGCTCGTTTATCAAAACATTTCAGCAGTTGCGGCCTTGAATCTGATAAACCAAGTCGTGCGGAACATCGCTTTGCCTGGCTCAATGACATTGGCCAAACTCCGTAAACAGCTGCTATGACGCAGCGCTCGGCCTTACGGATTGAGGCATGGCCAGCGACCATTGTTTGGGGGTCTTCGGCACCTGCAGATCGGCCATGAGCACGCAAGCATGGTGTTTTTCGTCAAAGTGTCTCGGCTGCGGCGCGCTCCAGCGCGTCGATATCGCAGGCACACAGCAGCGGCTGCAGACGCTGGAATTTTTCGGCGGGCCAGTCGTAGATCTTGAGCGCCAGCAGCCGCGCAATCACGCTGTCTGCAAAGCGGTTTTTGATGCACTGGGCTGGATTGCCGCCCACCACGCTATAGGGCGCCACATCGCGGGTGACCACGGAGTTGGCCGCAACCACGGCACCTTCGCCAATGGTCACGCCCGGCATGATCATGGCGCGCATGCCAATCCAGGCGCCGTCACCCAGGGTAGTGGGGCCCTTGCCCTGGTAGGCATTGCTGATGTTGTCGGCAAAGGGGTAGAGGCTGAACCAGTCGGCCCGGTGGGTGTGGTTGCCTCCCATCAAAATCACCGCCTCGGCACCTATGCACACATAGTCGCCGATATACAGCGGATCGATCTCCCACTGCGGCTGCCAGTGCTGCAGGCTGTAGGCATCGCCATACAGGTAGCGCACCACGGACTGCTCGAAGCCGCCATCCCATGCATCGCTGTAATAGCTGTGCTGGCCTTTGATGTGGATGTTGGGGTTGCGTACGGTCTGGTGCAGCATCTCCACGCGGGACCAGTGCTTGGATGGTGGCTGGATAGACATCAAGGCGTTTCTCTACAAAAAAACAAACCTGCTCAGGCAGGGGCGGGGGCTCTTGCATCCATGCTAGCGCAAGCAATCCGGCCGGGGGGCACTGCGAACTGCTGAGCCAGCTCAGCACTGTGCATCGCACTTCAGTGCGCCACTGGCTTTGAAGGCGGCGCTGTGCTTGCGTCTTGAATGAATGGCCGTGGATTGCTCCAGATTCGACCTGATGTCAGGCCGTTTTTACGGCAGGGCATCTGGTGTGGCCCACTGTTCAAAAAACCGGTGCCACGGCTCACAAACGCCTATTTTTCCACGTCCGCTGTCGCGGTCATTAAGCATAGGCCGGCAGAAAATTCCAGCGGCCGCTATGGATCGCTGACAGCCGTCCACGTTAGCCCGCAGTTGATAGAGCCTGACAGGCTGCAAGCTGTGGATATATGCTTTTGCGACAGAGCCGGGAGGTATTCAAGACACCCGGCCAATCGAGGAAAGACAGGCGAAGAAAGAGGGTGGTGTGCGCTGCTTTCAGAAAAAAACCGCGTGCAGGCTAGCGGGCTGGTTTGTCCAGCCGTTTCAAGAACACGCTCAGCTCTTTGACGACCTGCGCATCGCCGTTGGTCTGGGCGCAGGCCAGACCCTGCGTCCACGCTTGGCGTGCGGCGTCGCTGTCGTCGAGGGCCAGATGGACTCTGCCCAGAAGTTTCCAGGCCACGGAGTACTGCGGCTCCAGCGCCGTGGCCCGCTGCAGGTGGAGCAGCGCAGCAGCGGGTTGTTCGCTGTCGAAAGCGGCCTTTCCCAGGGTATAGCGCAGCAGCGCGGTTTCCTTACCGGTAGCCAGCAGGGCTTCTAGGCGCTCGGTCATGGAGGACATGCCAATCCTTTGGGGTGCGTCAATGGCGCTATGGTGCCCGGGTCAGAGAAAGCGCATGGCACACAGGTCAATTGTCCCGGGCTTGCAAAGCAGCCCTGAGCCTCAAGGAAAAGCGGCTTAAAGCAAAGGGCGGCTAGCAGGTCGCAGCTCCAAATATGTGCGTTGTAGCTGTCTGCTATGGGTGGTGTGCGGCTGTCCATATTGGGCAGCCAGGCGTCCATGAAATTTCAGCAAATTGTTCATGGGAGCTGAAATGGGGGGGCAAGAAAAGCTGCAATCTGCGTTGTATAGGTGTGGGCTCAAGCGCAAAAATATCCATCTCTCTCCTTGCGGTGGCACTGGGCGCTGATCAGCACCACTTTGCGGGTTGGCATGGTCATTCAGCGCTGTTTACGGGGGCAGGGCGGTGCAGGCAGGCAGCGATGCTCAGGGCTGCAGCCGAGTATTGGCTGCGGTGCATTTGCTGCTATTGGGGAGCGTAAAAAACCCGCCAAATTGGGACAACGCCTTGGCCTTGATCTGTGCCATATATCGTTGCCTCCAGGCAACAATAGTAAATCATATTGAGATTGATTCGCTTTTAGAAATGTATCATCGGCACCGCCTTGCGCAGGGCGACTGCAGCCGTTTTCTTGAACCGTGCTGTTCCCGCAAGGCCTTGTGCAGGCTGTGTAAAAGGTGCGTGTTAAGCCCCTTTCATTGTGGGCTGCACCTGAGGTTGCCTGCGCTTTGCGGTGCCAAGTGCGCTGCGGGCGCTGATGGCTGACTTTCAGGTGGGCGGCAGGTTTGGTCCATGGCCGTCTCTGCAAGTCAGTAATTTTCTGATCTGACGAGGACGTCTCTTTCATGCTTTCCCCCTCCTTTAAACCCCGTCGCACCCTGCTGGCGCATGCGAGCATCTGCCTGGGCCTGGCCCTGCAAATGCAGGCTGCCATGGCACAAACTGCGCGTTTTGATATTCCCGCGCAGCCATTGTCCAGCGCGCTGGAGCAGTTGGCCCAGCAGGCCAATCTGAAATTGGTGGCATCCCCACCGGCAGCGCAGGGGCGTCAAGCGCCTGCCGTGAAGGGGGCGCAGGATGTTGAGCAGGCGCTGCATACGCTGCTGAGCGGCTCGGGTCTGCAGGGCAGGGTTGAGGGCGGCATGCTCACCGTGCAGTCTGCCCCTGCTGCGGGCGAGCCTGCGACCTTGTCTGAAGTGACGGTGCGCTCCAACCAGCTGGGCGAAATCACCGAAGGCAGTGGCTCCTATACGCCGGGTGCCATTGCCACGGCCACGCGTCTGGTGCTCACGCCGCGCGAGACTCCACAGTCTGTCAGCGTGGTCACGCGCCAGGTGATGGATGACTTTCAGCTCAACTCGATTGACGACGTGATCAATCACACGCCGGGCGTGAGCATCGTGACGTATGACAGCGAACGCACCGAGTACTACGCGCGCGGTTTTGCCATTCAGAACTTCCAGTACGACGGTATTCCGATGACGCGCAACTCTGCCTATTCCGCAGGCAACACGCAGACGGATATGGCGATTTATGACCGGGTTGAGGTGCTCAAGGGCGCGACCGGTCTGCTCACCGGCAGTGGAGACCCCGGGGCCACCATCAACCTGGTGCGCAAGAAACCCACGCGTGAATTTGCGGGCCACGCCACGCTCAGTGCAGGCAGCTGGCAAAACTACCGGGGTGAGCTGGACATCAGCGGCGCTCTCAACGAAAGCGGCAGCATCCGTGCGCGTGGCGTGGCGACCTATCAGGACAAGCAATCGTTCATGGACAGGTATGAGCGCAAGACGGGTGTGCTGTACGGCATTGTTGAAGTCGATCTGACGCCCGGCACACTGCTGACAGTGGGCGCTGACCGCCAGGACAACAAGCCCACGGCATCGACCTGGGGCGGCATTCCGCTGCTGGACTCCAATGGCAGTTTCAACGCCATGCCCCGTTCGTTCAACAACGGTGCCAACTGGAGCCACTGGGACCAGTACACGCGCACCACCTTTGCCACGCTGGAGCACAACTTTGACAGCGGCTGGGTCACCAAGCTGCAGCTGAACCACCAGATCAATGGTTACAACGCCAATCTGGGCGCTGCCGCAGGCGGCAATCCCAACCCGGTAACGGGTGGCGGGGTGAAAATGTGGCGCGGCCAGTACATTGGCCGCACCACCAGCGATGCCGCTGACGTGTACGCCAGCGGCCCCTTCTCGCTGCTGGGGCGCGAGCATGAGCTGGTGGTGGGCGGCAGTCTGGCCAAGCGCCGCTGGAAAAATGACGGCTACTTCAACGACAACAGCGGTTTCAACGGTGATGTGGACAACTATTACCAGTGGAATGGCAATGTGCCCGCTCCGGTGTGGAACAGTACCCCGGACTACACCGACGACGAGACCACGCACGAAAGCGGTATCTACACCACGGCGCGCTGGAACCTGCGCGATGACCTGAAGCTGATCACCGGTGGGCGTTTTTCCAACTACAAGAACAAGGTGCAGGAGCAAGACGAAAAGAACGTCTTCACGCCCTATCTGGGTGCGGTGTATGACCTGAACGAAAACTATTCGGTCTATGCCAGCTACAGCGGTATCTTCAAACCGCAGTCCGCCCAGAACGAACGGGGGCGCACGCTGGACCCGTTGGAAGGCACGAACTACGAGCTGGGTGCCAAGGCGTCATTTTTTGGTGGCCGCCTCAATGCCAGTGCTGCCGTCTTTCAGATAAAGCAGGACAATTTCGCCGTGGAAAGCGGTGGCACCACGCCCAGCGGCAACCCTGCCTACCGCGCCATTCAGGGTGTGAAGACCAAGGGCTGGGAGGCCGAAGTGTCTGGCCAGATCACCCCGGCGTGGCAGATTCAGGCGGGCTACTCACACGGCGTGGCGCGCAAGGGAGATGAGCGTGTATCCACGCTGACGCCTGCCAACCAGTTCAACCTGTACACCAGCTACAAGCTGGGCGGCTCCATGACGGGGCTGACGCTGGGCGGCGGTGCCCGCTGGCAGGACAAAACCTGGGGCACGATCAGCGTGCCCACAGGGGGCAAGACGGTGCACACCGTTCAGGACTACTGGGTGCTGGATGCCATGGCCCGCTATCAGTTCAACAAGCAACTGTCGGCGTCGCTCAACATCAAGAACCTGCTGGACAAGAAGTACTACACCATCTTCAGCCACTACAGCACCTACACCTGGGGTGAGCCGCGCAGTGTCAATGTCAGCATGACGTACAAGTTCTGACGCTTCAAAGGCGGCCTCGATGCCGCTTCAATTCTTTGAATACACCACGGGCCAGTGTGGCCCGGCGGTGTTTTTTTATGCCTTGGTGCAGGGCAGGGTGGCTTGCTTCACAGTTGCACCATCCACACGGCAAGTTGCTGGAGCGCGCCAGCAACGGTCAGCAACGGTCAGCAACGGCCAACTGCTGCCAGCAGCGCAAGCCCGATGCCAGCGCGGGTTTTGGGGGCCGCCTACGATGAGCGCATTCGTTTTTTCCGGACTCTGCCATGACCAGTGCGCCTGTTACCTTGAAGATTGATTTTGTTTCTGACGTCTCCTGCCCGTGGTGCGTGATAGGGCTGAAATCGCTGCAGCAGGCTGCACAGCGTTTACAAGACCAGGTGGCGCTGGAGCTGCACTTTCAACCGTTTGAGCTGAATGCGCAGATGGCCCCTGAGGGACAGGACATGGCGGAGCACCTGATGGAAAAGTACGGCGCCACGCCTGAGCAGTCGCAGCAAAACCGTGATGCCATTACACAGCGCGGTGCGGCGCTGGGCTTTACTTTCAATATGGGTCAGCGCAGCCGTATCTACAACACCTTTGATGCACACCGGCTGTTGCACTGGGCCGGGCAGGAGGGAGCACAAGGGCAGCAACTGGCACTGAAGATGGCGCTGTTTTCAGCCTATTTCACGCATGGCCAAAGCCCGGCAGACCATGCGGTGCTGTTGCGTGCAGCCGAGTTAGCAGGGCTGAACGTGGAGCGCGCCCGTGAGGTGCTGGACACGAACATGTTTGCCGACGCAGTGCGTGAGCGCGAAGCGTTTTACCAGCAGCACGGCATTCACTCGGTGCCAGCCGTCATCATCAATGACCGCCACCTGATTCAGGGCGGCCAGCCGGTCGAAGTGTTCGAGCAGGCCCTGCGTCAACTGGCCGCAGATGCCTGATGGTGCTTGATAGCGCTTGAGGGTGTTTGAGGGTGCTATGAGTAGTAGAGCTGCCAACGCTTGTGTGTATTGGTTTTTAGATATAAAAGTATCTGAAAGTCAATAAGGTAAAGCGCTGGCAGCTATCTTATTGAATTCTTGGTTTATTCAGTGCTTGGTGCGCCCAGTGGATTGGCTCAGCCCGTGATGCAATCGCACGCAGTGCATGCACCACAGCGCTGTGGTGCTGGGGCAATGGCTCAAGTGGCCGTCGCTACAGAGCCCATCTGCTTTGAGTGCACAGCGCAATGCAGGGTGCGCGCACTGTCGCTGCTGCTTCACCGGTGCGGTGCAGCGGACTTGGATTAAAAGCTCAGCCATTGCAGCAACGTGCCCAGCCAGCGCAGCAGGGCCAAAATGGCTTCCAGAAAATTGGTTGGGGCGGGGTCGGCACTTGCAAACATGGTGGCTCCATTGTGCAGTGCCCGCAGTTTCCACGTTCAGGCAAACGCCTATGATGGCGGGCTTAGCGCAGCGCACACGTACTCCAAAAATGCCCTTGTCTGGCCTGCCGCATGCACCGCATCGGCTTGCTGCGGTGGCATTTTGGCTGCCCACCGTCACTGACAGAGGTGCGTGCGCTGTGGCTGCAAAGGGTAGCGCGGCTGCCGTTTCGTTGATTGAACACAAGATTTTTATGCCAAGCAGCAAATTTACATGGGCGCTCAAGTTGAGCGCATTGGGTGCGGTGGTTCTGACTTCGGGCTGCACCTATGTCAAAGGCTTGTATGGTGGAAAAACCGCCCCTGCGCCGGCAGCTACGGCCACTACCTCGCAAGTGATGTATGCGCCCGAGCGCCATTACGCCGGCGATATCAGTGCTGCACGTGCCTATATCGGCACGCAATTGCCAGTCAGCCAGAGGATGGCTCTGCTGGATGTGCGTGATGCCACGGAATACCGCCTGGGCCACCCCGAAGGTGCACGCCACCTGCCGTATCCGCGCATGTACCAGCAATGCCAGCCGCACCCCAGTGGCGCTCCTGAGGCGCAGATTCGCTCGGATGACGGCAGCCAATGCCGCTATGGCGTGGTGCAGGGCAGTGAAGTGCGCACCAGCGCAGAAAGCTTCTGGCAGGCGGTACAGGCGGTGCTGCCGTACAAAGACGCACCGGTAGCCATTCTGTGCCGCACAGGAGCTTGTGCAGTCGATGCCGCCAATGTGATGGCACGCCCAGATGTGTTCGTCGACAAACGTTTTGCGGGTCAGGGCTATACCGAGGTGTACGTCATCAAGGAAGGTTTTGTGGGCGAGCCCATGGCCGCCATTGATGCACCAACGGGCAAACTGCTCAGTACCGATAAAAAGGGCGAAAAACTCAAACTGGCCACCTCCAGCCACACCTTCTACGGCACAGCCCCTGTGGCCCTGGATGTGAACAAGGATGGAAAAATCACACAGGCGGACTGGAGCGGCTGGCGCAACTTCCTGGGTTTGCCTTATGGCGTGAGCATGCAGCCCAATTTGCTCAGCGAGTCAGCGCACAACTATTACGACAAGCCCTGAACACGTGCGCTTTCTGCCTTCTTCCTACACGCAGGTTGAGGGTGCACCGATCAAGATAACGCTTTCTTTCGCAAGGACATGAGCATGGCTGGTGGTGGACTTTTAATGCTTCTCGATGACATCGCCGCACTGCTCGACGATGTGGCGCTGATGACCAAGGTGGCGGCACGCAAATCCGCCACCATGGCCGATGATGTAGCCGGAATGACCAAGGTGGCCATGCAAAAGACGGCGGGTGTGCTGGGCGACGATCTGGCACTCAATGCCGAGCAAGTCTCTGGTGTGCGCTCCAACCGCGAGTTACCCGTGGTCTGGGGGGTGGCCAAGGGTTCGCTGGTCAACAAGGTGATCTTGGTGCCGGCGTTCTTGCTCATCAGCGCTTTTGCCTCCTGGCTGATTACCCCGCTCTTGATGATTGGCGGGGCATTTTTGTGCTTTGAAGGGGTAGAAAAAATTGTGCACTCCCTGCACAAGCGCAGCAAAACGCACGACCCCGTACAAGAAGCCCTTGAGGCCCAGGCACAGGGCCTGGCTCCGTCTTCTGTGCGCCAGAGCAAAGAGCTGGGCATTGACCCTGCCACTTACGAAAAGCAAAAAATCGGCGGCGCTATTCGAACCGACTTTATTTTGTCGGCAGAAATTCTGGCCATTGCGCTGAGCACCATTGCTGATGAACCACTGCCCAAGCAGGTGGCGGTGCTGGTGGCAGTCTCGATTGCCATCACCGTGTTTGTGTACGGTTTGGTGGCCGGCATTGTGCGGATGGACGACGTGGGCAACTGGCTCATGCGCCAGCACAGCAGCGCGGTGCAGGCCATGGGCCGAGGCTTGATTGCGTTTACCCCGTGGCTGATGAAAGGCCTGTCGATCGTCGGCACAGCGGCCATGTTTCTGGTTGGAGGCAGTTTGCTGGTGCACGGCATCGGCCCCATTCAGGGCTGGATTGAAAGTGCGGTGATACCTCAGGGTGGTGTGGTGCAGGCCGTTGTACCCCTGCTGGTACACGTGGTGGTGGGCGCCGCCATTGGTGGCGTCATCGTGCTTTTGGTCACGCTGTGGCAGCGCCTGCGAGGCTCGGCTGCGGCCCACTGAATACGGCGTGTTGCGAAATTCCAACATTTCTGAAAGCACTGAAATGTGCCTTGGTGGTGGATTGATATAAGGCAAACCCTTGGGTGGGGCGCAGTGATGCAATGGGTTTCACGGGGGTTGTCCCCGGACTTTTACTGATCACCCATTATGAAAAAGACCCTGCTGGCTGTGGCCGCTCTGTGTGCGTTGACTTCCGGTGCTGCAATGGCGCAGCAGCAAGATGGCAAGTGGCAAGTGCGCCTGCGCGCTGTGAACATTGATGCAGCCAACAAAGGCGCTGCAGCTGACGCTTTGAAATTGACGATCAACGACAAAGTAATTCCTGAAGTGGACATCAGCTACTACTTCACACCCAACTTCGCGGCCGAACTGATCCTGACCTACCCCCAAAAGCACACTGTGCGTGCTGGTGGCGCCAAAATCGGTAGCCTCAAGCACCTGCCTCCCACTCTGCTGGCCCAGTACCACTTCACCAACTTTGGCGCGTTCAAGCCTTACGTAGGTGCTGGTATCAACTACACACGTTTCTCGGGTGTTAAAGACAATGGCGCAGCCGGTGCGCCTTGGGATGTGAAGCGCAACAGCTTTGGCGGCGCACTGCAAGTGGGCTTTGACTACGCACTGGACAAGAACTGGTCGCTGAACTTTGACGTCAAGAAGGTTTACATCGATACGGACGTGTCTGTGGCCGGTGCCAAAGTTGGCAAGTTCAAAGTTGACCCAGTGCTGGTCGGCGTGGGCGTTGGCTACCGCTTCTAATTTCCAACTCTCCTCCTCCAAGGGGCTTTTAAACCGCTGTGCTTCACAGCGGTTTTTTTTCGTCTGCTCTTTGTGTTTGTCGAAGGCATGAAAAAAGCCCGCACAAGGCGGGCTGCTGGTGGGGCTGAGCAGATTAAACCTTGGACAAGGCCTGCTCCAGATCTGCCTGCAAGTCATCGATGTGTTCAATGCCCACAGACAGGCGCACCATGCCTTCCGTGACACCAGCCTTGGCCAGCTCTGCGGCATCCAGCTGGCGGTGGGTGGTGGAGGCCGGGTGTGTGGCCAGCGACTTGGCATCTCCAATATTGACCAGCCGCGTAAACAGCTGCAGCGCATCCAGAAAACGCGCACCTGCGGCGCGTGCATCACCTGCCGTGCTTTTAAGGCTGAACGACAAGATGCCAGAGGCACGGCCAGCGGATTGCTTTTGCACAATCGCATGGTCGGGGTGGTCTTGAAGGCCCGCGTAGCGCACCCATTCCACCTTGGGGTGCTTTTGCAGCGTTTCGGCGATCTTTTGCGTGTTCTCGCAGATGCGGTCCATGCGCAGCGCCAGCGTTTCAATGCCTTGAAGAATCTGGAATGCATTCTGCGGCGAGATGGCGGCGCCCATATTGCGCAGCGGCACCACGCGGGCGCGGCCAATGTAGGCAGCTTCGCCCAGTGCTTCGGTATAGACCACGCCGTGGTAGCTCACATCGGGCTCGTTGAGGCGATTGAAGCGTTGCTTGTGCTGTGCCCAGGGGAATTTGCCGCTGTCCACAATCGCGCCGCCCACACTGGTGCCGTGGCCACCCAGGTACTTGGTCAGCGAGTGCACAACAATGTCTGCGCCGTGTTCAATGGGGCGCAGCAGATAAGGCGATGGGACGGTGTTGTCCACAATCAGCGGCACACCATGGGCATGGGCCACATCGGCCAGTGCACGGATATCGGTCACATTGCCCAGTGGGTTGCCGATAGATTCAATAAAGATGGCTTTGGTTCTGGCATCAATCAGCTTGCCAAAGCTGGCCGGATCGCGGGCATCGGCAAAACGCACTTCGATGCCTTGCTGCGGGAAAGTGTGTGCAAACAGGTTGTAGGTGCCGCCATACAGGGTGCTGGCGCTGACGATGTTGTCACCTGATTCCGCGATGGTCTGGATGGCCGCCGTGATAGCGGCCATGCCCGATGCCAGTGCCAGCGCTGCAATGCCGCCTTCCAGTGCAGCCACCCGTTTTTCCAGCACGTCGGTGGTTGGATTCATGATGCGGGTGTAGATATTGCCCGCTACCTTCAGGTCAAACAGGTCCGCACCATGCTGTGCACTGTCAAAGGCGTAGGCCACCGTTTGGTAAATAGGCACAGCCACAGCTTTGGTCGTGGGGTCTGGGCTATAGCCCGCGTGGACAGCCAAGGTTTCCAGGCGCATGTTCTTGTCTCCGATGGTTGGTTTTGATTGCCAGCCATTGTGAGAACAAAAAACGCTTGCGCCAACTACGCAAATGCTATGTGCTTATGTCACATCAAACAAAAGCAGCCATTGTTGGACATGGGCTGCTGATGCCTGCAAGACAAGCGTTTAGCCAGTGTTTTTCTTGCCTTCTGGGGCGCGCAGCAAGGCAGCGCGGTGTGGCCGGTGCGTGGGTTCAGTCGATGTCTGGCGCGGCACACGCGGTGCACGCTGGGGTTGCGGTGCAGCGGCAGGTTGTGCCGCTTCCCACGCGGGTAAGGCGGCATAGACCATGGCTGGACCATGGGCGTCATTGGCCGCATAACGGATCTGCGCGTCGTTCAAGGTCTTGACGGACCAGTTGCTGGTGGATTGCTTTTTGGATTTGTGAAAGTTCTGTCCCAGCACCAGCGCAACTGCTGCACGAACACCGGTGGATGCCCCAAAACCGTAGCGCTTGAACACGCGGTCGAGGTCGAGGATGTTGGCCAGCTCTGCCCCCAGACGCTTGGGCAGGGTGGATTTGTCATTGTCCAGCCCAAAACCTACCTTGCAGATGCCCGGATGGGCGACGATTTCGCGTGCCAGCGCCATGGCTTGCGGGTGGTGCAATTGCAAGATCCAGGCGGCGGTGGGTGTGGCCAGCTGCACCACATGGGGCCCGGTATCTACCTGAGCCACATGAAAAAGTGGCTTGCTTTCCGTGTCAAATCCCAGGGCTGTCTGCGCCAGCAATTGCGCCCGCGCCGCATCAAACTGCTCAGCGGTGGCTGGAATGAAAATGGCAGCATCAGGCAGTGCTGCATAGGAGGGCAGCAGCAGACTTTCTTCTTTGGATGGTGGTTTGCGGCGCGACATGTGCAAAAGGTACAGCGTTCAACGAAGCTGCCATAGTCAGGCAGGTATCGTTTTTTATTTCAATCAGACGGTTTGCCAACGTCAAGCCTGCAGCGGCTGGGAGTGCATCAGTGCTTTTTCTCCCGCCATCACTACAGAATCACGCTTGGGCTTGCGGCGGTGCAGGGCGTGTGCGGTAAAACTGCATGGGAGACTCTTGCATCTCTTTGGCATGCTGGTTCAGTACCGAACGCTTCATCTTGCCAACAACGTGCATTTCGCAGGGTTTGCAGTCAAAGCGCAGGGTCAGTTTTTCTTTGCCATTGATCAGTTGCAGCGGCTCGGCCTTGATGGTGCCCTTCACGCCAATCACGCCCTTGGCCTGTTTGGGGCACAGACTCATGGAAAAACGCACGCAGTGCTTGGTGATCATCAGGCTGACTTCACCTTCTTCTTCCTTGCTCTCGTACGCGGCATCAATCACCTTGACGCCATGCTTGACATAGAAGTCATGGGCTTTCTGGTTGAAAACGTTGGCCAGGTAGGTCAATGTTTCCTCAGGGAAAGCCACAGGCGGCTCGACGGGCTTGGCGCGGGGCAGGCGCACAAGGCCTGAGAGGCGGGCTTGCTCCAGTGCGTCCAGCGCGTCACGGCGCAGCTGGTTCAGTGCCGAGGCCGGCACGAACCATGGCTGGCTGATGGCCAGCGAAATATCGTGGACCGTAAAAATAGATGCGCCAAAACGGCCCAGCTGCTCACGCAGCGTGTCCTGTGCCTTGCTGGGATCTGTTGCGGGCTGGTGCTGCTGGGCAATCGACGATGTGCCCACAAAACCGTCTTCGTCTGTCAGCGTCAGCGCAAAACCGTTCACGGTTTCCTTGAACTGCGCCCACAGACCAATGCGGCGGTCACTGGATTTTTTGTCCAGCATGCGCACCCAGTTCATGTCTCGATTGCGGTTGACTTCCAGTCCCTTGCGCAAGTCTTTGAACTCGGTAATTGCGTTCTTGGGGAATACGCGCCAGATACCTTTTTTGGCATGCATGCACTCGGCACGGTTGATGTGTACGCCCACCAGTTCTTTTTGCAGGTCGTAGTAGCACAGACCGTCGCCGTTGTTGATGATGGCGCTCTTGTCATTGGTCTCAAACTCAAACCACTTGTCACCCACCTGCGTGACCCACCCAATGGCCCGCCCGGGCGTCTTGGGGGAGTCAAAAGCACCGATGTCGTCCTTGCGGCCGTTCACGAAGTAGTCGGTGAACTCGCGGTTGAAATTCTGGTCAGGATCGGGGGTGAAGGTGAACGTGGTGGTGCCAGAGGACGAACGTGCCAGCGGCATGTCAGAGAACTCGCGCTCTTGCATGATGCCGTCCAGCAGCTTGCGGTAATGCGCCGTAATGTTCTTGACGTAACCCAGATCCTTGTAGCGGCCCTCGATCTTGAAACTGCGCACACCGGCATCTACCAAGGCACGCATGTTGTCGGACTGGTTGTTGTCCTTCATCGACAGCACGTGTTTTTCGTGCGCGATGATGCGCCCGCTTTGATCCAGCACTTCGTAGGGCAGGCGGCAGGCCTGGTTGCAGTCACCCCGGTTGGCGCTGCGCCCCGTGTGGGCATGGGTGATGTAGCACTGGCCCGAATACGCAACGCACAGCGCGCCGTGGATGAAGTATTCAATGGTGGTGCTGGGGTCGATGGCCTGGTGAACGGCCTTGATCTGCTGCAGATCCAGCTCCCGCGCCAGCACAATCTGGCTCAAACCCGCGTCTTGCAGAAAACGGGCTTTTTCGGGTGTGCGGATATCGTTTTGTGTGGAGGCGTGCAACTGGATGGGGGGTAAATCCAGCTCCAGCAAACCCATGTCTTGAATGATCAGCGCATCGGCACCAATGTTGTAGACATCCCAAGCCATCTGGCGTGCGCCTTGCAGCTCATCGTCGCGCAAAATAGTGTTGAGCGTGATGAAGATGCGGCTGCCAAAGCGGTGGGCATGTTTCACCAGTCGCTCCAGATCGCGGATCTCATTGCCCGCAGTGGCGCGTGCGCCAAAGCCCGGGCCGCCGATGTAGACGGCATCTGCTCCGTGGTTGATGGCTTCAATGCCAATATCGGCATCGCGGGCCGGGGACAGGAGTTCGAGCTGGTGGGGCAGGAGAGACATAGGGGGCGAATTATCCCCGCGTCGACTGCTTTTGTGGAGACCGGGGGATATTGCAAGTGCTGGCCGCTGTGTTGGGGCTTGACCTGCAGCTGGCTGCGTGCTGGCTTCGTTTTTGTCCTATAGCTATTTCAAGTGTTTCAGGCAGGGTAAAGAGATCGCTCATGCCATGTTGGACTTCAGGCAGGAATTTATGGATATTCAATTCAACACCTACTACACCCTGATCTGGGCGGCTTTGGTCTTGTTGCTGGGAAAGTTTCTGGTCAGCCGCATACGCTGGCTACGGGACTTCAATATTCCGGAGCCCGTGGCTGGAGGCTTGATCGCAGCTACGGGTTGCTACGTGCTGTACGCGGTCATGGGCTACCGCTTGAGTTTTGATGGAGAGCTGCAAACAGCGTTCATGCTGGTGTTTTTCTCCTCGATCGGTCTGAGCGCCAACTTCGCCAAACTCAAGGCTGGGGGGCGCTCTCTGTTTGTCTTTTTGCTGGTGATTGCAGTGTTTATCGGCCTGCAAAATGCGGTGGGTATCAGCATGGCGAGCTTGCTGGGACTGGATCCGCTGATTGGGTTGATTGCGGGGTCCATGACGCTGCTCGGTGGCCACGGAACAGCGGGCGCCTGGGGCAGCATTTTGGAGTATGAGCATGGCGTGCAGGGTGCCATGACGCTGGGCATGGCGTGTGCAACCTTTGGGCTGGTGATCGGTGGACTGGTCGGAGGGCCTTTGGCCAAATGGCTGATCCGGCGCAATCAGCTGCAGGGGCCTGAAGGTAACAGCGAAGACATGGTGGACGCGGCCTCACCCAATTTTGAGTCACCGCGCAAAACGCGTCTGATAACTACCGATGCCACCATTGAAACCTTGGCACTCTTTGCAGGGTGCCTGGCTTTTGCACAATTGATGACAGAGTTGACGGCAGGAGCCAGTTTTCAGTTGCCCACCTTTGTATGGGCGCTGGGGGCAGGCGTGCTGATCCGCAATGCACTGGACTATGTGTTTCACTTTGAGGTGTTTGATCGCGCCATCGATGTGTTTGGCAGCGCCGCATTGTCTATTTATCTGGCCATTGCGCTGCTGTCGCTCAAGCTGTGGGAGCTGGCGGGGCTTGCTGGTCCCTTGGTGATTATTCTGGCTGTGCAGGCGGTGGTGATGGTGCTGTATGTGGCGCTGGTGACGTTTCGTGTCATGGGCCGCGACTACGACGCTGCAGTACTGAGCGCAGGCAACTGTGGTTTTGGCATGGGCGCTACCCCGACGGCGGTGGCCAATATGCAGGCTATTACCAACCAGTACGGCCCTTCGCACAAGGCGTTCTTGATCGTGCCCATGGTGGGAGCTTTCTTCATTGATTTGCTCAACGCCATCTTTCTGCAGTTCTTTATCAAGCTGCTGGCGTAAATGGCATGGCACATGCCACGGGATAATGTGCGGTTATGAGTGTTGCAAGCCCTGATCATGACCACTGGATGCGCCATGCCTTGCGCCTGGCCCAGCAAGCTGCTGGCGCAGGTGAGGTGCCTGTGGGCGCTGTGGTGGTCAAAGATGGACAAGTTGTGGGGCAGGGAGCGAACGCTCCACTGGCAAGCCAAGACCCAACAGCCCATGCGGAAGTTGTGGCGCTGCGTGCTGCCGCACGACAGCTGGGCAACTATCGGCTGGATGGATGCACTCTGTATGTGACGCTCGAGCCGTGCACCATGTGCAGCGGAGCCATGCTGCACGCGCGCCTAGATACGGTGGTTTATGGAGCTGCTGAACCCAAGACGGGGGCCGCAGGCTCTGTGCTGGACGTTTTCAGCTATCCGCAGATCAACCACCAGACGCAAGTTGTACGCGGGGTGCTGGCCGATGAATGTGCTGCAATACTGGCTCAATTTTTTCAGCAGCGACGTGCCGCCAACAAAACGCTGGCACTGGCCAATCACCCTTTGAAAGACACTGCGCTGCGCAATCCAGACAGCGCTTTTTGTGATCTGCCCAATTGGCCGTACCAGCCGCAATGGCACAGTGGCTGGCCCGTGCTGGCTGGGCTGCGCATGGCCGTGATTGATGAGGGCCCCCGCCACGCTCCCATCACATGGCTATGTTTGCACGGTGCCGCCAGCTGGGGTTATGCCTTTTGCCATTGGTTGTCGCCATTGCAGCAGGCGGGGCACCGCGTGGTGGTGCCGGATTTGCCTGGCTTTGGCCGCAGCGACCAGCCCAAGCGCGATAAGGCGCACAGTGCACAGTGGCATATACAGGTGCTGCAAACACTGGTGCAGCACTTTGATCTGAACAACGTAGTGCTGATCGGTGAAGGCGATGGCGCACGACTGGGCCTTGCGGTGGCGCAGGCCATGCCTGAGCGCTTTGCAGGGGGCTGGCTCATGGATGCATGGCCAGATGCCAATTTGCCAAAGCCGTTGGCACAATGGCTGCATGCAGCGGCCAGCAAGCCGCGCTGGGATGTGGCGCAAGGTTTCAATCAAGCAGGTTTGTGGCCTGTAGGGAAAGCGGAAAAAACGCCCATAGCGATACCTTTTGAAAACGCGGGCCATCGTGCAGCCCTCAAAGCCTGGCCTTCGGTACAGGCGCAACTGCCACCGGTTGCGCAGACGTTATTGGGCGATTGGCTCCAGCAAGGGCGCTGCCTGATTACGCGCAGTGCCAGCAACACCTTGATGCCAGCGGCCGCGTGGTACAGCGCGTGGCTGGCAGCAGTACCTGCTTTGGCGCAGCACCCTCAAGCATTGCAACAGACCCCAATGCCTCCTCTGGTTCCGGAGCAGGTGGCAGCCAGCGTGCGCCAGGCTATGGAATACTTTGCGCCATTCGCTAAGGTTTAGGCCTTAGCCACACAGACACCATCACATACGGAGCATGCCGCACAGTTGCGGCATGGAGCGCTTTGGCCAATTCCACTAAAAAAACAAGTCCTGCGGCTGTGCAAGACCAGGCCCCCATGCACCCTGTGCATAGCGGCTGTCAGCACGACCATGACCACGCAGCCCATGATTGCGGGCACAGCCATGTGCATGACGCGCACTGCAGCCACGATCACAGTCACGCCCATGCACACGGTGACGCTTGCTGTGGTCATGACCATAGCAATGGGCCCAAACACATCTATGTGTACTCGCCGGCGGGTGCCGTGCGCGACAAGGCTGCATTCAAGCGCGCTGTCAAACGGTTGCAGGGCATGGGCCACCAGGTGGAAATCGATGGTGATGCGCTGAGCAGCCACCAGCGCTTTGCCGGTGATGACGCCACGCGCATTGCCGCCATTCACCGGGCAGCGGCAAGTGGTGCTGATGTGGCCCTGATCAGCCGCGGTGGCTATGGCCTGACACGCATCTTGCCGGGCATCGACTACGCAGCAGTCGCCACCGCTATTGAGAGTGGTACCCGCTTTGTCGGTTTGAGCGATTTCACGGCCTTTCAAAATGCCTTATTGGCCCAAACCGGAGCCACCAGCTGGGCGGGCCCGGCGTTGATTGCCGACTTTGGGCAAAAAGATGAGGTGGACGACATCATGCTCGACTGCTTTGAAGATCTGATCTACGGCCATGGTGAAGGCGCTGGCTGGCGCATGCCCAAGCAGCCAGCAGGGGCCGTGCCCGACGATTTCTATATTGAAGGAGGTGCCACGCTGTGGGGCAGCAACTTGGCCGTACTGGTGTCGTTGCTGGGCACGCCCTACTTTCCGCAAGTGGACGGTGGCATTTTGTTCTTGGAAGACGTCGGCGAGCACCCCTATAAGATCGAACGCATGCTCACTCAGCTGCTGCATGCAGGCGTGCTGGCCAAACAAAAAGCCATCGTTTTTGGTCAGTTCACCGAAATTAAGCTCACCCCCCATGACAAGGGCTACAAGCTGCAAAGCGTGATTGACTGGCTGCGCACCCAGCTCACCATTCCGGTGCTGCAGGGCCTGCCTTACGGGCACGTGGCCACCAAGGTGATGCTGCCTGTTGGCGCGCAAGTTTCACTGTCGGTGGAAGGGCGCGATGCGCTCATTTACTGGGGACATACGCACTGATGAAATCATGGCTTTTAACGCTTGTTACATGGGCGGTAGAAGCTAATTTGTTTCATAGGATTTTTAAAAGGCATACGCATGGGCAAAGCCGCCTTGGAATGGACCGATGAAATGCTGGCCCTGCTGGGGCAGGAAAAAGATGCCGTACTGGCTGAGCGCTGGGGGACATCGGCCAAGACCGTGAACCTCAAGCGCAATGCGCTGGGCATTGCTGCCTGTGGACTGGTGCACTGGACACCCGAGATGCAGGCACAGCTGGGTACCGACAGCGATGCCGAGCTTGCCAAGCGCTGGGGCATCAGCAAAGCCAGTGTGGTGGCGCAGCGCAAAGTTCTGGGCATTGCCTCGCGAACCGAAAAACACGGTGGCGTGTTTGTCTGGACGCCTGAAGCTGTCGCGCTACTCGGTAGTGCGTCTGATGCCAAGGTGGCTGAACAGCTGGGCCTGACACGGCTGACGGTTTACAACGCCCGCCAGGCGCGTGGCATTGCCCCCGCAGCGCGGGGTAAAGCCTCGTCGATGGAAAATCTCGAGCAGCAATAAAACGGCAGTAGGAATGTATCAGGCAGAGCATTCTCAGCGCAGTGAGAATGCTGGGGGGTGTCTAAAGCGCCGCGCACGTAACCTAAGACGGGGTCTTTTGACCAAAAATGATGCCTATTTGTGCGCGTGTCAGCTCTGCAGCATTGGCTCCGGGGTAGGTGCCGTCGGCACTCAATGCGTCGTGTACCAGTGAGATCCAAAACGGTGCCGCCAGCAGCTGTGAAGCCACAGCCGGGGTGATGCCTTGCAGCTCCCCCTCTTTTTTGGCTATGGCGAACAGCTTTTCAAAATGCTGGTGCCAGGGGGCAAACACCTGCTGGTAGTAAAGCTGCATCAGCGATGGGTGGCTGCGTGCCTCGCCCAGCACCAGGCGCGCCAAAGAGGCACGAGCTGGAAGGTGGAAGTGCTCCATCGGAGGTACTGCCAGCCGAGTGATGTACTCCTTCATGGACTCTTTGGGCATGCGTGGGGTTTGTATGGATGCCAGGGCCGAATGCGCAATCGTCGCTTGCAAGGCCCCTTGCAGCAGGGCCTCCTTGTTAGCAAAGTGCAGATACAAAGTGCCTTTGGCCAGTTTGGCGCGTTTGGCAATCTTGTCCATGGTGGCTTTGGCAATACCTACTTCGGTGAACTCATCCAGTGCTGCACTCAAAATTTCCTGGCGGGTGAGCTCGGTTTTCTGTGGACTGGGTCCGCGTGTGCGGCGCAGTACAGGCGCAACCGCGCTGGGGTGGGGTGTGGGTTTTTTATTGGGTGTGGGTTTCATGCGCGGCCAAAGCGGGTGGGCGTTAGCCATGCACTTTAATCTCAAGTGTCTGGGCTGCACAAAAGGCGCTATTGCAGCATCTTTGCCGACACGAATGTAAGTGCTTGTCTCGGCAAGACCTGCTCGCCGCGCCTCTAGGCTCAATGCCATGTTCCAAGATGCAGGAGCTTTTGTGGCACAAGGCATGCATTTCAATGTTTCGGGCAGCACATGGCGAACACCATGCAAGACGATCGCTCTTGCAGCGGCTGTGATGGCTGCTGGGTGCGCAGTTTCTGTCCCCGCACATATTCAACCCATCAGTAATTTCGATGCTGCCAGGTACGCAGGCACTTGGTATGAAATTGCCCGCATTGATCACCGGTTTGAAAAGGGCTTGATCAACACCAGCGCCAGCTATGCCCTCAATGGAGATGGCACCTTGAAAGTCATCAATCGTGGCTTTAACCCTGAGACAAAAGAATGGAAGCAAGTCGAAGGTAAAGCCCGGTTTTTAGGCGACTCAAGCGTTGCCGCATTGAAAGTGTCGTTCTTTGGTCCGTTTTACGGTGGCTACAACGTGGTGAGTCTGGATGAGCAGTACCAGACGGCTGTGGTGATTGGTCAGGATGCCCGCTACTTTTGGCTGCTTTCTCGCAGCAAAACCATGCCGGCTGAGCAAATGCACCGGTTATTGCAAAAGGCGCAAGCCATGCAAGTGGATTTGAACAGAGTCATCTTGGTGCAGCAGGATTAACGGCATGTGTATCAGCCACTGCTTGCGTTCAAGAAGCGTGCACTTGACTGATGGGCCGCAACGCTCAGTTCACTGTAATTTCAGTAATTTCTGAAAACTTAGGTACACACGGAGAAGCTATGGACTTTATTTCTCATAAACAATGGACTTTCTTTCTCATAAAAAATAAAGGCTGGCTGTCGCAGTGATCGTGCATGCGCAGGGGCCGGCTCGTGTTCGAGGATTCGATATGCAACATCAACAACCTGTGCAGTCAGTGGCTGCACGTGTCTGGCTTGGGGTTTTAGGGGCAGTACTGGCGCTGGCCGGGCTGTTCTTCCTCATCGGCGGCGGCAAGCTCATCAGCTTGGGTGGCAGCTGGTACTTTTTGCTGGCGGGCATGGCCCTGCTGGCTTCTGGCGTGCAATTTGTGCGCCGTCGTCCTTCCGGGGCCTGGATCTATCTGGCGGCCTTTGCCGCCACGGTGGTCTGGGCGCTGAGTGAAGTAGGGCTGGATTACTGGAGCCTTGTTTCGCGCTTGCTGGCCATGACGTTTGGCGCTGTGGCAGTGGCCGCTAGCTTGCCACTGCTGCGCAAGGCCAGTGGGCAAACGGCTGCTTGCAAGGGGGCATTCACTGCCGCCGGCGTATTGCTGGTGGCTGGCCTGCTGGGCTTTGTCTCCATGTTCCAGATCCATCCTGAAGTGCAAGCGCAGGCAGCGGCCGCGACCCGCAAACCTGTGGATGCTGCGAGCGAGCAAAAAAACTGGAACAACTACGGCAGCAGCAGCAAGAACGACCGCTTTGCCGCCCTGGACCAGATCAATGTGGACAACGTCAACCAGCTACAAGTGGCATGGACGTACCAGACCGGTGACGTACCCAAATCTACGGGTGCCGGAGCAGAAGACCAGACCACCCCATTGCAAGTGGGTGACAAGGTGTTTATATGCACGCCCAGCAATAACGTGATCGCACTGGATGCTGATTCTGGCAAGGAGCTGTGGCGCCACGATGTCAATGCCCATGTGGGTGGCGTGTGGGAGCGCTGCCGTGGGCTGGCGTACTTTGATGCGACAGCACCGCTGGATCAGCCGACAGTGCCTGGCTCGACAGCGGTGCAAAAGGTGTCTTTGCCAGCAGGTGCCAGCTGTGAACGCCGCATTTTGATGAACTCCATCGACGCTCGCCTGTTTGCTATCAATGCCGATAACGGTGAGCTGTGCGGTGAGTTTGGCAAAGACGGTGTGGTGGATCTCAAGGAAGGCATTGGCGCTGTGGCCAACCCTGCTTACTACACTTTGACGTCTGCCCCCACCGTTGCGGGCACTACGGTGGTGATTGGTGGCCGCGTTGCCGACAACGTGCAAGTCGATATGCCTGGTGGTGTGATTCGAGGTTTTGACGTCATCACCGGCGCACAGCGCTGGGCGTTTGACGCGGGCTCGAGCACCCCTAACGAAATCTTGAAGCCTGGTGAAACCTACACCCGTTCGTCTGCGAACGTGTGGGCCGGAACCACATACGATGCCAGCTCCAACACGGTGTATCTGCCCATGGGTTCGGCTTCGGTTGACCTGTATGGCGCAACTCGCAGCGCGATGGACCGTAAGTACGGTGCATCTGTGCTGGCTCTGGATGCCGCTACCGGCAAGGAAAAATGGCTGTACCAGACCGTGCGCAATGATCTTTGGGACTTTGACATTCCCATGGCTCCGACGCTGATTGATTTCCCCCATGCCGATGGCACAACGACGCCAGCGGTGCTGGTGGGGACAAAGGCTGGCCAGATCTTTGTGCTCGACCGTCAAAACGGCCAGCCGTTGACTAAGGTGCAAGAGGTGGCCGTCAAGCCCGGCACCATTCCTGGTGAGTTCTACCCTGCGACGCAGCCTCTGTCTGTTGGCATGCCACAGATCGGAACGAAGACGCTGACCGAAGCGGACATGTGGGGTGCCACCCCCATTGACCAGCTCATTTGCCGCATCAAGTTCAAGTCCATGCGTTATGACGGTCTGTATACCGTACCGGATACCGATGTGTCGCTGAGTTTTCCTGGCTCTTTGGGCGGCATGAACTGGGGCGGCGTGTCCGCTGATCCCACTAACAATCTGATTTTTGTGAACGACATGCGTCTGGGCCTGTGGGTGCAGATGATGCCGCAACAGCAAAAATCGGCACTGTCGGATGGCAGCGAAGCGCCTAATGCGGGCATGGGGCAGGTTCCTCTGGGTGGCACGCCTTACGCGGTGATCAAAGATCGCTTCATGTCGCCTCTGGGCATTCCTTGCCAAAAGCCTCCATTCGGAACGCTGACTGCGATCGATATGAAAACGCAGCAGATCGCGTGGCAGGTGCCTGTGGGCACCGTGCAAGATCAGGGCCCCATGGGCATCAAGATGCGCTTGCCATTGCCTGTGGGTCTGCCTACGCTGGGCGGCTCGCTGGCCACACAAGGAGGCTTGGTGTTTTTTGCTGGCACGCAAGACTACTACCTGCGTGCCTGGGACAGCGCTACAGGCAAGGAAATCTGGAAGGCTCGCCTGCCCGTGGGCAGCCAGGGTGGTCCGATGAGCTACAAGTCACCCAAAACGGGCAAGCAGTATGTGGTGATCAGCGCCGGTGGCGCGCGTCAATCGCCTGACCGTGGTGACTATGTGATTGCCTACGCCTTGCCTGACCGTGCCAAGTAAGGCGATTAGCCCAAGTTGAGCCAGGCCAGTAATGGCTAAAAGCCACGTGGCACTCCGGTGCCCCGTGGCTTTTTTCATGCCTGCTGCACACGCAGTGCTCTGTACCTGGAGGGCGTGGCTTGCGTGTTAGGCTTTGTGCCCCAGAAATAAGGAGTTGGGCCGTGAGCCAGCCGCAAGTTTTGAAAGCCCCCATCGCTGAAGCTGTAGACAAAGCGGCGGCAGACATGCGCCAGGCATTGCTGGATGCCGGCAAAACCGAGTTCGCCAACTACGGCTACGACGGCGCGCGCCTGGAGCGCATCGCAGCCAAGGTTGGCTGTGCCAAACGCATGCTGTATTACTACTTTGGTAATAAAAAAGACGTGTACCTGGCCGTGATCGAGCAAAGCTACAGCGATATACGAGCCTCTGAGGAACAGCTGAACCTGGATGCTTTAGAGCCTTTGCAAGCGCTGCATACACTGGCCCGGAAAAGCTTTGACTACCACGAGCACAACCAGGAATTTACCCGTCTGGTGCTGCAGGAGAACTTTCAGGGTGGCGAAATGCTGGGGCAAATCTCCACGATCGATGCTTTGCGCAAAGCAGCGTTTGAACCCTTGGGGCGTATTTTGCAGCGTGGCGTGGCACAAGGCTTGTTTAAAGAGGGCATCACCGCTGTAGATGTGCACTATTTGATCTCCGCGCTTTCCAGTTTCCGGGTGGATCACAGTGCAACGTGGCGCAGCTTGCTCCAGGTCGATTTGATGGGTGCAGCCCTGCGAGAGCGCCATCAGCAGATGCTGCAAGACCAGTTGACCGCACTGGTATGTAAAGAAGCTGCCGCGCAAGATTGAACAAAAACGATGTAATTGCAAAAATGGATGCTGCAAAAAATATAGCTTTTAATGCTTTTGGAATAAGGGCTTGATACCTTTTTCAGTAAACTTTAAGAGAGCAGTTTGTGCGCTGACGCAGCAGTCAAAGTGCGCAAGATGGGTGAGCCACGATAAGCTTGTTCAAAGAAAGGGCAGCGCTGCAAGGCGAATCCTGTTAAAGTTGCTGCCGCTGCTACAACGCAACGCTAGCCAGCAGCCATCCCATCGTGCGGTTTGATTGATTAAGTCACGCGCGCCCGCGATCGCTTCAGACGATTTTTCAAGTTTTCCCCCCTCCGGTTTTCTGTTCGCCGTTGGAACCATCCCAAGCAGCTTGTGCGTGCATGGGGTTTTCTTTTACGTTTTTTTAAAAGCGTTGAGCGGCTTGCTTTTGAGCCACCTTTTCTAGCGCATGCCCAAGAGCATGGCGCATCTTTGTTGAAACATATCTCGCATCTTGCGCAGATTGTGGGCAAGTACCAGCTCACACCATCTGCAGAAATTACTACCAGCGGCTCCTACACCGCATCGCTTTCCATTCGCAGCGGTTGCGGCACAGGCACTCACGACAGAGTGTTTCGTTTCCTGCCCCGTTTTGGCACTGCCGCCGCTGCCAAGCACTACGCCATCGAACAAGGCAAAAGCTATGTACAGCAGCCTGCTTTGCCAGCCTGATGGCCTTTCCCCAATTTAATACTGAAGGATCCCAATATGTCTAAAGAAGATCTCGTGGAAATGCGCGGGCAGGTCATGGAAGTACTGCCCGATTCGCGCTTCCGCGTGACACTGGACAACGGCCATCAACTTATTGCCTATACCGGTGGCAAAATGCGCAAATTTCGTATTCGCATCTTGGCCGGTGACAAGGTTTCCTTGGAAATGTCGCCCTATGATTTGACCAAGGGCCGTATTACCTTTCGCCATATTGAGACGCGTTCTGGCGCTGCACCATCGGCAGCCAAGCGTCGTCCTCCAGCCCGTTAACCCCCAGGGGCATTTGCCCCTATCTTTTTGAATACAGCCTCAGGCTGTGCTCAGTTACTTTGAGAGTTTCACTATGAACAACAAACTGTACGTTGGCAATCTGGCCTATTCCGTTCGCGACAACGATCTGGAACAAGCATTCTCCGAATTCGGTAACGTCGTGTCCGCCAAGGTCATGATGGAGCGTGATACAGGTCGCTCCAAGGGCTTCGGCTTTGTGGAAATGTCTTCGGAAGCAGAAGCTCAAGCCGCAATCAACGGCCTGAACGAGCAACAGCTGGGCGGCCGTAACCTGATGGTGAACGTTGCTCGTCCCCGTGAAGAAAACGGCGGCGGTTTCCGTGGCGGCAATGGCGGCGGTTTCCGTGGTAACAACGGCGGCGGCTTCGGCGGCGGCAATGGTGGTGGCTACGGCGGTGGCCGTGACCGTTACTAAATAGTCGTTTTCCGCAGCATTCAGGCTTGCCTGGATGCTGTTGGCTGACGCAAAAGCCTGGCCCACCTTGTGTGGGCCAGGCTTTTTTTTGGGGTGCGTATTGCAGCCGCTGGAGTTAGCGGGCCCCAGTGCCGGCAGGCGCGGATATGACGCACGCTCTCATGCAACAAAGAAAGCCCAATTTCGGGCTTTCTTTGTTTGCTCAGAGCTGCTGAGCGGGGGCAGACAAAACAGGCTCTACATTGCTTGGCAAGCTTGGCAAGCTTGGCAGATGCAGTTGAGCTTTAGTGGGGAGACTGTAGAAGCGCCTGTGTGTTCGCCGCCATGCTTTTTCTGGGCTGTGTGTGCTGTGCGGCATAGCCCGTGGTGGCTATCGCTTGCTGGCCGACGCCTTGGGGGAGCCGGAAAACCGCTACCGCGTTCACCAGCTGTGTGGCTTGGCCATTGAGGCTGCCTGCAGCTGCGGCACTTTCCTCGACCAGCGCTGCATTTTGCTGGGTGGCCTGGTCCATTTGCATGACGGCTTCACCGACCTGGGCTACGCCTTGGCTTTGCTCGGTGCTGGCAGCGCTGATCTCGCCCATGATGTCTGTGACACGGCGGATGGCACGTACCACTTCGCTCATGGTGGTGCCTGCCTGGTCCACCAAGTGTGTGCCTTGCTCTACTTGCTGCACGCTGGCAGAGATCAATTGCTTGATTTCCTTGGCGGCCTCGGCACTGCGCTGCGCCAGACTGCGCACTTCACTGGCCACAACGGCAAAGCCACGGCCTTGTTCTCCAGCACGGGCGGCTTCTACCGCTGCATTCAGGGCCAGGATGTTGGTTTGGAAGGCGATGCCATCGATGACGCCAATGATGTCTGCAATCTTTCGGCTGCTGTCGTTGATGCCCTGCATGGTGTTCACGACCTGAGACACAACGTCACCGCCTTGCGCGGCGACGGTGGACGCTTCCAATGCCAGCTGGTTGGCCTGATGTGCATTGGAGGCGTTCTGGCGCACGGTGGAGCCCAGCTGCTCCATGGAGGCAGCGGTTTCTTCCAGTGCGCTGGCCTGGCTTTCGGTGCGGCTGGATAAATCGCTGTTGCCTTGTGCAATCTGTGCGCTGGCAGAGGCCACGCTTTCTGCATTGGTGCGCACACCTGCGACCACGTCAGCCAGCTTGCCTTGCATATTTTTCAGTGCAGCCAGCAGCGTCGCCATTTCGTCGCGACCTTCCACATGAATGGCTTGTGTCAAATCGCCATCAGCAATGCCGCTGGCGCTGCGCACAGCCAGCTGCAAAGGTCTCGTCACAGAGCGGCTCAAAAGCCAGGCCGACCATGCGCCGGCAAGCAGTGCCAGCACAGCGCAGACAGCAATGATGAGCTGGCCTTGTTTGGCCTGTGCGGCAGCTTCATCGCGGGTTTTTTCATACAGCTCTTTTTGCCGCTGCTCAAAGTCTCGCACGGACTGGTTGTAGGCTTGTGCCAGCGGTGTCAGCTGCTGGCGCAGCGCAGATGACACGTCTTCGCCGCTGGCTTTGCGTTGAAGCAAGGCCGCTCTGGGGGCCCGGTAAGCTTCGCGCGCCTTGTCAATATTGGTGATGAGCTGGCGGCCCGTATCGCTGGTGATCAAGCGCTCGACAGTGCTGCGTGTGGTGTTGACCGCAGCTGAGGTCGCCTCCATTTCGGCTTGCAGTTCAGCGAAATGGCCGCTGTCTGCCGACAGCCCTGCGGCGCGTGTGCGCATCCAGTTCAACTCAATGTTCTGTCGCCACTCCATGGTGGCCTGCAGGCGCTCGTTATCTACCTGGGTGAGCTGCTGGGTGGTGTGCGCCAATGTTTCCAAACGCCAGGCACCAATACCGGCAATCACCGCGGTGATGAGCAAAACCAGGCCAAAGGACAATGCCAGACGGCGTCCTATTTTGATGTTGTTGAGTTGCATGAATGCTAGCCTCCCTGTTGATTTATCCATCTGATTATGAAATTGATAGTTCTTTCAGAAGGGCTGGAGAAATAAGGGTTTGAACGGCCTGATCAGCCTGCTAGTGGGTGCAGCTGATTGCAGCATGCCAGCGCAGATGAAGCGTGTCACAGCAGGCTACGCCCCGGCAAAGCCACGATTGCTCAAGGCGTGTGTGGAGGGTTACGTGCTTGTTTTGATAGCTGTTATCGCTTATGAATAAAGGATTTCAGATATAAAACTATCTGAAGTCATTGCCTTATAATCGATAGCAGCTCTTATTTTATTTTTCAGATACTTGAGAGCCTTTGCTTAGAGTGCTGGCTGCAGAGCTTGTTCGTCGCCTGCAAAGAACGCCTGGTCAATTTTGTAGTCCTGCATTTTGGGGTGCTGCTGCAGGTAATGCAGGATTTCTGCTCGGCTTTTTAATGGCGTGTGGCCAAACAGGATATCCAGTTTGGTCAGCGTATTCATGATGGGCTTGTTCTTGCAGTACTCATGAATTTTTGGGTGGGCATCAAAGTGATCGAGCTGGCATTGTGCAATCACCAGTAACGAGGGGCGCCACCAGTCATAGGCAAAGTCGACGTGTTTGACCACCTCAATCGCTGATTCGCGCTGTGCCAGCATGGCAAAGAAATTCAGAACATCGTCCAGTTTGAGGCGGTCATCGCGCTCGATTTTGGAAAAATCCATGCTTTTCAAGCGCTCTTTATTGCCCTCCAGTGCTTCGATGGTCTGTGTAATCTGCTGATTATCTGGAAATTTCTGCTGCTCTACCGCATACAGCCTGCTTGCGACAAACATGGCATATTTTTTGTGCTGAATGGCGGGTATCAGCACGCGGAATGCAGCATCTTTGGTTTTCTGAAAATCGCTGCTGGTAAATACCTGAAACATTTCCAGAATGGATTTTTCCATCGATTCCTGGTGTGCGGCTTCGGCTTGGTAGTTCTGATAAATCAGCGTAATAATTACCCCGCTGAAAGCCAGTGCAGTAAATAGCACATTCAGCACACCATACAAAGAATTCAAAGGTTCTTTGAATACGGTGGATGGCAGATTAGATGCCACTGGGTAAGCCAGCGCCCAGATGGCAACAATAAACACCATGGTGAAAATGGCGGTACTTTTTATTTTTTGGTGTTTGTATTTCATATGCTTTGCTTTACTTAATCCACGTTTTGATCAAATCCAGCGTTTGAGGCAGTGCCTGCTTGTGGGGCACATGGCCGCAATCGGCAAGCAGATGCAGGCTGCTAGGCCCTTGCACCAGAGCGGCAATGGTCTGTGGGTGAATGGCAGTGCCATATTCATCCAGTTCACCGTGCAGGGCCAGCGTGGGGCATTGCACCTGCTGCAAAAAGGGGTCCAGCCGCCAGTGGGCAAACGCTTGAGACAGCCAGGTGTCTGTCCATGCGTGCAGCACCCAGTGGGCTTTGGCACCGTGGTATCTGGCCAGGCGATCCATGGCGCCGGGCTGGGCAAACTCTGCCTGGGCCTGGCGGATGCCTGTGAGGGTGCGCTCTTGTACAAACGTCTGGGCTGCGATGGTGATCAGCGCCTGACACTGGCGGGGGTAGGTGGCCGCGCAGCACACGGCCATGCCGCCACCTACGCTGTGCCCCAGCGCCACAAAGGTCTGCAGACCAAAATGCGCCAGCACCGCTGCAAAGCCTTGGCGGGCTTCGTCGGCCACAAAGCTGGTGGGCAGGGTGCTGGGGTGGGCCGCAGATGCGCCAAAGCCCAGTCGGTCATAGGCAATGACGGTACGCCCGGTGGCCTGTGCCAGCTGCAGGGGAAAGTCACGCCACAGAGCCACGCAGCCCAAAGAGTCGTGCAGCAGCACCAAGGCTGCCCCGTGGGGTTGCTCGGGTGTCCAGCTTTGTGCAAACAGCAAGCCCTGGGGCGTGGCAATGTGGTGACTTTGAAGGTGCACGTCAGTCATGGGGCCGTGGGGGGATGGTTGAAACAACCCTGCATCGTCGTCGCCCGGAGGGTGTCAGCGCTAGTGCGCTCAGCGCGGCGATTGATGCATAGGTGACTTTCATTGGCGAATTTATGAGCTGTGGGCGCTTGTGCACCAAGGACCGTGGCGCTGTTTGGCAGTCAACGTTAAGTCGGGCCAATGGTGGCGGTGGCCTGTATGTGTCGGGGAAATGCGGGCTGGATCATTGGCTTGCATCACCCCATCGTTTTGCAGCGACCGCCTTGTGCCACATGGGGCCGTGTCTACAGCGCAGGCTGCCCCAGCCATTGCTGTGCAAAGGCGGCCCTGAATTCCAGAATCCATGCCAAGCGCTCCTGCCCCAGGCGCTTGCCTGCGGTGGTTTGCATGCTGGCGGGCAGGGTTGCCAGTTTGACGGCAATGTGATCCAGGCTATAGCGGCCATCGTCCAGCGGGCGGGCGCTGGCCAGCGGATCGCCCGGGTGTGCCAGTGGGCGACCGAGCTGTCCGCCCACGCTGAACATGCGCGCAATGCCCACGGGGCCCAGGGCATCCAGCCGGTCTGCGTCTTGCACGATCTGGGCTTCGATGGTCTGCGGCGCAATACCGGCAGAAAAACTGTGCGCCTCAATCGCATGGGCTACGGCAGGCAGTTTTGCCTCAGGAAAGCCTTCGCTGCGCAAAATGCCCAGTGCTTTTTCTGCAGCCATGCGTGAGGCCTGGTGGCGCTGCGCATGGTTCTTGGGCAGATTGACGCAGTCGTGCAACCGGCATGCGGCCTCTACCACCTGGGCATCGGCCTGCGGGTAATCGCGCAGCAGGGTTTGCGCAGTGGCCCATACGCGGGTGAGGTGAGAAATATCGTGAGCGGGGTCGTTATCAATAGACATTGAATGGCTTGAATAAAACTGTTATTTATATTTGAATGGTTCTGGTTATTAATAAATATTTAATCTATTAATTTGAAATCTATTAATTTGATTTGGCAATTTGCCTGAGCAGCAGCGCCATTTTTTGGCAGCCTGCTGTTTCATCGACCATCGACACCGGTAATCGCAGCATGGTGGAAGGCTGCTGGTTGGCAGAGAACAGCACGCCCGGTGCCAGCAGCACCCCCTGCGCTGCGGCCTTGCGTGCCAGCACTTCCGTATCTTGCTGGGCATCTACCCACACAAACATGCCTGCCAGTGGCTCCTGGTGCACTTTCAGCCCCATGCTTTCCACCATCTTCAGGCAGCGGTGGCGGGTTTCATCCAGACGCTCGCGCAGGCGCAGCACGTGTTTGCGGTATTGACCGTCGGCCAGAATGCGGTGCACCACGCGCTCGCCCAGTTCGGGGCTGGTCAGGCCGCTGAGCAGTTTGGCATCGGTCAGCGCGCGAATGCGCTCGGGCTTGGCCGCGATATAGCCTACGCGCAGGCTGCCAGCCAGTGTTTTGGAGAAACCACCCAGCAAGATGACGCGCCGCAGCCGGTCCAGCGTGGACAGCCGCATGGGGTGTTGCGGGGCAAAGTCCGCGTAGGTATCGTCTTCCAGCACCAGAAAGTCGTGCTGCTCGGCCAGGCGCAGCACGTCATAGGCCACGGGCAGCGACAGGCCAAAGCCCGTCGGGTTGTGCACCACCGTGTTGGTGATGAACATTTTGGGCCTGTGGGTGGCGGCCAGATGTTCCAGCACTGCCAGATCAGGCCCATCGCGCAGGCGTGGCACGGCCAGCATCTGCACGCCCAGGGCGCGCAGCATGCCAAACACCATGAACCAGGTCGGGTCCTCGACCAAAACCGTATCGCCGGGGCGCAGCGTGCTGCGCAGCACCAGGTCCATGCCCTGGGTGACGCCGGTGACCGTCATCAACTCTTGCTCGGGGTCTACCGTCAGCCCTTGCGCCAGCAGGTGGGCCGACAGTTGCTGGCGCAAGGGCGCGTAGCCTTGCGGTGCGCCATAGCCCAGCAGTTGCACGCCTGCGCTGCGTCCCACACTGCGTACGGCGGCGTTGAGCATGTCGTGGTCCATCCAGTTGGCAGGCAAGATGCCGGTGCTGCCATCGAGCTGCGTACCTTCGGTGGGACGGAACATGCTGCGCAGCAAAAAAGGCGTATCAAACGCCGCATCGGCAGAGAGGATGGGGGTTTTGAGTGATTTTCCCGTTTGCACAAGGTGTGGGCTGCGCTGCGCGCTGACAAAAAAACCGGCTCCCGGACGTGAATGGGCCACGCCTTGGGCAACCAGCCGGTCATAGGCCTGCACCACGGTGTCGCGGCTGACGCCGGCACTGTCAGACAGCTCGCGCACTGAGGGCAGGCGCGTGCCCGCACGCAGGCTGTGATGGTGCAGCAATTGCAGGCAGTGCTGCACCAGTTGCTCCACCAAAGGGGGCATGCCGGGTGCGCGCTGTGCTTGCCAGCCCAGCGTGTTGCTGGCAACTGTTCGGGTATTTTGAGCCATACAGCAGGTAAATCGACTTGTGAAACTGTATTGGTACTGTACGGTTAAACGCCTCTAGCATGCAAGCACTGATGACCCGGAGCTTGCCATGAACCTGCCACTCGAACTGTCCACCCTGTCTGCCAATCCCGTGCTGTTGCCGCTGGCAACGTTTATTTTTGTCAGCTCCATCACTCCCGGCCCCAACAACGTGATGCTGACGGCCTCGGGTGCCAACTTTGGCTACAAGCGCAGCGTGCCGCACATGCTCGGTATTACTGTGGGCGGCACCATCATGCTGCTGCTGGTGGGGGCGGGGCTGGGGGCGTTGTTTGAGCAAGTGCCTCAGCTGTACACCGTGCTGCAGTACGTAGGTGCCGCCTACCTGATCTGGCTGGCATGGAAGATTGCCACTTCAGGCCGTGCGCAAGTGGCCGATGCCCGGCCCAAGCCGTTTAATTTCTGGCAGGCTGCGGCTTTCCAATGGGTGAACCCCAAGGCGTGGCTGATGTCTGTGGGCGTGGTGGCCGCGTATACCTCGCCCAACGCGTACTGGGCCAGTTTGGCGGTGGGCGCGGTGGTGATGCTGATCGTGAACTACCCCTGCATCAGCGCCTGGACTTTGTTTGGCAGTGCCATTGGCCGCTGGCTGCAGTCACCGCGTGCACTGCAAATTTTTAATGGAGTGATGGCGTTGCTGCTGCTGCTGTCGCTGTACCCACTGTTTGCTGGGGTGCATTGAAAGCACAAAACCGCATGAACTGCGGTTTTTGTGGGGTGCAAAGCGCTGGTGCCAAATCGGCTGGCGCTGCGGCTGCTGATGCAGCTGCCAGCTCTTTGGGGCAGTGGCTGGCTCGCCACTTTGGCTTGGTCTGAGCGTTAGCCGTGCAGACCGGCTCTTAAGAATGTGTGGCGGCGGCGCTCCAGCCACCGCCCAGCGCTTTATACAGCTGCACGCGGTTGTCCAGCTCTGCCTGACGCAGTCTGACCACTTCAAGCTGTGCAGCGTACAGGTTGCGCTGTGCATCCAGCTCTTCAAGGTAGGAGGCGTAGCCTGCCTCATAGCGGTCGTGCGCAAAGCCCAGCGATTGCTGCAGCACATCACGGCGCTCGGTGGCAAATTGCGATTGCTGGGCCAGACGGCGGGTGCCGGTCAGCGCATTTTCTACATCGGCAAAGGCACTGAGCACGGCAGCGCGGTAGGCGTAAGCGGCCTGATCGCGCTGCGCGGCAGCGGCATCGAGCTGTGCATGCAATCGACCACCATTGAACAGCGGGGCCAGCAGGCTGCCACCCAGCCCCCACAGCGTCAGCGGGTTGTAGTCCAGGCTGTTGATCAGCAGGCTGCCCACGTTGGCGCTGAGGCTGACCTGTGGCAAAAAGGCCGCGCGCTGGGCGCTGAGGCTGTGGTCGCTGGCAGCCAGTGTGTGGGCAGCGCGGGCGATGTCAGGGCGCCGCTGCAGCAGTTGCGAGGGCAGGCTGGCGGGCACAGGGGGCAGTTGCAGGTCTTGCCAGTCGGCAGTGGCAGCAGGCGGTGTGTCGCCTCCGGCCTGGCCCAGCAGCAGGTGCAGGGTGCTGCGCTGCTTGTCGATCTGCCACAGTAACTGCTGCACCTGTTGCTGCACGCTGGCGTATTCCGATTGCGCCTGCGTCAGCTGCAGCTGCGAGCTGTAGCCCACGCGCACCTGGTCTTGCGCCAGTTCAAGGGCTTGCGCACGCGATTGCACCGTGGCCTGGCTGATAGCCAACTGGGTCTGCAGCGCCCGCAGGCCCACGTAGGTTTGCACCGTAGTGGCAGCCACGCTCAGCGCCATGGCATCACGGTCTGCCTGACTGGCCTGTACGCGCGCGCTGGCCGCCTGGCTTTGCGCGGACAGGCGGCCCCATACATCCAGCTCCCAGCTGGCTTGCAGGCCGGGCTGAAAGCTGCGGCTGTGCGTGGGGCCCGCAGCTGCCAGGCTGCGCGCTGCCTGTGCTGTGAGCGTGGCGTTGACTTGCGGGCTGCGTGCACCATCGGTGAAGGCTAGGTTGGCCTGTGCTTCCTGCACGCGGGCCATGGCACTGAGTACATCGGTGTTGTTGGCCAGCGCCTGAGCGACCAGGGCATTGAGCTGGGCATCGCCCAGTTGTGTCCACCAATCGGTAGCAACAGCTCGAGATTGCTCGGTGCCTGCGGCCAGAGGTTCACTCCATTGCGCGGGTAGCACGGCCCGTGCGTTGTCAGGCATGGCGGCAGGCATGGGCGCGCAAGCACTCAGGCTGAGGGCGGCGGCCAGCAAAGTGCCGGCGGTGGCAATGCGGCGCTGCATCATGGTTGCAGCCCCTGACTGCCCGTATCCACGTGGGCGACGACGGACATGCCCGCACGCAGGCGCTGGGCCAGGGCCTGATCGGCATCAATCGCAATTTTGACGGGCAGGCGCTGTACCACCTTGGTGAAGTTGCCGGTGGCGTTGTCGGCCTTCAGTACGGAGAACTCTGAACCTGTGGCCGGCGCAATCTCCTGCACTTTGCCGGTAAGTTCTGCGCTGTCCAGCCCATCGACGGTGAAATGAGCGCTCTGGCCAATGCGCACGTGGGCTGTTTGGGTTTCCTTGAAGTTGGCAACGACCCACAACTGGGGTGGAACAACATAGAGCAACTGGCTGCCCGCTGCGACGTACTGGCCCTGGCGTGCAGAGACCTCGCTGACTTGCCCATCGCTGGGGGCGTGCACGGTGGTGTTGTCCAGGTTGATCTGTGCCTGGTGTACCTGGGCCTGCGCCATTTGCACGGCAGCTTGCAGCGCGGCGCGGTTCACAGTTGTGGCTTTGATGGTCTCTTGGCCAATGGTGATGTCAGCCCGGGCTTTGTCGGTGTTGGCACTGGCCAGGCGTGCGGTTGCACGGACCTTGTCGCGCTCGTTGAGGGAGACGGAGCCTCGCTGGGCCAGATCTTGCACACGGTGCAGCTCTGCCTGGGCGCGCTCAGATTCTGCCTGGGTGGCGCTGAGCGTCGCCTGCCTGGCTTTGAGGCTGGCGTGATTTTGTGCCTGCGTCTGCGTGGCATTGGCCAGCTGGGCCTGGGCGCTGGCCAGCTGTGCCTGTGCCTGGGCCAAAGCGGCTTCGTAGGTGCGGCTGTCAATCTTGACCAGCGGCTGGCCAGCACGCACATGTTCGTAGTCTTTGACCAGTACTTCGGTCACATAGCCATTGACCTGGGGGGCCAGCACCGTGATCTGGCCACGCACATATGCGTTGTCGGTGGAGATGTCTGCGCTCTGGAATGGGCCAAGATGCCATGCGCGCAGCACCAGCACGATACCAAGCAGGGCCACCACTGCCATGAGCAAGGCGCTGCGTACAGTCGGGCGCTCTTTCTTGGGCGTGGGTGATGGCGAGGGTGCCGCAGCAGTGGCTGCTGGAGAGGGTGAAGCAGATGTTGTGCTCATACGAATGCAATGTTGTTGGTTTTATCGGGAAGGCGGTGTGCTGGTGCTGACCGGGGGGGCGGCCCCTTCGTCATCAGGCTGCATGGCAGCGTCAGTCCCCATGTCGTGGGTGGTGCTGGCTGCGCGGCGCGCCGCTTGAGATGCAGCCAGCTTGGCGCTGCCCAGCAGCAGTACCGACCACAGCAGATAGCTCAGAGCTGCCATGGCAATCACACGAAAGACGTCATTGAAAGCCTGTACATGGGCCTCGCGCCGCACAATCTGGGCCAGCTGTGCGCTGGCTTGTGCGGCACGCTGGGCACTGTCTGTGATGTAAGGGGCCAGTGCCTGCTGCTGCAGTTGCAGGCGCTGTGCCACCAGCGGGTGGGTGGGGTCGATCTGCTCGACCAAGGCCACGGAATACGCTTGCTCTCGGTAGGTCTGGTAGGTGCCCAGCAAGGCAGAGCCCATCAAGCCGCCCAGCGTTTGCGTCAAAGAGATGGTCACGATGGCGGTCAGCATGAAATGGGGGCCGTTTTTAAGGCCCTGGGCAATACCTTGCAGCATCAACGGGCCCATGAACATGCCTGAACCCATGGCCAGAAAAAACTGGCTGACATAAAAATTGGCAGGCCTGTCCAGACTGCTGCGGTCAAAGTCCAGGATGGCTGCCACGCCCAGCAAGACAATCGCCGCCAGCAATTGCTTGCCCGCGGTTTCAAGGCCGAACGTCAGCGCCGAAGCTCCAATGCCAAGCACGGTGCCGATCAAAATGACGATGAACAGTGGCTGCATCTGCTCGGCCGTCATGCCCAGTGTGCGCATCAGGCCGACCACTCCGTAGCTTTGCTCTGTCGTCAAGAAACGCAGCACGATGGCGCCAATCACAAAGCGGATGGTGGCCCCCTGTGCAAACCAGCGTGTATGCAGCAGCGGGTTGGGGCGGTGGTGTTCCAGATACAGGCCGGCACAGATCAGACTGATGGCTGCCATCAGCATCCAGGCCAGCTCAGGTGCGTTGAACCACCAGCGGGTGGTGCCCTGCACCAGAACCGCCACCAGCAAGCCCACGCCGGGAATGAGCAGGCCCATGGTGAGAAAGTCGCGTGGCTCAAAGGCTTTGAGGTGCACACCCGCAGGCAGTTTGAGCATGACTACGGCTGCAAACGCCAGCAAGGCCAGACCAGCTTCAAGCATGTAGAGGTTTTGCCACTGCCCGTGATTGAGCAGGCTGGGTGACAGGATCCAGGCCAGTGGCGTGGCCAGCTGGCTGATGCCCACTCCCAGCACCAGCATCTTGAGCACGTAAGTGCGTGGCAGGGCCTGCAGCATGTACAGCGTACCCAGCGAAGTGCAGGCAGCGGCAGCCAGGCCACTGGCCGCACGCAGCCACAGCAGGCTGGCGCTGCTGCCCAGCACCAGATGCAGCAGACACAGCAATGCATAAGCGCCGAGACTGATTTCTGTGAACAGACGCATGCCGTATTGCTGGCGAAACTTGTAAATCAGCAAGTTGGCCGTGACATTGAACGTCACAAAGGCACCGGTCAGCCACGCCGCTTCGCTGCTGGTCAGCCCCATCTGCCCTTGAATGGTGGGCAGATTGGCTGTGAACAGTGCGTTGCCCAAACCTCCAGTAATGCCCACCAGTATGGCAACCAGGGCATAACACACGCGTTCCCAGGCCGCGTGCGAGAGCATGGCCGGTGAGCCGGGCAAGGCCGGTTTTTCGTGCTCTTCCCAGTCTGGTGGGCGGCGCAGGTAGACGGTTTCAGTCATCGAGCGGGTCGGGGCGCAGGCCACGGCGTAGCAGGCCCAGCGCCTGATTGGCAAGACGGCGGCGGTCGGCATCGGTATTGCCGCGCAAGGCGGCCCCCAGCATGCCAGACAGCAAGGCGATGTCCTGCGGCTGCACATCGCAGCGGACCAGACCATGGGCCTGGGCTTTTTTCAATGCCGGCGCAAAGCTTTCCTTGAAGCGCTGGCGTGCGTGTGTAAAGCGGGGGTCATTCAGACCCGTGGTGCGCCAGTAGTCCGACAGAGCAGGCGAGCGCACGATGCGCTCGGCCAGGTGTTCCAGCAGGATAAAGAAGGCCTCGGGCTGCGCGCTCAAACTCTGTGCTTTTTCATACAGACGCTCGCAGGAGCGTTCCAGCAGTGCCAGCAAGATGGCATGGCGGTCCGGGAACTGGCGGTACAGCGTGGCTCTGCCAACGCCGGCATGCGCCACCACCAGCTCCAGCGGGGCGTTGACGCCATGGGTGGTAAAGACGGCGTCTGCCGCATCTAGCAATTGCACACGGCGGGTTTCGGCATCAGGCCGTTTGGTGGGGGATGGCATAGGGGAAGTATTTTCGGACAATTTTGTCCGTTATGGGCTCGGCCGTAATTACCCATGCGGCAGGGCTGGTTTCCAGCAGGCAGGACAACAGCTATCTGTATGGCTTGGGCAACTGCTGACGCAGGCGCTCAAGGGGCAGCCTGTTTGTTCCCGGGGCCTGCCAGCGCCATGTTTGATACATCGTTACTTGGCCGTGCCGTACTTTTGTACGGTTGACGGCTTTGCCGGGTGCTGCTGGCAGCGCTTAGTGAAATACGCTGACGGCTTCGACCAGACGCTGGGTCTGGTTTTCCAGGCTTTGCGCTGCTGCGGCACTTTGTTCAACCAAGGCAGCGTTTTGCTGGGTGATGGAATCCATCTGACCGACGGACTGGTTGGCCTCCAAAATGCCGTCGCGCTGCTCGCGTGTGGCGGCGCTGATGTCGGTAATCAACACCGACACCTGCTGCACCTGCTGCACGATGGATTCAATCTCAGCCTGTGTGCTGGCAACCAAGGCGGTGCCGCTTTGCACTTTGTTGACGCAAGTGCCAATCAGTGTCTTGATTTCTTTGGCTGCTGAGGCGCTGCGCTGGGCCAGAGCGCGTACTTCCGAGGCAACGACCGCAAAACCGCGCCCTTGCTCGCCTGCGCGGGCCGCTTCAACGGCGGCATTGAGCGCCAGAATATTGGTTTGAAAAGCGATGGAGTCGATGGCGCCGATGATGTCGTTCATGCGGTTGGAGCTGGCAGAAATCTCTGCCATCACCTCTGAAACCTTGTGCATGGCCTGACCGCCCTGATTGGCCGTGGTGGATGACTTTTGCGCCAGTTGTGTGGCCTGTGCCGAGGTGCCCGCGTTGTTTTCGACCGTGCTGGTCATTTGCTCCATGAACGACGCGGTTTGCTGCACGCTGGCAGCCGATCGCTCGGTGCGTTCGCTCAAGTCGAGATTGCCCTTGGCAATTTCTTCAACGGCTGTGCGCACATTCATCACTTGCTGGCTGACATCGTCGATCAGCCAGCGAAACATCAGGCCCAGTTGGCTGATGGTGCGCATGGTGGTGCCGATCTCGTCCACACGGTCCACGTTCAGTGCAGCACGGTTACTGCCCGTGGCGACATCCAGCGCTTGCTGGCGCAGTTGCTCGATAGGGCGCGCAAATTGCATCTCCAGCAGCACATTGCCCATGGCAAAAATCAGCGTGAGCAAACCTGCCAGGCTGTACCCCGCAGGGTTGATGCCTTGCACTGCCAGTACCCCAGCAAGCGCCAGCAGCCATAGCCCCAGCATGTTGAGCCGCACCCGCGCGCGCACAGACATGAGTTTGCCGGCAGACACAATCTTCAACAGCCCCTTGCGCACCACAATGCCTTTGTAAATGCGTGTGCCTGTGGCTTTGCCTGCACGCATGGCCGCGTACAGGGCGCCAGCGGCCTGTGTTTCTTGTGCAGTGGGTTTGGTGCGCACGGACATGAAGCCTTTGACCGCACCATTGCGCATGATGGGAATGGCGTTGGCGCGCACCCAGTAAAAGTCACCGTTTTGGCGGCGGTTTTTGACCAGCGCGCTCCAGGGCTCGCCAGCTTTGAGGGTGGCCCACATGTCGGCAAATGCCTCGGGTGGCATATCGGGGTGGCGCACGATGTTGTGCGGCTGGCCTTGCAGCTCTTCCAGCGTATAGCCGCTGGCGCTGACAAAGGCGGCATTGGCATAGCTGATGTGGCTGTGTGGATCGGTGGTGGACATCAACGTTGCGTTGTCTGCCATCACATATTCATTGCTGGTAACTGGCTGGTTGTTGCGCATGGATGTCTCTAGTCCTCACTTCGAGTCTGATGGCCGCATGGTCAGTGCAAGAGTTGCAAACCACCACAGGGTGGTGCTTGATGGGCTCCGTCACAGAGCGAGCGGGCTGGGTTTTCGCAGGACGGTAAACGGAGATGCCCGCGCTACGAAAAATGCAGCGTATTTGCGAGTTGTTACATCCAGCGTAGGAAATTTACCCTATGGATTTAAAGCAATTGCTGACTTGAGGCGCTGCGGAACGGATATACGGCGAGCAGTCAATCCCTGTTGGAAGGTGTTTTCCGGCTCGCCCGGGGCCGCAATCCCTAAACCGCCGCGCCTTATTTACTGCGCCACAACCGTTGTGCAGTAACGGCGTACCTGGGCCAGCAATTGGTTGGGCGAGTAGGGCTTGGTCAGAAATGCCTGAGCGCCCAGATCCAGCGCTTTTTGGCTGACGGGGCCTGCAATGTGCGCAGTCAGCATGACGATGGGCAATTGCTTGAAGCGGGCCTCAGCCCTCACACGGCGCAGCAACTCCATGCCGTCCATGTTGGGCATTTCCACATCGGCAATTAACAGCGCGGGGGCATTGTCTGCTTGCAGCCACTGCAGTGCTTCCAGTCCATCGGCGGCAGTGGCGACACGGTAGCCATTGGTTTGCAGCAAATGCTGGGCCAGGCGGCGCACGCTCAGTGAATCATCGGCCAGCAGTATCAGGGGACGATCGGGTGCATTGTCTGCAGCAATGGGCACATTTTCTGCCGCATCGTGCCGGGCCAGCAAGCGTGCTTCATGGGCGCTGAGCACGGCTGCAGGCTCATACACCTGCAGCACCTGCCCAGACGGCTGCGCGGCCGTACCCAGCAGGCCAGGTACGGGCACTTCCATATCTGTGGGGGGCTGCAGCGTCACTTCCTGCGTGCCCAGTACCTCATCGACCACCAGGCCCCAGCGTGCGCTGTCGCTGCGCACGATCAGCAGGCTGCGCTGGCCGTCCAGTGTGGGCTCCATGCTGTGCGCCGATTGCTGCCACACGGCACCTGCCCAGTACACCGGCAAAGGGCCGGATGCATCGTCTTGCAAGACCCCTTGTGACAGGGCTTGCGTGGCGGTGTCCACGGCAATGCGGCGCACGGTCTCAAGGCTGCGCGCCGGCAAGGCAACGCGCCAGCTGCCTGCGCGCAAAGCCACCACCTGCTCCACCTGCGGAGGGGCAGGCAAGGTAATGTCAAACCGGCAGCCTTGCCCTGCAGCACTGGTAATGCGCAGTTTCCCGCCCAGACTGGCAATGGTGTCAGCCACCACATCCATCCCGATGCCGCGGCCAGCCAGTTCGGTGACGGCCGTGGCTGTGCTCAGACCCGGCTGCAAGATCAGCTGTGCTGCGCGGGCGTTGTCTATGGTCTCGTCTGCAGCGATCAGCCCTAATGCCAGGGCCTTGCTGCAAATGGCCGCAACGTTCAGCCCCGCTCCATCGTCTTGCAGGCTGAGCAGCTGTTGCTGGCCGGCATTGTGCAGACGGATGTGAATTTTTCCTGTTTCAGCTTTTTGGGCGCTTTGGCGGGCCTGCGTGGCTTCAATGCCGTGTGCCACGCAGTTGCGCAGCAGGTGCTCCAGCGCTGGCGTCAGGGCATCCAGCACGCTGTGCTCCATCTGGGTGTCTATGCCTTGCCAGACCAGCTCCACAGGTTTGCCTGTGTCCTGTGCTGCCAGCTGTGCGCAGTGGGTCAGCCGCTCCTGAATGTGAGCCAAAGGTCGCAAACGTGCGTAGAGTAAGGTGTGTTGCAAAGCGCGCAGGTGGCCCGCATGGGTGCTGAGCGCGTTGTGGGTATCAGCCACACCATGCTGCAGCTGCTGCTGGGCGGTGCCTAAATCGTCGGTGCAGTCATTGAGGCCATGCACCAGGGCATGCAGCTCTTCATGCCATTCATACGGCAGCTCTACATCGCCATGCAGCATGAGTGAATCGGCCCAGGCAGCACAGTCTTTGATGTGCGTACGCAGTTTTTGCAAGCCAGCGGCAATTTCGTTCAAAGACAGCTGGCTGGCCGTCAGTGCCTGCTGGCCAGCGTCTTGGGTGCTCCACAAGGCCTGTGCATGGCGGCCCACGGTCTCCAGCGGGTTCTGGCTCAGACGGCTTTGCAGGTGATCTGGATGGCGGTCGGCCATCTCTTGCTGCAACGCGACAAAGGCAATGCGCAAGGCCTCCAGAGGCTGCGGCAATGATGCCGGGCCACGTGGCCCGTGATGGGGTTGCACATCCAGGGCCAAGCCTTCCAGCGCGTGCACCTGGCTGGCCCAGGCCATGACGCCTGCCAGACGTGCACTGCCTTTGAGCGTGTGCAGGCTGCGCAGCAAAATTTGTCGTGCACTCTGGTCCTGGGGAGATTGTTGCCACTGTTTGAGCGCGCTTTGCAGTCTGGGCCAGACGCTGAGCATTTCTTCTTCAAAAACCGAAAAATGCATGGCATCCAGCACAGGCGCTGGTGCGGGTGGCTCAGCCTCCAGGGCCAGTGCGGCTTCGTCCTGCGCTGGTTCAGTTGCAACTGGGTTGCCGGTTAAGGCGTCCACAGCCTTGCCACCGTGTGGCGTGGGGTCTGACTCAGGCAGGTCTTGAACAGGGAAAGGGGCAGTTGTCTCTGGCAGCTGTGCGCACAGGCTGTACAGCGCCTCCATCACCTGAGGGTGTGCGCGGCGCATAAAACCTGCGGCGAACTGGTGCAGCAGGCGGTGAATTTCTTCGCTGGCGTGCTGGCAGGTTTGGCGCTGTGCCGGGTGCGAATCTGCGCGCATGCGCTGCAGGCAGCGCTGCAGCAAGTGAGACAGGGTGGCAATCTCTGTGCAGCCTGATGCCCAGGCCAGACGCGACAGCTCTGCTGCTTGCTCGACAGCTTCTTGCGGCAAGACTGCGCTTTCATCGGTCAGCCACGCGGCGATGCTGGACTCCAGTTGCTGCGACAGCAGTTCGGCCGCATGCAGAAAATCAAGGTCTGGTGCAAGCTGCGCTGTGGTAGCAAGGCCTTGCAAAAGGGGCTCGGTAGGCAGAATTTCTGGAGCCGCTTGAAAGGCAGGCAGTGCTGCAAGGCTCTGAGGTGCAGCGGGCGGCTGGTGCAGCGCTACGCGGCCTTCTGGCGTATCCAGCATGAATGTTTCAGTGGCTGTCTCCGCTTGCAGGGCAGCCTTTGCGGCTGCTATGGGCTGGCAATGCTGGTGCACCACTGCCAGTGCAGCAGGCAGGCTTTGCTGGCGCTGCATGGCAGCATCGGTGGCTTGTGCACAGAAGAACAGCAAGTCACGCGCCAGTGCAGGTGCTGGTACTTCCTGCCCTTTGGCAAAGCTGGCGTAGTGCGCAAGCAGGCGCGAGGCCAGACGTTTGGCGTAAAGGTCCAGCTCCAGCAGGCCGTATTCCAGCGCTTGCAGCCATGCCGCAGCCAGATGCCAGGTGGTGGCATCTGCCGCATGGGCAGACAGACCCAGACTCAGCTGCTGCAGCGTGGTGCAAAACGCGGGGTTGCCGGTCTGCAGCAGCGCCAGCACATGCTGGTCAAGCAGGGCGCGCAGCTCAGCGCAGGGCGGGGTGGCTTCAACGCCCTGGGGCGCTGTGAGTGTGGGCGTGGGCCAGGGGCTATCCCACAGGTCGGCGGGATGGGCGGTGTCTTTGCCGCTGAGTTTGGTCAGTGCGCGGTAGCTGGCAAAAAGGTCCTGCGGGCAGGTGGGCTCCCCGCGTTGCATTGCCTGTAAAAAAGCATGGGCATCGCGGGCGGCCAGCTGCAGCAGTTCGCCCGTTTTATCTGCCGGCGCCTCGCCAGTTGTGGCGTAGTGCAGCAGGGGCACTTCCATGGCCTGCATGAGGGTGGCCAGACTGTTGAGCTGCACCACTTGCAAGGCATTGACCATTTGCTGCAGCAGTTGCTTGGCTTGCAGCGCTTGCACCACGCTGGCGGGCGGCAGCATGTGCGTCAGATCCTGCACCATGGCGGTCACGGAGGGCAAGAGCAGCTGGCGGGGGTCTAGCGGGGCAGTGTCTGTGGACGGCTGCGCGGTCTCAGTCATGGGCAAGCGTTGTGGCGGATAAGGACTGGCGTGGACTATAGGGTGCATTGGCCCCAAGGCCCTGTTTATTCGACAAACTTGCCGTTTTCTTTGCGCCGCTGGCGCACGCCTTTGCGGATAAACATGTCAATGCCGGGAAAAGAGATGAAAGGCTGGCTCATGTCGCCGTGGACATGGGTGTTGAGTCGCAGGGGCAGATCGGCCAGCAGCGCCTGCACGGTCTGCACTTCGGGCGTGACCGTGCCTTTTTGTGTGCTGATGAAGTCTTGCAGATAGCGGCGCACTTCCACTTCAAGCTGCTCCAGGGTGGCGGGTGCACCGATGTACTCGGGCTTGGCAGCGCCAGCCACTTCGGTGCCAAAGAGGTAGCAGCCTATGTAGTCGCGGAAGGTTTCGCCCACGTTGGGGCCTTTGGTGAGTTTGCGCAGCAAGTCGGTGAGCCACATGGCAGCAGGCTTTCATAACAGCAGGCGCAAAAACAAGAGCTGCTTGCGCATGCAAATCAAGGGTTATAGGTTGAAATGTACCGCAAAGCCTTGAAATGAAAGCGCTAACTGCTTCTGATTTGATTTACTCAGTGCTGCGCGTGGGCTCAGGCTGGCAGAAGTCTTCAATCATCTGCGCCACTCGCTGGGGCTGGTCGTGGTGCAGCATGTGGCCTGCATCATCGAGCTGGGCAATGCGGCAGTGGGGTACGGCTTTCAGGCGTTCGTGGTACTGGGCCAGACTGTACCGGTCTTTCCACCACTGACCCAGACTGTCAGCCGTGGCCTCCACGGCCAGCACGGGTGCGCTGATGGCTGCGTAATGTGCCAGGGTTTCGTCCAGCCGGAACAGCTGGGGGTTGACGATCTTGTGCGCGGCATCACCCAAAATGGCCCAGCGGCCCTGCGCATTGGGGGCCGCCCATTCACCGGCCAGCCACAGCGCTTTGTCTGCGCTCAGGCGGTGGTTGGTTTTTTGCAGGCGTGCTGCCACGGCCTGCACGCTGTCGTAGGTTTTGAGCTCAATTGCACCGCTGTGCAAGGCTTTGAGCTCATCGAGCCACTGGGCCATGCGTTCAGGCGCTTGCGCGGGCTGGGTGGCAGGCAGGCCAAAGCCTTCCAGATTGATCACACGGCGAATGCGTGCAGGGCGAGCCCCTGCGTACAGCATGACCACGTTGCCGCCCATGCTGTGCCCCACCAGATCCACCATTTGCCCTTCGGGGGCGTAATGCTCCAGCAGGGCGTCCAGATCACCCAGGTAGTCAGCAAAGCTGTAGCTGTCGCTGGGTGAGGGGGGCATGCTGTGGCCAAAGCCACGCCAGTCAGGGGCAATGATGTGGCGACCGGTAAAAAAGGCTTCACTCAAGGCGTCCACCACAAACTGGTAGGACGCACCCACATCCATCCAGCCATGCAGTAACACCAGCGGCGGCACATCAGCGCGAGGCTGGCCCCACGTGCGCACCCGGTAGGTCATGTGGCGAATGGGCAGGTCTTGGGTGGTGCTGGGGCGCAAAGGGGTATACATGCGGTGCATTATTTGTGCAGTCGGTACTGACCACAGTCAAGATGGCGACGCAGCGCTCTACACTTGCTGGCTATGAATAGCCCAATGATGAACCCCGTGCGGCTGGGCCGCAGTGATTTGATGGTCAGCCCCATTTGCCTGGGCACCATGACTTTTGGCGAGCAGGTCAGCGAGCGCGAAGCCTTCGCCATCATGGACCGCGCGCTGGAGCGTGGCGTGAATTTCTGGGATACGGCCGAGATGTATGCCGTACCTGCACGCGCTGAAACCTTCGGTGCGACGGAGACCATCATTGGCAACTGGCTGGCAGCGCGCCCCGGTGTGCGCGAAAAGATCGTGCTGGCAACCAAGGTGGCGGGCCCCTCGCGAGGCATGCCCTGGATTCGCGAAGGCGCAGGCATGACAGCGGCGGACATTGTGGCCTCGTGCGAGGGCAGCTTGCGCCGTCTGCAAACCGATGTGATTGATCTCTACCAGATTCACTGGCCCGAGCGGCATGCCCCGGCCTTTGGCAACCTGTATTACGACCCTGCCAAGGAAGTGACGCAGACGTCCATCCATACGCAGCTGGAGACGCTCGCTCAGCTGGTACAGCAGGGCAAGATTCGCAACGTGGGCTTGTCCAACGAAACGCCTTATGGCGTGCATGAGTTTGTGCGTCTGGCCGAGCAATACGGCCTGCCACGCGTGGCCAGCGTGCAAAACCCGTACTGCCTGATTAACCGCAGCTGGGACAACGCCATGGATGAAAGCTGCGACCGTCTGGGCGTGAGCTTGCTGGCATATTCGCCGCTGGGCGTGGGTTTGCTGACGGGCAAATACGACGCATCGGGCACCACCGGTCCTGATGCCCCGCAAGGCACGCGGCTGGCATATCCCTCGGTGCAAAAGCAGCGCTGGGGCCGCCCAGAAGCGCTGGAGACGGCGCGCCTGTACAACGCCTTGGCGCGCGAGCATGGCCTGACTGCAACTCAGCTGGCACTGGCCTTTTGCTACCGCAGCTGGCGCGTGGCCAGCACCATCATTGGTGTGACCAGTCTGGCGCAGCTGGATGAAAATCTGGATGCCTGGAGCGTGCAGCTGACACCTGAGCTGTTGAGCCAGGTGGATGCACTGCGCTGGAAATTTCGCGACCCAGGGCAGTAATAAGCCGCCCACCCAACGTTCTTCAAGCCAATGGCAAAAAAAGACAAAGTCCATGTGAGCGAAACGCCGGCTACGCACATGCTCAAAGCCCATAAAGTGGTGTTTACCGAACATCCTTATGAGTATGTGGAGCACGGCGGCACTTCAGAATCTGCCAAGCAACTGGGGCTCGATGAGCACGCCGTGGTGAAAACCCTGGTCATGCAAGACCAGGATGCCAAGCCGCTGATTGTGCTGATGCACGGTGACTGCACCGTCTCCACCAAAAATCTGGCGCGCCAGATCAGTGCCAAGAGCGTAGAGCCCTGCAAGCCTGAGGTAGCCAGTCGCCACAGTGGCTATCTGGTGGGGGGCACTTCGCCGTTTGGGCTGCGCAAGCCCATGCCGGTGTATATCGAGCAATCCATTTTGGAGCTGCCGCGCATTGCCATCAATGGTGGGCGGCGCGGTTTTCTGGTGCAGCTGGATCCAAGGGTTTGTGTGGACTTGCTGGGTGCCAGGCCCGTGCAGTGCGCGCTGGCACAATAAGCACTTTGGCACCTGGTGCTGTAGAAACCCACATAACAAAAGTCTGCCCTGAAGGCAGGCAAGGATTGCAGTTTTGAATTCCGTATTACCTGTATTGGCCACCGTGGTGGCCTATTTGATTGGATCGCTGTCGTTTGCGGTCATTGTCAGCTCTGTCATGGGGCTCAATGATCCGCGCTCCTACGGCAGTGGCAACCCTGGCGCAACCAATGTGCTGCGCTCAGGCAGCAAAACCGCCGCAGCACTGACGCTGCTGCTGGATGCCGTCAAGGGTCTGGTGCCCGTGCTGCTGGTGAAGTACTGGGGTCCTGAATATGGCCTGCACGAAGGTACGCTGGCACTGGTGGCCATTGCAGCTTTTCTGGGACACCTGTTCCCGATCTTCTTCAAATTCAAGGGTGGCAAAGGCGTTGCCACTGCGCTGGGCGTGCTGCTGGGCCTGAGCGGCTGGCTGGGTCTGCTGGTGTTGCTGACATGGCTGGCGGTAGCTGTTGTCACGCGCTATTCATCACTGTCGGCACTGCTGGCTGCCGTGCTTGCACCGGTGTATTACGTGCTGTTTGGCGCAAGCCTTTGGGATTATGAAAAACCGGTGCTGCTGGCAGTGATTGCCATGTCGGCATTGCTGCTGTGGCGCCATGCAGAGAACATCAGCCGCTTGCTCAAGGGTCAGGAAAGTAAGATCGGCAGCAAGAAAGACAAGGCGGCGGTTGCTCCCGCTGTGAAAAAGTCCAGGCCTAAACGCTAAGCTTTTTGGTCTTCTGCGCCATCCATGCCCGCCCTGTGCGGGCATTTTTCATGGTGTGGCCCTTGGCTGGGGGCATGCCACAGGCTGCAGCTTGAACCGTAGCAATTGGTACTGTGCCTTGTGGGGCATGTCAGATGGAGATGCCTTGGTGTCAAAAAAGATACTGAAAATTCAAATTCAGCACTTAATTGCGGGAAGTACGTATCTTTTTTGAGATTAGCATGTGTCCTTAGCAACCCTGAAAGCCTGTACGCACGTTGGAGTGCAGGCATGTTGATATGGAACTGCAGTCTTTACAGCCCCTTGCACAGCAATTGTTTGCGGATGTCCGTGCGCTGACATTTGATGGCGTCGGTGTCACCCGTGCCAGCTATGGTGAAGGCGAGAACGCCTGCGCCGCCTACCTCGATACCTTCGCGCGCAAAGAAGGTCTGGAGGTTGCTACCGACCGCGCGGGCAATTTCATTTATTTTGACCCTGCAGACACCCGCACCACACCGGCCATCTGGTCGGGCTCGCACCTGGATTCAGTGCCCCAGGGCGGCAACTATGATGGTCTGGCTGGTGTGGTGGCCGGCTTGCTGGTGCTGATTGCCGCCAAGCGCGCTGGCACGACGCTGCCCGCGCCACTGAAAGTGATTGGTTTTCGCGGTGAAGAAAGTGCGTGGTTTGGCAAGGCCTACATGGGCTCAGGCGCGTTGTGGGGCAAATTGTCGTCCGCAGATCTGGAGCTGCAGCGCCGTGGCGATGCCATCAGCCTGCGCGATGCCTTCAAGGCCTGCGGCGCTGATGTCGACGCCATCAGCCGCCAGGAAAAACTCTTCAACCCAGCCGATGTGCTGGCCTACGTAGAGCTGCACATTGAGCAAGGCCCGGTGATGGTGGCGCGCGAAATCCCGGTGGGTGTCGTCAGCGGCATTCGCGGCAATGTGCGTCACAACAAGATTGAGTGCTTTGGCGAGGCCCAGCACTCGGGCGTGGTGCCCCGCTGGCTGCGAAAGGATGCGGTGTTTGCCGTATCAGATCTGATTGTGCGCGTAGACAACCACTGGCGCGCACTGCTGGAGCGCGGCACCGATCTGGTGGTCACTTGCGGTGTGGTGCAGACCAACCCGGCCGAGCATTCCATCTCGCGTGTGCCTGGCTACGCCCACTTCAGTTTTGAAGCACGCAGCAAGAGCAGCGACACGCTGGAGGCCTTCTACCAGCTGGTGCAGGCCGAGATGAACTCCATTGAGCGTGAGCGCGGCGTGCAGTTCAAGGCTGACCGCCGTTTGCTCAGCGAGCCTGCCATCACTGATCCGCATTTGTGCGACCTGATGGCCAAGGCCTGCCGTGACCGCGGTATTGCGCATGAGCGCATTCCCAGTGGCGCAGGCCATGATGCGGCCTTGTTTGCCAACGGCGGCATCCCTTCGGCCATGGTGTTTGTACGCAACCAAAATGGCTCGCACAACCCATATGAAGCCATGGAGCTGTCGGACTTTATGCTTGGCACGCAGGTGATGGCCGATACGATTGCCGCCATCACCCCACGCGCTGCATCGCACTAGTGGTCCCAGCTTTTTATGCCAGCTTCTGCCTTTACCTCCCACATTGACTACGCTGCCATGGGCGACCGGCTGCGCGCCTACCGCATGGGCGCGGGCCTGCAAGCCGATGAAGTGGCGCAGCAACTGGGGGTATCGCGTGCGGTGGTCTATCGCATGGAAAAAGGCGAAATTGTCAAAATCGACACGCTGGAGCGTCTGGCGCATTTGCTGGGCACCAGCCTGGCATCGCTGCTGGGCGTGGAGGCAGAGTACTACGCCTCAGCCTTGGCACTGTTTGAGCGCATGCGCCAGATTGAGCAAACCTCAGAGCGCATCCTGGCGCACTTTGAGCCGATCTCGGTGCTGCTCATGTCTGAGCAGTATCTGGGCTATCTGGCCTTGATGCTGGAGGAAGCCTTACCGCAAGGCACGGATGCCAGCGCCCAAGCCCAGCAAACGCACCAGATCATGGACATCTTGCGCGAGCGCAAGCTCAACTTTGAGCGGCGCAAGCCCCACATCGTCAGCTTGATTGGCCTGCGCGAGCTAGAGCGTTTTGTGCAAACCGGGTTGATTGGCCGCATGGACATGCCCGCCCAGGTGCGCCGCGAGCGCAGGCAGGCGGCGCACCATGAAGTGCTGCGCATTGCCGAGCTGATGGACAGCGAGCCCTGGTATGCGCAAGTAGGGCTGGTGGATGACGCCATGCCCTCGGCCACCTACCAGGTGCTGATCGGAGCCGGCCACAGGGTGCTGATGCACAGCCCATTTCGCCTGGGCGAGTTGCCCAACGTGCGCAACGGCATGGCCATGGTTACCGCCTCGCAAGAAGCCGTGGCGCTGCACGAGCGCATGACCACACATTTATGGGCCACGGCCAGCAAAGGCAAAGCGGGCGCGCAGCGCCTGCGTGATTTGCTGGCACGTTGCCCCATTGCCTAGAAAGAACACCATGAATGAATCTTTGAGCCAACAAGCCGCAGCATGGTTGCTGGATGCCGGTTGCGTGGAAGTGCGCACCGATGCGCCATTTTTGCTCCCCTCGGGCTGGGCCAGCCCGGTGTACATGGATGCTACGCGGCTGATTTCGCTGCCCACTATTCGTCGCGGCTTGATGAAGCAGGGCGTGCAGCGCTTGCTCGATGCCGGCGCGCTGCAGGGCCTGAGCGCCGTGGCCGGCGGCGAATCCAGTGGCATTGCCTTTGCGGCATGGTTTGCTGAAAAGCTGGACATGCCCTTGCAGTACGTGCGCAAGCGCGCTGTGGGCAGCCGCCAGATTGAAGGCGTGGTCGAGCAGGGCGGCAAAGTGCTGCTGGTGGATGACATGGTCTCTGCCGGGCAGTACAAGCTGAGCTTTATCGACGCCCTGCGTGCCCAGGGTGCACGCGTAGAAGACCTGTTTGTCGTGTTTGACTACGGCTGCTTTGGCTCGGATACCGTGCTGTCCCAGCACGGTGTGCGCGTGCATGCGCTGTGCAACTGGCAAGACGTGCTGGCCATGGCTTTTCAGCGGGGTGGCTTTTCGGTCGAGCAGCTGGCCATCTGGCAAGCCTTCCTGCAAAACCCCGCCAAGTGGTCGCTGGCGCACGGCGGTATTGGCAAGTAAAGCGTTCATATATTAAAAATAATAGCTGCTATCGCTTATAAATAAACGGTTTCAAATAGTTTTATATCTGAAAACGTTATGTAGTAAGCGTTGGTAGCTCCTTTATTAATGCACATGCTCGCTGCATCGTGCTGTATGAGTTTTTCGGCCAGCGTCCGGCAATTGTTGGGGTTCAGTCGCCGTGTGGTGCGTTAATGAGGTGATTGAGTTACGTACCGCAGTCAGCGCAGTACCGGCGTTGTGCCAGGTTTGTAACGGCCTTGCACGGACTGGTGTTGTGGTGCCAACGTGCACAGCACAGCACGCAGTACACAGCATGACCGGCGTAACAACAAAAAAAGCCTGCTCGAATGAGCAGGCTTTTTGCATGGCGCAGGCGCTGTGATTAAGCGGCTGTCACAGCCTTCACATCGTTAGCAGCGCTGGCAAATGCAGAGGCCACGGCTTCAGGGCCCATGCCCAGACCCTCGGCGCGCACAAAGCGCACGTCGGTGATGCCAAAGAAGCCCAGCACTACCTTCAGGTAGCTTTCTTGGTGCTCCAGCGCCTGCATGGCTTCGGAGGTGGAGTACACGCCACCACGGCTGGAAGCCACGATCACGGTCTTGCCCTTGGCCAGACCTTCGGGGCCACTGGCGGTGTAGCGGAAAGTGCGTCCGGGCTGGGCCAGGCGGTCAATCCAGGCCTTCAGCTGAGAAGGAATGGAGAAATTGTAGAAAGGCGCGCCAATCACAATCACGTCGGCAGACAGAAACTGGCTCACCAGTTGCTCGGACACAGCGTTCTCTGCAGTTTGCTCAGCGCTCAGGCCTTCAGTCTGGCCCGTACGCGGTGCCATCGCAGCCATGGTGAAGTGGTTGGGGGCCTGAGCGACCAAATCCAGATATTCCACTTCAGTGTCTGGGTGCTTGGCGGTCCAGGCAGCCACAATTTGCTGTGTCAGCTTGCGCGACGCAGAGTTATCGCCAGTGATGGATGAGTCAACGTGCAGTAGTTTCAAGGTGTGCTCCTGAGAATTTGGTTCGATGGGCTGAAGTATGGATTACACACTTAAATTTGATAAGTCTGCATTAATGCGATAGATTGTTCTAAATTTGGAACAATTAAGGAGTCGCTTCATGCAAGACCTCAACGACATGCTGTACTTTGCCGAGGTGGTAGAGCGCGGGGGATTCGCAGCGGCCGGGCGTGCGCTGGGGATTCCCAAGTCACGCCTGTCGCGTCGGGTGGCAGAACTGGAAGCTTTGCTGGGCGTGCGACTTTTGCAGCGCACCACGCGCAAGCTGTCACTGACCGAGGTGGGCGCCGCCTATTTGCGCCATTGTCAAGCCATGCGTGATGCGGCACAGGCGGCGCTGGATACGGTTCAGCAGGTGCAGAGCGAGCCCCGTGGCACGGTGCGTGTGAGCTGCCCCGTCACTCTGTCGCAAACAGTGCTGGCACCGCTGATCCCCCGCTATCTGGAGCGCTACCCCGAGGTGCGTGTCGAGATGACCGTGGTGAACCGCCCTGTCAACGTGGTGGAAGAGGGTCTTGATGTGGCCCTGCGTGTGCGCGCTTCGCTGGAAGACAGCGCCAGCATGGTGGTCAAGCGGCTGGATGTGGCCAATCAGATTTTGCTGGCCAGCCCGCAGTACCTGGTGCGGGCAGGGGTGCCTGCAACGCCACAAGATCTGCTGCAGCACCAAGTGCTTTCCATGTCGTCCTTTGAAGGCGTTGCACATTGGCGGCTGCGCAGTGATACGGGTGCCGAGGTGCAACTGCAGCCACAGGTTCGCTACATGGCAGATGATTTGATGACATTGAAGCTGGCAGTCTTGGGTGGTGCCGGTGTGTGCTATCTGCCCGATTACATGTGTGAGGCTGAAATCAAGCGGGGTGAGCTGGTTGTTGTCCTGCCGCAGTGGCGCTTTCCACCGGGCATCGTGCACGCGGTATTTAGCTCTCGGCGCGGGCTGACGCCAGCGGTGCGCAGTTTTTTGGATTTTCTCGGAGAGTTCATGCCAGGCACCAGTGGTGCAGTGGCGGCACATTAAGTGCTGCAAGGGCGCGTACGCTGGAGTGGCTTAAAGCATTGGGTATTGGCTTTGCGGCCAATAGCATTACCCCTAGTTTTTTCTTAGTATCTAAACGTATTCGGGTGTTTGCCCGCGGGTCGCTACCACGGGTAGTGTGAGTGCAATCTAAGAAAAGTTAGGACAGTCAATGGCAACGGTAGTGGTGGTGAAGCTGACAGGGCAAGCATGGGTACGTGACAACAATAATGGAACGCTGATACCGCTGACAGAAGGCATGGAGATTGCGGAAAATGCCAACGTCGTGACAGCCTCGGGTGCTCAAGTGCAGTTGCAGGCGCAAGGTCAGACGCTTATTACGGTGGACTCCGGCCAGGACATGAGCTTGAATGCGGAGCTTTTTACAAGCACCTTGCCGCAAGAAGCTGCTGTGGCAGCGTTAGCGCCTTCAGAGATTGATGGTCTGATTGCCGCCATCAATCAGGGGCAAGATCCTTTTGCAGATCTGGAGGCTCCGGCCGCAACACTGGGTGGTGGCGAAGCTGGCGGCAGCACATTTGTGCGTCTGGCCAATGTTCTGGAAGCCACCATTCCGCTGGACCTTGCATACCCGCGCTCGATCACTGCGCTGGATGCTGATCGTTTATCTGGTGGCGCTGTACCAGAAGAATCCGCAGCCGAAACACCTGCCACCCCTTATGCAGGGAAGGTGCAACTTTCCAGCACCCCTCAGGTGGTGGAAGGTGGAGGCATCACGATCACTGCCACAGTGGACCAGCCACCTGTTGGCACAGACTTGGTCATCACCCTGAAAACAGGCGAGGTCATCACCATACCTGTGGGCTCCTACACGGGCTCAGTTGTCGTCGGAAGCCGAGTGGATGATGTGTACATCCAGGGAACGAATACCCAGACTTTTGAAATTGGCTCCACATCAGGTGGCGGCTATGACAGCTTGGACAGCAACACCAGCACCCAAACTCAGGTGGTTGATGACGTAGACACGGTCAAAGTGACCTTGGTCGGTACCAACGCCGTCGAAGGCAGCACGAACGTGACCGTGGGCGGCAGCCTTGACCACGCACCACAAACCGAACTGGTGGTGACACTGAGCAACGGCGCCACGATCACGTTTGGCGTGGGCTATGTACCGGGCACAGTGGTGCAATCGACCGCGTTTGCGGTGCAGGGCGATGACGTCTACAAGGATGGCGCCACCGAGACGCTGACCATTACAGGCACCAATGGCGGCGGTAACTTTGAAAATCTGGACACCACAGCCACGGCAGACGTGGTGGTGGCCGATACGCCTGACACGGTCAAGGTGACCTTGGTGGGCACCAGCGCCGTCGAAGGCAGCACAAACGTGACCGTGG
>NZ_JACUZW010000004.1:0-377990 GCF_014851485.1 Comamonas sp. CMM02 | reverse complement strand
ACAGGCATTGCAAAGGCACCGTCCACAGCACGCTCAGGTGTTGGGATGTAGGTATCCAGAGCTTCAGCCAGCTTCAAGATAGCAGGCTCACCCTTGTCGGACTGGTCACCTTCCAGGGCCAGCTTAGCCGAACCGCGGATGATTGGAGTGTCGTCACCTGGGAAGTCATACTTGTCCAAGAGCTCGCGCACTTCCATTTCGACCAGCTCCAGCAGCTCTTCGTCGTCCACCATGTCGCACTTGTTCAGGAACACGATGATGTAAGGAACGCCAACCTGGCGAGCCAGCAGGATGTGCTCGCGTGTCTGGGGCATAGGGCCGTCAGCAGCGGAGCAAACCAAGATAGCGCCGTCCATCTGAGCAGCACCAGTGATCATGTTCTTCACATAGTCAGCGTGGCCTGGGCAGTCAACGTGAGCGTAGTGACGGGTTGCAGTTTCGTACTCAACGTGCGAAGTGTTGATCGTGATACCACGAGCCTTTTCTTCGGGTGCGTTGTCGATCTGCGAGTAGTCACGAGCTTCGCCGCCGAAGTGCTTGGACAGCACAGTAGCGATAGCAGCTGTCAGGGTAGTCTTACCGTGGTCAACGTGGCCAATAGTACCCACGTTCACGTGGGGCTTGGTACGTTCGAATTTTTCTTTTGCCATTGCAAATTCTCCGAATAAAAGAGCAGACCTGTGTGTGGTTTTAAGGTCTGCATCGCATTGCTAATTCACTTCGCACAGGTAACAAAGTGGCACGCGATCGCAGACCGGCAATCTGTCCGCAGTCGCAAAAAACGACTGCGGACAACCGATCAATTATGACCGATTTGCTAATTACTTAGCGCGGGCTGCAACGATGGCTTCAGCCACGTTGCGAGGAGCTTCAGCGTAGTGCTTGAACTCCATGGTGTAGCTGGCGCGACCTTGTGTCTGTGAACGCAACGAAGTGGCGTAACCAAACATTTCGGACAAAGGCACTTCTGCCTTAATCGCCTTACCACCACCAACCATGTCGTCCATGCCCTGCACCAGACCACGACGGGCAGACAAGTCACCCATCACAGTACCGGCGTAGTCTTCTGGCGTTTCCACTTCCACGGCCATCATTGGCTCGAGGATGACAGGATTGGCCTTGCGAGCTGCTTCCTTGAAACCGAAGATAGCGGCCATCTTGAACGCCATTTCGTTCGAGTCCACATCGTGGTACGAACCGAAGGTCAAAGTAACCTTCACGTCCACAACAGGGTAGCCAGCCAGCACACCGGAGGTCAGGGCTTCGATCACACCCTTTTCAACAGCAGGAATGTATTCGCGAGGAACCACACCGCCCTTGATGGCGTCAACAAACTCAAAGCCCTTACCTGGCTCTTGTGGCTCCAATGTGAACACCACGTGACCGTATTGACCCTTACCGCCGGACTGACGAACAAACTTGCCGTCCACATCCTTGACCGTGCTGCGCACAGTTTCGCGGTAAGCAACCTGGGGCTTGCCCACGTTGGCTTCCACGTTGAACTCGCGCTTCATGCGGTCCACGATAATTTCCAGGTGCAATTCGCCCATACCAGCAATGATGGTCTGGCCCGATTCTTCGTCGGTACGCACACGGAAGGAAGGATCTTCAGCCGCCAGGCGCGACAGGGCAATACCCATCTTTTCCTGGTCAGTCTTGGTCTTTGGCTCCACTGCCTGTGCAATCACCGGCTCAGGGAACACCATGCGCTCCAGCACGATAGGCGCATCGGATGCACACAGGGTTTCACCTGTTGTCACATCCTTCAAGCCCACGCAAGCAGCGATGTCACCGGCGCGAATTTCGTCGACTTCCACGCGATCGTTGGCCATCATCTGCACGATACGGCCGATACGCTCTTTCTTACCCTTTACAGAGTTCAGAACGGTTTCGCCCTTGGACAGAACACCCGAATACACGCGCACGAAAGTCAGCTGACCCACGAACGGATCGGTCATCAGCTTAAACGCCAACGCAGAGAACTTCTCTTCGTCGTCAGCCTTGCGGCTCAGCTTCTTTTCTTCGTCGTCGGGATCGGTACCGGTCACGTCGTCGATATCCACAGGCGCTGGCAGATAGTCGATCACGGCGTCCAGCATGCGCTGTACACCCTTGTTCTTGAAGGCAGTACCGCACAGCATGGGCTGAATTTCAACAGCCAGCGTACGGGCACGGATACCGGCCTTGATTTCTTCTTCAGACAAAGTACCTTCTTCCAGGTACTTGTTCATCAGGTCTTCGTTGGCTTCAGCAGCAGCTTCGACCAGATTTTCACGCCACTTGTTGGCAGTTTCCACCAAGTCAGCAGGAATGTCCTGGTACTCAAACTTCATGCCCTGGGAAGCTTCGTCCCAGATGATGGCCTTCATCTTGACCAAGTCAACTACGCCTTCGAACTTGTCTTCAGCACCAATTGGGATCACCACAGGCACTGGGTTCGCATTCAGACGAGTCTTCATGCCTTCATAGACCTTGAAGAAGTTGGCACCAGTACGGTCCATCTTGTTCACGAAGGCCAGGCGAGGCACTTTGTACTTGTTAGCTTGACGCCACACAGTTTCAGACTGAGGCTGCACGCCGCCCACAGCACAGTACACCATGCAAGCGCCGTCCAGCACGCGCATGGAACGCTCCACTTCAATAGTGAAGTCCACGTGGCCGGGGGTGTCAATGATGTTGAAACGGTGCTCGGGGTAGGACAGGTCCATGCCCTTCCAGAAGCAAGTCACAGCAGCCGAAGTAATGGTGATGCCGCGCTCTTGCTCTTGCTCCATCCAGTCGGTGGTCGCAGCGCCGTCATGCACTTCACCCAGCTTGTGGGTCACGCCTGTATAAAACAGGATACGTTCAGTGGTAGTGGTCTTACCTGCGTCGATGTGCGCCGAAATACCGATGTTGCGATAACGGGCAATGGGGGTCTTGCGAGCCATGATTGATCCTTGATTGATCGTATGGGGGGGAGAGAGTCTGATCACCCAGCCTTGTGGCGCCGGGACCAGCAGCTCTATATGAGGGCGCCTTGAATCGAGACAAGGCCGCCGGCAAAATTTGCGAGCGGCCCGTCTGTTTCAAACTGCAATAAGCAGATTAGAAGCGGAAGTGGCTGAAGGCCTTGTTGGCTTCGGCCATACGGTGCACTTCATCACGCTTCTTCATGGCGCCGCCACGACCTTCGGTGGCTTCCATCATTTCGTTGGCCAGACGTTGGGCCATCGACTTTTCGCCACGCTTACGGGCAGCTTCCTTCAACCAGCGCATGGACAGAGCCAGACGACGGACGGGACGCACTTCAACAGGCACCTGGTAGTTAGCACCACCCACGCGGCGGGACTTCACTTCCACCATGGGCTTGATGTTGTTGATGGCTGTGACGAACACTTCCAAAGCATCTTTTTCAGGCTGCTTCTTGGCGATCAGCTCCAGAGCACCATAAATGATGCGTTCTGCAACAGCCTTCTTGCCGCCTTCCATGATCACGTTCATGAATTTGGACAGCTCTACATTACCGAACTTAGGATCCGGCAGAATTTCACGTTTGGGGACTTCGCGACGACGTGGCATTTTTCACCTCTATCTTTGCTTCAGTTGGTGACTTTTCAGACACCGCGAGAGCTAATCAAAGACTCTCACTTACTCGACCCACGCAAAACACTTGCGCTTCGGGTCACTACGTTTGACCGCGCCAGTCAGGCGAATCAAACACCGTTTGTTTTTCGAAACCAGGGCTTACTTAGCCTTAGGCTTCTTAGCACCGTACTTCGAACGGGACTGCTTGCGATCCTTGACGCCTTGCAGGTCAAGCGAACCGCGCACGATGTGGTAACGCACACCTGGCAAGTCCTTTACACGACCACCACGCACCAGCACCACGCTGTGCTCTTGCAGGTTGTGGCCTTCACCGCCGATGTACGAAATAACTTCGAAACCGTTGGTCAGACGCACCTTAGCCACCTTACGCAAAGCCGAGTTAGGCTTCTTAGGTGTCGTGGTGTACACACGGGTACACACGCCACGGCGCTGGGGGCAGTTTTCCATAGCAGGGCTCTTGGATTTAACAACTTCTACCGTGCGGCCCTGACGCACGAGTTGGTTAATGGTTGGCATTAAATAACGTCCCTAAACGTAAAAAACGAAAACGTGAAACCCTTCGGAAATTCCGAAAAGCTCTCGAATGTACCAGCTTGGCAAACCCAGAGCAAGTCATATGTGATTAAACGGCAGGCACCCAAGTATTAGGCTCCTGCCGCTTTCGTGGCTCGCGTTAACGAATCCACAGTCGGATGGCATCCCAGGTGCGACCAAAGAAACCACCTTCATCCACGCCTTCCAGCGCAACGATGGGCAATTCAGCAGCGACTTGATCTGCCACCAGCACCTTCAAAGTGCCCACTTGCTGGCCCTTGGCAATCGGCGCCAACAAAGGATCAGTACGCACCACCTGGGTGGTGACCTTGCCAGAGCTTCCCGAAGGTACTGTCACGACAGTTGCACCTTCACGCCCGACCTTGATGGTGCCTTTGGTGCCCTTCCAGATTTGGGCCTCTTCCATCGCCTGCCCTGCATCAAACAGCTTGACTGCGTCATAGGCCGTATAGCCCCAGTTCAAGAGCTTCTGGCTTTCATTGGCACGCGCGTTGTCGCTGGCGGCACCCAGCAAAATAGAGAGCATCCGGCGCCCGCCCACGTTGGGGATTTCGCGATTGGCAGTAGAAACCAGGCAGTAGCCTGCAGCATTGGTGTGACCTGTTTTGAGGCCATCAACAGTAGGGTCACGGAACAGCAAGGTATTGCGGTTTCGGCCATTGGCCGCAGGCGTGCCTTGATAGCGGTATTCCTTGATGGCGTAGTAGTGCGTGTACTGGGGGAAGTCACGCATCAGGCGTATTGCCAAAATAGACAGGTCACGCGCGGTCGTCAGATGGCCGGGCTCGGTCAGTCCTTCAGGGTTCTTGTAGACGGTACCCGTCATACCCAGCGCTTTAGCCTGCTCGTTCATCAGGCGCACAAAGTTTTCCTTGGTACCGCCCACGCCCTCGGCCAGCGCCATGGTGGCGTCATTGCCAGACTGCACGATCATGCCCTTGATCAAGTCCTCGACAGGCACTTGCATCTTGGGATCGATAAACATGCGCGAGCCAGGCATCTTCCAGGCTTGCTCGCTCACAGGCAGGCGCTGCTCCAGTGTGATCTTCTTGGAACGCAGTGCATCAAACACGAGGTAACCCGTCATCAGCTTGGTCAGCGATGCAGGCTCTACAGGAGCGTCAACATCCTTGGATGCCAGCACTTGGTTGGCCGTCACATCCACCAGCATATAGGTGCGCGCAGCAATTTCTGGCGGCTGCAACTGTGCAATTTGGGCATTCGCCCACAAAGGCGCCATGGCCGCGGTCAATGCCAGCGTGCGCAGGGTCGAGAAAACAGGCTTCATGAACACAACTCGGTTATCAGAAAATCAGCAGAAAAAAGCTGCGCACTCACAGGTGCACAGCACTCAGGTGACGAAGCACCAAGCCTTTGAGCAAAGGCAATTGTCCGTGGAAGAAATGCCCCCCATCCGGGACAACTGTTACAGGCAGTATCTGCGAGCGCGCCCAGTCCATGACCGATTGCAGCGGCACGGTGTCATCTTTCTCACCATGCAGCACCAGCGTGCGGTCATGGGCAGCCGGAGGCAGCGTGGCGGGTTCAAAGCGGCTGGCAGCCGTGCCAACCAGTACTACTTTTTCAACCCGTGCCTCATCCCATAAAGCAGCTACCGCGTGCGTGGTGACAAATGCACCGAAGGAGAACCCTGCCAGCGCCACTGCACCCTGGGGCGCCACCTGGCGTACCACTTCCATCAAATCCAGGGCCTCGCCCTTGCCTGCATCGTGCACACCTTCGCTGGCACCGACGCCGCGAAAGTTAAAACGAATGGCTTCCCAGCCCGCTTGCACAAAGGCGCGTGCCAAGGTCTGCACTACTTTGTTGTCCATGGTGCCGGCAAACAAGGGGTGCGGATGGGCGATCACCGCCACGCCTTTGGGCGTGCCCGCAGGGCGGTCACGCAGGGCTTCGATCAGACCGGCAGCGCCGGCAAGGGTGAATCGTTCTGTTTGGGCGTTCAATTGCAACTACCTAATTTATAGCTACCTGCGCTTTATGAATAAGCACTGGCGGCCAGAAACACTTGGGATTGGGGCTGTGAGTCGGTTTCAGCGGCCAAGTTCCGGGGGAACCAGCAAACGTTCAACCACTGTGCCGTTTTTCAGGTGTGACTCGACAATTTCGTCAATGTCTGCGGTATCGAAAAAGGTGTACCACGTCCCCTCGGGGTAGACCACGGCGACCGGGCCTGCAGCACAGCGATCCAGACAGCCTGCCTTGTTCACGCGCACCTGGCCTTTGCCCGCCAGGCCGGCATCTTTCACGGCTTTTTTGCAGTGGTCAAAGCCTTCCTTGGCGCCATGCAAAGCACAGCAGTCTTCGCCATTGGGGCGTTCGTTCAGGCAAAAGAAAATATGGCGGCTGTAGTAGCCGCTGGAGGTGTGTTCACTCATGGTGCAAACATTCTAGGCCGTGGCCATGCAATCCACTGGGCCAGTGAAAAGGTGCCCTAGCTAGTCTCAGGTTGCCGCTGTGTCAGGCGCAGCGCCACATAGGCCAGCACAGCATAGGGCCAGGCCCAGCCCAGCCATTGCCCCAGCCCGTAAAAACGCATGAAGCGTCCCTGCTCCCAAGACTGCAGGGTGTCGGCAAAGTAGGGGTTAAGCGGTGCCTGGTTGAGCCAGTTGAGCTGCCACATCAGCACCAAAATCAGCAGCACTGCACACCAGCGGCGTGGCACTGGCAGCGCGCAGACAGCCAGCAAGATGGCCGCCACAATACCCGCCTGTGTGGGCAGCGTGTTCCACGCCCAGGCGTGGTTGGGGCCATAAGCCATGGCCGATGACAACGCAGTAGCCGCAATGCCCGCCGCAATGACAACGATGGCCAACACCGCCCGACGGCCGCGATGGACCATCAGCATGTAACCCAGCAGACAAGGCGCCAGCAAACCCAGCATGACGCACAGCATTTCTGCACTGGGCATCAGCGGTACCAGCGGCTCTTCGCGCAGGGGCAGCCAGTCCATGAAGGGCGTACCCTCCAGCCATTCGTCCAGTGTTTTATCCAGCCGCTCCAGCACCTGCCCCAGGCTAAAAGGCAGCGTCGCCGGAAAGAGCAGAGCAATGGGCCACAGACCAATCAGCACCAGTCCCCCGTGGGGCTGCTGATCAAACCAGCGCTGCCTAAATACGCTCCATCGCTCCAGCGCACCCAGCCGCTCCAAGGCGGCAGCCAGCAAAGCGCCCATCAATGCGCCTGCGGCGTTGAGCACAAAATCCAGATTGGAGGGGACACGTCGCGGCAAGTAGATTTGCAAAAACTCCATGCTCAGCGACAGCGCTGCACCACTCAGAAATGCTGCGGGAATGGACCAGGCCCGCCAGCCACTGCGCAGCCCTCCCAGCGCCAACAGGAAACCCAAAGGCACATAACCCACAATGTTGGTGTTGACGTCAAACCACGTCCAGTACGGAGGAGGCAGTGGCGCCGTCACAAACACCCAGGGCGAAATGCCCTGCACCCGCCAGCCGTCGAACGGAAACAAGCTGGCGAAGACAATCAGTGCGATGTACAGCATGGCCAGTGGCCATGCCGAGGTCTTGAACACAGGCTGCCCCTTTCCGGTGGGCGGACGAGGTTTAAAAAGGCTTCACAACGACGAGGATCACGATGGCCACGAGCAGCAGCACGGGCAGTTCGTTGTACCAGCGGAACCAGCGATGGCTGCGCTGGCATGTTCCGGCCATCAACTGACGCAGCAGCACGCCGCAGCTGTAGTGATAACCCACTACGGCCAGTACCAGCACCAGCTTGGCATGCACCCAGCCGCCCGCTTGCCAAAAACCAAAGCCCAGCAGCAGCCACAGGCCCAGTGCAATGGCAGGAATCGCCAAGATGGTGGTGAAGCGCAACAATCGCTGCGACATACCGATCAGGCGTTCACGCTCTGCCACAGAGCCCGGCGTCACCATGGCCAGATTCACAAAGATGCGCGGCAGGTAGAAAAGACCAGCAAACCAGCTGGTCACGAAGACGATATGAAAAGCTTTGACCCACAACATGGGCACAGTGTAAGGCGCAGACTTGGCGCAAAAAAAACCCGGCCAAGGCCGGGCGTGAAAATTCCTCTGGAAAGAGGCCTGCTCAGGGAGGTGAAGCAGGGAATGCGGCAAGCCGCGCTCGGAGGCCAATCTAGCATTGCGTTTGGGCACGCGCACCGGGACTATCCCCAAGGACAAGCTTGACTGGGCTGTGCCGGGATCGCTCACACAGAAGTATCGACAGGAGCACAATGGCAGGCATGCATCTGTCTAGCCCTACCCCTTTTCCGCAAAGCCGTCCCCGCCGTCTGCGCCGTGATGCTTTCACCCGCAACCTGGTGCGTGAGAACCACCTGACAGCCCATGACTTCATTTACCCGGTGTTCGTCCACGAGGGCAGCAGCCGCCGCGAGGCCATTGCCTCGATGCCCGGTGTAGAGCGCCTGAGCCTGGACCTGCTGCTGCCTGTGGCCCAAGAGTGTGTGAAGCTGGAAATTCCAGTGCTGGCGCTGTTTCCCGCCATTGACACCAGCCTGAAGACACCTGACGGCAAAGAAGCGCTGAACCCTGATGGCCTGATCCCCCGTGTGGTGCGCGCACTGAAAAAAGAGTTCCCCCAGCTGGGCATCATGACCGATGTGGCGCTGGACCCCTACACCAGCCACGGCCAGGACGGCATCCTGGATGAAACCGGCTACATCCTCAATGAAGAAACCGTGGAAGTGCTGGTCGGCCAGGCCCTCACGCACGCCGAAGCCGGTGTCGACATGGTCGCCCCCAGCGACATGATGGACGGCCGCATTGGCGCCATCCGCGAAGCACTGGAGCTGCAAGGCCACATCTATACGCGCATCATGGCCTATAGCGCCAAGTACGCCAGTGCCTTCTACGGCCCCTTTCGCGATGCCGTTGGTACGCGTGGTGCTCTGGGCAAGGCCGACAAGAACGTCTACCAGATGGACCCGGCCAACTCCGATGAAGCCCTGCGCGAAGTGGCCATGGACATTGCCGAGGGTGCAGACATGGTCATGGTCAAGCCCGGCATGCCCTATCTGGACATCGTGCGCCGCGTCAAAGATGAGTTCAAGGTGCCCACCTTTGCCTATCAGGTCAGCGGCGAGTACGCCATGATCAAGGCCGCTGCAGCGAATGGCTGGCTGGACCACGACGCCGTCATGATGGAAGCGCTGCTGGCCTTCAAGCGTGCCGGGGCCGATGGCATCTTGACGTACTTTGCGATCGACGCGGCCAAGAAGCTGCGCGGGCTGTAACCTCTGGGCCTGCACCGGGTGGCTGCACAGCCGCCCGGTTTTCATAGCTGTCAGCGCCTGAACAGCCTGCGTTTTTGGCCTTTTTGACCTTACATCTATGCAACTGCTGCTGATTCAGCCTGCCACCAAACAGGTGCAAGACCTGGGCACCTGGCCGCCCGCCGAGTCCACCGCCCTGCCGCGCCCCGAGGCCGGTGCGTTTTACTGGCTCTCTTGCGAGCGCAGCGAATTTGAGGCGCAGCTAGCGGCTGTTCAGCCACTGCTGCTGTCGCTGTGCGGCACACCGCTGGTGGATCTGCACATCTCCGACCTGCTGAACGCACACATTCCATCCACGTTTGACTTCACGTCGGATTACGACGTGCTGGTATTTCGCCGACTGGACCTGCCGCAGGTCCAAGCGCCCTCCACCACCAAAGGGCTGCCTACCGCGCCCGTGGGCTTTGCGGTGTTTGACGAGATCTTGCTCAGCGTGCACCCCAGCGCATGCCCCGTGCGTGAGCACTACCTGCAGCGCTTGCTCTCGCCTGCAGGCACTTTCCCCGAAAAACGCAGCGCAGGCAGCCGCCTGCCGCCCAGCAGTGCTGACCTGATGCTGCGCCAGATCGACCAGATGGTGGACGGCTACCAGAGCCTGCGCCGCGACATGGCCAAGCAAATCGATGGCTGGCAGATGGCCTTGCTCAACCCCAAATCCCGCTTTAACGACTGGGCCGAGGTGCTGCAGGCGCGCCTGGGGCTGCACCAGCTCGATGAAATCTGTGAAGACCAGCGGGCTGCCGTGCAAGACTGGATTGATTCGCTGGACGGCTGGAGCAGCGAAGACAGCAGCAAAACCGCACGCCGCGCGCTGGAGCTGCTGCGCGTGCGCTCGCGCGACGTGCTGGAGCACATTGAACGCGTGATTCACCACGTGCACCGCATGGAGCAAAGTGCCGAAGCCGCCATGCAAATGCACTTCTCCGCACAGAGCAACCGTGCCAACGACATCATGCGCACCCTCACCACACTGACCGCCATCTTTCTGCCACTGAACTTGATTGCGGCCGTGTTCGGCATGAACTTTGACGTTCTGCCCCTGGTGCACAAAGAAGATGGTTTCTGGTGGGCCATGGGCGCCATGGGCCTGATTGGCCTGGTGCTGCTGGTGTTCTTCTGGCGCCGCCGGTACATTGAAAAAGACAGCTTGCTGGGCAACAATGATTAAAAAGAAGAGCTGCTAACGCTTATGAGTCAATAACTTCAGATACAAAAGTATTTGAAATGCGCATGAATACAGCGCAAGCAGCTTCTCTTTTAATGGCACATCACAGCGAACGGCGCAAATACTGGTCAAAAAATGCCAGCGTGCGGTCTTTGGCCTGCACCGCGCTGATGTCGTCATAACTGCCACGCTGGTCACAGTTAAAACCGTGGTCGGCCTCGTACAAATGCACCTGTACACTCGGGTGTGCATGGCTGAAGGCCTGCACGCTGTCCACCGAGATATGCGCATCCAGCGTGCCAAAGTGCGCCATCACCGGAATGCGTGGCATGCGCGCCATGTCAGGCGCAACCGTCATACCGCCCCCGTAGTAGCACACAGCCGCAGAAAGCTCATCGAGCTGCTGCGCCGCGCGCCACGTCAGCAGCCCGCCCCAGCAAAACCCCAGCATGCCCACACGCTCGCCGCTCGATTGCCGCACCCACTGCGCGGCAGCCCGAACATCTTGCAGCACGCCCTCACCCGGCAAAGCCTCTGCGGCCGCTTTCAGCGCTTTGCCGCGCGCCATGCCTTCGGCGTCATAGCCCAGATCCACATCCGGCTCCAGCCGTGCAAAGAGTGCCGGAGCAATCGCCACAAACCCCCGCGCAGCCAGCCGATCGGTCACGGCACGGATGTGCGCATTCACGCCAAAAATCTCCTGCGCCACCACCAGTGCACCGCGCACCGGCCCTTCGGGCTGTGCCACCCATGCAGGGATTTGCACCCCGTCTGCTGCCATTAGCTGTACAAACTGTCCCATGCCTGCCCCTTGTATGTTGTCGTTGTGCCATGGTCTCATCCGCACCAACCTTACCTACACTTCGACCACACCACTGGTAACTTTAAGCAATCTGCGTTCCACTTAGCCCATTCACTCCCAACGCCTACCGCCCATGGATTTAAAACCGCTGATCACCCTGGTCGCCATCGTCAACCCGCTGGCGATCGTGCCGTTTTTCATCCATTACACCCAGGGATTTAACGCTGAGCAGCGCACGCAAACCATCCGCACCGCGGCCTTCAGCGCGTTTGTGGTGATTGCCGCATGCGCACTGATTGGCCTGCAGGTACTGGATTTCTTCAACATATCGCTGCAAAGTTTTCAGGTCGGCGGCGGCTTGCTGCTGCTGCTCAGTGCCATGAACATGCTGAACGCACGCCCTGCAGAAGACCGCCCTCACGAAGCCACGCTGGAAGCCGGGGCCGAAAAAGCGGCCATGGGCAACAGCATTGCGGTCGTTCCACTCACCATCCCCCTGCTCACAGGCCCCGCAGCCATGTCCACCGTGGTGATTTATGCCGATCAGGCCGCCAATTTCTGGCAACACCTGGCACTGGTGGGCTATGGAGTTGTGGTGGCCGCTTGCGTGTGGGGTAGTTTTTCGATGGCAGAGCCCATCGCCCGCGTTCTGGGCAAAACCGGCATCAATGTGATGACGCGGCTGATGGGCTTGATTTTGGCCGCGCTGGCCATCGAAGTGATGGCGGGCGGCCTGGTGAAGATTTTTCCCGTCCTGGCAGGCTAGGCTTTTGTTCACGCACGGTTGCCGCCGTGCGTGCCAAGCAGCCCGGGGCGGCTACGCCGCCGCTTGCGCTACCTTGTGCGCCTGAGCCGAATGCTGGTCATGGTCTTCGGGCTTGGAGCACGCACCGCCACAACCGCTGATCAGTTGCTCGGGCAAAGACTCCGTATGGGCCACTTCGCCCGTCTCCGGGTCAAAGCCGACGCTTTGCATGTGCTGCGCCAAGGCCGCATCCATGGTCTGGGCGTGGTAGCTGAACCAGGAGGCCAGCTCCGGCGTCATGCCGCGAATCATGGTGAAGTTGCCCTGCTCACCGTTCTTGGCACCTTCTCGCATGATTTCCAGTACCACCTTGTGCTGGGTGGCATGGCAGTTTCCTACAGAAAAGCCTGTGGCCTCCATCCAGCGGTCTTCCTGCCCAAAGTGGGCTTCCGTATGCGCGATCAGTTCTTGCCACAGCGGTTCAAGTTCTTCGTCCGCAGCGCTTTCCACAGCCGCCAGCAGATCGACAAACTCTTTGTGCGTTTCATCCATGGCAGGAACGTTCAGCTCCAAAGCTGCGCTCCATTCCAACGTCGCCATAGTGCAACTCCTTCTTATGGGTTTGTTTCAGTGAACCGAGCTTAAAGAGGAGATTTCTTAGGGATTTGCGTCACATCAAATTCTGACCAGCCCAAGGCATTGACCTACAGCCTTGTTTTCCCTAAAGCAAAAAGCCCTGCATTGCAGGGCTTGGTTGTGCACGCTATATGCCACACGTCATGTGTCATGCGCCATGCAGCTTCAAATTTCAGCCATTACTGGCCAAAAGTACGCTTGGCATCGTTTTGGCATTTGTCCTTCACGTCGCCCGACAGGGCATCGCAACGCTCCATGGCCGCCTTGTAGTCGGCTTCACGCACATTCTGTGCTGCGTCCTTGCGAACCTCAGACACGTGCGCCGCCTTGGCGTTGCCATCTTTGCTGCCGTCTGCCCGTGCATCCGCTACCTTGGCCGCTTCCAGAGCTTTCACGTGTTGTGCCTTGGCATCTTTTTCACACACATCCTCGGCATTGCCCTTGAGGTCGTCACACTTTTCCTTGGCCACTGCGTAGGCAGTATCGGCTTTGGTCTTGGCAACGTTGTAGCGCCGCTTTTCGGTTGGATCTTTGCGGTGCTCCAGCTCTGCCTTGGCTACTTTTTCGCGGCCCTCGGCCTCTTTTTCACAGACATCCTTGGCATTCGCGGTCAGCGATGTGCACTGCACTTTGGCTGCCTTGTATTCGGCCGTGATGCGCTGCTGCTCGGCCTTATGTTCTTCTGCAGTCAGCGCAAAAGCAGAGGTAGCCATCAATGCGGCTGCGGTCATTGCTATTAATTTTGGGGTGAATTGCATAGCGACTCCTTGTCTCAGAGATATAAAAAAAGCATGGGCGGCCCGCGCCCATGCTTTGCGCCCTCAATGGCTTACTGGTCCCAACGGAAGTCGGGGTGGCGCTTTTGCCAATCCGTCAGCTGCTTTTCTGCCTCTTCCTTGGCGATACCGTGCCGCTCTTGCAGCTTGCCCAGAAACTGGTCGCGCTTGCCTGCAATCACATCGACGTCGTCGTCCGTCAGCTTGCCCCACTGCTCACGCATCTTGCCTTTGAATTGTTTCCAGTTTCCTGAGATACGGTCTTCATTCATAGCGACTCCTTTACGTGCATTCATCCATGCCGCACAGCAGAAAAACCAAATAAATCATGGCTTTACTGTTGTGCAGCGCGAACATTCACTGTACTGAGTCACGTGGGTGGCAGACGTAGTCACTGCAGGCGACGGACGGTAAGACCATGCCACCCATGGCTGCAAGGCAGGCCTCAACGCTTGCTGACAGCCGTTACGGTCTGTAGCCAAGGCAGCATTTGCCGGCCTATCGCATCGACGCCCTGCGCCAGAGCCTGTACGCCCGCCGATGCATTGGGCGCAGCGGCTGGCTGGCGCACTTCAAAGACCTGCTGCGCCAGCAGCACATCGCCTTGCGGTGCGGGGTCGACCAGGGTGGCGCGTACCCGCACCCAGCCAGCGCTCTGGCGTGCACTGGCAAACACATGGCTGAATTCTTCCAGCGACAAGCGCAAGACCGGAACCTGTCTGCCCTGCACACTGGGCGGCAGTTCCCCGGCTTCTGCAGACAGTACGACCCGCCCACCTTGGCCCAGGTGCTCACGCAACCGCTGCAACACCATCTGCGCGGGCGGCAAACTCCAGCGGGCCTGGGCATAGGCGTGCAGCACCTGGGCATCGGCATAGGCCAGCCGGTAACGCACGGCGGTATTGCCGTCTGACTGCAAAGGGGCCTGCATCTTGGCCAGCGCCACGGGCTGCAGCGCATCGCTGGCAGGGGCCAAGGCCGGGGGCACACCCAAGTCATAGCGCGCAACCGCCTGGGGAGGCTGTGGCAAGTTGCTGCAACCTGCCAGCAGCACCGCCAGCAAGCCACCAGCCAGCAAGCTGCGCCCGTTCAAGAGGCCTGATTTCATTGTTTGCATATGCTGCATCCTCATTGATTGGCTGGCGGGGCAACAAAACCCGGCTCACCCGGACCAGGCTTGCCGCCAACGCCGTATATCAAGGCCTGGGGGTTGTCTCCAATGCCAGAAACTGCACTGCCCAACTGCCGTGCCGCAGAGGACACATCAGTGGCCGCCTGGTTGATACCGGGCAAAGTGGCGCGGTCAAAGCGCTCTGCTGCACGCGCCATGGACTGAGAGCCGGCGGTCATTTGCTCCAGCACCCCACCGGGCTCCTGCACAGCCGAAGTCATCTTGCGCACATCTTTGGCCAGTGCGCCCGCCTCGTCGCCTGCGCGCTCCATCGCTTGCATGGCACGTCGTGCATCCTGCGCCATGGCGGGAAACTCGCGCACCGCGGGCACGACCTGCTCACGCAAGGTGATGTTCATGGACCGCGTCACCTCGCTCACATTGCCTGCGGCGTCCGACAGGTTCGACAGCAAGCTGCTGAACCGCGCCTGATTGTCATCGCCCAAAAGCTGGTTAATGCGCTTGGTCGCTTCATCCACTTTGCTCAAAATCGTCATCCCCTGATCCGCAAGCACGCTCAGAGGGGACGATTTCATGGGCAGGCGGGGCAGGCCGCTTTCCCCGGGGGGCATCTCGGCGCCCGGCGGGGTCAGATCATCGAGCTGAATGTGTGCAATGCCCGTCACCCCCTGATAGCCCAGCATGCCGAACGTGCCCGTGGTGGAGACTGGGGCCTTGCTGTCCACAGCAATGCGAATCAGCACGTTGCCTTGCTGCGCATCGTCAAACGTAATGTCTGTCACCTTCCCGACGGCCACCCCCTTGTAGCGCACTGTCGCCTGGCTTTGCAGCCCACTGATGGCATCCGCCGTGGACAGCTCATAGAGCCTGTATTCATGGCGATCGCGGGTCAGCCACAAGGCCAGACCTGCCAGCAAAACAGCCAGCGCCAGCACAAATGTGCCTGCGGCCATGGCATGGGATTTGTTTTCCATGGTTAATGCCCTCCTTGCGGGACTGGCGCCATGGCACGACGACCACGCTCACCCTGAAAGAACGTTTCAATAAACGGATGCTTAAATTGCGCCACCTCGCGCGGCGTACCTGTTACCAGCACCCGCTTTTCGGCCAGCACGGCCACGCGGCTGGACAGAGCGAACAAGGTGTCCAAGTCGTGCGTGACCATGATGACGGTCAGCCCCAGCTCGGCGTGCAGCTCGCGCAACAGCGCACAAAATTCATCAGAACTGGTGGGATCCAGCCCAGCCGTTGGCTCATCGAGCAGCAGCAGCGGGGGGTCCATGATCAAGGCGCGAGCCAGCGCCACGCGCTTGACCATACCACCCGAAAGATCTGCAGGCATGCGCGTGGCGTGCTCCGGTTTCAGGCCGACCATCTGCAGCTTGATCATGGCGGCCTCATCCACCATGGCCTCTGGCAGCGTGCCTTGCTCGCGCAGCGCAAAACCGATGTTCTCCAGCACATTGAAGGCTGAATACAGTGCCCCGTGCTGAAACAGCATACCCACACGGGCGGCAGCGCCCTCACCGCACAGTTGCGCCGCAGGTTTGCCCAGCGTTGTGACACTGCCTTTGCCCGGGTGCAGCAAGCCCAGAATCTGCCGCAGCAGCACGGTCTTGCCCGTGCCAGAGCCCCCCACAATCGACAGCATTTCTCCGCGAAACACCGTCAAATCCAGGTCCTGGTGCACTGCAAAGGCTTTATCGCCCTCACCAAAGATGCTCCAAAGCTTGTCGACGATGACGACGGGTTCGGTGTTGTGCATTGCTGTCATGGCCTAGAACCCCACGTCCTTGAACGCAATGGCAAAAATAGCATCCACGATGATGACCATGGTGATGGATGACACCACCGAGGCCGTGGTGCCCTCCCCCAGGCTCTGGGTATTGGGCTGCACCCGCAGGCCCCAGTGGCAGCCGATCAGGGCGATGAAGATGCCAAACACCACAGACTTGGACATGGCCAGCACCAGATTGCCGACCTCCACCGCGTCGGGCAACGTTTGCCAGAAATACCCTGCAGAAATGCCCATGGTCAAATCCGCTGCCAGCATGCCGCCGCCCAGAGCGGCCAGCGTGGTCCACAAACTGATCAAGGGCATGGCCACCGCCAGGGCCATGGCGCGCGGCATGACCAGCCTGAAACCGTGGCGTATGCCCATGACCTGCATGGCATCCAGCTCCTCGGTCACGCGCATCACACCAATTTGCGCCGTAATTGCAGAGCCTGATCGCCCCGCCACCAAGATGGCAGCCAGCAGTGGCCCCAGCTCGCGGATCAAAGAGATGCCCAAAATATTCACGATGAAGGCTTCCGCCCCGAACTGACGCAGCTGCAAGGCCATCAGATAGGCCAGCACCACCCCGATCAGGAAGCCCACCAGCGCTGTAATGGGTAGCGCTGTAGCCCCCATGCTGTAGAGGTGACCCGAAAAATCGCGCCATGGGCCCTTGCGCGGATTGCGCAGCAAAGACCCGAAATCCAGCGCCAGTTGGCCCACCAGCTCCACCAGATGCAGCAAGTGGTCCAGCGCATGCAGCACCAGCAGGCCCAGCTGGTTAACCTGGTCCATCCAGCACCAGGGCTTGCGCGCCGGCGCGGGGGCCTGCTGGAATGAGGCCACGCGCGTGAGCATGGCGCGCTGGCCGTCTGTGAGCCTGAGATTCTGTGGCCATGCATGCTGCCAGTGGTTCCAAAGCAACTGCGCACCCACGTGGTCCAGCCACTGCAGCCCCTGCAGATCCCAGCCTTGTGCGGGATTGGCATCACAGGTCTTCAAGGCTTTTTGCAGCGCTTGCCAATGTTTGCGCTGTCCCAGTTCTGCGGCCCCCCAGCGCCCTTGCAGCAGCGCCCACGCACCCTGGTCGTCCGAGGTGATCGTCAAGCGTGGAGTGGTGTCTGTCATAGCAACGTGCAAAGCCAAAGTGCGCCAAGCTTACAAGTTTTCTACGAAGAGTCCGAAGGCAGAGCGCGGGCAGGCGTGTCAGCCACTTGGCAACAACCTTACTAATCCGTAAGCCTGGGACTACACGCTTTCCCTATCGACAGACGGCAGCATCTCTTCAAAATGGCAGCACTAGCATCCACTTCGGATGCTTGTTTTAGGCCAGTTACCGCTGGCGAAGATCATGAGCGACACCACTTTCGACTACATCATCATCGGAGGCGGAACCGCAGGCGCCTTGCTGTGTAACCGCCTCAGCGCAGACCGCAATGTGCGGGTTTTATTACTCGAAGCGGGTCGCAAAGACGATTACCACTGGATCCACATCCCCGTTGGATACCTGCACTGCATAGGCAACCCACGCACAGACTGGCTGTATCAGACAGAACCAGATGCCGGGCTCAACGGACGCAGCCTGCGCTATCCACGCGGCAAAACACTGGGTGGCTGCTCCAGCATCAACGGCATGATCTACATGCGCGGTCAGGCCCGCGATTACGACCAGTGGGCACAGCTGACGGGCGATGACGCGTGGCGCTGGGACAACGTGTTGCCTGCCTTCAAAAAGCACGAAAGCCACTGGCGACTGGATGAAGGCCAGCCCCACGATGCGGCGTTTGCCGCTTGGCACGGCAACAAGGGCGAGTGGCGCGTCGAAAAACAGCGCCTGCGCTGGGACATTCTGGATGCCTTTTCCGAGGCTGCACAGCAGGCGGGCATTCCTGCCACCCCGGACTTCAACACGGGAGTCAACGAAGGTGTGGGCTACTTTGAAGTGAACCAGAAAGATGGGCTGCGCTGGAACACCGCCAAGGCTTTCTTGCGCCCGAAATGCTATGGCCGCCCTAATTTCGAGATGTGGACCATGGCCCAGGCCACCCGTCTGGTCACTGAGCGCCAGTCCGATGGCTCATTGCGCTGCACCGGGGTGAAAGCCTGGATTGGCGATGAGCTGGAACACCTCACGGCCACGGAAGAGGTCATCCTGTGCGCGGGGGCCATCAATTCACCGCAGTTGCTGCAACTGTCGGGCATTGGCCCGGCCAATTTACTGCGCGACAAGGGCATTCCAGTCACGCTGGATTTGCCGGGCGTGGGGGCCAACTTGCAAGACCACCTGCAGATCCGCTCGGTCTACAAGGTCAATGACACGCCCACGCTCAATACCTTGACCGCGACACGCTGGGGCAAGATGCGCATCGGGCTGGAATACCTGCTGCACCGCACGGGGCCAATGAGCATGGCACCCTCACAGCTGGGTGCGTTCACGCGCAGCCACCCCGACATGCCGCACCCCAATTTGCAATACCACGTGCAGCCTTTGTCGCTGGATGCATTTGGCGAGCCGCTGCACAGCTTTCCCGCCTTCACGGCCAGCGTGTGCAACCTCAACCCCTCCAGCCGTGGCACGGTGCAGATCAAGAGCCCCAATTTTGAGGACGCACCCTCGATTGCCCCCAATTACCTGAGCACGGCACATGACCGCCAGGTAGCAGCAGACAGCCTGCGCGTGACGCGCAACATCGTCAGCCAGCCCGCGCTGGCACGCTACAAGCCCGAGGAATGGAAGCCGGGCACGCAATACCAGACCGATGAAGAGCTGGCACGGCTGGCGGGCGACATTGCCACCACCATCTTCCACCCCGTAGGCACCACCAAGATGGGGCGTGACGGCGATAGCATGGCCGTGCTTGACAGCCATTTACGTGTGCGTGGCGTGCAGGCACTGCGTGTGGTGGATGCCGGTGCCATGCCCACCATCACCAGCGGCAACACCAACAGCCCAACGCTGATGCTGGCTGAAAAAGCGGCGCAATGGATTCGCGCAGACCGCAAGGCACGCAACGCCAAAGTGGAAACGGCTGTCGCTTCTGCCATGGATGAGCCCATTCACGCCCTGACGGTCTGACGACTACAAAACAGCTGAAGCGCAGATCCACTTAAAAAGTGAGCTGCTAACGCTTAATACACAACGCTTTCAGATATAAAAGTATTTAAAAACGCCACTGCATAAGCGATACAAGCTCACTTTTAATCACCACCGCTTTTTACACACGATGCCGTGCAGGGCCAGGCGGCAAGCCACAGCGCCTGCATGGCAATGGCCTCGCACCGGCGGGTAACGGGCAACAGCACTCAGCGCAAGCCCCCGATATAGCGTTCAGCATCGCCAGCCCCCGGCGCATTGCTTTCGCGCAGATTTCGGCTCGCCCGCTGCGCCAGCGGCGGTACGGACGGTGAGGCTAGTTGTGCACCGGTCGGCAGCAGCGCCTCCAGCTTGCTGGCCAGGTCAGCCAGTTGCGCATCTCCGTCTTCCCGGGCTTTGGCCCGTGCAACGCACACCACTTCACGCGCGTAGTCGTCGTTTTCGGCCATCCAGTCGGTATCGGTCACACGGCCTGCCTTGCGCCGCAAGGCTACATGCAGGTGGGCTGCCGTTGCCACACGTTCACTGTTTGCCATCACCCACTCCTTGCTTGATTGCTGCACCGAGCCCTGTGACTCCAGGGCATGGCGGTCTCCCACTGCACGCCGCAGGCTGGAGCAGCGGGGTTCATGCTTACTGACCCACGTGCTCCCGGTGCTGGGTAATGTCCAGACCTTGCTGCTCATCATGCAGCTCCACCCGCACCGGGGTCACCCGGTCGGTCAGCCACATCAGCACACAGGTGGCCACAAAGCTGTACACCGCCACCGCAACCACGGCCACGGTTTGCGCCAGCAGGTTGCCACTGGCGCCCGAGATGGTGCTGCTGACAAACACCCCGGTGAGGATGGAGCCCACCATGCCCCCAAGGCCGTGTACGCCAAACACGTCCAGCGAATCATCGGCACCCAGCCAGCGCTTGAAACCCGTTGCGCCCCAGTAGCAGACCAGGCCAGCCATCGCGCCAATCAGCAGCCCCGAGCCCATGTCCACAAAACCGGCTGCCGGCGTGACCGCCACCAAACCGGCAACCAGACCCGAGCACAAGCCCAGCAGCGAGACGCGCCGGCGGAACATCCACTCGCCTGCCGCCCAGCCAATCGCACCGCCGGCTGCTGCCAGATGGGTCACCACCATGGCCAGTGCTGCGCGCCCGTCGGCTGACAGGGCAGAGCCACCATTGAAACCGAACCAGCCCACCCACAGCAGGCACGCGCCCAGCATGGTCCAGCCCAGGTTGTAGGGCTGAAACGCTTCGCGTCCATAGCCCGTGCGCTTGCCCAGATAACAGGCGCAGGCCAGCCCTGCAGCGCCCGCATTCACATGCACCACGGCCCCGCCAGCAAAGTCCAGCGCCCCCATGCGCGCCAGCCAGCCACCGGGCTCCCACACCCAGTGGGCCACGGGCACGTAGACGCACAGGCTCCACAGCGCCATAAACAGCATCAGCGCACCAAACCGCATGCGCTCTACAACAGCCCCCACGATCAACGCCGCAGTGATGATGGCAAACGTCAGTTGAAACAGGGCGTAGGCTGCCTCCGGAATATGCGCAGCCATGTGACTGACCGACAGCTGCTGCGCCGCCAGCTGGTAATCCAGCCCCGCAAACCAGATGCGCTCCAGCCCTCCCAGCCAGCGGTTACCGGGCGTAAAAGCCAGCGAATAGCCCACGGCAAACCACACCACACTGACCACGCAAGCAGCACCCAGTACTGCCGCCAAGGTGTTGAGCACATTTTTGCCGCGCACCATGCCCGCGTAAAACAGCGCCACGCCGGGCAGCGTCATCAGCAGCACCAGCGCCGCAGATACCAGCACCCAGGCCGTGTCGGCACCACGAATTTCGTCAAACCCCACCATGTGCTGCGCCTGCACCCCCACGGGCAGTGCCATCAGCGCAGCAGCAACCCCCATCCAGCCCAGCGTGTTGTGCATCTTCATGTCCATCCCCCTTTGCTTTTTGGTGACCGCCACCAAGCACAAGCTGTGCCCGGCTGTCTTTGCGCTAGCTGCGCGCCCACCACATGGCTGTCAGACGTTTCCGAACAAGCTTGCGGGAAATCCCCGATGCACCAGACCGATGCAGCCGTTACAGTCCATCCACTCAAGCGCTGCACCAAGGTGTAGCAAAGAGGGCCCGAGGAGACAAACTCGATCCACAAACAGACCAATATCTAAAAAGCATCCGCCAATGAGATGCCTTTCCAAAGCGCCGGTACCCCCGGCGCTTTTTGTTTGGGCAAGTGACAGCTTCACGCCGTCAGGGCAGCGCACAATCGACCACCATGGAATGGATCTTTATCTCTCTGGCTTCGGCCCTGGCTGGTTTTGTGGATGCCATCGTCGGCGGTGGCGGGCTAATACTGGTGCCCGCCATGTTTGCTGCATTTCCCACCGCTGCACCCGCCACCTTGTTTGGCACCAACAAAAGCGCTGCGGTCTGGGGCACGGCCATGTCAACGTGGCAGTACAGCCGCCGCATCTCCATCACCTGGCCCACCATCATTCCGGGCATCGTGGCAGCAGGTGTCGGTGCCTTTGCCGGTGCATGGGCCGTGACCCTGGTCAACCCCGACTTTCTGCGCAAGCTGCTGCCCTTCATCTTGCTGGGCGTGCTGATCTACACACTGGCCAAAAAAGAGCTGGGCCGTGAACACACCCCCCACCGCAGCCAGCGCGCTGCGCAGTGGCTGACAGCAGCTATCGGTCTGGTCATCGGGTTTTACGACGGCTTTTTTGGACCTGGCACGGGCAGCTTTTTTGTCTTCTTGCTCGTACGTCTGCTGGGCTATGACTTCTTGAACGCTTCCATCAACGCCAAGCTCATGAACGTGATGACCAACTTGGCGGCCATTGCCCTGTTTGCGATAAAGGGGCACGTGTGGTGGCACTTTGCCATTCCTCTGGCCATTGCCAACGTGCTGGGCAGCGTGCTGGGCACCTGGATGGCGCTGCGCCATGGCGCAGGCTTTGTCCGCGTGATTTTCATTGTGGTGGTCAGCCTGCTGATCTGTAAAACCGGCTGGGATGCCTTTGGCGGGTAAACCCGAGCCTCGTAGACGCAAACCCTTGGGGGCTGCTCAGGCAGCCTTCTGCGCTGGCGAAGTCTCACTTCTATAATTGCGGGTTGCTTTCGCCGCCAAGCCGCTCTTTTTTGGTGCATTGACACCAACACCCAGCGGCACTGCCGGGCACTGTTGTGTGCTGGCTGTGGCCTCTATTTTTTTCCGCGCCGCGTGGTGCGTGCGGAGGCCCCATCTCTGGGGCCGGGGGTCTGGACCCTGCGAATGTCTCCAGGAACTACACATGAAACGCATTTCCCTGATCGCCGCTGCCGCCGTTGCAGTGTTGGCTACAGCTGGTGCCCACGCCCGCTCGTTCGAAGCCATCCAAAAAGACGGCACTATCCGTCTGGCCACTGAAGGCTACTACACCCCGTTTGCCTACTTTGAAGGCAAAAAGCTGACCGGCTTTGAGGTGGAGCTGGCCGAGCTGATGGCCCAGAAAATGGGGCTAAAGACCGAATGGAAAACCATTTCCTTCGACGCCCTGCTGACTGGCCTGAAGCAAGACCGCTGGGATTTGGTGATCTCCTCGCACGGCATCACCCCCGAGCGTGAAAAGGCCGTCACCTTCACCGCCCCGCACTACTGCTCAGGGGCGCAGGTGATTGCACTGACCGACGCTATCAAAAGTGCCAAGGATCTGACCGGCAAGACCGTCTCTGCGCAAACCGGCACCACCTACCTGGACTACGTTCAAAAGAACGTGCCCGGTGTCCAACGCGTGGTGAACTTTCCCACCAACGAAGCCGCCCTCAATGCGCTGATGACCAAGCGCGTTGACGCGTGGGTGACCGAGCGTTTCCTGGCCAAGGAAATGCTGCAAAAGAACAGCAAGATCAAGTTCAACCAGGGCGAACTGCTGTTTGTCGAACGCGTTGCCTCTGCTGTCTCCAAAGACAACCAGGCTTTGGCAGCCGCATGGAACAAGGCATTTGCCGAGTCTTTGAAAGATGGCAGCTACGCCAAGATCTCGCAAAAGTGGTTCCAGGAAGACATCCGCTGCCCGGAATAACGAAGCATGGGTAGCCCCGTGGTCCGTCAGCGCTAGCGCCCGGCCACTGCACCCTACGCCCTGAAGAGATTGCTCCAGGGCGTTTTCGTTTTTCCATTCTGGTTTTTCTATGCTTACTGCTATCTGGCCCACCCACTGGAGCCGCACCCAACGCAGCAACGCCACCCTGGTCACAGCCCTGTTGCTGATGGTGGTGGTGGTGTCTGCACTCGGCCAGTTGCTGGCCCTGCTTCCCGAGCCAATTGGTGACCACGCCGGCGAATTTGCCGAAGGCGCACGCACCACGCTGTACCTGACCTTGATCAGTGGCTCTGCCGGCCTGCTGCTGGGTGTGGCTGCAGCGCTGGCCCGTACCTCGGGCAATGGCCTGCTGCGCAGCATTGCCAGCACCTACATCTGGATCATTCGCGGCACGCCGCTGCTGGTACAGATTCTGTTCATGTACTTTGCCCTGCCGGTGCTTGTGCCAGGCCTGAATCTGCCTGACTTTGCCGCTGCAGTGATTGCGCTGGCGCTCAATGTGGGGGCCTACAACGCCGAAGCCGTGCGCGCCGGCCTCAACGCCGTGCCCCGCGGGCAGGCTGAAGCCGCCCGTGCGCTGGGTTTGCCCAAAACCCGTGTGTTCACCGATGTGGTGTTCCCGCAGGCGTTCAAGATTTCGCTGCCTCCACTGGTGAGCAACTTTGTGGCTTTGCTCAAAGACTCTTCGCTGGCCTACGCCATTGGCGTGGTAGAGCTGACCAACGTGGGCAACCGCATCCAGTCGTCTACCTTTCAGCCCGTTGAAACGCTGCTGACGGTGGGCGTCACCTACCTGGTGCTGACCACTTTGGTGACCCAGGTGACCGCAGCCATCGAATACCGTTTTGACGTGGAAGGCCGCCAAAAATGAGCCAAGCTGCCAATACCCGCACGCCCTACATCGTCTGCGACAAGGTGACCAAAAGCTTTGGCACGCACCAGGTGCTGCAAGGTGTATCCACCGCATTCAGCAAAGGCGAAGTAACCGTCATCATCGGCGCTTCTGGCTCGGGCAAATCCACGTTGCTGCGGGCACTCAACCGCCTGGAGCCGCACGACGGCGGCACGATCACCATCGACGGCGTGCCCGTCACCGACCACGAAGCCACGCTGCAAAAACAGCGCTGCGAAGTGGGCATGGTGTTTCAGCAGTTCAACCTGTTCGGTCACATGACGGTGCTGGACAACGTGACGCTGGCACCCCGGCGCATCCACAAGATATCGCGCAGCGCTGCCAACGCCAAAGCCATGCAATTGCTCGAACGCGTGGGCATGCAGGACCATGCACACAAGTACCCGTGGCAGCTCTCGGGTGGTCAGCAGCAGCGCGTGGCCATTGCGCGTGCGCTGGCCATGGAGCCACAGGTGATGCTGTTTGACGAACCCACCAGCGCGCTCGATCCCGAGATGGTGCAGGAAGTGCTGGAAGTGATGCGCAGTCTGGCCAAGGAAGGCATGACCATGATTGTGGTGACCCACGAAATGGGCTTTGCCCGCGAAGTGGCCGACCGCGTGATGTTCTTTGACCAAGGCTGTATTGCCCACGAAGCACCGCCGGCAGAGTTTTTTGCCCGCCCTGCCAACGAGCGCATTGCCGCATTCATCGGGCGCGTGGCACACTAGGCGCTGTTTTCACACCCGTTGCGGGCTATCAAACAAAGGAGCTATTAGCGCCTGTGTTTTCAGGGTTTCAGCATGTTTTGATGCTGAAACATAGATAACATAAGCGCTGACTGCTTCTTTTTTTACGCCTGCCTTTTTCACATGCGCACTCAACGCTGGGGCCTTGCGGCCTTGCTGGCTGTCACCGTCGTCTGGGGCACCACCTTTCCGGCCATGAAGCAGCTGTCGGCAGACCTGTCTGCGCTGCAGATCATCTGGCTGCGTTTTGGCATGGCCGCCGTGGTGTTGCTGCCCCTGTGGCGCGGCATGCGCAGGGCCGAATGGCGCTGGGGCCTGGGGCTGGGCGTGCTCAATTTTCTGGCCTTCTGGCTGCAGATTGAAGGGCTGAGCCACACCACCAGCAACCGCAACGCCTTCGTCACCGGATTGAACGTGCTGATCGTGCCTTTGATCGCCTGGCTGGTGCTGCGCCGGCGGATGGGCTGGCAAGTGTGGGCCGCCTGTGCCATGGCCGTCGCCGGCATGTGCCTGATGTTTTTTGAAGACAGCCCGTGGAATTGGGGCGACACGCTCACCCTGTGCAGCGCTGCCGTCTACGCCGTCTATATCTTGACCATGGAAGCGGCCGCTCTGCGTAATCAGGCCGCTCCACTGCGCGCCACGCGCATGGCGGCAGCGCTGGCGGGTTCCATGTGGGTATGCACCACGCTGATGCTGCTGGTGCAACCTAACGGCATGGCCCAACTGCATACACAGGCCATGGCGCTGTCTGCCAATGCCTGGGGTGCACTTATTTACCTGGGGCTGATTGCCAGCGCCATGGTGGTCATCTTTCAGGCCTGGGGCCAGCAGCGCGTAGATGCCATGCGCAGCGCGATTGTGTATGGACTGGAGCCGGTGTTTGCCGCGCTCACCGCCTGGTGGCTGATTGACGAACGCATGGCAATGCTCGCCTTTGGCGGTGCAGCCTTGATTGTGGTGGCCCTGATTTTCAGCCAGTGGACCCCACCACCCTCGCGGACAGGCCAGCGCACAACACCTGCCGACACCGCCCGGCACGGCACCTGAACTCATTGGGCTGCCGTGCCCTGCTTGCGCGTATGCATGGTGCGTGCTGCGTGCTCAGCCCCACAACATGCCGTGCAAGGCATGCACCAGACCACCCACGCCAATCACCAGCAACAGCACGGCCGCCACCAGCAGCAAACTCCGCTGCAGTGCGGGCCGCACCAGTTTGCGCACCAGCAGTGTCAGCAGCAGCAGGGTTGAAAAATCCAGCACGATCCACAGCCCGGTCAGCAGCGCAATGCTGTGATCCGGCGACGGCAGCACCCCCATGAATTGCGGCAGAAAAGACGCAAAAAAGATGATGTCCTTGGGGTTAGAAATGCCCAGCGCAAAGCCCCGGACAAAGCCTGCGGGTGCTGCTACCAGGCCCGTGGAGGCTTGACCGCCTGCAGACGCAGCAGTCTGCGGCATCTGCAGCGCCTCTCGCACCATGCCCCAGGCAATCGTGCTGATGTACGCGCAGCCCAGCAGGCGAATGCCTACCATCACAGCATCGTCCATCACCAGCAAACCCTTGATCAGCAGCGTAGAGACGGCAATCAGCACCAGCGACGCTGCGTTGGTGCCGGCAATGGTCTGCAGTGCATGGCGCATACCGCCCGCCAGCCCGGCTCGCAGCACCAGCAAAGTGACAGGCCCCGGCGTTACCAGCAAGGACACCACCGAGGCGGCAAACAGCGCAGTCAAAGAAAAATTGAGATCCGTCATAGGCATAAATAGCTGGTGTCGCCCCCTCATTGAGGGAGGCTCAGACTACAGAGACCCCCAGCGGCGCAGCATCAGAAAAACGGGAATGACCAGCACACACAGCAGCAGCGACAACTGGTTGGCGCATGCCAGATTGCCGTCCAGCACCTGGTTGAAAATGGCCAGCGACAGCGTTTCCGTGCGCCCCACAATGTTGCCGCCCAGCATCAAAGACAGCCCCACCTCGCCCAGCCCGCGCCCACCCGCCAGCATCAGCCCGGCAGCAATGCCACGCCGGGCCAGCGGCAGCTCTACCCGCCAGAAAATCTGCCATGCAGACAGCCCAAAAGTGGCCGCCGCCTCGCGCAGGCTGGCGGGGGTACTGGCAAAAGCGTTTTGTGTGGGTTTGGCCATCAAGGGCAGCCCGGCCACAAAAGCGGCCACCACCAAGCCTGCAGGGGTAAAGATGACCTCTGGCTGCATCCAGTGCGGCAGCGCCTGCATGAGCCAGCCATGGCGCCCCAGCAGCAGCAAGATGGCGTAGCCCAGCACAATGGGCGGAAAGACCAGAGGCAGGGTGACCAGCACATCCAGCCATGGGTTGCCGGCCCACTGGCGGCGTGCCAGCTGCCAGCTGATGGCGCCGCCAATGACCAATTGCAGCAGCAGACTCCAGCCTATGACCTGGGCGGTCAGCCACACCGGTGCGCTGGTGCAGAACATGGGTGCGCCGAACGCCACCGTTCGATTTACAGCCCGTGGCGCTGCATGACTGCACGCGCCTGCGGCGTGGCAATGAAGGCCAGCAAGGCCTGCGTGGCGGCATTGTCTGCACGCCCATGGATTGCTGCCATGCTCAGCTCAATCGGGTCATAGCAGTCTTGCGCAATGGTCAGACTGGTGCCGGCCTTGCCCTGCAGCGACTGCGCTTCCGTCGCATTCACGAAACCTGCATCGACATGTTCTGTCAGCAAATAGGCGCTGACCTGGGGCACGGTGGAGACCTCCAGCAGCTTGCCCTGCAAGGCCGCAGCCAGCCCGGAGCGCTCCAGACACGTGAAGGCCGCTTTGCCATACACCGCCTTATTGCGGTCAGGCACGGCAATGCGTTGAAACTGCGGCTGACTCAGGTCTGCCAAGTCCTTCAGGGCGTGGGCCTTGGAGGCCACCAGCACCAGCTGGCCCCTGCCCAGGCGCTCAAACGTCTGCGCCAGCTGCATGGGCTCCAGAAACGCCCGGTCACCAATCAGCACGCTGATGTCCGGGTTTTGCTGCGCCTGCACCTGTTTCATGTTCCCAAAACTGGCCTCCGCCTTGATGCCGGTGGCACTGGTGAATGCCTGCAGCAACTCCAGCACGGGCTTGCGGTAACCAGCCCCCGCTGCCACCAGTACGCCATCAGCGGCCATGGCAGGTACGGCCAGCGCCAGCGCGGCGCAGCACAAAAATAAACGTCGAAACATGAGGGCTCCACGGCCTGGTCAAGGCGCTAGATATGAAAGAGTGGGAATGTGTGCCTGCCGCCCGCAAGGCAAGGCGGCTTGAGCGCCAGCCGCAGACAGCAACTGGGCACATGACAGGCAATAATACCGCAGCGCTATTCTATTTTTGAATAGCGAAACAATCCGCCAAATCACTGCCCCCTGCGCACCGCTGCCGCGTCTTGCACCCAGGCTGCCATCGCAGGCACTTTTCTTTCTGCCAGCACTTATGACCGACACCCCGCATCACCCTCCCAAGATTGAGCTTCAGCCCATTGGCTTCATCCGCAGCGCGTTCCAGTCGGTGCAGGGCATGCCCATCCAGACTGTGGCCGCCGCCCACGTTGAGGGCGCACTGCAAGTGCTGCCGCAGTTTCAGCCAGGTCTGCGGGATATTGAAGGCTTTGAGTACCTGATCCTGATCACGCACCTGCACCAGGCGAGCGAGAAACTGGAGGTGGTGCCCTTCATGGACACCCAGAGCCACGGCGTCTTTGCCACACGTGCCCCTGCACGACCCAATCGCATGGGGCTGTCCATCGTGCAACTGATCAGGGTGCATGAAGGCTGCCTGCACTTCAGGGGCAACGACATGCTGGACGGAACGCCGGTGCTGGACATCAAGCCCTATGTCCCCGCGCTGGATGTCCGCCAGACCGAGCACATTGGCTGGTTCAGGCATGGGCTGGCCCAGCTGCCCACTGCGCAGTCAGATGCACGCATGGCTTGAGGCAGTCCATGCTGCCCAGCCCAGGTGCAGGTGGTGGCGGTGAACAAGGAGCAGCCACCGCGCAAGAGCCGGGGTTTCAGCCGGAGATGCAGCCAGACGTTACCCAGAAAGTGCGCATGCCCTCGCTGTGCAACGGGCCGCAGGTTTTAGTCCTCGGCCTCTGGCTCCAAGCTGGCGGGTGCAGTGTCAGGAGTGCGGGGGGAGGCCATGTCACCACCACTCAAACCTTCCATCACACGGGGAGCGCCCAGCCCGGGCAGCTCCATGCGTTCAAACGCAGCCATCATCTCTTGCCCACTGCGTGGCACACCAATGGGGCGAGAAGCCTGGCCCTTGCGCACAGCAGCCATGTCTTCCACGCTGGGGTACTGGTCCAGCAGCCAGTAATCAAACACGCGCCGGGCAATAGGTGCAGCAGCGGCCGCGCCAAAGCCTGCGTTTTCCACAATCACGGCCAAGGCAATCTTGGGGTTTTCTGCCGGCGCGTAGGCAATGTACAAAGAATGGTCACGCTGGTGTTCAGCCAGTTTGGCCGCGTTGTACTTGTCTTTCTGGCCCACACTCACCGCCTGTGCAGTGCCTGTTTTGCCCGCAGAGGTATAGGGAGCTCCGCCAAACACACCACGCGCAGTACCTTCAACCGTCACTGCAGCGACCGCGCTGCGCACGGCTTCCACGTGCTCGGGCTTGTAACCCATGGAGGTGCCCGCATCCTTGTACAGCGGGCTGTACGCGCGGGTGACCGCATCCACCGTGCCCTTACCCAGATGCGGGCGGTGCTGAATGCCGTGGTTGGCCAGCATGGCCGTGGCATGTGCCAGTTGCAGCATGGTGAAGTGGTTGTAGCCCTGGCCAATCCCCAGCGAGATGGTCTCGCCCGCATACCACTTCTTTTGCTCCGGGCGCTTGTAGGTATTGCGTTTCCATTCGGTGCTGGGCAGCACGCCGCGCGCTTCACCCACCAGGTCAATGCCCGTCTGCTGCCCAAACCCCATGGGAGAGAGGTATTCATGGATGGTGTCCACACCCATGTCATTGGCCAGCATGTAGTAGTACACGTTGGAGGATTTGATGATGGAGCGGCGCAAGTTGGTCGGGCCGTTGGGGTGGCCCGAGCGGAAGGTGTGCCCCCCAAAGGTCCAGCTGCCATTGTCCTGAATGATGGTGTCCACCTTGCGCTTGCCCGACTCCAGACCTGCAATCGCCATGAAAGGCTTATAGGTAGAGCCGGGAGGGTAGGAGCCACGCAAAGCCCGGTTGAGCAACGGACGGTCGATCGAGTTGTTGAGGAAATCCCAGTTTTCCTGGTCAATGCCGTCCACAAACAGGTTCACGTCGTAGCCCGGCTTGCTGACCATGGCCAGCACTTCACCGTTGCGGGGGTCCAGGGCCACCAGCGCACCGCGGCGCTCGCCATAGACATCTTCCACCAGTTTTTGCAGGCCAATGTCCAGGCTCAGCACCACGGTATCGCCAGAGGTGGCGGGCCGGCTGTTCAGGCGGCGTACCGCAAAGCCACCGGCCGTGGTTTCCAGCTGCTCCCAGCCCGTCAGGCCATGCAGCTGTTTTTCGTAACTTTGCTCAATGCCCAGCTTGCCAATCACTTCCGTGCCCCGGTAGTTGGCATAGTCCTCACTGTCTTCCAGCGCCTCTTGCTCGCGCTGGTTGATACGGCCGATATAGCCCACCACATGCCCGCCGACATCTTCGAGCGGGTAGTTGCGGAAAAACCGCGCCTTGATGTCCACCCCCGGAAAACGCCAGCGCTGCGCCGTAAAGCGCGCAACTTCTTCATCTGTCAGCCGGCTGCGCAGGGGAATCGATTCAAAGCGTTTGGAGTCCTCCATGAGGCGCTTGAATTTGCGGCGATCACGTGGCGTGATCTCCACCAGTTCAGATAAGGCTTCGATGGTTTCTTCCAGATCCTTGATCTTGGAGCGTGTGATCTCCAGCGTGTAGGCAGAGTAGTTGGTGGCCAGCACCACGCCGTTGCGGTCCAGAATTTTTCCGCGATTGGGCACAATCGGCACCACCGCCGTGCGGTTGCTCTCGGCACGCTCTGCGAACGCGTCATGGCGCACCACCTGCAAGACCGTCAGGCGGAACAGCAAAATACCCAGCAAGAGCAGCACCACAAGGGCCACCACCCAGATGCGCAGACGGAACTTTTGCAGCTCCACCTCGCTGTTGCGCACTTCAAAGCCACTCATGGCAGCTCCTGGTGCATGGGGACAAAACTGGGCAGTACATCACACCATCTTCACAGGGGCCGGTTGCTGTCTGCATCCGGGGCACGGCGCTGGGGAGCGAGCAAAATAGCGCTCACGATAGGCCACAGCAACATCTCCAGCACAGGAGCCAGCGCAATCGAGATGCCCGGAAACATGCCGCCAGACAGCATGCGAATGAGCATCTGCAGCAGATGCGCCAGCGCAAACACCGGCAGCATCTGCAAAGCCTGCGTGACAGGCGAAAACCACATCATGCGACGGCTGAAACGCTGCGCCACATACACCACCAGCACATAAGCCAGCGCGTGCTGTCCCAGCAATGCCGTCTGCTGCACATCCACCCCCAGGCCCAACAGGAAAGCCACGCTCATGGGCATGCGCTGGGGATGGTGCATGGCCCAGAACGCCAGCACCAGCATCAGAAAATCAGGCATCCAGACGAAACCGCCCAAGGGCAGCAGGCTGAGCAAAAACACCACTGCCACGCTGAACGCAATAAAAGCCGGTCTGACCGGCATCAGCAACTGCTGACCACGCGGCATGATCATCGTTGACCTCCAGGGCCCGGCAGGTTGGCAGAGCCTGAGGCGCGCCGCTGGGCAGATTTGTCTTCACGCTGTTGCTGGGTCTGCGCCGCCGTGGGCTCAATGCGCTGAGCCTGCGGCGCATGCTCGGCCTTCAGCGCATCCAAAGGTGTCAGCACCACCACATGGCGTGCGCCATCCAGCCGAGCCTTGGGCTCGCAGTACACACGCATGAACGGCGACTGGCTGCGGCGCTCTACCTCTACCACGCGTGCCACTGGCAGACCCGCCATGTAGACCCCGTCTACACCGCTGGTGACCAGCTCGTCGCCCACCTGCACATCCGCATCATTGGACATGAAGCGCAGCTCGATCCCGTCGGTGCGCAAGTTAGAGGCATCGCCATAAGCGACGCTGCGCGCACCCGTGCGTGCCACCATCACGGGAATGGCTTGTTCACGGTCAGACAGCAGCGTTACTTCACTGGAAAACGGCTGCACGCGGGTGACCTGCCCCAGGACACCCAGGTCATCCATCACCGGGCTGCCTGGCAGCACACCGGCCACCTGCCCCTTGTCGAGCACAACACGGCGGGTGTAGCTGTCCGGGGTCTCGAACATCACCTCTGCCGCCACGGTCTCTACCACCAGGCGCGGGCGCAACGCCAGCAAATCACGCAACTGGCTGTTTTCTTCTTCCAGCCGTTCGGCCTCATGCGCCTTGAGCGTCATGGCCGCCATCAGCCTGCGAGACTCCACCGCTTCGGTCTGAGCCTCGTGTAAATCCTGAAAATAATCTTTGCCGCTGGAGAGCCATTGCACGGGCTGCATCACCACCCATTGCAAAGGAAACAGCACCACTGACACCGCCTGACGCAGCGGCTCTGTGAGTTTCAGCCGCACATCAGCCAGCATCAGCACAACGGCCAGCGTGCTGAGCAGCAAGACGCGCGTACCTGCGGACGCGCCATGCTTGAACTGCGACGGAGCATCGCGCTCCAGTGTTCTCAAACTCATAGCACCCACCTGCGCGTGAGCGCCATTTCACAGACGGCTAAACCGCCCGACCAGCTGTTTGCCCGAGCTTTCACAGAGAACATGGGGAGACATTCAATCCAAAAACTTGCCGCTTGAGCACAGAAGTCGAAGCGGCAAGTTACGTGGTGCATCAGTCGCTGGTAAAGATGCTGCCTTGACGGTCCAGGCTGTCCAGCGCCATGCCACAGCCACGCACCACACAGGTCAGAGGCTCTTCGGCCACCAGCACTGGCAGGCCGGTTTCCTCGGCCAGCAGACGGTCCAGATCACGCAGCAGTGCGCCACCGCCGGTCAGCATCATGCCGCGCTCGGCAATGTCAGCACCCAGCTCAGGCGGAGTTTGCTCCAGCGCGTTCTTCACGGCCGAAACAATCTGGTTCAGCGGCTCGGTCAGCGCTTCCAGCACTTCGTTGGAAGAGATGGTGAAGCTGCGGGGCACGCCTTCAGACAGATTGCGGCCCTTGACCTCGATCTCCTTGACTTCCGAACCTGGGAAGGCCGAGCCAATTTGCTTCTTGATCATTTCAGCCGTGGGCTCGCCAATCAGCATGCCGTAGTTACGGCGGATGTAGCTGATGATGGACTCGTCAAACTTGTCACCGCCCACACGCACAGAGCCCTTGTAGACCATGCCGCCCAGCGAGATCACGCCCACTTCTGTGGTGCCGCCGCCAATGTCCACCACCATGGAGCCCGAAGCCTCCGAAACAGGCAGACCCGCGCCGATACCCGCAGCCATGGGCTCTTCAATCAGGTAAACGGCGGTTGCGCCAGCCGCTTCTGCAGCGTCCTTGATGGCACGACGCTCCACCTGGGTGGAGCCACATGGCACGCAAATGATGATGCGCGGGCTGGGCGTCATCACATTGCGGGGGTGCACCATCTTGATGAACTGCTTGATCATCTGCTCGGTGATCACAAAGTCGGCAATCACGCCATCCTTCATGGGCCGAATGGCTTCGATATTGCCGGGCACCTTGCCCAGCATGGCCTTGGCCTCACGGCCAACGGCCTGAATCACCTTCTTGCCATGGGGGCCGCCTTCGTGGCGAATGGCCACAACGGAGGGCTCATCGAGCACGATGCCCTTGTCACGGGCAAAAATCAGGGTATTGGCTGTGCCAAGGTCAATGGCCAAATCGGTAGAAAAGTACCGACGGAAAGCTCCGAACATTCAATTTTCCTCTCAGGCACAGCATGCGCTTCGGCCTGCCGTCGCCGGGATGTAGTTCAACAGGAATCAGGGGGGAATCTGGGTTAGGCTTTTCTGCACAATCGCAACCATCCAAAGATGGTAATTGCGCAAAGACCAGATAATACCGTATCCCCTGTGAATAACTCATGGCGGCATGCTCCGTCTGACAGCTTTACATCCGGTTTCGTACCGCAGAAAACATATGGCACTCACCTCGAACGACATTGACCGCATCGCCAACTTGGCGCGGCTCGAACTCTCTTTAGAAGAAAGTGAGCGCATGCTCTCGCAACTCAACGGCTTTTTCGGCATTGTCGAAAAAATGCAAGCTGTGGATACCTCGGGCATTCAGCCTCTGGCACACCCGGTGGCCGCCATCCAGGACGTGGTGTTGCGTCTGCGCCAAGACCAGGCATGGGAGCCCAATCAGCGCGAAGCCAACATGAAAAACGCCCCCGCGCAGAGCGAGGGATTGTTCCTCGTGCCCAAGGTCATTGAATAAGCACAAGGCAAAGCAATACACATGAGCAATACCGAACTGCACCAACTGGGCGTGGCCGAACTGGCTGCCCAGCTCAAGAGCAAAGAAATTTCCGCCGTTGAAGCCGCGCAACACTTTCTGGCCCGCGCCAAGCAGCACCAGCATCTGGGCGCTTTTGTAGCCATCCACGAAGACACCACCCTGGCTCAGGCCAGGGCTGCAGACGCGCTGATTGCCCAAGGCAAGGGCGGCCGTCTGGCCGGCGTGCCGATTGCGCACAAAGACATCTTTGTAACCAAGGACTTCCCCACCACCGCAGCCTCCAAAATGCTCAAGGGCTATCAGTCGCCCTTTGATGCAACGGTGGTGACCAAGCTGGCCGCGTCCGGCGCGGTCACGCTGGGCAAGCTCAATTGCGACGAATTCGCCATGGGCGGCGCCAACGAAAACTCGGCCATCGCCCCCGTGGGCTTTGACGCGGCCCAGCCCGTGCGCAACCCATGGAACACCGAGCGCGTGCCCGGTGGCTCCTCGGGCGGCTCCGCCGCTGCCGTGGCAGCCCGTCTGGCCCCTGCGGTCACCGGCACCGACACCGGCGGCTCGATCCGCCAGCCCGCATCGTTTTGCGGCATTACCGGCATCAAGCCCACCTATGGGCGCGCCAGCCGCTACGGCATGATCGCGTTTGCCTCCAGCCTGGACCAGGCGGGCCCGATGGGCCGCAGCGCCGAGGACTGCGCACTGCTGCTGTCTGAGATGTGCGGCCCCGATCTGGACCGCGACTCCACCAGCCTTGACGTGCCAGCAGAGGACTTCACTGCCCAGCTCAACGACAGCATTGAAGGCCTGCGCATTGGCGTGCCTGCCGAGTTTTTTGGTGACGGTTTGTCTGCCGACGTGCGCGCCGCCGTGGATGCATCGCTCAAGGAATACGAAAAGCTGGGTGCCAAGCTGGTGCCCATCACGCTGCCACGCACCGAGCTGTCCGTGCCCGTGTACTACATCCTTGCGCCCGCAGAGGCCTCGTCCAACCTGTCGCGCTTTGACGGCGTGAAGTTCGGTCACCGCGCGCAAAAGTATGCCGACCTGAACGACATGTACAAAAAGACCCGCGCCGAAGGCTTTGGCGACGAGGTCAAGCGCCGCATCATGATTGGTGCCTATGTACTGTCTGAGGGCTACTACGACGCCTACTACCTGCAGGCGCAGCGCATTCGCCGCATGATTGCCGACGACTTCCAGACCGCGTTCAAGGACTGCGACGTCATCGCCGGCCCCGCAGCCCCCACCACGGCGTGGGCCATTGGCGGCAAGTCTGATCCGGTGAGCAACTATCTGGCTGACATCTTCACCCTACCCGCATCGCTGGCGGGCCTGCCCGGCCTGAGCCTGCCCGCAGGCTTTGGCGACGCTGGCATGCCTGTGGGGCTGCAGCTGATTGGCAACTACTTCAGCGAAGGCAAACTGCTCAACGCCGCGCACCGCTTCCAGCAAGCGACCGACTTTCACTTGCAGCGCCCCGCAGGCATTTAAGAACTGATAGCTATCAGCGCTTGCGCCATAAGGTTTTCAAATACAAAACACTTTGAAAACTAGCATACATAAGCGCTGACAGCTCACTAATTAACAGCAGCTAGGACATACAGCACATGACTGCGAAACTGATTCAGGGCTACGAAGTCGTTATCGGCTTTGAAACCCATACCCAGCTGGCCACAAACAGCAAGATCTTCAGCCGCGCCAGCACCGCCTTTGGCGCCGAGCCCAACACCCAGGCCTGCGCGGTAGATCTGGCCCTGCCCGGCACCCTGCCCGTGATGAACCAGCAGGCAGTGGCATGCGCCATCAAGCTTGGTCTGGCGCTGGGCTCGACCATTGCGCCGCGCAGCATTTTTGCGCGCAAAAACTACTTCTACCCCGATCTGCCCAAGGGCTACCAGATCTCGCAGTTCGAGATTCCCGTGGTGCAAGGCGGTGAAGTCAGCTTCTACGTGGGCGACAAGCCCCACACCGTGCGTCTGGTGCGTGCCCACCTGGAAGAAGACGCGGGCAAGTCCGTGCACGACCAGTTCCCCACCGAGTCCGGCATTGACCTGAACCGCGCGGGCACGCCCCTGCTGGAGATCGTGACCGAGCCGGACATGCGCTCGACCGAAGAAGCCGTGGCCTACGCCAAAGAGCTGCACAAAATCGTCACCTGGATTGGCATCTGCGACGGCAACATGCAAGAAGGCAGCTTTCGCTGCGACGCCAACGTGTCCGTGCGCAAGCCCGGTGCACCGCTGGGCACGCGCCGCGAAATCAAGAACTTGAACTCGTTCAAGAACATGCAGATCGCCATCGACTCCGAAATTCGCTGGCAGATTAACCAGATCGAAGACGGCTACAGCATCCAGCAAGCCACCGTACTGTTCAACCCCGACACGGGCGAGACCCGCGCCATGCGCACCAAGGAAGACGCGGCTGACTACCGCTACTTCCCCGATCCCGACCTGCCACCGCTGGTGGTGGCCGACAGCTGGGTGCAGGAAGTGAAGGCAACCATGCCCGAGCTGCCCCGCGCCATGGCCGCCCGCTTTGTTGAAAGCTACGGCCTGCCCGAGTACGACGCCACCACGCTGACCCAGTCGCAAGACATGGCCGCCTACTTTGAGCGCACCGCCAAGGCCTGCGGTCAGGCCAAACTGGCCAGCAACTGGGTGATGGGCGAGATCTCGCGCCGCCTGAACACCGAAGAAATCGGCATGGATGCCGTCAAGGTCACCAGCGAACAGCTGGCCGCCATGATTGCCCGCATCTCGGACGGCACCATCTCCAACAACGCCGCCAAGCAGGTGTTTGAGGCGCTGTGGACGGGCGAAGGCTCTGACATTGATGCAGTCATCGAGGCCAAGGGCCTCAAACAAATGAACGACACCGGCGCGCTGGAAGCGATCATTGACGAGGTGATTGCCGCCAACCCCGGCAACGTCGAGCAATACCGGGCGGGCAAGGACAAGGCGTTCAACGCCTTGGTCGGTCAGGTGATGAAGGCCTCTAAGGGCAAGGCCAACCCTGCGCAGGTCAATGAAGTGTTGAAGGCCAAGCTGGCTTAACGCTGGCTGCTTGTTGCAGCGTTTTTGCTGCGAAAGACAAAGCCTCCTTCGGGAGGCTTTTTTATTGCTGTTTTATTTATTTTTATAGCTTTCTGCGCTTGGTGTGATTGGTTCGCTGGCTGATTTCACTATTTTTCAGTCCCTGCTGGGCGTTTGCTGGCAGAGGCCGCTGATCGCGCGGCAAGCCGGCCACCCAACTCGCCCTGCTGCATTCCAACGACCTGAGGCCACAGCCCCGGGCTGGTGCCGCAAAACACGCTACGTGCTGACTAGGCTAGGCTCGGGAAGTTGCGACAAGTTTGGTGGCGATGCATGCATGCGCCTGAGCGCAGGTTAAAGGCGTTGAAAAAACACCGGCATTCACCAACTTGTAACCATTCATTTTTTCTATTTAAGAGAAGTACCATGAATAAAAAAACAGACTATTTTTTACTATTTTCAATATTCATTTTATCTTTGGTATCGATTCTATTCAATCGTGAAATCTATCAGCAGCTCAATGAAAATAAGATTTTATATCTATACTCATTACTGCCTCAAACCCTGGGTGCCATTTATGGCCTGACAATAACTGGGTATATATTTTTTATTGGCAACCAACACAGCAAGGCCTCCAACGACCCCACGCTTCACGAAATCATTGAGGAAAGCGACAAGGAGCAGTTCAGCGCCTTAAAAACATTGTCTATCCTGGTTTTTCTAAGTATTTTCTTTTGCATCTCTACCTTGTTCTTGCACAACAAGATCGAACCTCACTTCGACAACCTATCCACAATCACCGTATCTTTGGCTAATTCTTTTGCAATCGCCACCATCATATCTAATTTTCTATTCATCATAAATATTATCGACCCCACATCGATTGAAAAGACCAGCAATAAAATAATAAATAAAATAGAAAATCAAGAGAACGAAAATAACAAAGCAGAAGATAATTATGCGTTTATGCCGACGAGTCAATTCCTAAAGGAATATCACGCGCTCGAAGAACTTGCAAGAAACATCATCAATGACGCTGGATTTTCTGATAAAAATAATAAAAACGGTATCTCACGATTAAATCTAAAGCACCTTCACGCATCTGGAATTATCAAAAACACAACCGCCCAAATGCTGGGGCAACTACGCAAATACAGAAATGCGCTCGTACACTCAGAACCTGTGGAACATATTCACAACAGTATGAACAGACTCTTAAAAGCCACGCAAGAAAGCCTCAACCAAGAGCATGAAGCATGGGTGAGACAGCGGCCTTGAGTTTGAATAGAACTTTCCCTCTTGCGGCGCCCCTAATACGGGCCTGGCCTGCTCCCCCACACCGGCCTTCACCGCATCACTTTCTCGCAAGAACCACCACCACATGGACTCTCTGACCCAAGCCGTGCTCGGCGCCAGCGTCACTTGCGCCGTCATGGGCAGGCGCACTGGCTTTACCAAAGCTGCTCTTGTTGGCGCTGTAGCGGGCACGCTGCCCGATCTGGATGTGCTGATTGACCATGGCAACGATCTGCTGAACATGGTGCGCCACCGGGCCGAGTCGCATGCGCTGTTTTTTTTGACGCTGGCCGCTCCGCTGTTGGGCTGGCTGACGCACATGCTGGTCGACCGCAAAGCCCCAGCGGATGCACCGAATTTGACGGCGCACTGGACACTGGCCTGGCTGCTGGCGCTGCTCACGCATGTGGGTATCGACGCCATGACCAGCTATGGCACGCAGTTCATGCAGCCCTTTACCGACCACGCCTTTGCCGTGGGCAGCGTGTTCATCATCGATCCGCTCTACACGCTGCCGCTGCTGCTGGGCCTGCTGCTGTCCGGCCTGCGCGCGCGGCGCGGGATGGACTGGCAAGGCCCCAACCGCTGGGCGCTGGCCTTCAGTTGCTGCTACCTGCTGTGGAGCGTGGGCGCACAGCACCATGTGCGCACCGTGGCCGAGCATGCGCTGGCCGAGCAAGGTGTGCCCAACGTGCAGCAAGCCCAGCTGTTTGTCTATGCCACGCCGTTCAACACCGTGCTGTGGCGGGTGCTGGCCATTACGCCCACACACAGCTACGAGGGCTTTTACAGCCTGCTCGATCAGGGGCATCACATCCCCCTGAGCGCCACAGAACGCGGCAGCGCGTACCTGCAACGCTGGGCTAGCGTACCCGCCGTGCAGGCCATGCAGCGCTTTACCCAAGGCCCCATCCGCATGCAGGTGCACGAAGGGCGCGTGCTGCTGACCGACCTGCGCATGGGCCAGGAGCCAAGCTACAGCTTTGTGTTTGACCTGGGCACGCCCGAACAGCTGGATGCCGGGCTGACCCAGCCGCGCAAGGTGAGCGCCGTACTGTCCTCCGGCTTTAGCCTGCCCGCCCTGATCGAGCGCATGCTGGGCCGTGATCTGCGATTGTCTGCAGCGATGGTGGAGCACTGAGTTAGCCGCTGTGTGGTGAGCGTTTTCTGAAAATTGAGCCACCCACGCTTGCTGCAAAAGCGTCAGCAGCATCCTGAAGGCATACTCGCGCTTATCCCAACCCCGCTCCACCAGCGCCACCGCGCTCGCCCTCTCGCATGTCCGCCACGCCCCCGCCGAGCTCAACCACTGCCAGCACCAGCACGCTGGCTTCCCTGAACAGACTGGATGAGTTTTTAATGCACCCGCCGCGCCACTGGCAGCCGCGTGGGCTGCAGCGGGTGGGGATGGAGTTTCTGTGGTTTGGCATCAAGGAGGCGCGCAGTTGCCTGTTTGTGGGACTGTTCTTTCTGGCCGTGTTCGCCGTGCCACGCGGCGGTGTGCTGGGCATGCCGCGCTACGACGTGCTGCTGCTGGCGGCGCTGGCCATTCAGGTGGCCATGGTGGCAACCAGACTGGAGACCTGGGATGAGCTCAAAGCCATCTGCCTGTTCCACATCGTGGGTTTTGCACTGGAGGTGTTCAAGACCTCCAGCGGCATCAAGTCCTGGGCCTACCCCGACTTTGCCTACACCAAGCTGTGGGGCGTGCCGCTTTTCTCAGGCTTCATGTACGCCGCGGTGGGCAGTTACATCATTCAGGCGTGGCGCCTATTTGATCTGCGCATCCAGCACCACCCGCCGCACTGGATGGCAGCGCTGATCGCCGTGCTGATCTACGCCAACTTCTTCACCCACCACTACATTGGCGACTACCGCTGGTATCTGGCCGCCTGCGCGCTGGGCCTGTACGCACGCACCACCGTGACCTTTCGCCCGCTGGACCGCGACCGCCACATGCCACTGCTGCTGGCTTTTGTGCTGATCGGCTTCTTTATCTGGCTGGCCGAAAACATCTCCACCTTCGCCGGGGTCTGGAGCTACCCCAATCAGCTGGGTGCCTGGTCGGCCGTGCACGTGGGCAAGTGGAGCTCGTGGTCCATGCTGGTGGTGATGACCTTCACCATCGTGGCCAACCTCAAGCACATCAAGGCCAAGATCCATGTACCCCACTGAAGCGACGCAGTGGTCTTGACCACTCGCGGCGCAAACTTTGGATGTGGTGCATGGATGCACTGCAACGTTCCTTTCAAGTACCCAGATGGTTTGCGCTGGCTGTATAGAAACTGGCTACCGATGGGCTGGCTCGCCCGCACAGCCATCAAAAAAAGCTGCCTGCGCTTCAACCGCCTGCGCTGAAAGAGGGATTTACTTTAAGCCTCAGCAAACCCGCAACTTTGCACCCCGGCCAGACAATCCTTTAGCGGATCGCCAGCCCCAACATTTACACTGTCCAGCACAGGCTTGGAGGCTCCGGGAATATGTTCAAAAAAGCATGGCAAGAAATCCACTTGCTCGAATTCATTGCCGTCTTTTTGCTGGCTTGCACGGCATGGTTCTACATCAAGACCTATGTCGATTTTGAGAGCAACTACCTGACCTGGCTGGAAGGGGCCAACAACGGCGAGGGCATGAGCCGTGCTGAGGCGCTGGGGCTGTCGGGCGACTTTTTAGGCGGTGTGCTCAACCCCATCTTGAGTTTTTTCTCGTTTCTGGCTCTGCTGTTCACCTTGCGCCTGCAGCGGCGAGAACTGACCGCCACGATGGATGAGCTGAAGAAATCCACGGTGGCTGCCGAGAGCAATGTGCGCCTGTTCACCGAGCAGATCCGGGCGCAGCGGCTGGATGCATTTGAGAACACCTTCTTCTCGCTGCTCAAGCTGTTCAACACCACGTTTGAAAAAATCAACGAACACCACGATGCCGAAGGCGACACGCCTGCAGGCAGCCCCTTGCAGTTGCTGATGGCACAGGCGCGCAGCCAGCCTACGCTGGAAGAGGCGCGCATGGTGCTGATGGCCGACCACAGCGAGATTGACCACTTCATATCCATCTTGTTTGAAATGCTCAAGTTCATAGACCAGAAGTTTCCGCAGGACTCGCACACCGACCACATGTTCTACGCCAACATCCTCAAGGCCATCATCAACCAGGAGGCTTTTGAGGCGATTGCCATGTACGCCGCCACCAACAACGCAAAGAACGCGTTTTTTGCTTTCAAACAGCTGATTGAAAAATACGAGCTGCTCGAAGAGCTGGACCTGCATGCCACCAAGCACCAGAAGTTTGTGGCGGGATATGCGCAGTTTTTCCCACAACTGCAATCGGTGACGGCGGCTTAAGACTGCAGAGTTCTTTTCAAAAATGAGCACCTCTGTCGCTTGCCACGCCGGTGGCAAAGGCCAAGGCAGCCATCCGCACAGCACCCGCAAGCACATCCCCCACCCTGGCAGGCAGGGCGGGTCGTCAACCATGATTTGACGCACTAACTGTCACCGTTTTCAGCTAGCTCAATGCAGCACTACATGCGCAGCGCTACTATCAGCGGCATTGCATTTGATTGCCGCGCAGACCCTGTGCCGCCACTGCCTAGCGCTATGAATATTCTCTCCATCCAGTCCCACGTTTCTTATGGCCATGTTGGCAATTCGGCTGCAGTGTTCCCGCTGCAACGGCTGGGACATGAGGTGTGGCCGGTATACACCGTCAATTTTTCCAACCACACGGGCTACGGCGCATGGGGCGGGTCACCCATTGCGGCCAGCGAAGTCAGCGCCATCGTGCACGCCATGGAGCAGCGCGGCGCGCTGGCCAAAGTGGATGTGGTGCTCAGTGGCTACCAGGGCGGCGCTGATATTGCCGATGCCATTTTGGACACCGTGGCACGCGTCAAAGCACTCAACCCACACGCGACCTACACCTGTGACCCGGTCATGGGCAATGCCAAGTCCGGCTGCTTTGTGAACCCCGCAATCCCCGTGCTGCTGCGCGAGCGCGTCGTGCCCGCCGCCGATCTGGTGACACCCAACCAGTTTGAGCTGGGCTATCTGGCGGGCATGCCAGTGAGCTCTCTGGATGAGACTTTGGCAGCGGTCGATGCCGTGATGGCCATGGGCCCGCGTGCCGTGCTGGTGACCAGCGTGCACCGCCCAGATGCTCAGGCCGGCACCATCGAAATGCTTGCCGCCGATGCCACGGGCGCTTGGCTGGTGGCTACACCCCACCTGCCGTTCAAGGCCAATGGTTCGGGCGATGTAACCGCCGCACTGTTTACCGCCCACTACAGCCAGCACTTTGGCCGCAACGGCGCAGCCCAGCTGGCGCTGGAACGCACCACAGCCAGCATGTTTGAGCTGCTGCAGCACACGCACACCGCCGGTGCCCGGGAGCTGCAACTGGTGCAGGCCCAGAACAGCTACGTGAACCCGCAAACCTTATTTGCGGCGCGGCAATTGCGCTGACATGACCAGCAGCGCTGCGCTGCAAAGTTCTTTTCAAGAAAGCAGCGCGGTGTGTCTCCGGGCAAAGGTTTGGTTTCACGCATATCTCCTGCGTTTTTTGCAACCCCCGACTTTCCAGCTGACGGTTGTCAGTTCACCGCTTGTGCGGGCAGCCTGACAACCACCGATCGACGCATTCAGCGTTTCGTCAGCTTCGCAGGAAAGCCGGATTGTTACACTTCTGACGAATCATCCGATGCGGGGGCACGAGCCCATGTCCTGACTTAGGCTATTGCCCCCGGTTGATTTTTTCGGCCTAAAGGATTGGTGCTCCGCGCCAATCCGGTGTCGCAGGCACGCGCTGCGGCGCGATATTGCCTGGCCTTGTCTGTCTATGCTGATTGCGGTTTCACGCCTTGCATCCAACCCGCTCTCAGCATGCTGAACGTGCGTGTGCACCTTGCTCACCGCACAATGTCCCGCCCTATTTTTGTACCCGTCTCCATGAATAAATTTGTACAAAGCGCCGTAGCTTTGCTGGCCATCCCCTTCGCCTTGGCATCGCATGCTGCAGAGCCACCATCACCGGCTGTGGCGGTGGACCTGTACCTCAAAACACTGGTGAACCATGACGAGCAAGCCATTCAGCAATTGAATGATTACCTGCGCGCAGACCGCCTGCGCTCTGGCCGCAGCGCAGACTATGCCAATGCTGCAGACCTGAAAAAGGCCGACGAGGAGTTCCCCGGTGAAGTCGCCAAGATGGCGCAAAAACTGTTCCCGGCAGAACAGCAGCAAGCATTGGGCGCCCCCTTGACCGCGCTGATGGCTACCGTGCAACAGGCCCGCCAGAAGTCCGAATGCAAGGTGCTGGAATCCGACAAGCCGGCAATGGACCAGGATGTGTTGACCGCCAACGTGAAGTTTGAGTGCGCACTGGTCAAAGCGCCTGAAACCTGGGTCGAAGGCATTCAGCGCCTGGTACGCACCAAGGGCACTCTTGCAGACAACCTCAGCGGACTGAAGCAACTGCAAGCGGGCTATGCCATTCCGCTCAACTTTACATACCAGGGCACATTCGGGGTCAGCATGGTGCCTAAAGACAAGAACGAAGCATGGCGCAATGATTTCGCGCGCGAGCCCGTGGATCAGATGTTTGAAGCGCTTTGAAGCCCCTTTAATGCCCCTGGCCATGCTAGCCTGAGACAGAACACCAGCGGGCATGTCAGCCCCATGCATGCCCGCTGGGTGTACCTGCAATCTCGGCGTGCAATGCGATGAGGCAGCAAGCATTTTCTGGTCACTTTCGCTGCCTGCTCGCACCCTCTTGCTGCGCCCTTGCTCTCAGCCCACAATCAGGTTTACAGCACCAGGAGGCTATAAGTGGAACTGACCCTTCTCCGCGAACAAGATGCCCAGGCTCTCTGGGTCTTTGAGACCACCCACCGTCAGTACTTTGAAAGCTGGATCAACGCCCGCCCTGAAACGTTTTATACGCCCGAGGGCTTTGATCAGGCCCTGCAGACCGCGCTGCTGCAGCAAGCAGCAGATCAGGCGTTTCACTACCTGATCTGGCTAGGCGGTGAACTGGTCGGTCGCATCAATCTCACACAAGTGCGGCGCGCACATTTTCAAAGTGCCAGTCTGGGTTACCGCATTGCACCTACGCACAGCGGCCAAGGGCTGGCCAGCGACGCTGTGCAGGCAGTGATGCAAAAGGCTTTTCACATCCACGGCCTTAAACGGCTGGAAGCCACGGCACGCCCCGAGAATCCAGCGTCTATCCGCGTACTGGTGAAAAATGGTTTTCACCAGTTTGGCCACTCCCGCTCCAGCCTGGAGCTGCACCGCCAATGGTTTGATCTGCTGTACTTTGAAGCCCACGCCCAGGCACCCACCACTGCCAGGGCATAAATTAGCCAGGCACTGCAACCTGGCTCTGACGATCTGTAAAGCCCCCCACCACCTCGGGTGCTGGGGGTGAGCATCAGTTGATGCGCTTAGAACAGCACGCGGCAGCGGATGGTCCCCGCGATCTGAGACAGCTTTTCCAGCGCCAGTGCCGAGGACTGGGTGTCCACATCAATCACCACATAGCCAACTTTTTCGTCGGTACGCAGGTATTGCCCGGCCACGTTGATACCGTTGTCGGCAAACACCTGGTTGATGGCCATCAGCACGCCCGGGCGATTCTGGTGTACGTGCAGGATACGGTTGTGACCGGGGTGCTCAGGCAGTGCCACTTCCGGAAAATTCACCGCCGATGTGGTGGTGCCGTTGTCGCTGTACTTGACCAGTTTTTCAGCCACTTCCAAGCCGATGTTGGCCTGCGCCTCCATGGTTGAGCCGCCAATGTGTGGTGTGAGGATGACGTTGTCCATGCCGCGCAGCACCGACTGAAACTCGTCCTTGTTGCTCTTGGGCTCTACGGGGAAAACGTCGATGGCAGCCCCCAGCAGCTGGCCTGCTGTCAGCGCGCTGGCCAAGGCGTCAATATCAACCACGGTGCCGCGCGATGCATTGATCAAAATGCTGCCCTGCTTCATGGCCGCAATCTGTGCCGCGCCCACCATGCCGTGGGTGGACGGCAGCTCTGGCACATGCAGACTGACAATATCGCTGACAGACAGCAGCTCTTGCAGTGATGCGGCCTGGCGGGCATTGCCCAGCGGCAGCTTGGTGACCACGTCATGGAACACCACCTGCATACCCAAAGATTCCGCCAGCACCGACAGCTGGGTGCCGATGGAGCCATAGCCCACAATGCCCAGCGTTTTGCCGCGAATTTCAAAGGCGTTGTCAGCCGTTTTGAGCCACCCACCACGGTGTGCTGCCGCATTTTTGGCTGGAATGCCACGCAGCAGCAAGATAGCTTCGCCCAGCACCAGCTCGGCCACGGAGCGGGTGTTGGAGTATGGTGCGTTGAACACCACCACGCCGCGCTCACGTGCCGCATTCAGGTCAACCTGATTGGTACCGATGCAAAAGCACCCCACGCCGACCAGCTTAGGTGCGGCCTGAAAAATAGCTTCAGTCAGCTGGGTGCGCGAGCGGATGCCCACAAAGTGGACATCGGCAATCTTTTGCTGCAACGCTTCGGCATCCAAAGCGCCAGATACCGTCTCCACATTCGTGTAGCCCGCACGCTGCAGCACTTGCAGTGCACTGGGGTGGATACCTTCCAGCAGCAGGAATTTGATTTTCGACTTGTCCAGCGACGTCTTGCTTGTCATGACAGGGCTCCCGTTATGTGATGTCGCCATTACAGCGGATTCTGGGTAGTGCTACGCCGGGTAGGTGCTCCGCGTATGGTGTAGCTGCGTCCGTGCATTGGCCTTGGACACAAGAAGATGCCCGCTGAAAGGCTACAGGGGCAGCCCAGCCTGATACGCCTGCAGACAGTGCTTGCGCACGCAGCACAGCGACACCCGATGGACGGATTACGTACTTGCGTGTTTGCGCCTGATAACTCAGAAACAAGAGCAATCAACGCCTTATCCATCACCACCACAGGTGCTTTTTCCAAAAACAGTACCCTGCGCGTGAACCACGCACAAGGCATTGCCTGATCACCCTGCGAAGGCACCGCATTGGCGCCGAACGCTGCAGCCACCTCAGAGCGGCTGGCACGCCCCTGCAAATTTCAAGATTTTCGGTGACGACGGGGCGCGAAGCTGCAGGCAGTACCGGCGTGTGCCAGGGCCAGGCAACGACGCGCGTTCAAGGTGATTTCCGCAAGTCTTAGAACGTTTCCCAGTCGTCCTCTGCGCCCGTCGTAGCGGCCACCTTTGGCTTGCTCGCAGGTTGCACCACAGCAGATGCTGTACTACTCGGAGCCAAGGCAGGTGCCTTGGGCATGCCAGGCTTGCTCGCAGCGACCGCCGGTTTTGAGGGTGCGCTGGCTGCTGCTCGAGTGGCCAGCACAGGGCTGCGCAATGGGTTCACGCTGCCGCCTTGCAGACGGAAGATGGAGACGGCATGCACCAGTTCATCAGCTTGCTTGCGCAGACCTTCGGTAGAGCCCGCCATTTCCTCTACAAGGGCAGCGTTTTTCTGTGTGGTCTGGTCCATATGGGTCACAGCTTCTGCCACCTGTGCCACACCGTTGCTTTGTTCGCCGCTGGCATGGCTGATATCGGTGATGAGCTGGGTGACCTTCTGAATTTCCGTGATGGCTTGCTCCATGGTTTCACCCGCGTGGGCGGCCTGGATGTTGCCTTCGTGGATTTCAGCCACGCTGTGGCTGATGAGCTGCTTGATCTCCTTGGCAGCATCAGCGCTGCGGCCAGCCAATGCACGCACCTCACTGGCCACCACGGCAAAGCCTCGGCCATGCTCTCCAGCACGTGCGGCTTCGACCGCTGCGTTCAATGCCAGGATATTGGTCTGAAAGGCAATGCCATCAATGACACCGATGATGTCGGCGATCTTCTTGCTGCTGGCATCAATGCCCTGCATGGTGTGCACGACTTTGCGCACAGCCTCACCCCCTTCGGTGACCACGCGCTGGGCTTCGCGGGTGCGATGGTCTGCAGACTGGGCATGGTCGGCGTTGTGCGCCACGGTCGAACCTAGCTCTTCCATGGCCGCAGCAGTTTCTTCCAGCGCGCTGGCTTCGCTTTCGGTGCGTGTGGCCAGGTCTTGATTGGCCTGTGCAATTTCTGCACTGGCAAGCGCCACGCTGTGGGCTTGCTCATTGACGGAGCGCACCACGCGGGTCAGACCTGCACTGGTGTTGTTCATGGCTTCCAGCAGATGGCCAATCTCGTCTTTGCGGTCACTGTGTATTTGCACGGTGAGGTCGCCTTCAGCAATGGCATCAGCCATGCGGCTGGCTTCATTGAGTGGACGCACGATCATGCGGCGGATCAGCCAGAACCACACAGCAGCCAACACCAGCACAGCGCCCAGCCCCATGGCCGCGAACTTGACAATGAGGGACTGCGTTTCAGCCGTAAATTCATCGGTGTATGCGCTGGAGGCAAACACCCAGTTCCACGGGGCATAGTGGCCAAATACGGCCAGCTTGTCGCGGGCAGCGCTTTCTCCCGGGTTGATCCAGGGATAGCGGATAGCACCCTGCTTGAGATCCAGCATTTCTCGGATGAACAAGTGACCATTGCTGTCCTTGGACTCCAAGATGTTGCCGCCTTCTTGTGCAGGATGCACCACCAGCTGACCGCGCTGCGGGCCGTTGTCTGCGCGAAGCACGAAGTAGTAACCGCTCTGACCTACCTTCAAAGCCCGGATAGAGGCTTTGAGGTTATCCAGCAGTTCTGAAAAATCCTGACCCACAAAGACGATGCCCACGGTTTTTCCACCTGCATCTTTCAGTGGTCGGTAGTGCGTCATGTACTGGCGGCCAAACAGATTAGCCAGCCCCATGTAGCTTTCACCGGCCTGAATGGCTGTGTAGGCTGGGTGGTTTCGGTCCAGCAGAGTGCCTACTGCAGTTTCGCCCTGATCGCTTTTCAGCGTGGTAGCAATGCGCAGAAAGTCTGCGCTGCCCTGTGCCGCAAACACTGTGGCCACCGCCCCAGTGCTGCGTGTGAAGGTCTGAATGCGGACGTCATTGCCGTTGAGCAACTCACCATCCAGGCTGAGCAAAGGCTCAGTGCCGCTGCTGTCCAGACTGAGCTGCCCCTTCAGGCTGTCTGCCAGGCTGTTGGCTAAGAACTGCGTACGCTGGCGCAGGTCTTTGTCACTGGACTCGATAAAGCGGTGCAGCATTTGAATGCCTTGCTGCATTTCACTTTGCATTTTGGCTTGCAGCGACTGACTAACGCCCCACGCGATGCCTAAAACCAGCAGGCCCAAAATGGCAGCCACCCAGACAAAATTGGTAATTGCCAGCTTGGCACCCAAACCCTGGTTGCGCCAAAAACGTTGACCGATATGCATCGGGGCATCTCCTTCACGGCTTTTGGGCCGCTGTTGCTTTTGCACAAGTGTGGATACCGCACGGCGGCATTCCCAGCGCATGCATCTGTGCGGATGCATGCGGATCAAGCGCTAGCTTGATGGATCATGGCTGGAGCGTAGCGATCCTCTGCCCTTGCCGAATTGATGAAAATCAAGCGGTAACCAAATGTTGCTTTATATACAGGCAGTGTTTGCATGCCCGCTGGAATGCCCGCCTTGCGATTTGCTTGATTGCATGAGCGCCAGTCCTAACACCGGCCATCTGCCCTTTTTTGGTGCGGCGACGCACATAGCGATGCCCCAAAGCACACGCTGCGCGCCACTGTGCGCGGTAACCCAGGGAAAGCAGCACCAACAAAAAAGGCATCGCATGTATGCAATGCCTTAAGGAGTGAAAACTGGCTTCAATCGTTTATCTATATGGCTTCGAACGCTATCCAAAACTGGGTGCAGAGCCTGCCGCGACTGCCTCCACACCCACGCGGTTACTGCCCGCATCCTTGGCCTGGCACAGCAAGACATCCGCACGATGCAAAGCCTGTTGCAAAGAATCGTTCTCTCTGACCATGGCCAGCCCAAAGCTCGCTGTCAGTTGCTCCCCATTCGCAACCGTGCCGCCCCAGCTTTGCTGACGCATGCTGTGGGTAATGCGCTGTATCAGTGCCTGAGCGTTGTCCATGTCGATGTCACGCAAAGCCATTCCAAACTCTTCACCGCCGATGCGCGCCACATGATCGCCTTCGCGAACGCTGGACTGCAGCAACTGGGCAAAGCTGCGCAACACCTCGTTGCCAACGGTAGTGCCAAACTGGTTGTTGATGCGCTGGAAATTATCCAGATCGCACAGAACCAGCACACTGATTTGCTGTGTCGCGGGGTGGCTGCCGCACACGGCATCAAATGCGCGGCGGCTGAGCAGGCCCGTCAACGCATCACGGTCAAGGCCTGTGCACAGCACGGGCAGGCCATCAGTCAGCGTGCAGCCCACCATTGCGGCCACCAGCAAGCCCCCACTCAGAGGAATAAGGAGACTCCACATCCACGCAGCAACCTGGCTAGATATGGCCTCGGCATTCAGCCACGGACTGCACAGCACCAGCGCGCTGATGGCGGTGTAAACCAGCAGCAGCATGCGCTCCATTCGGTGGCGCGAAGCCAAACTCCACGTCACAGGCAGAATATGACCTAGGATCAATGCCAGCCCCAGTGCAGTCACAACCCAGTGGCCGTGTGCAGAAGGGCTGATCAGCATGAAGTACCACGCACCCACCGCCATTACCCCTGCGCCCGCAGCGACCCAGATCACTTGCACACGCCGCCCAAAGCGCATGGCGACAGACTGCGCCACAGCCACAGCCGCTGCGCCACTGAGTAAACCCATGTGCACATGCTCCCCCCAGCCCGCCTGTGCTCCCCACAGCGCATAGACAGCTTGGGCACATCCGGCCAGCAGCAAGCCACCAGCTAAACAGAGCAAGTTAAGGTGCTTGCGGTGGTAATGCCAGACGATGCCGCTTATGGCAGCCATCAGCGCCAGCAAGATGGACGCTGCAAAAGGCAAATAGATAGGGGCCATCAGACTCTGGAGAAAAATACGGGCACGACCATTGCACCCAGACAGGCATATTTGTATTTCAATACCGCTGTTACACCAGCCTACACCTGCACGGCGAAAACCAACGCCAGACAAAAGCGCAAACACTGCATTTCGGACAAGTTCTGACAATCGATTCCGTAAATTTCTGAGCTGTGGCAATGGTTCACTCAACAGACCATCAGCAATTGAGCACAGTAACTGTCTGTAGATATCCACGTCACCCAGATGGCTGGCTTGCCGCATGACCGTGCATTGAGTGAAGGCACGATGGCAAGAAATACCACCCAAATGCTGTCGTCTGCACCCTTGTGAAGCATCGCAAGCCGTGCCACATTCACGGCGTACGCTTTGTATCCATCTTTTGAGGAGCTGCCATGACCACACAGGCCACCGTCAATCTCGACAAACTGCGCAATGCAGTTCAGCAGTTTGGAGCAATGAGCTTTACGACCTCACAAGTCGCAACGGACTATCACCGGGGTGAAAACAGCGTGAGTGACAGCGACGTCCAGCACTTTGATGGACTTTTGCATCGCCATGCAGCATTACTAGGTATCGCACCGCAACCCTCTAGCGCAGGAGGAGATACGGTATGGCAAGCACTGTAGCAACTCGGAAAACCTGATTTCTCAGCACGTCACAGTACGTGCTTTTTGCGCCTGCTGGCGCAATTGGGGCTACTGAGATGCGGCAGAAGATGCGGGTTCCTGCGATTGCCACAAAGGCTGCAGTCGCAACAGCTCTGCATCAAAGCGCTTGTGAACACGCTGCACTTGTCCATTTTGTTCATCCATCAGTGCGCGCTGCTCCTGCTGAGCGTCCTCTACATCCTGCACGGCAATACGCAGACGCGCAGGCAGCTTGGAGTGATCGTTGCCGTAAAACTCCAGCTCTTGCTGGAGTTTTCGCTTTTCCTGCACCAACTCGTCCATTCGAGCCTGGGCCAGAACCTTTTGTTCTTGCACTTGTATCAGGGCATCACGCCGCGCAACATCATGACTTTCACGACGCGGATAGCGGGTGAGCAACACGGCATCGCGACGGCGCTGCTCTTGCACGCGCTGCTGCATCTGCAGCTCATTGCGCCGCTGCTCCAAGCGCTGCGACATTTCTACTTCAGACATTGCCGGGCCGACACGACTGCGCTCAATGCCTGTGGGCCCCAGGACACGCTGCTCACGGTCAGCACACTGGGCAATCGGACGATCCGCGGTGATGCGCAGCCCCGAGGCATCCACACACGTGTAGATGCCAGCGGCATATGACGGCTGCGAGATCGCCAATACGGCCAGCGCAATCTTGCAAAGGACAAAAGACCTAATGTGTGATGCCAACCGCATGCCGTAATATTTTTTAGTCGTTCACTCCATAGCGTTGGCGGTATGCCAGCACACTTTTGTGGTGCTGCTCCATCTCGCCTTCACCCCCCCGCGATCCCAAATACGCCAGCAAATCTGCCAAATTAGCAATGGTGCAAACTTGCAGGCCCAGTTGGTTACGCACATATTGCACTGCGCTGTGATCAACGTCTTTGCCATTCTCTGTGGCTTTCTCTTGGCGGTCTAGTGCAATTGCCACGGCGTGTGGCGTAGCCCCCGCAGCCTTGATCAAGGCAATAGACTCGCGCGCCGCCGTGCCTGCACTCATCACATCGTCGATGATGAGCACACGGCCTTGAATGGGAGCCCCCACCAAAGTGCCGCCCTCCCCATGGTCTTTGGCTTCTTTGCGGTTGTATGCAAAGGGAACGTTTCTGCCCAGGCGGGCCAGCTCGACTGCCACAGTCGCAGCCAGCGGAATACCTTTGTAGGCAGGCCCAAAGACCATATCGAACTCCATGCCGCTGGCCACAATGGCTTTTGCATAAAATTCCGCCAAGCGGGCCATCTTGGCTCCGTCATCGAACAAGCCAGCGTTAAAGAAATAAGGGCTCATACGCCCAGCCTTGGTCTTGAATTCGCCAAAACGCAGCACCCCTGCGTCTACGGCAAACTGCACAAACTCTTGCGCCAGACGATTGTTTTGGTCTTGTTGCGCGTTATTGATTGACATGGATTCTTCCCTTTTCAAATTGACCAGCCTCAACCTCAACGGCATCCGCTCTGCCGCATCCAAAGGTGTGGAGGAATGGATTGCGGCCACTGGCCCGGATTGTATTTGCGTGCAGGAGGTGAAGGCGCAGGCTGCGGATATAGAAGGAAAATTTGACAGCCTGGCCGGAATGCGCGGCATCTTCCATTTCGCGCAAAAGAAGGGCTACTCCGGTGTCGGCATCTATAGCCGCCATGAACCCAGCGACGTCGTTGTCGGTTTTGACCCTGAAGAATTTGACGCGGAAGGCCGCTATGTGGAAGCACGCTTTGATACGCCTGAGCGCAAATTCTCCATCATCAGCAGCTACTTTCCCAGTGGTTCATCAGGACAAGAGCGCCAGTCAGCCAAGTTTCGCTTTCTAGCCAAAATGCATACGCATTTGATGCGCATGAAGGGTGAGCGTGAATTCGTTCTGTGCGGTGATATCAATATCGCTCACCGCAAGGAAGACCTGAAAAATTGGCGCAGCAACCAAAAAAACAGTGGCTTCACCCCAGAAGAACGTGCCTGGATGGACATGCTGCTGGCAGCCAATGACATGGGCGGCATCCACGATGTCTACCGTTGCCTGCAGCCCGACACCACCGATGAATGCTACACGTGGTGGAGCAACCGCGGCCAAGCCTATGCCAACAACGTGGGGTGGCGTTTGGATTACCACCTGGCAACACCAGCAATTGCAGCGCTGGCGCGCTCAGAATCTATCTACAAAGGTCAGAAATTTTCGGACCATGCCCCGGTGACGGTAGGGTATGAGATGAGGCTGTGACTGTGCAGTCCATGAAGACTACGCACTAATCATGCAAAGAATTTTTCGTATCCAAATCGAGCCGCACCTGCGGCTCTTTTTATTTTTCTGCGGCGATTGCATTCAATTGCTGCTGAATTTTGCGCTGCACTTGACGTACATAGCGTCCACTGATGGAGGCAGACATGGCTCGAATCGGTATCAGCAATTTCTCCCCAACCCCATCGACCAACACAAACTCGGGACGTCCGCTACGCCTTTCTGTGTACATCAAGCCTGCGTAGTTCACCTCTCCAAAAACAATATGCAGACGCACACAATCATCAAAGAATTGGGCCAATGCCCTCTGATGCTTTTCTTGCAGGCCCGGGCCTTTGGCCAGATCCTCTAGCGTCCAGCCTATTCCGTCCTCAGCCGTGATCTTTTCGGTCACCAAGCCTAGACCCGCAGAAGTTGGCACCAGTCCGTAAGGAATTTCTACAGGGAAAATATAATTATTCTCTTGATAATGATTCTTGCAAAGCTGTAGATATTGCAAAATTTCCCGGCGAAACTGGCGATAAATACCCTGGTATAAATTTCTTTTTATTTTCCCGTGCTTCAGGAAACCGCCATCTTCAGCTACTAATTCCGGTTTGATAACTTTAATTATTTTTTCTGCAAAGAAAGGATGCTGATAAACGTTTTTAATCGTTCCCTGACCTATTTTATCAAGGTCACTTAATTCAAAGAATTCATTATTTGATTTCATTTTTATCTTCAAATCGAATTTTTGCATAAAGCAGGCACATCATCAATATAAAGAAATTATATTCTCTGGCGTTCCAAAGAGATGCGTTCACCATACTATCCACCAAAAAAATAGCAATAAACCCCATCATTAACGGTCTGTATTTTCCACCTTGCCACCCTGCCCAACAAAGCGCAGAGATAAGGAGTAAAAATAAAATCAATCCAACTACCCCGAGTTCGACAGCAAAAAAAATAAATTGATTGTGAGGCGTTGTATCCCCTACTTTGCACCAAACTGGCTCTGGTGCTTTCTCACACCACTTAATTCCATGACTCCCCAATCCCCAGCCTAAAAGAGGGCGTTCTTGCACCAGCTCTAGAGACTTCATCCACATATACCAACGAGCACCGATACTCGATAAAGTAGGTAGTTCTCCTCGACTATTCTGCTCGAAAATCAATTGCGTTTCGCTAATAGCCGAGTTATAGCGTTCTTGCACGCGTGATGAAGTACTAAACGCAACAAGGCTGGCAAGCACGATAGCAATCACACCCAACCAGGACCATTTCCTCGGAAGTGCAAAAACAATATACAAAAGAATTCCAGCGAGCAGTACAACATAACCAGTGCGACCACTAGATAAATACATTGTTGAAACAACTGCCAGCCCTGTGATAATAATCCACAACCATTTTTTCCATTGCACTTTACTATTAAAAATAAAGAACAGCCCCTGCAATGCGAAAAATGACATCATTATATTTTGTGTAATGTAATTACCAAAAACAGTATGATCCACTCCCCATCCTTGTTTTTTTGTTGCCGACCAGGGTACTTCAAACCATATATTCAAATAGGTAGAAATCAACACAAAAAACATGCCTGCAGCAAATGCAAAAAATGCATATTTTCTAGCTTTTTGATTCAAAAGAATTGCTATCAAAAACACACCAAAAAACAACTTTGAATATTTATTGAAATTTGTCCCAAGTGCATCATCCCATGTGGAAAGACTATAAAAAGAACCAACACACACCCAAAAAAACAAGGCCAGCAAAGACCACACCAAGGGCTCTTTCCACAAACAATCTCTTTTTCTCCAAACTGCTCCACTAAGAAGTGAAGTTAATACAGCAAGCGCAAGAGTTGCATTGTGTGCAGCCAATGAAAATGGTAAAAACAAGAAAGTCAAAACCAAAAAAAAGATACTACTTTTTTCTATATTCAATTTAAACTTATAAGAATCCAACATCAAATACTTTCTCAGGAAATTCCAATGCCCAAAATATGCATAAAATCGCGTATGGAATTACCTATCTTTTTTATCAATCTTGACAGAGACACCGAGCGACGAGAGCTGCTGGAGCAGCAGTTTAAGGCTTTACGTTTGCAGGGCCGCCGTATCGATGCCGTTTGGTGGGCGAATCTCTCTGAAGAAGAACAAGGACGCTGGTATAGCCCTCTACTCAACGAGCAGCAATACTACAAGCCGCTCGTCAATGGCGAAAAAGGCTGCTACGCCAGCCACATCAAAGCATGGCAACAACTGCTAGAGAGTGATGCTCCCGCGATGGTGGTACTGGAAGATGACGTTCAATTGCTCACAGCTTTTCCAGAAGCCACCCAGGCGATTGCTCAACTTGAGCAGGCCTGGGACATGATCAAGCTGATAGGCAGACCCAAAGAAAAAATACAAGCAGATCGCCAGCTAACCCCTACGCACAGGCTGATTCAATATCAACGCGTTCCCAGCTCCACGGCGGGCTATGTCATCAGCCGTGCTGGTGCCCAGAAATTACTGTCTAGCCGTGTCCCGTTTGGCCGCCCAGTGGATGTCGATATCCGTTTTTGGTTTGAAAACGACTTGCAGGTGTTTGGCGTCTATCCTTCTGTGCTGAGTTTGGATGAACTGAGCGAGGTCAGCAGCATCTGGGCACAGCGTGAGCGCACATCCGTTGCACAGCGCATTCGAAAACTGTGGATGAAAGTGCAACTGTTCACTGGTACCTTAATGGCGCGTGCGCCGAAGCTGCCGGAGCATTAAGGTCGAGTGACGAAAATGGTGGACCACTTACGTGGTAGCAGCCAAAAGCGCTTGGTATTGAGCCCACATGTGCTCGCGCCCATAGGCATGCAACGCCTTGGCCCGGGCTGCAACACCCAGTTGCTCCGCTCTTGAAGGGTTTTGCAGCAAAAATTGTAATGCTGCAGCCAATTCTTGGACATTTTCATGAGGCACAACCAGCCCATCGACATCGTGCACCAAGGCTTCCTTTGCCCCGAGAACATTGGAAGTAATGCAGGCGCACGCAGCGGCCATGCCTTCGACCAGCGCCAGTGGCATGCCTTCCCAATGCGTCGAAAGAACAAAGATCTGCACGGCTGCCAGCCTTTGCGGCAAATCTGAGACATTGCCCAAAAAAATCACCTGCTCTTGCAGACCCAGCTTGGCCACCAAGCTTTCCACCTTGTGGCGCAAACGCTTGCTCCCCCCACCCGCCAAATACAGCTTGGGGGTGAGGCCTTGGTTACGCAGAACCTGCAAAGCCTGAACAAGGCTGGCATGGTCTTTTTGTCGCGCAAAACGCGATGCCATCAAGATGGCAGGCTCCCGCGAGGACCAGTCAGCTGGAAGCAGTGTTTCCGGAAACTTTCGCAAATCAATGCCATTCGGAATGGCCATGCATTTATCTGCTGGAAAACCCAGCTCAATGAGCCGTGTCCTGACCCCTTCAGAGACACCGATGTGCGCTGTCGTCCAAGGAGACAGTGCCAGCGCCTGCCTCAGTCTGCGAGGCGTGTAGCGCTCATAAGCGTTGTGCTCCACATGAAAGATGCGCGGCACCCTTTCCGCAACCGCTGCCTGGCGCCCCCATATGTGATCGCTGAAACCATGGGCAAACAGCACATCCGGCTTCCACGCACGGATCAGCTTGCGCAACTCCCAAACAGTCATGGCGTGCAGCCAGTTAGAAACCACCTGCACTGTCAAACCCTGGTCACGCAGCGCCTGAACGCGTTGGGCATCCGTATTGCGCTTGCGCCGAAGCACAAGCATGACCTCCATGCCTGGCGTGTTATTGGCCGCCATACAAAGATCGACAGCAACTTGCGTTGCTCCCGAAAAACCGCCAGTCACGAAGTGAAGAATGCGCATACGCTGACCTCAAAAAAGAAGGGCTTCGCAGGGAAGCCCTTGGGTTGCCAACGCCGCGTTTTAATGGCCTCCAGCAAACACCTCACCGGCCTTGAGCTTGAAAGTGGTACCGCAGTAAGGGCACTTGCCTTCGCCATCGTGGGCCACATCGATGTACACCTTGGGGTGGCTGTTCCACAGCTTCATATCAGCCTTCGGGCTGGGGCAGTAAACACCGCCTTGCTGGTTCAGGTCTTTGGCAGCCAGTTCGACAACGGCAGTAGTGCTCATGGTGGGTGTCTCTCTCACAGGTGGAGGCAGCCCGTACGTGCAGGCTGCTTGAACTTTGAATAAAGGCCAGCCGGCACACGGCTTAACCTCTGTTGCGGGAGATTTTAAAGGCCTCAGGCCGCCGTTGTATGACTGTCCGCATTAGTAGGTTCAGATTTTGAGGGCCGCTCCAGCTCCCATTTCACCAAACGGCCATTCACAAACGTGCAGGTGACATGCGAGTCGCTCCCATCTGTCCAGCGATAAATCTCCGGATCTTTCCCTTCCTCGGACATGAGCATGCCCAGGGAACGGGTCATGGCCACCACGTGCATCAGGTTCACTTTGGGTTTGAGCTTGGCGTTCAGCATCACCGCGCTGCCTACATAGCCGATGGGGCGCTGAGAGGCGCGCCGCATGACGGTCATCAAGCGGGTGAAGTGCAGCAGCAGCCACATCAAGATGCCACCGCCTATTGCGGCGACGCCCTTCCATCCCATCGAATCAAAGGCGACATACAGCATGGCCGCCAGCCCCAAGGGCACTACAACATTGCGCAAATTCATGGGCGTATTGTCATATGGACAAGCCAGCGGTCGCTTGCGGGCAGTGCGTATATGGGTTTTCAGCAACCGATTCCACGAATAAATCTGTTTACCCACAAGCATTTAGTTGATGGCACGCACCACATTCATGGCTTCATCCACGCGCTCAACAGGGTGGATGGTCAAGCCGGGAATGGCTTTTTTGGGCACATTGGCCTTGGGAACGACAGCCACCGTAAACCCAAGCTTGGCAGCTTCTTTGAGACGGTCCTGCCCACGGGGGGCGGGACGCACTTCGCCCGCCAGGCCCACCTCGCCGAAAGCAAAGAATCCCTTGGGCAAAGGTTTGCCGCGCAGGCTGGAGGTAATGGACAGCATGACGGCCAAATCGGCTGCCGGTTCGTTGATACGCACGCCGCCCACGGCATTCACAAACACGTCCTGGTCCGCACAGGCCACGCCCGCATGGCGGTTCAGTACTGCCAGCAGCATGGCCAGCCGGTCTTTGTCCAGCCCCACAGACAAGCGGCGCGCAGCCGGACCGGCGCTGTCTACCAGCGCCTGAATCTCAACCAGAAGCGGGCGCGTGCCCTCCAGCGTCACCATCACGCAGCTGCCGGGCACTGGCTCAGAGTGCTGGCTCAAGAAGATGGCGCTGGGGTTGCTTACGCCCTTCAGGCCTTTTTCGGTCATGGCAAACACGCCAATCTCGTTGACGGCACCAAAACGGTTTTTGATCGCGCGAATCAGGCGATGCGGGCTGTGCGTATCGCCTTCAAAGTACAGCACGGTATCGACCATGTGCTCCAGTACGCGCGGGCCCGCCAAGGCACCCTCTTTGGTCACGTGGCCCACCAGGATCACGGTTACGCCCGTGCTTTTGGCCATGCGCGTCAGGTGCGCAGCGCATTCGCGCACCTGCGCAACCGAGCCGGGGGCGCTGGTGAGCTGGTCGGAATACGTGGTCTGGATGGAGTCAATCACCACGACGGCAGGCTGCGTGGCCTCCACCGTGGCCAAAATCTTTTCGAGCTGAATCTCAGCCAGCAAATTCACCTGACTGCCATCAATACCCAGCCGGCGTGAGCGCAGCGCCACCTGTGCACCACTTTCTTCGCCCGTTACATACAGCGTGGGCAAGCCTGCGCGGTGCAGCGCATCCATGGCCTGCAGCAACAGCGTGGATTTGCCGATACCCGGGTCGCCACCGATCAGCACCACGCCACCTTCCACCACGCCGCCGCCGAGCACGCGGTCCAGCTCTTCAATACCACTGGGGGTGCGGGCCACGTCTTGCGCTTCGATAGCGGACAAAGGCGTCACTGGCTGTGCATTGGCCAGACCGGCGTAGCCCTGGGGGGAGCTGAGGCGGTTTTTCCCCCCTGATGCGGCCTCCGGCACGCTTTCGATCAGGCTGTTCCATGCGCCACAGCTGGGGCACTTTCCCAGCCAGCGCGGTGTGCTGGCGCCGCATGCGTTGCAGGTGTAAATGGTTTTGTCTTTGGCCATGGCAGGACTATATCGGTGCAGGTTGCCTCAACGGTCAATGTGGTTGCGGCTGCACAAAAAAGGAGCTGCCATCGCTCTTCAGTGCTCACTTTCAGATATAAATATATTTGAAAACCATATGCGACAAGCGCTTGCAGCTCTCTTTTTAAATAATGCTTATTTGCGCTGCCCTTCTTCATCGCTGACCACGGGCACGCGGGGAGCAACGGCGCACATCAGTTCATAGCCCACCGTGCCGGCGGCGGCGGCCACCTCGTCAATGCTCAGCACAGTGCCCGTGCTGGGGCTGCGTCCCCACAGCACCACTTCGCTGCCCACGCCAGCCTCAGGCACGGGGGTCAGATCCACGCAGATCATGTCCATGCTCACGCGGCCCAGCAGCCGGGTGCGCACCCCGTTGACCAGCACGGGCGTGCCCGTGCCGCAATGGCGGGGGTAGCCGTCGGCATAGCCACAGGCGATCACGCCCAGCTTCATGGGCCCGTCGGCCGTAAAGGCAGAGCCATACCCCACGGTATCGCCCGCTTTGAGGTTCTGCACGCCAATCACCTTGGTAGACAGCGTCATGGCTGGCTGCAGGCCCCAGTCCTGCGCGGTGCGCTGCGGATAGTCTGGCGCGCTGCCATACAGCACGATGCCAGGGCGCACCCAGTCATTGAGGGCCCGCTCTTCGCCTCCAAAAATGAGGGCGCCTGCGCTGTTGCAGGCGCTGCGTTCGCCCGGCAGGTCTTCGGTCACCTGCATGAATACTTCCAGCTGGTGCGCAATGCCGCGCGGGCCATCCGCATCGCTGAAGTGCGTGACAAAAGAAATCTCTTCCACCTGCGGCAAGGCGCTCAGGCGCGCATAGGCACTGCGAAAGCGCTCGGGCGTAAAGCCCAGGCGATTCATGCCACTGTTCATCTTCAAGAACACGCGGTGCGCAATTTGCGTCTTGTGCGCGGCCAGCCAGTCAATCTGCTCGTCGCAGTGCACGGTATGCCAGACACCCAGGCGAGAGCACAGCTCCAGATCACGCAGCTCAAACACGCCCTCCAGCAGCAAGATGGGGCCGCGCCAGTCAAGGCGACGCAGGCGCTGGGCCTCCTCCAGCTCCAGCACCGCAAAGCCGTCTGCCGCACGCATGCCTTCAAAAGCGCGCTCAATGCCATGACCGTAGGCATTGGCCTTGGTCACGCACATGAGCTTGGCGTCTGGCGCTGCGCTGCGAACCCGTTGCAGGTTGTGGCGAATCGCTTGGGGATGGATGGTGGCAAGAATGGGGCGCGGCATGACAAATCACAATCGAGAGCAAACAGCGGCCATTCTGGCACCAGTGTTCGAAGTGTGCGTGATATAACCGCCACTCCTTTCGCCATCGGGACAATCATTTCCGTGCGCCTGTCCCTGAGGGCAGGTGTGCGCACAGCATTTCATGAAGCGCGGTTTCTACACCATCATGTCGGCGCAGTTTTTCAGCTCGCTGGCCGATAACGCCCTGTTCGTCACCGCTGTAGAGCTGTTACGCACGGGCGGAGCTCCCGAGTGGCAAAGTGCCGCTCTGGTTCCCATGTTCGCGCTGTTTTACGTCGTGCTGGCCCCTTTTGTGGGAGCCTTTGCCGATGCTTTGCCCAAAGGGCGGGTGATGTTCATCAGCAATGCCATCAAGGTGCTGGGCTGCCTGCTGATGCTGTTTGGTCACCACCCGCTGCTGGCCTATGCCGTGGTCGGTCTGGGCGCTGCTGCTTATTCGCCCGCCAAGTACGGCATCTTGACCGAGCTGCTGCCTGCCTCACAGCTGGTCAAGGCAAATGGCTGGATTGAGGGGCTGACCATTACCTCCATCATCTTGGGCGTGCTGCTGGGTGGCCAACTGGTTGGGCCGGCGATTTCCTCGCACCTGCTGGCCCTGCACATTCCCGGCGTCAACAATGCTGCCGAAGCGGCTATTGGCGTGCTGATTTTTGTCTACGTTCTGGCAGCGGCCTTTAATCTGCGCATTCCGCGCACTTCTGCACCCCTGGTTCCCTTGAGCCAAGACGCCCAGCAAAGCAACTTTCGCAACGCGCTGGCGCTGCTGCCAGATTTTTGGGATTGCAACCGACGCCTGTGGAAAGACAAGCTGGGCCAGATATCCCTGTCCACCACCACGCTGTTTTGGGGCGTATCCGGCAATCTGCGCTACATCGTGCTGGCCTGGGCTGCGGTGGCATTGGGCTACAGCACCACGCAAGCCTCAGCGCTGGTGGGCGTGGTCGCCATTGGCACGGCGGTGGGTGCCGTGCTGGCATCCATGCGCATGAAGCTGCAGCACGCCACACGTGTGATACCAATGGGCATCGCCATGGGCCTGCTGGTCATTTGCATGAACTTCATCGGCCACCTGTGGATTGCCGTCCCGTTCCTGATTGTGCTGGGCGGTCTGGGAGGCTATCTGGTCGTACCCATGAACGCACTGCTGCAACACCGCGGCCACAGCCTGATGGGCGCAGGCCGCTCGATTGCGGTGCAGAACTTCAACGAGCAAGCCTGTATCTTGGGCCTGGGCGCGCTGTACAGCCTGAGTACCATGTGGGGTGTTTCCGCCTACGGCGCCATCACCGGCTTTGGCGCAATTGTGGCGGCCACCATGTGGCTGATTGGACGCTGGTACCTGCACAACTGCCGCAAGCATGGCAGCGAAGTACGCCGCCTGCTAGACATTGCGCGCAAAGACCACCACTAAAACAAAAGATTATATCCATAGCATCCGGCGCAGGCACCACCTGCGCCGGAGCCATTTTTGACATGCATTTCTCTTTGCCATATTTCTCACTGCTGTTCAACGCCATGGTCTGGGGCCTGGCCTGGTGGCCTTTTCAGACCATGCATGCTGCGGGCTTGGTTGCCCCATGGGCCACCAGCATGATCTACAGCCTGCTCACCGTGATCACCGTGGTGTGGATGCGCAGCAGCCTGCACGCATTTGTGACCCACCGCACACTGTGGCTGCTGGCCTTGTCCTCGGGCTTGACCAATGTGTCCTTCAACATGGCGGCCTCCACCGGCGATGTGGTGCGTGTGATCTTGCTGTTCTATCTCATGCCCGCATGGACCGTGCTGCTGGCCTGGCGCTTTCTGGGTGAGCGCCCAACCCGCGCAGGCTTGCTGCGCCTGGTACTGGCCTTCAGCGGCATGGCGTTAGTGATCGTGCCCGAAGGCGCCAGCCTGCACAGCCTGACAGCCGACATTGGGCTGCCCGAGTACTTGGCCGTGTTTGGCGGTCTGTGCTTTGCCTGCACCAATGTCATCTTGCGTCGCAGCTTTCACGCGCCCAGCATGGCTCGGGTGCTGGCCATGTTCATTGGCTGCATGTGCGTGGGTCTGGTCACAGCCAGCCTCGGCTACGTCACTGGCTACTTCCCTGCAGTGCCATCGCCCGATGCCGTCTGGGTCTCCTGCGCGCTGGGCATGGCCGTTTTGGTAGCGATCGGCTCGTGGGCGCTGCAATATGGCGCTGCGCGTGTACCGACCAGCACCACGTCGCTGATCATGCTCTCTGAAGTCCTGTTTGCCAGCGGCTCCGCGTGGCTGCTGGGCGCCACCGAGCTCACGCCTCGCATGCTGCTGGGTGGCCTGCTCATCATCTCCGGGGCCTTGATGGCCGTGCTGCAGAGTAATAAACGCTGAGCCTGCGCCCCTTCAAAAAAACCCGCCAGGCAAGCTGTGCGGGTTTTTTTGGTTACAGCGAGCTGCGCTAAGGCTTCGTGGCCGGCGCAGCATCAGCAGGCCCAGGAATGGGCTCCATCACTTGCACACGCACTTCGGGTTTGTTGTGTGCCGTATAGGCGCCATACCCCATACCGCTGAGCAGCACCACGACGCCCAGTGCCAAAATAAAAGTTGAGCTTTCAAACAAAGAGCGTAATCCACGATCCATGGAGACCTCCTTTATTGCGATGGACCACAACAGGCATAAAAAATTTAACGCAAGTCGCGTCGAAATTCAAATACCACGTGGATACAACTTCTCTGGCTGTATTGGCATCGCTCTGGCATGCAAAGCAGCTGTGGTGGCAAGATGGCTGCACCTCTTCTTGCACCGAGTCCACCATGACCAGTTTTTACGACTTTTCAGCAACCAGCATTGACGGCCACAGCCGGGCTTTGTCCAGCTATGAAGGCAAGGTGGTCTTGGTGGTCAACACCGCCAGCGCCTGCGGCTTTACACCGCAGTTTGAGGGCTTGCAGCAATTGCACCAGCGCTATGCCGATCAAGGGCTGGTGATTCTGGGCTTTCCCTGCAACCAGTTTGGCCAGCAAGACAAGGGCAGCGACACTGAAATTGCCAGCTTTTGCCAGCGCAATTACGGTGTGGACTTTCCCATGATGTCCAAGGTGGACGTCAACGGTGCCAGCGCCCACCCGCTCTTTGCATGGCTCAAAGCACAGGCACCGGGCATTCTGGGCACCGAGATGATCAAGTGGAACTTCACCAAGTTCCTGCTGGGGCGCGATGGCCGGGTTCTGCATCGCTACGCCCCCAAGGACACTCCGCAAAGCCTGACGACAGATATTGAGCAGGCCCTGCGCACGCCACAGCCATAAAAAAAGGGCCTTCAAGGCCCTTTTTCTGGTCGTGTGCCACTCAGGCTTTTACTCAGCCTGCTGGCCTTGCAACTGCTTGGCACGGTGCAGCTGACGCTGCACGGCGTGCGGGTTCATGCCGTACATATCGGCAAACGCCTCAATTGACGCAGCACCGCTGCCAGCAAAGGCACGCTGCACAGCTTCGGCCTTGGCGTCTTGCTCTGCCACCTCGTCCAAAGCGGCATCCAGCAGGGTTTGCGTGGCTTCATCACGCACCTGCACCACTTCCAGATAGGCATCGCGGCTCAGGCCTGAGTCCATGAAAGCCATGCCCATGCGGCGACGCAGCTTGACCTGCAGGTCTTCGCCATCACGGGGCTTCTTGCGCTTGAACACTTCCACCAAGGCGTGGAACACATGCTCCGGTGCCATGGCTTCCACCGGATTGCCTTGCAGATCGTGGCGCGCAGCGCCCGAAGCCACCGCATTCAGATAGCGGGTCGAGCGGGTGTGGATCGCCATGGCAACCTTCAGCCCCGCCTTGTCCAGCGCCTCACCGTGCAAAGCCAGCAGGTCTTGGTATGTCCCGCGCTTGAGTGGCTGCACGGTGGCACCAAACAGCACGGGGTGCAGTTGCGCCAGCTGGGCCAGCACAGGGTGAACTTCACGCACTGGGCGCGAAGCTGCATTGCCAGCAGGGCGACCACGGCCACCGTGATGGGGAGGACGACGGTCGGCTCGGGCAGGCGCTTGCGCCGGTGCGGCGGGCGCAGCGTTTTCAACGGTGGAGGACACGGGTTCGGTCATGGGCGGTAGGCCAGTGCAAAAAATCAAACACGCGATGATGCCAGCATTGCGCCATCAATGCGAATCGATGGCCTCTTTAGTTGTGTGAAGCAATCGCAGCCAACGCCTCATCGAGCACTTCCACCCAGTGGCGTACAGGCAGCGGCGTTCCACTTTGCAGGTGGGCAATACAACCAATATTGGCCGACAAAATGGCTACAGGTTCAGTCACAGCTTCGTTGAGTGCTCGCAATTTTCGATCACGCAGCGTCTTGGACAATACCGGTTGCAACACCGAGTAAGTGCCTGCCGATCCACAGCACAGGTGGGACTCGGTGCGCGCCGTGGTCAGCTGAAATCCCAGCTTGCCCAAGTTGGCCTCCACCACGCCTTTGAGCTTTTGCGCATGTTGCAAGGTGCACGGCGGGTGGTAAGCCATGGGCTGCTGCACCACCTGCACCTTGCCTTGCAGCTTGGCCGCCAGCTCCGGCAGCAAGGCGGGTAGCAGCTCACTCAAATCCCGTGTCAACGCGCTGATACGGGCCGCTTTGTCAGCATAGGCCGGCTCATGCTGCAGCACATGGCCCCAGTCTTTGACCATGGCACCGCAGCCTGAGGCGTTACTCACAATCGCCTCCACCTCGCCTGCGGCAACAGCGGGCCACCACGCATCGATATTGGCGCGCATCTGGGCTTTGCCGCCCTCGTGGTCATTGAGGTGGTACTTCACGGCACCACAACACTGGCTTTGTGTCACCACCACGGTTTGAATGCCCACCGCATCCAGCACGCGTGCGGTGGCGTAGTTGATGTTGGGCAACATGGCCGGCTGTACACAGCCTTGCTGCAGCAGTACTTTGCGTGCATGGCTGCGGGTGGGCCATGCGCCGTGCTCACTCTTGGGCGGCACTTTGGCTTGAATGCTCTCAGGCAGCCAGCTGCGCACGGATTGCCCCAGCTTCATCGCCGGTGCAAACAAGGGTGACGTCAGGCCTTCCTTGAGCAGCCAGCGCTGCATGCGCTCGCCCACGGGGCGCTGCACCTTTTCGTCCACCACTTTGCGGCCAATGTCCACCAGGTGCCCGTATTGCACGCCGCTGGGGCAGGTGGACTCGCAGTTGCGGCAAGTCAGGCAGCGGTCCAGGTGCATTTGCGTGGCACGCGTGGGCGCCTGCCCTTCCAGCACCTGCTTGATCAGGTAAATACGGCCGCGGGGTCCATCGAGCTCATCGCCCAGAATCTGGTAAGTGGGGCAGGTGGCCGTGCAAAAGCCGCAGTGCACGCACTTGCGCAGAATGGATTCCGCTTCTTGCCCTTCGGGCGTTCCGAGGTACTCGGGTGCCAAATTGGTTTGCATGGATGTTGTCTCGTGGGTTTTCTAGATTCTGACCATTGCCGGTGCGCAGCGCTTAGAACAACGCCGAGGTACGCCCGGGATTGAAAATGCCCGCGGGATCAAACGCCTGCTTCAATTGCTGGTGTATCTGCACCACGCCCTGGTTATTTGGGTTGAATATGGCTTCAGCGCTGATCTGCTCTTGGCTTTCAGCTCTGAATAGCAAAGCGCTACCCCCTGCAGCCTGTGCAATCTGGTGCAAGCTGGCACCGGCTGCGCGTGGTGCTTTCACCCAGCGCAAGCCACCGTGCCACTCCACCAGCGGTGCAGCCACGCCCGCAGGCAGCGCCAGCACCGGGGCGGTTTGCGGCACCGACAAGCGCCACAGGCACTCGGTGGCTGTACGCGTGGTGAACCATGGCAATTGCTGTTCACGGCAGGCCAGCCAGTCGCCCGCCGTCTGCGCGCTGTCCAGCCGTACGCCACCCATGCTGCGGCATGCCGCATCCACCGCTGCCACCGCACCACGCAGGCGCACATACAGCGTGTCCACACCAGCGTCTTCTACCCAGCAACTGGCGTTCAGCGGCAAAGGCTGGCCGCCCCACAGGTTCAGGCGCTGCAGAGCCTCGGCTTGCGACACGCCATCAAAGCGCAGCGTGGTTTCTGCAGGCGCAACGGGCAAAACTTTGAGGCTGACTTCCGTGATCAGGCCCAGAGTTCCCCAGCTACCGGCCATGAGGCGCGAGACGTCATAGCCCGCCACATTCTTCATCACCGTGCCACCAAAACGCAGCAGCTCAGCCTTGCCATTGATGATTTCAATGCCCAGAACAAAATCGCGCACGGCCCCTGCACTGGCGCGGGCCGGGCCACTCCATCCGGCAGCCACCATGCCCCCCACCGTAGCTTGCCTGTTGGTACTGCCGGCAAAGTGGGGAGGCTCAAACGCCAGACACTGGCCTTGCGCAGCCAGTACGGCCTCCAGCTCTGCTAAAGGTGTGCCAGCCTTGACGGTCACGACCAGTTCGCTGGGCTCATAACTGACGATGCCTGTCAGGCTGCAGGTGTCCACAATGTCGCCTTGCAATTGCATGGCGTGAAAGTCTTTGCTGCCACCCCCGCAAATGCGCAGGGGCGTTTGTTCAGCAATGGCGGCGCGTACGCGCGCTTGAATCTGGTGAAGGGCTGCATCCATGGCTGTAAATCGTAGCGACACCACGGTTTTTTACCAGCTGTCCGGGCGTGAATTTTTTGAATGCCCTGCGTGAATCACGCTGCGCTGCAGCAACAAAAAAACCGCCCCCGAAGGGGCGGTTCAAGCAAACCTCGCAGGCAGTGCGTGCTGCCTGCTGTCTATGCTTAACGGTTGTAGGCAGACTCACCGTGGGTGGTGATGTCCAGGCCTTCGCGCTCAGCATCTTCAGCCACTCGCAGACCCACCAGGATATCTGCGATCTTGAAGCAGACGTAAGAGACCACACCGCACCAGACCATGGTCACGATCACGCTCTTGAACTGCACCCAGACCTGCGCACCCATGGCGAAAGTGTCAGGACTCAGACCACCTGTGCCACCCAGACTTTGCGAGGCAAACACACCCGTCAAGATAGCGCCCAAGATACCGCCCACGCCATGTACGCCGAACACATCACACACGTCGTCAGCCTTGAGCATGCGCTTCAGACCAGACACCCCCCACAGGCACAGAGGGCCAGCAATCAGACCCATCACGATGGAACCCATGGGGCCCACAAAACCAGCGGCGGGAGTGATGGTGACCAGGCCAGCCACCGCACCGGATGCGGCGCCCAGCATGGAAGCCTTGCCCTTGTGCAGTGACTCCGTCACGATCCAGGCCACGGCAGCAGCGCCAGTTGCCAAGATGGTGTTGATGAACGCCAGACCTGCACCACCGTTAGCAGCACCAGCGGAGCCGGCGTTGAAACCGAACCAGCCCACCCACAGCAGGGATGCACCCACCATGGTCAGTGTCAGGCTGTGAGGAGGCAGGGCTTCCTTACCGAAGCCGATGCGCTTGCCCACCATGTAGGCACCCACCAGACCAGCCACGGCAGCGTTGATATGCACCACCGTTCCGCCCGCAAAATCGAGCGCGCCATCGGCTGCCAACAAACCACCGCCCCACACCATGTGGGCCATGGGGATGTAGCTGAAGGTGAACCACAGCACCGAGAAAATCATCACGGCAGAGAACTTGATGCGTTCTGCAAAGGCACCCACGATCAGCGCCACCGTAATCGCAGCAAAGGTCGACTGGAAGGCCACAAACACATACTCAGGAATGGTGGGCAGCATGCCAGACAGCGTGTCGGGCGTGATGCCAGCCAGGAACAGCTTGCTGAAGTCTCCGTAGAACTTGCCTTCGCCACCGAACGTCAGCGAGAAGCCATAAATAGCCCACAGCACAGTGATCAGCGAGAAGATGGTGAACACCTGTGCCAGCACGGACAGCATGTTCTTGGAGCGCACCAGACCGCCATAAAACAAGGCCAGGCCCGGGATGGTCATCAAGATCACCAGCATGGTGGATGTCAGCATCCACGCGGTGTCACCGGAGTCCAGCTTGGCCACTTCTTGCGCGGCGGCAGCCACAGGTGCTGCGGTTTGCACAACGGCTTCTACAACAACAGCTGCAACAGGCGCAGCTTCTTGAGCAAAGGCACCTGCGGCTGTGGCCAAGAGGCCTACGCCGAGCGTGAGTGCAGGGAGCGATTTTTTCATGTCAGTCTCTTGCATTAGGGGTTGCGTTACAGCGCTTCCTTGCCGGTTTCACCGGTGCGGATACGCACGACTTGCTCCAGGTCGTAAACAAAAATCTTGCCGTCGCCGATCTTTCCTGTGCGTGCTGCACCTTCGATGGCTTCGATCACTTGCTCAAGCACGGCATCGTCCACCGCTGCTTCCAGCTTGACCTTGGGCAAAAAATCCACGACGTATTCCGCACCGCGGTACAGCTCGGTATGGCCTTTCTGGCGGCCAAAACCCTTCACCTCGGTCACGGTGATGCCCTGGACCCCAAGCTGCGAGAGGGCTTCGCGCACCTCGTCGAGCTTGAAGGGCTTGATGATGGCTGACACCATTTTCATGAGACGTTCCTCCGGGAAGTGGGAAGTTGTAAAAAGTGTTGTGACAACCCCTTTAAGCAGTTAGCGTGCCAACCAGCGGCATTGAAGCGAGAGTTACAAGCGTCCTACAGTGAGCGCGCGCCACTTGCCGCCAATGCACCAAATCAGTGCAAGTTAGAGCCAGGTTTCTGACGCGCACTTGCACCGGAATAGGGAGGAGACCGTTCATGAGCTTGGCCTGTGTGCAAAGTCGGGCATTGCTGGGACTGCAAGCACCGTCTGTCACCGTGGAAGTCCACCTTGCCAATGGTCTGCCCAGCCTGAGTCTGGTGGGGCTTGCGGACCTTGAAGTCAAAGAGGCCCGCGAACGCGTGCGCTGCGCCATTGCCAACAGCGGGCTGGAGTTTCCCAACAACAAGCGCATCACCGTCAACCTGGCGCCCGCCGACCTTCCGAAAGACTCTGGCCGCTTTGATTTGCCCATAGCGCTGGGCATCCTTGCTGCCAGCGGGCAGATCGATGCCAAAAAACTGCAAGGCTGGGAATTTGCAGGAGAGCTGTCTTTATCGGGTGCGCTTCGGCCTGTGCGCGGGGCGCTTGCTACCAGCTTGGCACTGCAGATGCAGCACGCGGCTGTGCGCTTGGTGCTGCCCATGGAAAGTGCCGCTGAGGCTGCATGCGCCCCTCAGGCTGAGGTCTATGGAGCACAACATCTGCTGGATGTCGTGGCACAGCTACTCCCTTGCCCGGCCACACTCGATCCCACCACCAGCGCAGGCTGGCAACGCATGCCAGCGCCCCCCGTCACCGCGCATGCAACGCTGGCCGACATCAGCGATGTCAAGGGCCAGGCATCCGCCAAACGCGCGCTGGAGATTGCGGCGGCCGGCCAGCACGGCGTATTGATGGTGGGGCCTCCCGGCTCTGGCAAATCCATGCTGGCACAGCGCTTTGCCGGATTACTCCCCCCCATGTCTGCACACGAGGCACTGGAGAGCGCTGCCATTGCCAGTTTGTGCGGACGCTTCAAGGCCGACCAATGGGGACTGCGCCGCACAGCCAGCCCCCATCACACCGCCAGCGCTGTGGCTTTGGTGGGCGGCGGCTCGCCGCCTAAACCAGGTGAAATTTCATACGCCCACCATGGCACCTTGTTTCTGGATGAATTTCCTGAATTTGCCCGCAACGCTTTAGAAGCCCTGCGCGAGCCCCTGGAGACAGGCCGCATCACCATTGCCCGCGCAGCTCACAGTACAGAATTTCCGGCACAGTTTCAGCTGATCGCCGCAATGAACCCTTGCCCCTGTGGCTTCTGGGGTTCCACCCAACGCGCCTGCCGCTGTACTCCAGACCAGGTGGCGCGCTACCAAGGCAAGCTCAGCGGACCGCTGCTGGACCGGATTGATTTGCACATTGAAGTCGCTGCATTACCAGCGCAGGAGCTGCTGTCCGCCAGCAACGAAGAAAGCAGCACCACCATCCGCAGCCGCATTGTGCAAGCACGTGAGCGCGCCATGGCACGCCAGTCCTGCAGCAACCAGCAATTGCAAGGCGACGCTTTGGATCGATTTTTGCACCTGCAAGACAGTGCACATCAACTGGTGCGCAAGGCAGCAGAGCGCCTGGGCTGGTCTGCCCGCGCCACCCACCGTGCCTTGCGTGTGGCGCGCACCATTGCAGACTTGGCCCACAGCGACACCATTGCCAGCACGCATGTGGCTGAGGCCATGCAATACCGCCGAGCACTGCTGCACACCGCAAAGTAGGCTGCTGCGCAACCCTCATCTTGCGCTGGCAAGCAAGCTGCCGTCCGCCTGACTGGCGCTATGCCTGGGCACGCCCCCCAGTGGGGAGAGCTTGCCAACCAATGCCCGCAACTGTGGTGACCAGCCCTGTTGCTCAGGGGCCACCAGCCACGTATCGACCACGCCGATCTGGCTGCGCAAAGGCTCAGGCAAGCGCACACAATGAGTGCCAAATCGGCTCTGCTGGGTCTGCATCAGTGCCAGCGGCATCAACGCAAAGCCCATGCCTGCAGCCACACAGCCCAAGATGGCATCCAGCGTGCCCAGCTCCATGATGCGTGTGGACGTGATGCCTTGGCTGGCCAGCAACAATTCAATGCGCTGACGGTAGCTGCAACCCTGCCTGAATGCCAGAAATGGCGTGTGCAGCAGCACTTCTGGCGCGGGCAATGTCTGCATGGGCGCTGGCCCCACCAGCACCAGCTCCTCCTGAAACACGGGTTGCGCCCACCAGCGCGGGTTGGGTGGCTGGCCCGCCACAAAGGCGCAGTCGAGCGCTCCGCGCACCAGATCGTCCAGCAATGCCGCCGTGGGCCCAGTGCGCAACTGCAGGTCAATGTGGGGGTGGGCCTGGTACACCTTGGCCAGCACGCTGGGCAGGCGCAAGGCCGCCGTGCTTTCCATCGCACCTATGCGCAAGCTGCCGGCAGGCGGTACCTCACCCGCAAACAGCGCACAAGTGTCATCGTGGGTCTGCAAAAGGCGCTGCGCCTGAGGCAGCAAGGTATGGCCAGCGGGGGTCAGGCGCACCGGGCCATTGCTGCGCTCCATCAGCTGCACCTTCAGCTCTTCTTCCAGCTTCTTGATGTGTGCTGTCACGTTCGACTGCACGGTGTGCAACCGCTGTGCGGCGGCACCAAAGCTGCCAGTGCTGCAAACGGCATCAAAAATACGCAGAGATTTAAGTTGCATGGGGCATCAATCACAAAAAAAGATGATGGCATTCATTTTGAATCATTGGACATGATCATGACAAACGCCTAATCTGCCCCATCACTTCAAGGTTCCATGTGATTCGACGCTCTGAATTTCCGCTTTTCTTGACCGGCTTTCTGGCCACACTCAGTGGTGTGGGACTGGCACGCTTTGCCTACACAGCCTTGATGCCAGAGATGGTGCTGGCAGGCTGGTTCACCGGCGAGCAGGTGGCCTATCTGGGGGCAGCCAACCTCTTGGGTTATTTGATTGGCGCGCTGGCTGCTGCGCCGATGGCCGAGCGTTGGGGGGCCGTGCGCGTTCTGGTTGGGTGCTGGTTTGCGGTGGCACTGAGCTTTGCGGCTTGCAGTTTTGATCAACCCATGACCGTGTTCTTTGTCTGGCGCCTGCTGTCAGGCATTGCAGGTGCCACCTTGATGGTGTTGGGCCCCTCGGTCGCCATGTCTGCCACCCCCGTAGAGCGCCGTGCCGCACTGGGTCCACTGATGTTTTGCGGCATTGGGGTGGGCGCCTTGCTGTCGGCCACGCTGGTGCCAGCATTGGCCCAGCAAAGCCTTGGCGCCGTGTGGTGGGGCCTGACGCTGGTGTGCGTGGCCGCGCTGTGGTGGGGCTGGCGCAATGCACGCCAGCTGCCCGCCCCCATTCCCATGGTGGTTACGCCGGGTGCGGCCCCTGCTTTGCCAGCCACCGCTGTGTGGAGCCTGCCCGTCATCTTGGTGTTTGCAGCCTACACCACCGATGCCTTTGGCTTTGTGCCGCACACGGTGTTTTGGGTGGACTATCTGGCACGCGAATTGAATTTGGGCTCCACCTATGCCTCTACACAGTGGGCGTTTTTTGGTTTGGGAGCCGTGGCCGGGCCACTGTGCGCATCGCTGTGCGCTACGCGCTGGGGCTGGTGGCGCACCACAGCAGGGGCCTATGCCTTGAAAGCGATGGCCATTGGCATGCCCCTGATCTGGGTGGGCTTTGCCGGGCATGCGGTCTCTGGCTTTATCGTTGGCGCGCTGTCGCCCGGCATGGCGGCCATTACATCGGGCTACCTGATGCAGCTGATTGGTCCGGCACGTCACAAGCGCATGTGGGGCTACGCCACTGCCGCCTTTGCGCTACTGCAAGCCACCGCAGGCTATCTCATGGCCTATATCTACGCCCACACGGGCAGCTACCGCAGTCTGTTTTTCATGGGCTGCAGCGCCTTGATGCTGGGTGCCGTTCTGATTCTTTTCTCCAAGCAAAAACAGCCTCTAACGTCCCGCTAATGGGCGCTGGAAGCGTTCCTCTTTACAAGACCCAGCATGCAACTTTTTTTAAATACCACCTCACCTTTTGCACGCGTGGCACGTGTGATTGTTCTAGAAAGAGGGTTGGCCGATCGTGTCGATCTGGTCTGGAGCGACCCATGGGGCAACGACCCCGCCCTGCTCGCCACGCACCCCCAGCTGCGCATTCCAGTCCTGGTGACCAACGATGGCCATGCGATTGCGGAATCGCTGTTGATTGCGCAGTATTTAGACCAGTGTGGCTCTGGCACACCTTTGGTGCCTGCAGAGCACGCGGCCAGTGTGCTCGCACGCACCAGCGTCGCTTATGGCCTGATGGAAAGCGCATTTAATCTGGTGATTGCGCGCAAGTACGAAGGCGCGCAGGCTGCTGACTCCAGCGTCATGGGGCAACGCCGCCTGGCAGCCCTGGTGCGTGCGCTGCATCACATCGAAACTTCACTGCCTGCACTGCCCGGCACAGCGCTTTCGCTGGACCAGATCACCACGGCTGTTGCACTGGAATATGTCATGTTCCGGCTGCCCGACATGCTGCCTGCAGGAACCTCTGCGCGGACACAGCAATGGCTTGCGCAGATTCAGCAGCGCCCCAGTTTGATGACTACGGCATTTCATTAATCACGAACACTTCACGCTTGTGGCAGCTTGTTATCCTTCAGAGGTTCACGCTGGCTTACAGCCAGCGCTCTTTGACCCACACCTCTACTGGCTATGAATATTTCTCGACGCACCTGGCTTGCAATGGGCATGTCTCTGGGCCTGACCGCCTGCCTGGGTGGCAGCGCGCCCATTGACGTCATCCGCGACTTCTACATGGCTGTGGCCGCAGGCAACGCTGACAAAGCCACCCAGTACCTGGCGCTCCAGCAGGTCTCTGCCGATGAAATGCGCCTGGTCAAAGCCAAGGTTGAGATGATGGTTGCGCAGGGCAAATCCGTGGTGGATGCCAACAACGGTCTTGCAAAGATTGACATGCTGCAAGAGGACATGGCTGCAGACGGCAACAGCGCCAAAGTCAAAGTGCAAGTGACGTTCAAGAATGACAAAACCAAGAACGAAAGCTTTACGCTGCTCAAGGAAGATGGCCACTGGAAAATCCGCCTTTGATGCTGCGGACTGCGCACAGCACCGTCACTTTAGTGGCGGTTTTTTTCTGCACGGCCAGCGTAGCGCAGTTGCCCACCCTGCCGCCACAGGCACAGGCGGGTGATCTGATTTTTCGCACGGGCACTGAAGGTGTCAGCCATGCGGTCATGGCCATCGATCAAGGGCTGTACAGCCATGTCGGCGTCTTGATTGGCAATGCTGCGCGGTGGCAGGTACTGCACGCCACACCTGCAGAGCGCCCATCCAGCCCAGATGCGGTGGTGCTCGATGAGCTGTCCTTTTACCTGCACCCACAGCGAGCCAGTGCCTTTCAAGTCTTTCATGTGCGTGCCGCCAGCGCACAGCAACGCCAGCGTGCGGTAGATTGGGCACTGGCACAAAAAGGCCGGCGCTTTCACATGCTGGACCCTAGCCAGGGCACCTACTGCACCACCTTGGCGTGGGATGCTTGGGCCCACGCAGGCATCACGCTGCCAGTGCAGCGCACGCAGCTTGCACTCCCGCTGCTCAGTGGCACCTACCTGCTGCCCAGTGCGCTGGCAGCATCACCACGACTGCAAGCCCTGCCTGCACAGCCAGTTACCTCAAAGCCCTAAATACTGCTGGCGCACCTGCGCATGGCCCGCCAGTTCGGCCATGGGCCCACTGTGCACAATCTGGCCTTTTTCCAGCACATAAACACGGTCGGCCACTACCTGTGCAAAAGGCAGGTTTTGCTCACTGAGCAAGATGCCAATGCCCTGCGCCTTCAGCGCCAAAATGGTGCGGGCCATTTGCTCCACGATCAATGGCGCAACACCTTCTGAGGGCTCATCCAGCAGCACCACATACGGCTGCCCCATCAGCGTGCGCGCCACGCTGAGCATTTGCTGCTCGCCTCCGCTCATTTGCCCGCCCGGGCGTTGCGGCATTGCGCCCAGATTGGGAAAAAGTGCAAAAAGCTTTTCAGGCAACCAGTGCGGCACGGGACTGCCGTCGGGCCACAGCCTTGCTTTTTGGCGGCCTACTTCGAGGTTCTCCATCACGGTCAGCTCGGTGAAGATGCGTCGATCTTCAGGCACATACCCCAGGCCCGCGCGGGCAATCTGGTGCGATGCCTTGCCCTGTATTGCATTGCCCATGAAAAGAACTTTTCCTTTGCGCCGCTCCAGCAGTCCGACAATGCTCTTGAGCGTGGTGGATTTTCCTGCACCGTTGCGCCCCATCAGCGCCACCACTTCACCGCGCCCAACCTGCAGCGACACGCCGTGCAAGATGTGTGCGGCACCGTACCAGGCGTTCAGGCCTTCAACTTGCAGCAAAGGACTGGAAGGGGTTGTTTGCACTTCACTCATAACTGCTTCTCCAGCACCAGGCCGCTGCCCAGATACGCTTGCTGCACGCGGGCGTCATCACGGATGGCTTGCGGTGTGCCCTCAGCCAGCAATTGCCCGCGCACCAACACGGCCACACGGTCAGCCTGCCCGAACACCACATCCATGCTGTGCTCAGTAAACAGCACACCCATCTGGCGTGCTTTGGCAAGCTGACGCGTCAGCTGCATCAGCGCCACGCGCTCACCCGGAGCCATGCCAGCCGTAGGCTCGTCCATCAGCAGCAGTTGGGGGTCGTGTGCCAGTGCAATCGCCAGCTCCACACGCTTGACATCCCCATAAGCCAATTCGCTGCAAGGCCGATCCGCCTGTGCCGCCATGTCCACCTGCGCCAACAGCGCCAGCGCATCCGGCCGACGGTGCGCATTCGCTCGTTGCCACCATGAAAAAATTCGCTGATCGCGTGACAGCAGCGCCATTTGCACGTTCTCCACCACGGTCAGCGAAGCAAAGGTTTGTGCGATCTGAAAAGTACGCCCTACCCCTTTGCGCCAGATGGCCCGCGGAGTCAGCCCCACCAGGTTTTCTGCGTTCAGCAGCACGCGCCCATGATCTGGCTGCAGTTGCCCGCCCACCATGTTGAAAGTGGTACTTTTGCCCGCCCCATTGGGACCAATCAAGGCCAGCAGTTCCCCTGCCTGCAGCGTGAACGACACCTCATGCACCGCCTGAACGCCACCAAATGTTTTGCAAAGTGATTGCACTTGCAGCAGTGTCATGGGTGGATCCGTTCTTTCTTTTGGGAAACCCACAGGGCTTGCAACTGCTGCGCGAATCCGGAAATACCTTGCGGAAACAGCAACACCAAAACCAGCATGATGGCCCCCATCAATGCCCGCCAGTAATCCGTGTTGCGCGCCACAGTGTCATGCAGCCAGGTGAAGGCCGCAGAACCCACCACGGGGCCAGCCAGGGTCTGAATGCCGCCCAGCAGCACCATGACCAGCGCATCCACACTCTTGCTTACGCCCAGGCTGTCTGGCGCTACGCTGCCTTTGGAAAAAGCAAACAACGCCCCGGCCAGACCCGCAAACGCACCGGCAATCACAAACGCGGTCCATTGAATACGGCGCACATCCAGCCCAATGGCGTCGGCACGCATGGCGGAATCTCGCGCAGCGCGCAACGCATAGCCCAAGGGGGAAAACAGCATCCGGCGCAAGCCATACACAGCCAGCACGCACAGCGCCCAGGCCAGCCAGTAAAAGTGCTCGGTCTGTGATGCCCAGTCAGACGGCCACACCCCCGTCAGTCCATTGCTGCCACCCGTAACACCATCCCACTGAAACACAATCGCCCATGTGATTTGCGCAAACGCCAGGGTGAGCATGGTCAGGTACACCCCAGACAGGCGTACGCAAAACCAGCCGTACAGCAAAGCCCCAGCAGCGGCCATCAGCGGGCCCAGCACCAGCGCCACCTCCATCGGTACATGCAGCAGGCGCACGGCCAGCGCAGCGCCGTAGGCACCCAGTCCAAAGTAGGCCGCATGTCCAAACGAATGCATGCCGCCGGGGCCCAGAATGCAGTGCAGACTGGCAGCAAACAGTGCAGCAATCAGCATGTCCGTCATCAGCACTGTGGCGTAGCTGCCTTCGCCCACCAGCAGTGGCAGCACCAGCAAGCCCAGCACCAGCACACCCCATGCCGCCGTACTGCTACGACCGGCAAGACGTAAGGGCTGCTCAGGCACCCCCGCATGGCGTGCAGGGGCCTGTGGCTTGCCCATCAACCCCCATGGTCTCCAGACCAGCACCGAGGCCATCACCAAAAACTCCACCACCAGCGTGAGCTTGGAAAAAGACACCTCCACGCCTGCAACCTCTTGCACGCCCAGCCAGATGCACACGGCCTTGATTTCAGCAATCAACAGTGCCGCCACAAAAGCCCCGGGAATGCTGCCCATGCCACCCACTACCACCACCACAAAGGCGGCACCAATGGTGGTCATGTCCATCTCCAGGCTGGCGGGTTCACGCGGCAATTGCAGCGCCCCTGCCAGCCCGGCCAGCAATGTGCCCAGTGCAAAGACAGCAGTGAACAGCCACGCCTGGTTCACGCCCAGTGCGCCCACCATTTCACGGTCTTGCGTGGCAGCACGCACCAAAGTGCCAAACCGGGTTTGGGTGAGCAGCACATGCAGGCCCAGCAGCACCAGTGGCCCAGCGGCAATCAGCAACAAGTCATAGGTGGGAAACTGGCGACCCAATATCTCGATCGAGCCTTCCAGCCCCGCTGCACGCGGGCCAAACAACTCCTCCGGCCCCCATAGCCACAGGGCCGCATCTTTGATGACCAGCACCAGTGCAAACGTGGCCAGCAACTGAAACAGTTCTGGCGCTTTATAGATGCGGCGCAGCAGCCCTATCTCCGTCAGCGCGCCCAGTGCCGCACATGCCAGTGGTGCCAGCAGCAAGGCGGGCCAAAAGCCGATGGTGGGCGCGAGTGTTTCCACGCTGGTAAATGCCATGTAGGCACCCAGCATGAAAAAAGAACCGTGCGCAAAATTAATGGTGCGCGTCACTCCGAAGATCAACGACAGCCCGACAGACACCAGAAACAGCGACGACGCGCTGGCAAGGCCATTGAGCAATTGGGCCAGCAGGCCAGATGCACTCATGCGATGGCGCTCCTCAAACTCACAAACTTATCCCCAAAGGGTGCGAAAAAGCCACCCGGTGCAACAGCTTGCAGGCTGCGCATCCGCGTGGCTATCAGCAAAAGGCAATTATTGCGCGCTGGCAGGGCGCAGTTGCTTGACCTGCGCATCGGTAGGCTGGTAATCCTTGCCATCGGCATAGTAGAAGTCGGTCATCACGCCGCGCTTCATATCTTTGCTGTAGGTGGTCTTGCCCACAAACGCCCCCATGGTGGACTGGTTGTCTTGCGCACGGTACGTAATTACGCCCCATGGAGTCTGCACATCCAGCCCCTTGAATGCCTTGATCAGCGCCTCTGTATCGGTGCTGCCAGCTTTTTTGATGCCTGCAGCCAGTGACTGAATGGCGTTGTAGCCCACGATGGTGCCCAGACGCGGGTAGTCCTTGAACTTGCCTTGGTAGGCCTTCAAGAAGGCATCGTGCTCAGGTGTCTTGATGCTGTACCAGGGGTAGCCAGTGACGATCCAGCCCTCAGGTGCTTCGCTACGCAGGGCATCCAGGTACTCGGGCTCACCCGAGAGCAAGCCCACCACCGTACGGCCCTTGAACAGGCCGCGCGTATTGCCTTCACGTACAAACTTGCCCAGATCCACCGAGAACAGCACATTGAAAATCGCATCGGGCTTGGCGTCGGCCAGTGCCTGCACCACAGAGCCCGCATCAATCTTGCCCAGCGCAGGGGCTTGCTCCGCCACAAACTCGATATCAGGCTGGGCTTGTTTCATCAGCGTTTTGAAGGTGGCCACCGCCGACTGGCCGTACTCGTAGTTGGGATACACGATGGCCCAGCGCTTCTTGTTCAGCTTCTTGGCTTCTTGCACCAGCATGGCCGTTTGCATGTAGGTGGAGCCACGCAGGCGGTAGGTGTAGCGATTACCGTTTTGCCAGACCACCTTGTCAGTCAGTGTTTCCGATGCCAGGAAGAAACGCTGCTTTTGCTGCGCATAGTCGGTCAGCGCCATGCCCACGTGCGAGAGAAAAGAGCCGGTCAGCACGTCAATTTTTTCACGCGCATATAGCTCCTCGGCAGCTCGCACGGCATCACCGGGGCTGGCGTTGTCATCGCGCGTAATCAGCACGACTTTTTTACCCAGCAAACCTCCATCGGCATTGATCTGCTCGACTGCCAGCTCCATGCCTTTCTTATAGGGTTCGAGAAAAGCAGGCATAGCTTTGTAGCTATTAATTTCGCCAATCTTGAGCACGCCTTGTGCCCATGCCGGTGCCGCAGCCACCGCCAGCCAGGCCATCGTCCAACGTATCTGCATTTGTCATCCTCCTTGGCGCTGTTGCGACGTCGGCCTCAAGACGCCGTGCACAGCTTTTATTAATGCTCAAAATGAGCATTAATTAGTTAAAAAAACGTGCCGCCAGCCGCAGCACATACCAATCTTTTTCTCAAACAATGATTATTGTCAAGCAACCCACCCCGCATGGCAAGCACGTGCTTATAACTAATCCATATCAAACCAAAGACCGCAATCCTGCCTTAAAGCCGTCATTTCTCGGACAATAGCGGATTCATCCGCATGAACGCCAGCCCGCCATACCCCGCACCTCCAGCGCCAAACGCGCAGTCTCGTTGGGTTCGCCACCTGGCTATTGACGCCCGGGCATGCATTGCCCATTTTTGCATCCTCTGCCATCAGTTCCACCATGAGTGCTTTTCTCGAAGAACGCGTCCTTTCTGTTCACCACTGGACCGACCGCCTTTTCTCTTTCACCACAACCCGTGACACTGCGCTGCGTTTTTCCAACGGCCACTTCACCATGATTGGTCTGAAGGTCGACGGCAAGAACCTGCTGCGCGCCTACTCCATTGCCAGCCCGAACTACGAAGAGCACCTGGAATTTCTGTCCATCAAGGTGGAAGACGGCCCACTGACTTCACGCCTGCAGCACATTCAGGTGGGTGACACCATCATCGTCGGCAAGAAGCCTACGGGCACACTGCTGATCGACTATCTGCTGCCCGGCAAGAACCTGTACCTCATCGGCACCGGCACGGGTCTGGCACCTTGGCTGGCCGTGGCGCGCGACCCCGAAACTTACGAACGCTTTGACAACGTAGTCGTTGTGCACGGTGTACGTGAGGTCAAGGAGCTGGCTTATATGGAAATGTTCGAGCAACTGCCCGAGCACGAATTCCTGGGCGACATCGTCAAGGGCAAGCTGCATTACTACCCCACCGTGACGCGCGAGCCTTTCCGCAATCAGGGCCGCATCACCGACCTGATCAACAACGGCACCTTCCCGCAAAACTTGGGCTTGCCTGCGCTGAACCCCGAAACCGACCGCGTCATGCTGTGCGGCAGCCCCGCCATGCTGGCCGACCTGAAGAAGATGATGGAAGAGCGCGGTTTCAAGGAAGGCAACACCACCACGCCCGGTGACTTCGTGATTGAACGCGCTTTCGTCGAAAAGTAAGCCCTGCTTTGCTGCGACACCCCGCCTGCCCATGCACTGCATCGGCAGGTTTTTTATTGCGCAGCCTCTCAAGGCATGTGGGCAGGCATCAGGGCCGCTTTTGTCAGCAAAAGCCCTGTAGCGCGACAAGTGCGCTGTTTCCATAATGCGCAGCATGCCTGTTTCTCTCGCCCCTGCTGCTGCCCAAGACCAGTCCGACCGCAACTATGTCACCGCCCTGGCGCGGGGGCTGGATGTGCTGTCTTGTTTTCGCTCCGGTGAAAAACTGCTGGGCAACCAAGACATTGCCAAACGCTGTGGTCTGCCCAAATCTACGGTCTCGCGCCTGACACACACGCTGACGTTGCTGGGCTATTTGATCCATGTGCCCGATGAAGGCAAATACCGCCTGGGCACATCCACTCTGGCGCTGGGCAGCGCCATGCTGTCGGGGATGGATGTGCGCAAGCTGGCACGGCCGTTGATGCACAAGCTCAGCGATCTGACGCAGACAGAGGTGGCCCTGGCCACACGGGACCGGCACAACATGCTCTACATCGAGCACAGCCCCAGCCCGCTGCCCATGGATTCAGATTTGGACATTGGTACACGACTGCCTCTGGGCACCACCGCTATTGGCCGCGCCTGGCTGGCGGCCTGCCCACTGGGTGAGCGCCAGCAAGCTCTGGCCTACCTGCAAGCCCATGCCCCAGACCAGTGGGCCGCCGTCGAGCAGCAGCAGCACCAGTGGCCGCAGTACCAGGACAGCCCGCACCCGTGGCTGACCACTTCGTTTGGCGACTGGCTGCCGCACGTCAATGCGATTGCGCTGGCATTCTCACCTGGCAGAGGGCTGCCGCTGATGGCCATCAGCTGCGGTGGACCCTCGCGCCTGATTTCTTCAGACATGCTGCTGCACCGTGCCAAACCCGAGCTGGAGCGCATGGTGCGCCGCTTGCAGCAGGCCATTTACCGAGCGTAATCCCGCACGTTTCCAGTAGCCAAGAAGACAGCTTTTTTGCCGCCCAAATCCTAGGATGTTCTCTAGAGCGTTCCGCCCAGCGGATCGACTTTTCCACCTTCAAGGAGACACAAGCATGAGCGTCAAACAACTGTTCGATCTGTCTGGAAAAACAGCCCTGATCACCGGAGGATCACGCGGTCTGGGCCTGCAAATGGCCGAAGCTCTGGGCGAGATGGGCGCCAGACTGGCAATCACCGCCCGCAAGGCCGACGAACTGGCGCAAGCCAAGGCACACCTGGAAGGTCTGGGTATCGAAGTGTTCACCTTCGCCAATGATCTGCAAAAGTTCGACGCGATTCCAGGCTTGATCGACGATGTACTGGCCCAGCTGGGCACCATCGACATTCTGGTCAACAACGCAGGGGCGACCTGGGGTGCCAAGGCCGAGGATTACCCGGACGAGGCGTGGAACAAGGTGATGAACCTCAACGTCTCAGCGCCTTTCTTCTTGTCACGCGAAGTGGCACGCCGCGTGATGATTCCCAGGGGCCAGGGCAACATCATCATCACCGCCTCGGTGGCTGCGTTCAAAGGCACACCACCGGGCATGAACACCGTGGCCTACAACACCTCCAAAGCCGCGGCCGTGCATCTGGCGCGCACGCTGGCATCGGAATGGGGTCCGTACGGCATCCGCGTCAATTCCATTTGCCCGGGCTTTTTCCCCAGCAAGCTGGCAAGCGGCCTGATCGACAAGCTGGGTGACCAGCTCATCGCACGTGCTCCGCTGCGCCGCATTGGTGGCGAAGAAGATCTGAAAGGTGCGGTGGTTTATCTGGCGTCTGACGCTTCACGCCACATGACAGGTCAGGCGCTGGTGCTCGATGGTGGCTCCAGTCTGATTTAAGAATCACCAAAAATAAGAGCTGTCAGCGCTTGCCCATCAAGCACTTCAAATACAAAACTATCTGAAGTGCTTGATTTCATTGCGTTAGCAGCTCATTTTTTCTACGCACCAGTAGATAAAGTCAAATAAAAAAAGCGCAGCCCGTAGCTGCGCTTTTCACATATACCGACTGGTCGGGTTAGAGATTACTTGGCGGTATTGACCACCGTGATCTTGCCGTCTTTCACAGCGCCACCACGCTCCCTGGTCAGCGTGCCGCCCGCCGCATCGACGCCCAGCACACCACCCGGGTTCACTTCGGCAGACAGCCCTTTGTACGCAGCGTCCAATTTGGCATGAATGGCTGTGGCATCGCTGGCCGAGCCAGCCAGCTGCATGGCCTTGGCCGTGGCATGTACTGCGCTGTAGTTCCACAGCGCTTCAGAGCCCGGCACACGCGCATTGAACTTTTTGCCAAAACGCTCAATGAAGGCCTTGTTCACCGGTGATGGATCGGCCGAGACGGGCAACACGCCAATTGCACCTTCCAAAATGCCCGTGCCACCCACCACACGCGCCATCTCATCGAGCTTGGCCTGGTCCATCACCATAAAGCCGCCCTTGAAACCCAGTTCACGCGCTTGCTTGACCACCAGCGCGGTGGGTTCGGACGCACCGCCTACAAACAGCACATCGGGCTTGGCGGCCAGCGCCTTGCTCACACCGCTGTAAAAATCGGTGGCGCGGTTGTAGCTCATCGGGTTTTCGGCCACCACCGTGCCCCCCAGCTTTTCCCAGCCCGGCTTGAATGCCGCAGCCCACGCCTTGGCGTAGTCATGGTCTGCGCCCACCAGCGCCACCTTCTTGCCGTATTGCTCCATCAGGTATTTGGAAAACGGCTCGATGTAGGTGGTGAATTCAGGCGGAATGCGCAGCGTCAGCTTGTTGCCGCGGTTGGTGATTTGGGGCACCGAGCTGTAGGCCAGCACGATGAAGTTATTGCGCTCATTGGTCGTCTGCGCGGCAAAAATACCGCCCGAGTGCGGCACCAAGATTGCCGCCGTCTTGTGCTGCTGCACCAGACGCTGCGCGTTGATGGCTGTCTCGGAAGGGTTGTATTTATCGTCCAGCGCAACGATCTCGAACTTCACCTTCTTGCCACCCACTTCCAGGTTGGCTGCGTTCAGCTCATCGGCCGCAAGCAGCATGCCGTCCAGGGCATTTTTCCCGTACTGCGCAGCACCGCCGGACAGCGGGCCAGAGTAGCCAATTTTGATCACGTCCTGCGCCATGGCCGGACCTGCAAACACGGCGGCACAAGCCAGTGCCAAAGTGCCCAGCTGGCGACGATTCAATCGAGAAATTGCACGCATGGTTGTCTCCTTTTATATGGGTGGTATTGCGTTGCCTAAATCAGAAAAACCGGTACTCCAAAAGCCCCGCAGCGGTGATACAGCTGCCGTGATGGAAGGCGCTCACTGCCACGAAAGATGCCTGCGTTAAGCACCGATGTATGCCTTGCGAATCGAGTCATCGGCCAGCAATTGTTCGGGCTTGCCTTCACGCACAATGCGCCCGCTTTCCATCACGTAGGCACGGTGTGCAATCTTCAAAGCTGCAAAGGCGTTTTGCTCTGCCAGCAGCACCGTGGTGCCACTTTGGTTGATGCGCTGGATCACCTCAAACATCTGCTTGATCACCAGCGGGGCCAGGCCCAGCGACGGCTCATCGAGCAGCAGCACTTTGGGCCGGCCCATCATGGCGCGGCCAATCGCCACCATCTGCTGCTGGCCACCCGACAGAGAGCCGGCCGCGTCATCTTTCTTGTCACGCAAGATGGGAAAGAGCGCGTACACCTCTTCCAGAATGCGCTTGCTGGGGCCTGTATCTCCACGGTGCACGTAGGCTCCGAGCTCCAGGTTCTTTTGCACACTCATGTGTGCAAACAGCTTGCGCCCCTCGGGGCACTGCACCACACCCGCTTCAACAATGGTGGAGGGCTTGCTGCCCACCAGTTCCTGCGCTCCCCAGGTGATGGAGCCGCCCGCAGCTTTGTGGATGCCACTGGCTGTCAAAAACAGCGAACTCTTGCCTGCGCCGTTGGCACCCAGCAGTACCACCAGCTCGCCTTTGTCTGCATGCAGGCACACCTTGTCGAGCGCTAAAAAGCTGCCGTACTTCAGCGAGACGTTGTCAAATTTCAGCATGCTCGCTCCCCAGATACGCATCAATCACCGCAGGGTTGCGGCGGATTTGTGCGGGTGTGCCTTCGGCAATTTTTTCACCGTAACTGAGCACCAAAATTTTGTCGGCCAGACTCATGATCATGTTCATCTTGTGCTCAATCAGCGCCACCGTCATGCCGTGTTGAACAAACTTGCGGATCAGCTCCGCCAGGCCCTCGGTTTCTTCTGGATTCACGCCCCCGGCGGGTTCATCCAGCAGCAGCAGCTTGGGGTCGGTGGCCAGCGCCAGCGCAAAGGCCACGCGCTTGCGCTCTTCTTGTGTGATGTCGCCCGCCAAGCGGTGGGCAATGTGGGACAGGCCCACAAAATCCAGTGCTCCACGCGCTTTTTCGCGGCAGACACGCTCTTCTTCGCGCAGCCGGCTGGAGCCACGCAGCACGTCCCACAGACCGGATTGCGTGCGCAAACGGTGACCGACAATAAGGTTGTCCAGCACCGACGCTTTATCAAACAGCGAGGTGGTCTGAAAGGTGCGTGCCACGCCCAGCTTGGCCACCTGATCGGGGCGCAGTGACGTCACGTCCTGGCCGTTGAAGGTGATGGTGCCGCTGGTGGGCTTGTGCATGGAGCTGATCAGGTTGAAGAACGTCGTCTTGCCTGCGCCGTTGGGCCCGATGATGGCGTTGATCTTGCCAGCCTCAATCACGGTGCTGACGTCGTTGACCGCTGCCAGCCCGCCAAACTTCTTGGTGAGTTTTTCAATCTTGAGCATGGGGCTTGCCCTCCTTTGCATCGCGACGCGCACGCCACGCCAGAAAACTACCCACAATGCCGTAGGGCAAAAAGATGACCAGCGCCACCAAAATGGGGCCAAACACAATAAAACGGTACTCCTGCAGGAACTGCAGCGACTGCGTCAGCCACGGCATGCCAATGGCTCCCAGCAGCGGGCCCAGCACGGTTCCAAGGCCACCCACCATGGCAAAAATCATCATGTCAAAGGTGTGATGCACACCGGCCATGTCCGGCCCGATAAAGCGCACAAAACCCGCATACAAACCGCCGGAAATGCCTGCGTAGAACACGCTCAGCATGAAGGCCAGCATTTTGTTGCGCATGAGGTTGATGCCCAGCGCTTCGGCCAGCTCGTCACTGTTGCGGATCGCAATGAATGTGCGTCCCAGCAGCGATTTGACGATGCGCCGCATCACCCACACCAGCACCACCAATATGAAGAGCACCAGGTAATACAGACGCAAAGGTGTGTCGAATGTCAGTCCACCAATGGCTTCTGGCTCCGGAATGCCCATGATGCCCACCGTGCCGTGGGTCAGGCCGTCCCACTTTTCGATCACGAGAAACATGATGTAGCCCACGCACAGCGTGAAGATGGAGAAGTAGTGCCCCTTCAAGCGCAGTGACACCAGACCAATGAAGTAGCCCAGCACTACGCAGATGACCCCCGACATCAGCAGCGAAGCCCAGAAGGTCCAGCCGTGGTCCACCGTCAAGATGCCTACGGTGTAGGCACCGACCGCCATGAAGCCAGCGTGCGCCAGATTCAGCTGGCCGGTGTAGCCCGTAATCAGATTCAAGCCCAGTGTGGCAATGGCAAAAATATAGGCCGTGCTCATCACGGTGAGGTGGTAGTCATTGCCCGCAAGCCACGGGAAAGCCAAGCTGGCGGCCAGCAACAGCCCCCAGGCCCATTTGCTATCGATAAAGCCTTTCATCTCAGCGCCCCTTCTTTGCAAACAGGCCCTGTGGGCGCATCGACAAAATGACCACCAGCAGAACAAAAGCAATGATGTCCTTGTAGTCGGTGGAGATGTAGTAGGCACCGAAGCTCTCGGCAAAACCAATGATCAGCCCACCCAGCACCGCGCCAGGAATGCTGCCCATGCCACCCAAGATAATGATCACGAAGGCCTTGGTGATCACCAGATGACCCATCGCCGGATACACCAAGTTGATGGGGGCATACAGCGTTGCAGCCAAGGCCGCCAGTACGCCAGAGATGGCAAACGTCATCATGGCAACACGGTTGGCATCAATACCCACCAGCGATGCACCCTCGCGGTTTTGCGCCATGGCAACAATGGTGGAACCGATGACCGTCCGCGTCAGAAACAGATGCAATGCCACCATCAGCGCAAAGGCTGCACCAATGATCAGCAGACGCTGCGCAGGCACGGTCAGCTCCCCCATGGAGACGATACTGGTGTAAGGCGTTGGCATGCGCTGAAAGTCAGCACCCCACAGCACTTGCGCGCCGGCTTCCAAAAACAGCAGCAGACCAATGGAAGCAATCTTGGGGTGCAGGGGCGAAGCGTTGCGCAGCGGGTTAAATACCAGCCGCTCGCTCAAGATACCGAGCACGGCCACCGTTACCGCGGCCATCAGCATGGCTGCCCAGTAGCCCCAGCTCCATGCGACCATGGCGTGTAAAGCAACAAACGCACCGATCATGTAAAAACCGCCGTGCGCAAAGTTAGGCACATGCAAGATGCCGTACACCAGCGTCAGGCCCAGCGCCACCAGCCCATAGATTCCGCCCAATGTCAGGCCATTGAGCACTTGCTGCAAAAAAGCGTCCATCACACTCTCCCGCTGCATTGGCCGCACTGCATTAATGCGGTGAGCACCTTGGTGTTGTCATGCATCCCTGTCTCCTTGTCTGTTTTGGCAGACCCGTGTTTCCACCGGCTGTAAGTTCAGCGTAGGGCGACAATTTGCAAATAACCAGCGGAAAATTCCGCTGTGCGGAACTTGTCGGGCAAACCCCGAGAGATTTGATAAGCGGTGAGTAACGCAGTTGACGCGCGCTGCGGGAAAACCTTATGAGGGTAATGACGGTGGCGTGTCAGGACTTGAGGGAAAGCGCAAAATCATGGCCTATGAGCGATACACCCACCACCTTGCGCCAACAGCTGCAACAACTGGAAGTCGAACTGCGCGCGGCTTCGTTGTGGAGCGCACAGCCCCCCTCCCAAGAGGCCATGGCGTCCACCATGCCCTTCATGTACGACACCTTGCGCATTGAAGAATGGCTGCAATGGGTCTTTGTGCCGCGCCTGCATGCCTTGCTGGATGCTGACGCAAGCCTGCCCGGCAACTGCAGCGTGCACCCTCTGGCCGAACACGAGTGGACCAACCGGCTGCCCAGCGGCACCCATGCCCAGGCCTTGAAACTGCTGGCCGACATTGATGCCACGCTGAGCAAAGATTGATCTTGCCGCGAGCGCGCCGCCCCTACCGGGAGCGCGCGCATTCGCTTGCAGCCCAGCCACCAAGCGCGGGCACTGGCCGCATGAGTTTTGTGTCCTGCTAAGCCTGATTAAGACTGCTCTGCCGCGTTTCGCCGGGACTGCAGGTCCAAGGCCTTGGCACAGCTGGCGGCCAGCAGCAAGATGGCTGAGGTGACATAAATCCACATCAGCACCACCACCAGCGAACCTGCTGCGCCGTAGGCAGAAACCACCGCCGCCGTGGACAGGTACCACGCCAGCGCCTGCTTGCTGATGGTGAACAAGATCGCGCCCACCATGGCACCCAGCACCAGATGCCGCAGTCGGGGTTTGCGCCCCGAACCAATGCGCATCAGCCCGACAAACAGCAGCGTGATCACCACAAATGAAACGCCTTCATTGACCAGACTGATCAAGGCTCCCGGTGGCTCCATATCCAGCCATGTGCCTGCCAGCTGCGTGAACATCTGAATGGCCGTAGACAACAGCATGGCCACCAGCATCAAAAAACCCACCACCAGCACATAAGCCAGCCCGCGCAAGCGCAAGGTGGCCAGTTTCCACCAGACCTTCTGTGGCGGTGCAGGCTCTGTACTGCCCAGTTGCCACAGCTTGTCGAGCGCGTTTTGCAACTCAACAAACACCCCGGTCGCCCCAGACAACAGCAGTACAAAGGCGATGAGCGAAGCCAGCCGTCCCTGTGCAGGGGCCTGTGCACTGGTCATGGCAGCTTGCACCACGCTGGCACCGCGCTCACCCATCACATCACGCACTTGATCAAGTACCGTGTTTTCCACCACGCTGCGGTCCATCCACCAGCCCAGCAAGCCCACGATCAGCAGCACCAGAGGGGACAGGCTGAGCAGGCCATAAAACGTCATGGCTGCGCTCATTCGCATGCCATCGGCCTGCAGCCACAACTGCACCGCATCAATCAGCGGCTGAACAGGTTGAAGCAGGGACTTGCTGCGCTGCAGCCAGGAAGAAGAGCTTGTAGCCATCCCCGATTGTGTCGCCAACTGCGGCGTGCACGCTGTCAGCCCATGCCGATCGCTGAGAAGTCACCTGCGCTTCTCGCGCATTTGCGACCTGTGGTGCCACGCTGCTCACTCAGGGCCGTTCTGGTTTTAAAGAAGCAGCTGTCACCCTCACGAGCCTGGGAAATAGCGCTGCTTTGGCGCACAGAGCGGGTTTGGAGCGCCCAAGGTCCGCCACTCGGTACGCTTGAACGCGGCGTAGCGGCAAGGGCTTATTCCATCTGCATCAAAGACTTATGGGATGCCCCGCTTGGCACATGCATGTGCGCAGGTCGGGCGCAATCTTGCATATGCGAAAAACAAGTAACTAACTGCGGAAAACTTCTTTTACTTCACCAGCCGCAACAGCTCCAATCCCTCTCTTTGTAGAGAGGCCCGCGGCGATGGCACAGATGTTGCACCAGCTGCCGGACCTCAACGTGTGGAGAGATGAAATGTCGGTTGCATGGAAAAGGCGTCAATTTTTAGGGGCCATCGGCGCGACCATGGCCTGCATAGCGGGCACCAGCTGGGCGGCCACAACTAACTGGCCCACCAAGCCCATCAAGCTGGTTGTGACATTTCCCCCGGGCGGCTCCAGCGACATTGTGGCGCGCCTGCTGGCACCCAAGCTGGGTCAAGTGCTGGGACAACCCATCGTCATTGAAAACAAACCCGGCGCGGGCTCTTCCATCGGTGCCAGTTTGGTTGCACACAGCGCAGCCGATGGCTATACCCTGCTGGTGTCCAACTCTGCAGCGCTCTCGATTGCGCCGCACCTGATCACCCCTGCGCCCTACCACCCCGTCAATAGTTTTCAGCACCTGGGCTATATCGGTGCGGTGCCTACCGTGTTTGTGGTGCACCCCTCGGTGCCGGCCAATACTTTCGCCGAACTGGTGCAATGGATTCGTGCGCAAAAGCAGCCCGTAGCATTTGGCAGTGGTGGTGCCGCCTCTGTGGGCCACCTGGTGGGCGAGCAATTTGCCCAAACCCTGGGTCTGCCCATGATGCACGTGCCGTACCGCGGGGCTGGCCCCATGCGCTCGGACCTGATCAGCGGGCAAATCCTGCTGGCGATTGATGCGCTGCCCCAGAACATTCCTCTGGTGCAAAGCGGCAGGCTCAAGGTTCTGGCGGTGACTTCGTCCCAAAGAACTGCCTCTGCGCCTGACGTGCCGTCTATTGCGGAGCTGGGCTACCCGGAACTGGCGGGCGATAATTTTGTCGGTATCTCTGCACCCGCAGGGCTGTCTGGCGCCATCTCCACACGCATCACCGATGCTGTGCGCCAAGCGTGCAGCGACCCGCAAGTGCACCAGGCTTTGCTGCAACAAGGCTTTGCCTTGCAAAACCTGGATGCGCAGCGCTTTACCCAGATGGTGCAAACCCAGTTTCAGACCTGGGGGCCGATTGCACGCCGCACCGGCGCTGTCATCTGATCTTTTCTGACCAACCCTTGCATGCCACGCATGGCGCTCGCGTCCTGCGCGGCATGCCTTTGAGAGACTGGCATGACTGCTTCTTTCCGCACCGCTGTGGTGCTGTTCGGCCCCAAGGGGCAAGGCAGCTTTAATGAATCAGGCCTGCGTGGCGCCAGCCAGGCGCGCGCTGCAGGCTTCGATGTCGATGTGCACTGGATTGCGCCCTTGTCTGCGCAGGAGCGCGCCCACGACATGCTGCACCTGTGCGACAAAACCTACGATCTGATCGTGGCCCATGGGGGCCAGGGCGATGGCCCCGTGGCACTGCTGGCTGCGCAGTATCCCGGCCAAGCGTTTGTGGTCACCCAGGGCAGCCATCAGGCCGCCAACGTGGCCCGCTATGAAGTCCTGCAGGAGCAGTCCGCTTTTCTGGCCGGGGTGCTGGCAGCCCACACCACGCAAACGGGTGCTGTCGGCCATTTCTCCGGGGAGAAAGTGCCCCCGGGATTGCGCGGCCGTGCCGCCTTTGCCAACGGCCTGCATGCCGCTGGCTTTGCCGGTCATTTCGCGACGCAGTTTTGCGGCCACCAGCACCGCCCCGACTGGGCACGCCAGTGTGTCAGCGACATGGCACAGCAGACCCAGATCGACACCTTGTTCGCCATGATCGATGGCGGTCGTCCCGGCGTAACGGCAGCCTGCCGCCAGCATGGCATTCAGCAAATTGGCAACGTTCTGGACTGGGTAGAGCGCGACCCGCAAGTGTTCATCGCATCGGCCATCTGCGACTCTGGCGCAGCCATTCATGCGGCCATCAAAGACTTTGCACAATCGAGCCTGCCGCTGGGCGGTTACCGGGCCTTTGGTCTGGAGTCCCCCGAGCTGGTGCGACTGGTTTACAGCCCGCGTGTGCCGTCCAGCGCCAAAGCGGCGGTCGATGGTTTTGCAGCGCGTATTTTGCGTGGGGAAATCGATACGCTGCAGCCCTACGATGGCCCAGAACACCCGCTGCCCGAGGTGAATGCCACACACGACGAGGCCACGCCCACGTCCTGAATCCGCAGCCGCAGGATGTTCAAACAAAGCTGCCAGCGCCTACCTGATAAGCGCTGGCAGCTTTTTGCTGAAACCTTTGCAGCCTTTACAGAGACTGCCCCAGCTTGCGCAAGAAGTGTTCGCAATGCTCCAGCTGCGCGATGTCCACATATTCATTGGCCTTGTGGGCCTCGGAAATCGCCCCCGGCCCGCAAACCACCGTAGGCACCCCAGCTTGCTGAAACAGACCTGCCTCGGTGGCATACGCCACTTTGCGCTGCGCACGGTCACCCGTCAGCGCACGCACCAGTTCGCTGATGGCTTCGCCTTCCGCAGCATCAAACGATGGCGCACCGGCCAGCGATTCAAATTCAATCCGTGCATCGGCAAATTCCTGGCGCATGCGAGGCAGCAACTCTTGCTGCACATACGCCTCGACCTGCTGCTGAATGCCCTCGGGCGCAATGCCCGGCAGGTTGCGAAACTCATACGCAAACTCGCACAGCTCGGGCAGCGTATTCACTGCAATGCCGCCTCGGATCTGGTTGGTCGTCATGGTGGTGTAGGGCACGTCGAAAAAGCGGTCATACGGCCCATTTGCCTTGAATGCATCTGCCAGATCGCGGATGCGGCAAATCAGGCGGGCCGCATATTCAATGGCATTGCTGCCACGCGGTGTCAGCGAGGAATGTGCCGCCTTGCCATGCACCCTGCAACGCCACACGTTAATGCCTTTGTGGGCCACCACGGGCTGCATGCTGGTGGGCTCGCCCACAATGCAGCCATCCAGGTGCTGGCCTTGCAGCTTGAGCTGCGCCAGCATGATGGGGGCGCCGACACAGCCCACCTCTTCGTCATACGACAGCGCAAAGTGCAAGGGCTTGCTGCGGGGCATGGCCAGGAACTCTGGCACCAGGGCGAGTCCTGCAGCAATAAAGCCTTTCATGTCGCAGGTGCCACGGCCATACAACTTGCCATCGCGCTCGGTCAAGGCAAACGGGTTCGTGTCCCACTGCTGCCCATCCACGGGCACCACATCCGTGTGGCCGGACAAGACAATGCCGCCTTGGGTGCTGCCGTCGTGGGCTGGCAACGTGGCAAACAGGTTAGATTTGGCTCCATCCGGTGATTTGAACAACTGCACCTGCACGCCCTGCGCCATCAACGCATCGCGCACGTGTTCAATCAAATTCAAGTTGGAGTTGCGACTGGTAGTGTCAAAGGCCACCAGAGTTTGCAGCCAGCTGCGGGTATTGGGTGTAGACATGAACGATGCTTTGCAATGCGCTTGGCGGCACAGTGCCAAGCTGTTCAATGAGTGTACGTGCCCGTCACCAGCCCTCGCCGCGACAGCGGCTTTGCAAGCGCAGACCGCTTCTGCCGCCGGGCAAAACCTCCACTTCCCGGGAATATCCCTACTGCTCTGGATTACTTTCCACCTGCCACGGCTTCCACACTTGTTTACAGCCTGATAAGCTGGCGTCCGTTTTCTGCCCATGGAGTGATGGCAGAAAACCTTCTGGAATGGCTCCTTGCACTGAGGCAGCACTTCCAAGCAGCATCGCTCCGATTCTTTTACAGGCCCAACATAACAAGCCAGCAGTCCGCGCACGTGGGCTCGGTTTGGAAAGTCCTTCATGACAAACATTCACATGCTGAACTGCGTGGATGGGCCGCTGCTTCGGCTGCGCACCTAAGCCTGCAGGTCAGCGATTTCTTTCGCTCACCCCTCTGAACCACTCACTTTTTCTACATCTGCTGATGCATCGCTGCGGCGGTACATTGCGTCGTACCTGCTTGCGCGTTGTCGCTGCTGGCAACGGGTGTATCCAATTACCACTGAACCCAAGGAGGGTCGCGTATGCGCGTCCTCACACCGTCTGATTTTCATCCCGCTGAAAAAGCTTTTACCTGCCAGCAAGCGTATGTTTTGCGCACCCGCCACTGGACAGGCAATAACCTGTGGAGCCCCCACCCCGTGCTGGAGGCCCAGTTGCTCGACATGGACGACAGCCAGTGGCCGCAGCTGGAAGAAATGCTGCACGCACTGCTTCAAGCCGTCGCCTTGCCTGATCGCGTCTGCCAGTGCCTGCCGCTCATTAACGGCCGTGGCACAGTGGTGCTGGAGGCCAGCGAAGCGCCCTTAGGCCGCTGCGTACTGCAACAGGCACTGGAATTGCTGGCACTGACATCGATTGAGCGTGCCCAGCAATGGACGGGGGCCTTGGGCCGTATTCGCCACGTGGTCGATGAGGAGTGCCTGGGCCCCAGCACGGCCTGCATTGCCAATGCCGCCATACAGCGCAACCTGCCCGCATATCGCATGTTTCCCAAAGGCAATCTGGTGCATCTGGGCATGGGAGCCGCACAACAGCGCATCTGGACTGCGGAGAGCGATTTGACCGGTGCCATCGCGCAAGACATCGCTGCAGACAAGGCCCTCACCAAACGCCTGCTGTCCAATGCGGGCATTCCTACCCCGCAAGGTGACATTGCCAGCTCGCCTGCACAGGCCTGGCATCTGGCACAACGCCTGGGGGTGCCCGTGGTGGTCAAGCCGCTGGACGGCAACCGTGCGCGCGGCGTGAGCCTTGATCTGATGGACCAGGCTTCCGTCGAAACCGCCTGGCAGCTGGCCAAACGCGAAGGCACTCAGGTGCTGGTGGAACGCTGCATCCGTGGCCATGAGCACCGTGTGCTGGTCGTTGGCGAGCAGGTGGTTGCAGCCACACGCGGCCAAACCCTGGCTGTAGAGGGCGATGGCCTGTCCACCATCATCGAACTGGTCGAAGTGCAGATCAATCAGCACCCACGCTGCCTGATCGATATGACGCTGGAACGCATTGAGCTGTCCAGCAACGCCAAAATTCAGGTCGAACTGCAACGCCAGCAGCTGCATGACCAATCCATTCCTGCTGCAGGCCAGGAAGTGGTCTTGCTGCGCACCGGCAACCTCACCGTGGATTGCACCGACGAAGTGCACCCTGATATTGCGCACCACGCCATCATGGCGGCCCGCACCATCGGGCTGGACATTGCAGGCATTGACATGGTGGTGCAAGACATTCGCCAGCCCCTGCTGGCGCAAGGTGGCGCTATTGTGGAAGTGAATGCAGGCCCAAGCCTGCTCATGCATCTGTACCCCGTGCACGGCAAAGCCCGGGCTGTGGGTGAAGCCATTTGCAGCCACCTGTTCCCGCAGCCAGAAGATGGCCGCATTCCCCTGACCGGCATCCTGGCCAGCAATGCGGCGGGCCTGCGCATCGGCCAGACACTGGCCGCCTGGCAGCAGGCTCAGGGCCACCATGTCGGCATGGCCAGCGGCGACACCATGTATCTGCAAGGCCAGCGCCTGCTGCAGCCTTCCAGCCAGTCACCCTCTGCGGGCGAGCGTGTGCTGATGCACCGCGCCGTCACTGCGGCGGTGGTTGCACAAGACATGCTCACCGCCATGCAAGCTGGCTGGGCCTACGCCCAGTGCGATATGGCCATCATCTGTCCTGAGGAATCGCCTCTGGAAGCCAGCATGCAGCAACGCATTTTGGCCACACAGCTGCGTACAGTGCGCCCCGGAGGCATCGCCGTCTTAAGCACCGGCAGTGCACAGCTGGAAAGCTTGGCGCTGACATGTCCGGGCAAGATCATCTGGGTTAATGCAGATGAGCAGCACCCGCTGCTGCAGTCACACCGCCGCGTGAATGGCTGCGTGGCTTTCCTGCGCAATGGCCGGGTGGTGTGTGCACAGGGCACAGAGGAAGCCTATATGCCTATGCCACAAAGCATTGGTGACTGGAGCTTGCCTGAATGGCTGGCCGTCGCGGCAGCTGGCTGGGCCATGCACTGGCCATTGGCCGTGCTGGAAGTGATTGCCCAGCAAGCCAGCGACTCCAAACATTGAAGCTGCAAAACGCTTTTCAGTTCTTGATCGCTACCAGCACAGCCTCCGCCTGCCTCAAAGTCGTTATGGCTTGAAGGTGGGCGCTGGCTTGCAAAGTTCTTTTCAGGCCTGCGCCTTCAAGCTTTCCATATCGATCACAAAGCGATATTTCACATCGCTCTTGAGCATGCGCTCATAGGCTTCGTTGATGTCCTGCATGGCAATCATCTCGACATCGGCGGTAATGCCATGTTTGCCACAAAAATTCAGCATCTCCTGTGTCTCGGCAATCCCGCCAATCACAGAGCCAGCAATGGCTTTGCGCCCCAGTACCAGAGTGACCGTGTTGATGGCCGGTTCTTGCTGACCCAGAAAACCTACCAGCACCAGCGTACCGCCGGTGGCCAGCGTGGCAGTGTAGGCGTTCAAGTCATGGGCATACGGCACCGTGTCAATGATCAGATCAAATTGCCCGCTCACTGCCTTCATTTGCGACCTGTCGGTGCTGATCACCACACGGTCTGCGCCCAGACGCTTGGCGTCCTCTTCTTTTCCAGCAGAGCGGCTGAACAAGGTCACATGCGCCCCGAGCGCCTTGGCCAGTTTCAAGGCCATATGCCCCAGGCCACCCAGGCCCACCACCGCAACGCTGCTGCCCGCGCCCACATTCCAGTGGCGCAGAGGTGACCAGGTCGTGATACCCGCACACAGCAAAGGCGCTGCTCCCTTTAAATCCATGTTCTGAGGCAGCTTCAGCACAAACTCCTGACGCACCACGATGCGCTCGGAATACCCACCTTGGGTGGCGCTGCCGTCGATACGGTCTGTGCTGTTGTAGGTGCCAGTCATGCCGTTTTCACAGTATTGCTCCCACCCCTTGGCGCATGCCCCGCAACTGTGGCAGCTGTCTACCATGCACCCGACGCCCACAGCATCACCCACTTTGAACTGGGTGACTGCACTGCCTACAGCAACCACACGCCCGACAATTTCATGGCCCGGCACGGTGGGGTAGACCGTGCCACCCCAATCATTGCGCGCGGTGTGCAAATCAGAGTGGCACACGCCGCTGTAGAGGATGTCGATCACCACATCGTTGGCACGCGGATCACGGCGCACAAAGTGGAACAAACCCAGGGCACTGGTGGGAGAGTGTGCGGCGTAACCGCGCGTGGCTTGAGACATGGTGGGACAGCTTTCAAACAAAAATTGTGAGATGTGACCTACAAGTATTCGCTGCTCTGTGTGATTGGTACGCTACACATTCTCTTTAGCATTGGGCATCAATGGTTTAACACGAATGCCCATCCGATATTTATGCAGCAACGCCTTCCTACACGCCACGCCCTTGGTCTAGTTTTTCTGTCACTCGGAGTGCTGTGGCTGACCGCATGCGCGAGCAAGCCCGTAACCGAAAATGTCCCCCCGCCACGCATTGACCAGCTGATGCAGCAGCCCGTAGGTGATGCCCCCCAGAACATGCTGGACTGGAGTGGCACCTACCAGGCCGTCCTGCCTTGCAACGCTTGCCCCGGAATTGCCATGAGTGTGCAATTGCGCGAAGACCACACCGCCGTGGTGCGCGAGCGTAAGCTGGGCAGCGACATTGAAAAAGCCCCCGACCAAACCTACAAAGGTGCCTTTTACTTTGACACCCCCCATGGCAGCCTCATCACCCTGAGCACCTCTGCACAAGAGGCACCTGCTTACAAATTCTGGGTTTCCGAAGGCTGGATTGAGCTGCGAGAGCGCAGCACCGGCAATGCCCTGCCCCAAAGCAGCATGTACCGCCTGCGCAAAACCAGCCAGCCGTCCAATTAGCGGCGGCGACAAGGTAGCAGTAAATACTCAGCTGCTACCGGATTTCAATTGGTAACAATTGCTACACTTCGAATTCTCTGCGTGCCAAGGCGCGCTCCACCGGGTTGACAACCAGCGCAGGCCTACAGGCCACCGCGCTTGCCGAGAGAAGAAGTTCATGCGATTTGCACCATTGACGGCCATGGCCGCTACCCTTGTTTTGGCCGGCTGTTTTGAGGAAGCGTCACTGCCCGAAACCCTCATGTTCCCGCCAGGGCTGGATATCACTTACCGAGGCAAACCCGCCAAGCTGTATGGCACCTCGCAATGTGCACAAGGTCAGCTGACTGGCAATTCCTGTCTGATTTTTCCACCGCACCAACCTTCTGCCACCGGCGTCATCCTCAGCGACCAGCGTGTTTACCAGGTACAGCTCACCGCCCGCCAGGACCCCAAGAACCCCGTGCTGTTTATTGTGGAAGACGAGCAGGCACGCCGCATTTTGAGCACGACAGGCCGCCACGATGAATACGGCAACATCGACATCCGGCCCGACATTTAAGCGCCACCAGCGCTAATTGCATCCAGCACTGGCAGTCAATGCATTCGTGCTCAGATCTCCGCGTACTGGTGTGGCCGGGAAATACTTTTCCATGGCATGTGCTGCGCATTACCCATGCACTGCAATGTCACCCTGGCGTGTCACGCTCGGTGAAAGAGCTAACACTTGCGGCGGTCAATGAGCAAGACTGAGCATCCTTGCATGCGCATGAGCGGCCACCCTGTCAGCTGGCCACAAAAAAGGCCGCATCAGCGGCCTTTTTTGGTGTCAAGTCGATCACCCTAAATTGGGTGCCAAGAAGCGGCGCAGCGCCTCGATGTCCATGCCACGGCGCTCGGCCATATCGGCCAGTTGGTCTTCACCAATCTGACCCACATTGAAATAGCTCGCTTCAGGGTTGCCAATGTAAAAGCCGCTCACACTGGATGCCGGGTTCATGGCCAGACTCTCGGTCAGCGTCATGCCAATTTCTTCGGCTTGCAGCACTTTGAACAGATCAATCTTGGCCGTATGGTCTGGGCATGCCGGGTAACCGGGCGCAGGGCGAATGCCCTTGTACTGTTCTTTGATCAGTTCCTCATTGCTCAGTGCTTCATCCGCAGCGTAACCCCACAGGTCTTTACGCACACGGGCATGCAGGCATTCGGCAAAGGCTTCGGCCAAGCGGTCGGCCAGGGCCTTGAACATGATGCCGCTGTAGTCGTCCAGAGCGGCTTCAAATTCTTTGTCTTTCTTGTCTGCACCAATACCTGCGGTCACAGCAAACAAGCCTGCGTAGTCCGCAATACCGCTGTCTTTGCTGGCCACAAAATCAGACAGACAGCGACTGGGTCGCATCACACCGTCTACCGCCTGTTTTTCGGTTTGCTGGCGCATGCCGTACCAGGTCATCAGCACCTCGGTGCGTGATTCATCGGTATAGAACTCGATGTCGTCACCCACGCGATTCGCAGGGAAGATGCCCATCACGCCATTGGCTTGCAGCCAGCGGCCTTCAATGATTTTCTTGAGCATGCGCTTGGCATCGGCTTGCACGCTGCGCGCCTGCTCACCCACGATCTCATCGTCAAGTATTGCCGGGTAGGGGCCCGCCAAATCCCAAGTCTGAAAGAAGGGGCCCCAGTCGATGTATTCAGCCAGCTCGGCCAGGTCAAAGTTCTTGAACACACGGCGGCCCAGCACACGGGGGGTGACAGGTGTGTGTTTGACCACCGCTGCGTTGGCACGCACTTTGTCCAGCGGCCACAGCGGTGTCTTCTTTTTATTGGCGTGCTGGGTGCGTACTTTGTCGTAGTCAGCATTGAGCTCGCTGAGGTAGCTGTCTTTGCCCTCGCCCAGCAGGCTTTGCGCAACGCTCACACTGCGCGAGGCATCAGGCACGTAGACCACGGGGCCTTCGTAGTTGGGCGCAATCTTGACAGCCGTATGCACCCGCGAGCATGTCGCGCCACCAATCAGCAACGGAATCTTCTTGATGCGGAAGTAGTCATCCTTGTGCATTTCACCGGCAACGTACTGCATCTCTTCCAGGCTGGGCGTGATCAGGCCTGACAGGCCAATGATGTCAGCGCCCTCCGCCTTGGCACGTGCCAAGATTTCGTGACAAGGCACCATGACGCCCATATTGATGACATCAAAGTTATTGCACTGCAAGACCACGGTGACAATGTTCTTGCCAATGTCGTGCACATCGCCCTTGACGGTGGCAATGACGATCTTGCCCTTGCTGGTCACGTCAAGACCGGCTGCTTCCTGCTGGCGCTTTTCTTCTTCAATGTAGGGCACCAGGTGCGCCACCGCCTGCTTCATCACGCGGGCGGATTTGACTACCTGGGGCAAGAACATCTTGCCCGCACCAAACAGATCACCCACTACGTTCATCCCGTCCATGAGTGGGCCTTCAATCACGTGCAGCGGGCGGCCACCGCCCTGCACCACCAAGGCCTGATAGGCCTCTTCGGTGTCCTGGGTGATGAAGTCGGTAATGCCATGTACCAGCGCGTGCGACAGGCGCTCGCCAAAGGTCTTGGGATGCTCGGGCGTGCCGCGCCACTCCAGCTTTTTGCTTTCGTCCTTGGCACCGCTCTTGGCGCTGTCGGCAATCTCGAGCAGGCGCTCGGCAGCATCTGGGCGGCGGTTGAGCACCACGTCTTCCACGCGCTCACGCAGGTTCGCTTCCAGGTCGTCGTACACGCCCACCATGCCGGCGTTGACAATGCCCATGTCCATGCCCGCCTGAATGGCGTGGTACAGAAACACGGTATGGATCGCTTCGCGCACGGGGTCATTGCCCCGAAACGAAAATGACACGTTGGACACGCCGCCCGAGACCTTGGCTCCGGGCAGATTCTGTTTGATCCAGCGCACGGCTTCGATGAAATCGACGCCGTAGTTGCTGTGCTCTTCAATGCCCGTGGCCACGGCAAAGATGTTGGGGTCAAAAATGATGTCTTCAGGCGCAAACCCGACTTCATCCACAAGGATGCGGTAGGCACGCTCGCAGATTTCGATCTTGCGCTCGTAAGTGTCGGCCTGCCCTTTTTCGTCAAACGCCATCACCACGGCAGCAGCGCCGTAGCGCTTGACTAATTTTGCGTGTTTCTTGAACTCGTCAACGCCCTCTTTCATCGAGATCGAATTGACAATGCCCTTGCCCTGAATGCAGCGCAGACCGGCCTCAATCACCTCCCATTTAGAGCTGTCCACCATGATGGGCACGCGCGCAATATCGGGTTCCGAGGCAATCAGATTCAGGAAGCGCACCATGGCGGCCTTGCTGTCCAGCATGGCCTCGTCCATGTTCACGTCAATAATCTGCGCGCCGTTTTCCACCTGCTGGCGGGCCACGGCCAGCGCTTCTTCGTACTGTTCGTTCAGAATCAGACGGGCAAAGGCTTTGGAGCCTGTGACGTTGGTGCGTTCACCCACGTTGACAAACAGGGTGTCCTCACCAATGAAGACGGGCTCCAGGCCCGACAGGCGCATGGGGGGAATCGTATGGGGGGCAGCGGCAGCAGTCATCGCACTCACCTGTGTGAACAATCAAAACCAAACGGAAGACAGGTGAACGCAGTTGCATGCGAGCGGCTGCGCGTACGGCAGCCGTCGGCCCAAGCCTGACAGCGGTACCAAAGTGGCACACGCGCTGCTGCAGCGCTCCTTGGGGCGAAACCACTGATTTTACGGCGTACAGCCGTGCTGGTGCACCCGGCAAGCGCTATGCCAGTGCACGGCAGCGGAGCTGGCTTGAAAGTCCAGGCCAAATAGACGTTTAGCGCTTACCTAATAAGCACCAGCAGCTATCAAAAATGAATTACGCGTGCTGCGGCAACAACTGCGCCGAGGCGGGCAGACCAAAGATACGGTCAAAACTCCAGTTGAAAACAAAGGTGTAGAGCATGAAGAAAACCAGCAGACCGGCTTCCATGACCGTGGCTTCCCACAACGAAATGCTGAACCACCAGGCCATCAACGGAATCAGCATGGCGGCAATACCACCTTCAAAACCCACGGCATGCGCAATGCGGCGCAGCAGTGAACGCCCCTTCTTGGTTTGGCGCAGCTCCCATTTCTCAAACAGCCAGTTGAACGTGATGTTCCAGGCAATGGCGATGGTGGATGCAGCCACCGCCATGCCGCCAGAAGCGCTGGCGTCCTGACCAATCGCCATGAACAGCAGGCTGGCACAAAGAATGGCAATGAGCTCGTAAAGACCAACAAAAACAACGCGGCGCTTGGCGCCCTGCAGGCCTGTAGCCTTGGGTGTATGAACTGACATAAGCCCGCCAGTTTATGTATAGAAAATGGATGATAAAAGTTAGGTTCTTTCAGTTTTTCTGATAAGTTGCGCGCCATGTCCTTTCCACCCGAGCAAGTCCCGCTGTTTCTGGCCGTACTCGATACGGGCTCGTTCTCTGCCGCTGCGCGCAAGCTGGGCCGCGTGCCTTCAGCGATAAGCATGGCCATGGGCCATCTGGAAGCCGAACTGGGCCTGCAACTGTTTGACCGCACCGGGCGCGAGCCACAACCCACTGCCGCTGCGCGGGCCCTGGAGCCGCAAGCCCGCCTGCTGGCCCAGCAACTGCAGCAGCTCAACCAGCAAGCACTAGCCTTGCATGCCGGGCTGGAAAAACGATTGACGCTGGCAATTGCCCCCGAGTTGCTGGCCACCGCGTGGGCCGAGCATTTGCAGCCTGTGGTGGAGCAGTTCCCGGCGCTGGTGGTCGAGGTGCTGGTCGCCCCGCAGGCCGACGCGCTGGAATTGCTGCATGCAGGCCGTGCGCAGCTCGCGCTGGTATTTGAGCGCCCCTCTTTCGATGCACGCGAAGACTTTCAGGAACAAGGCGCCGAAACCTTGGTAGCAGTGATGTCTACCCGCCACCCTCTGTGGACACAGTTGCAGGCACAAGGCGGTGCGCACATCGACATGGCGCAACTGGCCGCCAGCCGGCAAATTCTGGTGGCCAGCCGCGACCCCTCCCTAACTGATACACGCTTTGTGTTCTCGCACCACCTGTGGCGTGCCGACAGCCACGGCGCAGCACGCTCCCTGATTGCCGCAGGCCTGTGCTGGGGCTGGCTGCCGCACAGTTTTGTAGAGCCCCACATTCACAGCTGCGAGCTGGTGCAGATTCCGCTGTCCAACCTGAGCAACGGCACACGACTGTTTGTCGATTGGGTATGGTCCAAAGAGCGCCCTCTGGGGCTGGCGGCTGCGTTGTTTGTGCAGCAGCTGCAATTGCCACCTGCCAAGACTTGAGGCAGTTGCAAACCGAAATGACTTCTAGCGCCGGTACAGCAAGCGCTAGAAGCTATCAAAAGCACTGCCCCCACACTTGGGCCTGCGCACGGTTTTGCACTACAGTCAGCGCGTGACTTCCGCCATCCCCCCAACGTCTGCCCTGCCCATCCCGCCAGCAGCGCCCAGCCACACAGAAGGCGCGACTGGCAACGCCAGTGCAGGCGGGCCCAACTTTGCGGCCAGCGCCCAGGCAGCCACACAGGGGAATGCGTCTGCGCCGCCCAGCAACACCAGTACTGCCAGCAGCGGGCAGGCCAGCACACCAGCGCCCAGTTCAACACCAGCAGCCAATGCAGCAGCACCCGCTGCGCCCACCGCCCCAGTAGCACCTGCCAGCGGCATAGCCAGCGCGGCGCAGGTGGCACAGATTGTGGCGGCCACGCAGGCGGCACTGTCCAGCAGTGTGAACCTGTCGCCCCAGGCGCAGCAGGCCGTCAAAATGGACGCTTTCAACCAGCTTGTGGCCAACTTGGTTAACCACATCCAGTCAGGCAGTGCCACCTTGCCGGCCAACTGGCCAGCTGCTGGTGTCAGCCCACAGCTACAGGCTTTTGTGACGACCTTGCTCCAGCAAGCCACTGCCAGCCAGCCACTGCCGCAGCAATTGGTCAGCCTGCAGGCATGGCCTACGGCACTGACCAACGCTGTGCTGCAACTGGCCGGGCAAGCCGCCACTGCGGGTAACTTGTCCCCTGCCCTGGCTGCCACAACAGCCCAAGCCGCGCAGGCAGCTGCCACGGACAAAACGGACATTCGCCTGCCCCAGCTGCAGAACTGGCTGGTGCAGCAAGGCTCTGTGCAAGCGGCCGATGGCGAACGCAGCTTTACCCTGACCTTGCGCGTACCAGTGGCCTGGGCACAGGCACAAGCAGCACTGGGCACCGCCCTGCCCGCTGGTGCCAGCCCGGCAGCAGCAGGCTTGTCCACCATCCCCGGCCTGCTGTCCGGCACACCCGGTGGTTTCAGCTTGGGTGGCCTGCTGGCACTGCCTTTTGCGGGCAGCGTGCAGCAGTTGAGCAGCGGCAGCATGGGGCTGGTGATGCAGCCGCAGCTCTTGCCCGGCTCTGCGGCGGCTGTTGCGGCGCAAGCCATGCGTACCAGTGCCATTTTGCAGCTGGAATTTCAACCGCTGGCGCAGGCCGCACAGAGCGCGCAGATGGCTTCGGTTTACATGCCCGCTCACATGCTGCCGCAGGATCTGCAAGCCATGATTCAAGGGCGCAGCACTGATCCGTGGCTGCTCATGGCGCAGGCCGAGGCCGAAGGCCACAACAAAAAACAGCCCCGCAACGCCAATGAACAGGCCAACTTCTGCAACCGCGCTGGCTGTCAGTACCAAGGCCGGGCCATTTGCGCGCAGCCTTTTTGTGCAGAGATGAACTACCTGTGGTCAATCGACCGGGCGCAGCGGCGCACGCTCTAAGGCCTCTTACGCATCACTGCTGGCGTGGTATTGCTGCACGGCGTGCATCAGGTCTTGCACATGGCTGGCCACACTGCTGCCTTCGCGCAGCAGCATGTAACGCGGGCGCACGGCCCAGTTGTCTCTTAACGCAATCTGTCGCAAATGCGGCCGGGTACTGCTACGCAGAGCGGCACTTTCAGGCACCACAGCAATGCCCACGCCAGCAGCCACCATGCGGCACATCGCATCAAAACTGGCCAATTGAATGCGCAGCTTGAGGGTGTGACCCAGCTGCTGGCCCATCGTGCCCAGAAAAGTTTGCAAGGTACTGCTGCGATGCATGCCCACAAAGTGCTCATGCAGCACATCCGCAAAGCCCAGCGCCTCGACCCCTTGCCAGCGGGCCTCATCGGGCGTCACCAGCACCAGCCGATCGGTGCTGAAGTGCACGCTGGTCAGGCCATGCATGTCCACCTCGCCCGCAATGATGCCCAGATCCGCCCGGCCTTCGCGGATGTCTGCAGCAATGTCGGCATTCGGGCGCTCCTGCAAGTCCACACTGATGTGGGGGTGCGCCATCAGGTAGGCCGCCAGAATGTCGGGCAAAAAATCAGTCACTGCCGTTGTGTTGGCAAACACACGCACGTGGCCGCGCAGGCCTGCCCCGTACTCCTGCAAGTCAGCCTCAAGCTGCTGCGCCTGCTGCAGCATGGCACGGGCGTGGAAGAGAAAAGCCTCCCCCGGCGGCGTCAGTCGCACACCCCGAGCCTCTCGAATCAGCAAAGGCATACCCGCTTCTTCCTCCATGGCCTTGATGCGCGCACTGGTCGCTGCCAGTGACAAGAAACACTGCGCGGCCGCCTTAGTCAAACTGCCTGTTTTGGCCACTTGCACAAACAGCACACAGTCTTTTAATTCGAGTTTCATAGGGTGTCCGGGTTAGTACGGATAACGCCAAGCCTTTTGAAAAACTGAAGGCTTGCTTGCAAAAACTGTGATTGTAGAAAGCATTGGCCACGCCCAAGATGCATTGCAACAGCGTGTCAGCAATGGCTGGCGCCACCCTCACAAAGCACCACATTGACCATGAGCAAGACGACCCCATCTCCTCTGATTGATGCCACCCAGCTGGCACACCTGCAAACTTGGCAAGGCCGCAGCGACATATCAAGCGACCTGATCACCCCTGCGCCTTTGCGCGCTTTGTCGGCCACGCTTGACCGTGATGATGCGCCCGTGGTGCCCGGCAGCACCGTGCCACCGCTGTGGCACTGGCTGTACTTTCTGCCCCATGCCCGCCAAAGCGAGCTGGGGGCTGATGGCCACCCCCAACGCGGCGGTTTTCTGCCGCCGGTGCCTCTGCCCCGTCGCATGTGGGCTGGGGGGCGTATGCGCTGGGAGCCGGGCAACCCGCTCCAAGTGGGCCAAGACGCTGAGCGCGTTTCCACCATCCAGTCTGTGCAGCACAAAACAGGTCGCTCGGGGGAGTTGCTGTTCGTGCAGGTTGAACACCGCTTTGGCAATGCCGATGGCCTGTCGCTGGTGGAAGAACACGACATCGTCTACCGCCCAATGGCTTTGCCCGGAGAGCCAGCCCCTGCGCCGCAAACACCGCCTCTGGCTGGCCAGCAGCAATGGTCTCGCGTGATCACGCCCGATGACGTGCTGCTGTTTCGCTACTCCGCACTCACCTTCAATGGTCACCGTATTCACTATGACCGCAAATATGTGACCGAAGTCGAAGGCTACCCCGGCTTGATCGTGCATGGCCCCTTGATTGCCACGCTGCTGGTAGATCTGCTGCGCCGCAGCGACCCCAGCGCTCAACTGCAAAGTTTTGCTTTCAAGGCCGTGCGACCAACGTTTGACCTGCACAGCTTCAGCGTGCACGGCAAGCCTTCGGCAGATGGCAAGAGCGTGGAGCTTTGGGCGCAGGACCACGAAGGCTGGCTCACCATGCAAGCCACGGCCACGCTGGCTTGAAGCACCTTCAAAAGACACAAAAACAAACGCTTTCTGTGCTCACAGACAAAGCGCCAAAGGCACCAAAGGTTCGAAAAATGGCAATGATTGAAAAGACTCTGAGCAACAACCACCACGAAATTCGCGATGCGATCCGCGACCTGTGCAAGGCCTTTCCCGACGAGTATTTCCGCAAGGTGGACGAAGAACGTGCCTACCCTGAAAAGTTCGTCACCGCGCTGACCGAGGCGGGCTGGCTGGCGGCGCTGATTCCGCAGGAATACGGCGGCTCGGGTCTGGGTCTGACCGAAGCCTCGGTCATCATGGAAGAGATCAACCGCTGCGGCGGCAACTCCGGGGCATGCCACGGCCAGATGTACAACATGGGCACATTGCTGCGCCATGGATCGCAGGAGCAAAAAGACAGGTACCTGCCCAAAATTGCAACCGGCCAATGGCGCCTGCAGTCGATGGGCGTGACCGAGCCCACCACCGGCACCGACACCACCAAGATCAAGACCAGTGCGGTGAAAAAGGGTGACAAATACGTCATCAACGGCCAGAAAGTGTGGATCAGCCGTATCCAGCACAGCGATTTCATGATCTTGCTGGCGCGCACCACGCCGCTGGCAGAAGTGACCAAGAAGTCTGAGGGCATGTCGATCTTCATGGTGGATCTGCGCGAAGCCGAGAAAAAGGGCATGACCGTGCGCCCGATCCCCAACATGGTCAACCACGAGACCAACGAACTGTTCTTTGAGAATCTGGAAATCCCCGCCGAGAACCTGATCGGGGAAGAAGGCAAGGGCTTCAAGTACATCCTCGATGGCCTGAACGCCGAGCGCACGCTGATTGCTGCCGAGTGCATTGGTGATGGCTACTGGTTCATGGACCGGGTGACCCACTACGTCAAGGACCGGCAGGTATTTGGTCGCCCCATCGGCCAGAACCAGGGGGTGCAGTTCCCGATTGCCGAGACTTTTATCGAGCTGGAAGCGGCCAACCTGATGCGCTGGAAAGCGTGCGAGCTGTTTGACCAGCACGAGCCCATGGGAGCCCAGGCGAACATGGCCAAGTACCTGGCAGCCAAGGCCAGCTGGGAGGCGGCCAACGCCTGTCTGCAGTTTCACGGCGGCTTTGGCTTTGCCTGCGAGTACGACGTGGAGCGCAAATTCCGCGAAACACGCCTGTACCAGGTTGCGCCTATCTCCACCAATCTGATTTTTTCGTACGTGGCCGAGCACCTGCTGGGTCTGCCCCGTTCTTTCTGACATGGACAACCCCCTGTGCGGTTGCACCGCATTGCAGGCCCACTTCGGATATTGGATTTCACATGATTCGACCTCTTGACGGCATCACTGTCATTTCTTTGGAACACGCGGTAGCCGCTCCGTTTTGCACACGCCAACTGGCTGATCTGGGTGCGCGCGTTATCAAGGTGGAGCGTCCCGGCAGCGGTGACTTTGCGCGCGGCTATGACCAGCGCGTGAAGGGCCAGTCGTCGCACTTCACCTGGATCAACCGCAGCAAGCAAAGTCTGGCTCTGGATGTGAAACAGCCACTGGCCAAATCTGCGCTGCTGGAGCTACTGAAAACCGCAGACGTGCTGGTGCAGAACCTGGCCCCTGGCGCGGCTGCGCGCATGGGGCTGTCGTACGACGAATTAAAGGCGCACAACCCCCGCTTGATCGTGTGCGACATCAGTGGCTATGGTGCCGATGGCCCCTATCGCGACAAAAAAGCGTATGACTTGCTGATCCAGAGCGAGGCAGGCTTTTTGTCGGTGACCGGCACGCCTGATACACCCAGCAAATCAGGTATTTCGGTGGCCGATATTGCAGCCGGCATGTATGCCTATACCAATATTTTGGCGGCATTGATGTTGCGTGGAAAAACAGGCGAAGGCAGCCACATTGATGTGTCCATGCTGGAGGCGATGGGCGAGTGGATGGGCTACCCCATGTACTACGCCTATGACGGTGCGCCCCCGCCGCCGCGTACAGGCGCATCGCACGCCAGCATCTACCCGTATGGCCCCTTCCAGGCCGGTGACGGCAAAACCGTGATGCTGGGGCTGCAAAACGAGCGTGAATGGAAAGCCTTTTGCGCCACCGTGCTGCTGCAACCCGATATTGCTATCGACACGCGCTTTGACAGCAACGCCCAGCGCAATGCCAACCGCGCTGCGTTGCAAGCCGTGATCGTGGAAACCTTCGCTGCCTTGACTGCCGAGCAAGTAGTGGCCCGGCTGGAAGCAGCAGGCATTGCCAACGCCCGCGTTAACGACATGGCCGATTTGTGGCGGCACCCGCAATTGCAGGCACGTGAGCGCTGGCGCACCGTGGCGACACCCGAAGGTGATGTGCCCGCCCTGTTGCCCCCCGGCGTAAACAGCGCTTTCGACTACCGCATGGAGCCTGTCCCCGCCGTGGGCCAGCACAACGCCACCATTTTGGCCGAGCTGGGCTGGAGCGCAGAGCAGGCCGCTGCCTTGCAAAACAGCCCGTGCGCGTGACGCCGCAACACCCCAAAAAAAGCAGTCTGCGCTTGCGCACGCTGCAACAGGAACCAGCATGAAGCAAGAAAGTCACATCACCATTCACCCCCTGGCTCAGTTTGCGGCCACGCTGCAGTGGGACGATATTCCTCCCGCCGTACAGCGCAAGGCTGAGGACCTGTGGGTCGACTGGTTCGGCTCTGTGCTGGCCGGTCAAAATGCACGACCTGTACAAAGCCTGACGCGCTTTGCACTATCGCAAGGACCAGCCCAGGGGCCCTGTGAGGTGATCGGTCAAGACACCACCACTTCGCCCATGATGGCTGCACTGGCCAACGCGGCAGCAGCGCATGTCGCAGAGCAAGATGATGTGCACAACGGCTCGGTGTTCCACCCGGCAGCCGTGGTGTTTGCACCTGCGGTTGCCGTGGCGCAAAGCATGGGGGCAACTGGTGCGCAACTGATGGCGGCCTGTGTAGCAGGCTATGAAGTGGGCATCCGCGTGGGCGAATTTCTGGGCCGCAGCCACTACCGGATTTTTCACACCACAGGCACCGCAGGCACCTTGGCCGCAGCCGCAGCCGTGGGCCATCTGCTGGGCCTGAGCCCGGTGCAAATGCAGCATGCACTGGGATCGGCGGGCACCCAGGCCGCAGGCTTGTGGGAGTTTTTGCGCACAGCAGCCGACAGCAAACAGCTGCACACCGCACACGCCGCGGCTGCGGGCCTGATGGCGGCGTATCTGGCCAAAGATGGGTTCACCGGCGCACAGGACATCTTTACCGGCCCACAGGGGCTGGCCGCTGGCATGAGTACCGACGCCAACCCCGGCAAGCTCACCGATGGTTTGGGCACCCGCTGGGCCACGGCGGAGACCAGTTTCAAATGGCATGCATCCTGCCGCCATACGCACCCGGCTGCCGATGCACTTTTGCAAGTCATGCAGCACAACAAGCTGCGCCCCGAAGACATTGCACAGGTCACCTGCCATGTGCACCAGGGCGCCATTGACGTGCTGGGACCCGTGGTCAGCCCCTCCAGCGTGCACCAGAGCAAGTTTTCCATGGGTACGGTGCTGGCCCTGGCTGCACAGTTTGGCTTTGCGGGGCTGACGCAGTTTGATGCCCATTTCCAGTCGCCTGCCACCGTGGCGTTGCGCGAAAAAGTACACATGGTGCTCGATGCCGAGGTTGATGCGGCTTACCCCCAATGCTGGATTGGCAAAGTCACTGTACAAACCACCGATGGCCGTCACTTGCAAGGGCGTGTGGATGAACCCAAGGGAGATCCAGGCAACACCTTGTCGCGCGATGAAATCACCGCCAAAGCACTTCGATTGGCGGTGTATGGCAACCCGAACTACGCAACCAATGCACCACAAGCCGTGGAACAACTATGGCAAGTGGCGCATTGGAAGCGTGTGGGTCGTTTGATGGCCTGAACCATTTGTGTCCGGTGAAGACGGGGGTCTGCACCGGACGCAATATTGCAAGCGGAAACACCGCACAGAGAGTGCACGCAGCACTCCGTTTTACTCAAAACACACCAGGAGACAACGAGATGACAACGAAGACTTATCAGGTTTCACGACGCACCCTGCTCAGCGCCTGCGCGCTGGTCACTTTGGGCATGGGCAACGCCATGGCCAGCAACTGGCCAGACAAGGCCATCACGCTGGTCGTTCCCTACTCTGCTGGCGGCCCCACCGATGTGGTTGCACGTCTGCTGGCTGTGCCCATGGGACAGGTGCTGGGTCAGTCAGTGCTGGTAGAAAACACCGTGGGCGCAGGCGGCACGATTGCACCCACGCGCGTTGCCAAGGCCAAAAATGATGGATACACCATCTTGATTCACCACATGGGCATGGCCACGGCACCTGCGCTGTACAAGAAGCTGCCTTATGACCCGCTCAAGGATTTCGAGTACATCGGTCAGGTGCTGGATGTCCCCATGACGCTGCTGTCGCGCAAGGACTTTCCGGCCAACAACTTCCAGGAGCTGCAGGACTACGTCAAGAAAAACCAGGAGAAGGTTTCGCTGGCCAACGCAGGCATCGGCGCGGTCTCGCAACTGTGCGGCATGCTGCTGATGCACCAGCTGGGTGTGAACCTGACCACCATCCCCTACAAGGGTGCTGGCCCGGCCATGAATGACTTGATGGGCGGGCAGGTCGATCTGCTGTGCGACCAGACCACGCAGACCGTACCAGTCATCAAGGATGGCAAACGTGTCAAGGTTTTTGGTGTCACCACCCCTGAGCGCCTGTCTTCGCTGCCCGATATTCCTACCCTGAATGAGCAGGGCCTCAAAGGGTTTGACGTCAAGGTCTGGCACGGCATGTACGCACCCAAGGGCACGCCTAAAGAAGTGATCGACAAGATCAACAAGGCGCTCAATGTGGCCATCAAGGACGACAACGTGAAGGCACGCATCGCCGACCTGAGCTCTGACCTTGTTTCGCCCGAGAAAGCCACGCCCGAAGGCCTGCGCAAGCACCTGACCGCCGAAGTGGCACGCTGGGCCAAGGTGATCAAGGAAACCGGCGTAACGGCAGAGTAATCCCCCATGACCAGCGGCGCAGCACAGCGCCGCTGGTGGAGCTTTTTCATGATTGATCGTATGGACCACCTGGTGCTGACCACGGCACACGAAACCGCTTGCATCCGGTTTTATGTCGAGGTGCTGGGCATGCAGCTGGAGACTTTTGGCGAGCAGCGCAAAGCCTTTGTATTCGGCGCTCAAAAAATCAATTTGCACATTGCCGGCAAAGAGTTTGAACCCAAGGCGCAGCACCCGACACCCGGTGCGCTGGATGTGTGCCTGATTGCGTCACAGCCGCTTGAAATCATCCGCCAGCACCTGGCTAACCACCACATCGACATTGAATGCGGCCCCGTGATGCGCACCGGCGCACGAGGCCCCATTCGCTCCATCTATGTGCGTGACCCCGACCTGAATCTGATCGAGATTGCCGAGTACGTTTGATCTCGTAGTTTGTACACCCGCCTGCTAGGTTTTCCCATGAGTGATCTGCTGCACAACGCGCGTTCGTTTTTGTTTGTTCCGGCCCATCAGACCGATCGCCTGCACAAAGCCCTGAAAAGCGCTGCTGACATGGTGATTGCTGACTGGGAAGATGCGGTCGCGCCCAGCGACAAGGCAGCGGCACGCCAGGCACTTTTGGGCACTGTGCAAACACTGTCTGCCACGCTGCGTGCGCGTGTGCTGGTGCGCATCAATGCCGCGCAGACCGCCTGGCATGAGGGCGACATTCAGGTGCTCAAGCAACTGGTGGCGGCGGGCATTGCTGGCGTGGTTGTTCCGAAGGCAGAGACCGTCTCTGTCCTTCATGCCATCGCCCAGACAGCAGGCCCCGCCTGCGCCTTGATCCCCTTGGTAGAAACGGTGGCAGGCATGGATGCACTGGCCAGTCTGTCCGCCGCCCCGCAAGTTGCTCGCCTGGCATTTGGTCATCTGGACTTTCAAGTCGATGCAGGCATGCAGTGCGCAGACGATGAAGGCGAGCTGCTGCCCACACGCATGGCCATCGTCATGGCATCGCGCCGTGCCAATCTGGCACCTCCTATTGACGGCGTCACTGTTGACACCAAAGACAGCACGCACATGGACGCAGACTGCCAGCGCGCACTGCGCATGGGCTTTGGTGCCAAGCTGTGCATCCACCCGGCGCAAATTGCCGTGGCCCACCAGGTGTTCTCGCCCACAGAAGCCGCCGTGGCCCATGCCAGCGCCGTGGTTCAGGCCATGGAACTTGCCCAAGGCGGAGTGTGCGTGGTGAATGGAAAAATGGTGGATGCCCCGGTGCTGCATTTGGCACAGCGCACCTTGCAACGCCATGTCTGGGCTCAGCAACGCCCATGAAAAAAGCGGCCCTCAGGGCCGCTTTGCGTGTGGGTTGCTGCCCCTTGCTTATGGGTACAGACCACGCATTTCACGTGCGTGCAAAATGCGTTTGCAGGCAACAATGAAGGTGGCCGTGCGCAGGCTCACCTTGTTTTCCTGCGCCACTTGCCAGACTGCGCCAAACGCCTCTTGCATGATGCGCACCAGACGGGCATTGATTTCTTCTTCGCTCCAAAAGAAGCTGGAGAAGTCCTGCACCCACTCAAAGTAGCTCACCGTCACGCCACCAGCATTGGCAATCACATCGGGCAGCACCAGCACACCCTTGTCGTGCAGGATGTCATCGGCCTCTGGGGTTGTCGGGCCGTTGGCGCCTTCAATCACCATCTTGGCCTTGATGCGCTGGGCGTTGTCCTTGTTGATCTGGCCTTCCAGTGCCGCTGGAATCAGGATGTCGCAATCGACCGACCAGAAGTCTTCTGCTTCAATGGCTTGCGCACCGGCAAAGCCGCCCACGCCACCCTGGTCGCGAACGTGCGCCAGCAGCGCCGCCACGTCCAGACCGTTGGCGTTGCTGATGCTGCCGGTATGGTCTTGCACAGCCACCACTTTGGCGCCCGCATCGGCAAACAGTTTGCCTGCGGTGCCACCCACATTGCCAAAGCCCTGCACGGCGATGCGTGCGCCTTCAATCGGCAAGCCAATCAGCTTGGCGGCTTCAACGCCCACGGTGAATACGCCACGGCCTGTGGCTTCAACACGGCCTAACGATCCGCCCAAGTCCACGGGCTTGCCTGTAACCACACCCGTGGCGGTCGAACCCGTGTTCATGGAGTAGGTGTCCATCATCCACGCCATGGTTTGCGCATTGGTGTTCACGTCCGGGGCAGGAATGTCCTTGCTTGGGCCGATCAGCAAACCAATTTCGCTGGTGTAGCGACGGGTCAGGCGTTCCAGCTCGCCCTTGGACAGCTTGCGGGGGTCCACGCGGATACCACCCTTGGCACCGCCGTAAGGCACATTGACGGCGGCGTTCTTGATCGACATCCAGGCCGACAGCGCCATCACCTCAGACAGCGTCACGTCCTGGTGAAAACGCACGCCGCCCTTGCCGGGTCCACGGCTCAGGTTGTGCTGTACGCGGTAGCCTTCAAAGTGCGCAATGGAGCCGTCGTCCATCTCAATGGGCACGTCCACGATCAGAATGCGCTTGGGGCGCTTGAGAGTTTCGACCCAGCGGGCCAGCGAGCCCAGATAGGGGGTGACACGATCGACCTGTTGCAGGTAGGTGCCCCAGGGGCCGACGTCGTCCGGATTCAGGTAAGAAGGCAATGCGTGTGTCATCGAATGCGCGGAATGTTCATGTGCAGGCATAAGAACCTCAAAAAAGTAGTGCGATCAAATGGCTCGACTAGCGTGCCTTGATCAGCTGGTTCCAGCGTACGCAGCCAGCGTTCAACTGTCCAAGGCCGCTTGTTTGCATAGTTATAAATTTCACGCATAACCATGCAAGTTCACGTATTTCATCGCTATTTATCGTGATTTCTCAGCCATTATTCACACATCTGCAAAAAGAAAAAATCACGCCCCATGCTTGACCACAGCGCCATGGCTGCACAAGCCCATGACTTGCTCAAGGGAATCCGCCTGCCCTGTGCGGTCACACGCCCCTTCACGCTGCTCAACGGCATGAATTTGCCATGATTGCCCCCCATGTCGACCCATTCCGAAAAAGATTGCGCCCAGGGCGCTTGCTCCACGGCCCCTTCGCCTTTTGCCAACCAGCCGCCACTGGGTTTGAGCCTGCTGGCCAAAGATGACCCTGAGGACATCCTGCCCGACTGGCCCAAGGTGGCCCCGGACTTGCCTGAGGACGCCTACTCCATCGCCGATGCACTGTGGTGGTCCCGCAAGCTGGGCGAGCGTGTGGCGCACGGTGCAGATGTGGCCTACATGCTGCGCGATGCAGCAGACGCACGGGCCGTACAAAACGCCTTGGCCATTGCGCGCAAGTGGTGGCCGGCTGGCAGCGTGCCGCGTTACTGGAAATCAGGCGGCCCCAGCCGTGCGGCGGCATTGATTCACGCTCCGCTGCCAGAGCCCGGCGTGCAAGCCAGCGCCACCGCCGCTACACCACCTGCCACCGTGTTTAGCCTGCGCGGCATTGAAGGCGAGATTGCGCTGCGCTTGGGCCAGGATGTCACTGCCGAACAGGCCGCAGCGCTGACTCCCGAGACCGCGCGCGCACTGGTCGATGCCTGCGCCGTGGCCATTGAGTTTGTGGACAGCCGCTGGCGCGAAGGCACCCTTGCACCCGCGCTGACGCTGCTGGCAGACGGCCAGTGCCATGGTGGTTTAGCCATCAGCGACTGGCAAGACTTTGCCCCACTGCGCCAGCACGACTGGAGCCTGCAAACGTGCACGCTGCAAGTCAACGATGGTGCCGTGCAAAGCTTTACAGGCACCCACAGCCTGCAAGACCCCACATGGCTGCTGGCGGCATGGCTGCAGCACGTCACCCAGCACTACGGCACGGTCACCGCAGGCACGGTGGTCACCACCGGCACCTGGACGGGCTGCCCCGAAGTACAGGCCGGTGATCTGGTCACCGTCAGCTTTGACGGGCTGGGTACGTTGCGCTGGCAGTTCTGAACTTGCGGCAAGACAGAACCAAGAAATATTAAAAAAATAGCTGCTATCGCTTACGTACTATATGTTTCAGCATCTTTTATATCTGGAACATAAGCCAGTCATGCGCATGAAGCTCCTTTTATAAATAGTGCGTGGCAGCTTCGCCAGAGACTAGGCAGTCTTGAGCCCCAGCCGTTTGGCCAGCTTGTGCAGATTGCTGGGGTCTACATCCAGAGAACGGGCCGCCTGTGCCCACTGCCCCCGGTGGGCATCCAGCGCCCAGCGAATGGCCTCGCGCTGCGCGCTGTCCACCACGGCGCGCATGGAAGGGGCGGGGGCCAGCATGGGCGCGTGCAACACCGTGGCGGCCATTGGTAATGGCTGAACATCCAGCCCCAGCCAGTCGGCCTCCAGCGTCACAATGTCACTGCGCTGTGCACCATGGCTCAGTGCTTTGAGTGCTGCACGGCTGACCACGTGCTCGAGCTCGCGCACATTGCCCGGCCATGCATAGCGGTGCAGCGCATCTTCTGCCGCCACCGACAGGCGCAAGCTGCGCAAGCCCAGACGCGCACGGTTGAGTTCCAGAAAGAATCCGGCCAGCAGCAGCACATCGTTGCCACGCTCACGCAGTGGCGGAATCGGCACGGGGTAGACCGAAAGACGGTGGTACAGATCTGCACGGAAACTGCCTTCCTGCACGCGCTCTTTCAGGTTGCGGTTGGTGGCCGCAATGATGCGCACATTCACCTTGCGCGGGCGGTCTGCGCCCAGCCGCTGAATCTCTCCGTTTTGCAAGGCCCGCAGCAGCTTGGCCTGAATGGACAGGGGCAGCTCGCCCACCTCATCCAGAAACAGCGTGCCACCTTCTGCGGCCTCAAAGCGACCTGCGCGCTCGGCAATGGCCCCTGAAAAAGCACCACGCACATGGCCAAACAATTCGCTTTCAGCCAGGGCCTCAGGCAACGCCGCGCAGTTGACGTGCACCAGCGGTTTGCCGCTGCGGCGCGACATCTGGTGCAGCCGCCGTGCAAACAGCTCCTTGCCCACACCGGTTTCGCCCAGCAGCAGCACGGGCAATTCGGTGTCGGCCACCACTTGCAGCTCTTGCAGCAAGTGCAGCAAGGGCTTGCTTTGCCCGATGATTTCACCCTCGGGGCGCGAGGCTATGCCTTCCTCTACCGCCCCTGCCGATTGGCGTACACCGCGCAGCGCGGTCTCCAGGCGCGTCACGCGCACGGCCGCTTCAATCACCAGCACCAGCTGCTCCAGCTCTCGGATGGCCTTGCCCTCAAAGGTGCCCACCGTCAGCGCGTCCAGCGTCAGCACGCCCCAGCACTGGCCCTCCACCTCCAGCGCTACGCCCATGCAGTCATGCACATCCAGTGGCTGGCCCGGTTGCTCGATCACCAGACCGTCGTAGGGGTCAGGCAGCTTGCTGTCATGCGGAAAGCGCACCACCTCGCCAGCCCGCTGGAGCAAGGTGGCCAGACGGGGGTGTTCTGCAATCGGAAAACGCCGCCCGACCGCATCGCTGGACAAGCCGTCCACCGCCACAGGGCGCAGGCTGCTGGTCTCACTGTCCAGACTCAAAAGTGCCACAGCACCGCAGCCAAACTGCATGCGCAACAGCTCTACCAAACGCTGCAGACGTACGGCCATGGGCAGCTCCATGGCAAGGTCGGTCAGCAATAACGCGTGCAAGGGGTTCATGGTGAAAATCACCTTTCTAAGGTTGTTTTCACCCTAACTGCATCGGGTAGTTATGACCTTGATCTGGGTAAACACTTGTTTTTATTTTGATTTTTTCTGGCCTGTTCTGTGCGTAGTGAGAAGTGACGGCAAACCCGCCCTCACTCACTGGAGCCCACAACCATGAAACAGCCCACATTGCGCACCCTCTCTCTAGCCATCTGCGCGCTGACCCTGTCTGGTATTGCCCCCACCCTGCAAGCAGCCCCCCAAAAGGCGGGCACCTCCGCCAGCGCCCAGCAAAGCGTCAAGCGCTTTGTGCTGCACACCAATGTGGTGGACGGCAAGATGGTCTATGTGGATGACAAAGGCGTTGCCAACCCCACGCTGACCGTGGCAGTGGGCGACACCGTCGAAATCGAGCTGGCCAGCGGAGAAGGTGCCGAGCACGATTTGCGCATTGACGAGCTGGGCGTGGCATCGCCCAAATTCAGCGGCAAGGGCACACAGCGTGTACGTTTCACTGCCTCGCAGGCGGGTGAGTTTCAGTACTACTGCTCCATCCCCGGGCACCGCCAGGTCGGCATGTTTGGCACCATCCAGGTCACGGGCAAATCACAGCCAGCCAAATCTGCCAGCAGCACCTCCAGCGATGCGGCTTTAGCGCTGTACACACCCATCACCGTGCCGCAAAAGGGCGCAGACCCCACGGCGGTTGATATCTCGGCCAGCCCCACCCAGTTGCCACCTCCCATTGCGGCGCATGCCCCGCAAGTACAGAAGGTGCGCCTGGAGACCGTGGAGCTGTCCGGCAAGCTGGATGACGACACCAGTTTTACTTACTGGACCTTCAACCGCCAGGTCCCCGGCCCCATGCTGCGTGCGCGGGTGGGCGACACCATTGAGCTGACACTGGCCAATGCCAAGGACAGCAAGGCCATCCACTCCATCGACCTGCATGCCGTAACAGGCGGGCACGGAGGGGGCGAGCACACCCAGGTTGCACCCGGCCAAGAAAAAACCATCACCTTCAAGGCCATGCACGCAGGCCTGTTTGTGTACCACTGCGCCACACCGCTGGTGCCACAGCACATTGCTGCAGGCATGTACGGAATGATTCTGGTCGAGCCCGAGCAGGGCCTGCCCAAGGTAGACCGCGAGTTCTATGTGATGCAAGGCGACATGTACACACAGCGCCCCATTGGCGCCAAGGTGCACCAGGACGTGGACCTGCAAAGAATGTCCGATGAGCTGCCCACCTATTACGTGTTCAACGGTGCGGTCGGAGCCTTGAGCAAGACGCACAAGATGCAGGCCAAGGTGGGTGAGACCGTGCGCATCTATTTCGGTGTGGGCGGGCCCAACAAGATTGCCTCGTTCCACATCATTGGCGAAGTATTTGACAAGGTCTACAGCGAAGCCGCACTCAACACCATCAAGCACAGCGTGCAAACCACCGTGGTTGCCCCAGGCGGCGCCACCATTGTGGAGCTGAAGATGGACCACCCCGGCAGCTATCTGCTGGTAGACCATGCACTCTCGCGCACCGGCAAAGGCGCCGTCGGCGTACTGGAAGTCACGGGCGAAGGCGTCCCTGGCGTCTACAAGCCCAGCGCCCTGTAACGCACCCAGCGCACCACCACACGCCTTGCCAGACACCTACTCTGGCAAGGCCAGCACCCCGCACACAGCACGCCCTCGTGGCCGCTTTTTCACGACTTTCTAGGAGATTCACCATGCCTTACATGGAGCAGTCATTGGGGCAGCTCGCCCGCCGCATTCCCGGAGCCACCGGTCTGTTCGATGCCCACCAGCTGGACTTTTGCTGCGCCGGCAACCGCAGTCTGCGCACGGCCACCGAAAGCCTGGGCATTGATCCCCGCCCCCTGGTGGATGCACTGAAAAATCTGGAGCAGCGCGCCGCCGCAGAGCCCGAGCAGGACTGGAGCGATGCCAGCGACACGCAACTGGTGGAGCACCTGCTGGTGCGCTATCACGCTGTACACAGAGAGCAACTGCCCGAGCTGATTCGACTGGCACGCCGCGTGGAACATGTCCACGGCGACCGCCAAGACTGCCCCCACGGCCTGGCCGACCATCTGGAGGCCATGGCGCAAGAGCTGGACAGCCACATGCGCAAGGAAGAGATGGTGCTGTTTCCCATGATTACGCGGGGGCAGGGAGGCATGGCCAGCATGCCCATTTCGGCCATGCGCTCTGAGCACGATGACCACGGCACCGAGCTGCGCCGTCTGGCCGAGCTGACCGACAACATCACCACCCCACGCGACGCCTGCACCACATGGCGCGCGCTCTACACCGGGTTGCGCAGCTTTCGCGATGACCTGATTGCCCACATTCATACCGAGAACAACATCCTGTTCGAGCGCTTTGCGCCCGCGCAGGTGCTGTAACTGCACAGAGGGAGACCACACCATGGGTCCGTATAAAAAACACTGGTTCACGCTCATTGGCATGTGCATCGTGATGTTCGCGCTGCTGGGCTATCTGGGTGTCGACATTTACCGCGCAGCCCCGCCCATCCCTGACCATGTGGTCACCGAAAAGGGCGAAAAACTGTTCACCGAAGAAGACATTCTTGACGGCCAGACCGCCTGGCAATCGGTGGGCGGCATGCAGCTGGGCTCCATCTGGGGCCACGGTGCCTACCAGGCCCCTGACTGGACTGCCGACTGGCTGCACCGCGAACTGACCGCGTGGCTGGAGCTGGGCGCGCAAGAGCGCCACAAACAGGCCTATGCCGATCTGGGGGTGGGCGAGCAAGCCGCTCTGCGTGCACAGCTGCAGGCCGAATACCGCCACAACCGCGTCGATGACAACGACACACTGACCGTGAGCGAACGCCGTGCCCGGGCCATGGCACAAACTGCCACCTACTACGAGCAACTTTTCTCGGACGAGCCCGCCCTGCGCGGCAGCCGCGAGAGCTTTGCCATGAAGGAAAACACCCTGCCCAGCGCTGAGCGCCGCGCGCAGATGACCAAGTTCTTCTTCTGGACCGCATGGGCCGCCGCCACCGAGCGTCCCAACAGCAAAGTCACCTACACCAACAACTGGCCGCACGAACCGCTGATCAGCAACGTGCCCAGCAGCGAAAACGTGGTCTGGTCGATTGCCAGCGTGGTGATCTTGCTGGCAGGCGTGGGCTTTCTGGTGTGGGGCTGGTCATTCCTGCGCCACCAGGACACCGAAGAAGTCCCCGCACCTGTGCAAGACCCGCTGACGCGCTTTGCCCTGACTCCCTCGCAACGCGCCTTGGCCAAGTATTTGCTGCTGCTCGTCGGACTGTTTGTCTTTCAGGTGATGCTGGGCGGCTTTACCGCGCACTACACCGTGGAAGGGCAGGAGTTCTATGGCGTAGACGTATCGCAATGGTTCCCCTACTCACTCACCCGCACTTGGCACATTCAAAGTGCACTGTTCTGGATTGCTACGGGCTTTCTGGCGCTGGGGCTGTTTCTGGCCCCCGTCATCAACGGCGGCAAAGACCCGAAATTCCAGAAACTGGGCGTGGACGTGCTGTTCTGGGCGCTGGTGTTTGTCTGCGTCGGCTCTTTCGTCGGCAACTACCTGGCGATTGCCCAGGTCATGCCCGCAGAGTGGAACTTCTGGCTGGGTCACCAGGGCTATGAATACGTGGATCTGGGCCGTTTCTGGCAGATCCTCAAATGGGTGGGCATGCTGCTGTGGCTGGTGCTGATGCTGCGCGGTGTGCTGCCCGCATTGCTGGCGCGCAATGGCGAAGACAAAAACCTGCTGGCCCTGCTGACCTGTTCGTGCGGTGCCATTGGCCTGTTCTACGGCGCTGGGCTGTTTTACGGCGAGCGCACCAGCCTGACCGTGATGGAGTACTGGCGCTGGTGGGTGGTGCACCTGTGGGTAGAGGGCTTCTTTGAAGTCTTTGCCACCACTGGCCTGGCCTTTGTGTTCTCCAGCATGGGGCTGGTCTCGCGCCGCATGGCCACCACAGCCAGTCTGGCCTCGGCCTCGCTGTTCCTGCTGGGGGGCATTCCCGGCACCTTCCACCACCTGTACTTTGCAGGCACCACCACCCCGGTGATGGCCGTGGGTGCAGCCTTCAGTGCGCTGGAAGTGGTGCCGCTGATCGTGCTGGGCCATGAAGCCTGGGAGAACTGGCGCCTCAAAGACCGTGCGCCGTGGATGCAGCAACTCAAGTGGCCGCTGATGTGCTTTGTGGCCGTGGCCTTCTGGAACATGCTGGGCGCAGGCGTCTTTGGTTTCATGATCAACCCGCCCATCTCCCTGTACTACGTGCAGGGCCTGAACACCACGCCACTGCACGCCCATGCGGCCCTGTTCGGTGTGTATGGTTTCCTGGCGCTGGGCTTTAGCCTGATGGTGCTGCGCTATGTGCGCCCCCAGATGGCCTTCAGCGAAGGCCTGATGAAAACTGCCTTCTGGTGCCTCAACGGTGGTCTGGTACTGATGATTGCCACCAGCTTGCTGCCGATTGGGGTTCTGCAGTTCCACGCCAGCGTGAGCGAAGGCCTGTGGTGGGCACGCAGCGAAGCTTTCATGCAGCAGCCGCTGCTGGAAACGCTGCGCTGGGTGCGCACCTTTGGTGATGTGGTCTTCATTGTGGGCGCACTGGCCATGGCATGGCAGGTGGTCAAGGGTGTGCTGGGCCACTCGGCCCCGGCACTCACCACCCCGGCCTCCAGCAACGTCATTCCAGCCAAATAACCACCATGCAGCGTGCACTCCGCTTGGTCGGCGGGTGCACGCCACACAAGGAAGCTTTATGCAGATCGACAAACTCAAGCACCAGCACACCGACATCCTGCGCCGCGTAGCCGCCCTGCGTACGCTCACACATGCCGGTGTGGCTGACAACGCGCAAGCCATTGCCGAAGGCATTGTCGGCATGAGCGCCGTGATCAAGCTGCATCTGGCCGTGGAAGATCAGGCGCTGTATCCGTCGCTGCAGCGCGGCGACGATGCAGACCTGGCCCGGCTGGGTCGCATGTACCAGGCCGAGATGGCACCGCTGGCCCAGGCCTATGACGCCTTTGTGCGCCGCTGGAATACGGCACAGCACCTGCGCGAGGATGCCGAAGGTTTTCGGGCCGATGCGAACAACGTGCTGCGCCGCCTGCACGAACGCATGCAGCGCGAAAACCTGGAGTTTTACCCGCGCATTGAAGCGCAGGCGGAGTTGGCGTGATGCGCCCAGCCCCCTGCCCCAACACCATGACCTGAGCGTGCACCACGCGCAGGCCTAGTCCCTGTGTTTTCCTGAGTGGCACTTTACAGCCCTGCTTTGCAGGGCTTTTTTTGGTGCGTTCAGACGCAGAGGTTCAGCAGCCGCGCAAACCGCCATGCAAAAAGCGCCTTGTACCAATGCACAAGGCGCTTGAAAAAATAGCTGTCAACGCTGACTCAGAAAGCGTTCAATGCCAGCTCGTCTGGCCATCAGGCTTCAGCGGGATAGAACAGCTTGCGGCCCTTGTCGCCAGACACCGCCCTGGCAATCGCGCCAATGTGATCGGGCGTAGTGCCGCAGCAGCCACCCACAATGTTGACCAGGCCTTCGGCCGCAAACTCATGCACCAGACGGCTGGTGACATCGGGCGTTTCATCAAAGCCGGTGTCGCTCATGGGGTTGGGCAAACCTGCGTTGGGGTAGCAACTGATGAAGGTGTCTGGCGCGGCCTTGGCCAGCTCCTGAATGTAGGGGCGCATCAGCGTGGCACCCAGCGCGCAGTTCAGGCCCACCGACAGGGGGTTGCTGTGGCGCACGCTGTGCCAGAAGGCCGTCACGGTCTGGCCCGACAAGATGCGGCCCGACGCATCGGTCACGGTGCCGCTGATCATGATGGGCAGCACTTCGCCCGTGGCCTCAAACGCCTCTTGCACCGCAAACAGCGCCGCCTTGGCGTTGAGCGTGTCGAAAATGGTTTCCACCAAAATCACGTCTGCGCCGCCGTTGATCAGATCCACGGTCTGCTCAAAGTAGGCTTGGCGCAGTGTCTCAAAACTCACATTGCGCGCACCGGGGTCGTTGACGTCAGGGCTGATCGATGCGGTCTTGGGCGTAGGGCCCAGTGCACCGGCCACATAGCACTTGCGGCCATTCACGCTGTACTTGTCGCAGGCGGCACGGGCCAGCTGGGCGCTCTTGAGGTTCATCTCGCGCGCCAAATCGGCCATGTGGTAGTCCTCTTGCGCCACGGTGGTCGCGCCAAAGGTGTTGGTCTCGATCAGGTCGGCACCGGCGGCCAGGTACTTTTCGTGGATGTCCCGAATCACGTCCGGGCGGGTGATGGACAGCAGCTCGTTGTTGCCCTTCACGTCGTGGGCAAAGTCGGCAAAACGGTTGCCTGCGCCATCTGCGCCTTGGTAGCCTTCGCCCCGGTACTGGGCTTCACCCAGCTTGAAGCGTTGAATCATGGTGCCCATGGCACCATCCAGAATGGCAATACGTTGCTGCAGCAGGGCAGGCAGCTCTTGGGCGCGGGTGTAGTGGGGCAGGCTCATAGCCCCCGATTGTAGGTTTGCCATCTCTGCCCTGCCGGGCTTGGGCGCATTCCATGCGCGAAGGCCTCAGTGCGCAGCAGCGGGGGCAGCGCCACTGTCGTAGTAGCGCTTGGCCATGCGAAAGGTCAGATTCCAGCGCTCTGCCCCCAGCAGGTGATGCCTGCCATCCTTGAGCGGATTGACGCCGTGGTAGGCCATGCGCGTGGCACCACCCCAGACCAGTACGTCCCCGTGCATCAAAGGCACGCGGCGCACGGGCGACTGGCGTGTCAGCCCGCCCCATAGAAAGGTGCACGGCAACCCCAGCGAGACAGAGACGATGGGGGCATGCCAGTCCATCTCATCTTCGTCGCGGTGCAGAGTCAGTCTGGCTCCGGGCTGGTAGCGGTTCATCAGGCAGGCATCCGGTGCGTAGCCGCCATAGCCTGCCGCTTGTGCAGCTGCCACCGCCTGCTCGAACATGAAGGCAGGCATGGCTGGCCAGGGCAGGCCCGTGCGTGGATCGGTGCTGCTGTAGCTGTAACGCTGAGCGTCTGACACCCAGCCCCAGTGGCCGCAATTGGTCATGGCCACCGACAAGGCCGCGCCGCCGGGGCGCACCATGGTGCGAAACGCAGCCTGTGCAGCCACACTGCGCACGGCGGCCACCCATGCATCCTCTTGCGCAGCGGCCCAGCCACGCAGCAGCACAGCGCCATCGTCCAGGGTGTGCGGTGGCAAGGCAGGGGTGTCAAACAGCGGCAGGCTCATGCCCTGGCAAAGTCCAGTGCAGCTTGCAGCATGCGCTGCAGCGTGGGTTGAATGCGCTCAGCGCGCTCGGGCAGGTAGTCAAACGGCAGCGCCTCTTGCATGTAGCTGCACTGCGTCATCTCCAGCTGCACGGCGTGGATGTTGCGCGCAGGCTGGCCGTAGTGGCGCGTGATGTAGCCGCCCTTGAAGCGGCCATTGAGCACCGCCGTATGCCCCGGGGCCGTTTGCGCAATCTGCAGCAGTTGCTGCGCCAGTGCAGCATCGCAGCTGGTGCCATCCACCGTGCCCAGATTCAGGTCGGGCAGCTTGCCCTCAAAAAAGCGCGGCAGCACGGAACGGATGGAATGCGCATCCCACAGCACAGCACGGCCATGCGTGGCCTGCAGACGGTCCAGCTCGGCACGCAGTTGGCCGTGGTAGGGCTGCCAGTAGGCATCGCGGCGGCGTACCACTTCAGCGGCCTCTACGCTTTGCCGCGCATCGGCGTACAGCGGTGTATCGGCAAAGGTATCGACCGGACACAGCCCCGTCACGCTTTGGCCGGGGTACAGGCTTTCACCATTGGGCGGGCGGTTCAGATCGACCACATAGCGCGAATGCGTGGCCACAAGAATGGAAGCGCCCATGGCTTTGGCAAAGTCGTACAGCAGCGGCATGTGCCAGTCGGTATCGGGCACCTGCCGGGCTTCTGCGGTCAGGCTGTCAGCGATCGGCGGCGGCACATGCGTGCCCGCATGCGGCATGGAGATCAGTAAAGGCGCTGTGCCTTGGTGAAAAACAAAGGGCGAAGGAGCTTGGGTCATACGCAGATAGCTATCAAAAATACCATTTCCAAAGCAAGAGGCGCGCCATGGCACGCCTTGACGTAGCTAGCTTTACAGCACTTTGCCGGGGTTGAGGATGCCCAGCGGGTCCCACGCAGCCTTGATGGCGCGCATGGCGGCCAGCTCTTGCGGGGTTCGGCTCAAGGCCAGATACGGCTTTTTGTGCAGTCCAATACCGTGCTCTGCAGACACCGAGCCATGAAATTCGCCCACCACCTGGTAGAGCATCTCTTCCACGGCCTCGCACTCGCCATTCACGGTAGCGCCATCGGTGGAGACATGCAGATTGCCGTCGCCCACGTGGCCAAAAAACAGTGTGAAGTGACCGGGCCAGCGCGCATCGAACGCGGCCTGTATGGCCTGCGCAAAGCGGCCAATGTCTGCCTGCGGCAGGCTCACATCAAAGTTGATGGGCGGGTGCATGTTGTTATTGAGTTCTGCCGGGGCCTCGCGCAGTTTCCACAGCGCCTTGGCCTGAGTGTGTGACTGGGCAATCACGGCATCCAGCACATCCCCGCCTTCCATGGCAGCGCCCAAGGCTTCTTCTACGGCATCTTGCAGGCTGGCCTCGTCTTTGCCGTCGACATCGATCAGCGCCAGAAAAGGGTGGTTTTCAGCAAATGGAGCTTGCAGTTGCTGCCATTGCACAGAGGCCTGCACAAAACTGTCCCACATCAATTCAAACGCAGCCACGCTGTTGCCAAAGCGCTGCTGCATGTGCTGCAGCACGGCCAGTGCGGCATCAAAATTGGGCATGGCCACCAAGGCTGTGGCCTTGGCTTGCGGCTGGGGGCGCAGACGCAGCAGCACGCGGGTGATGACGCCCAGCGTACCTTCAGAGCCAATGAAAAACTGTTTGAGGTCGTAGCCCGTGTTGTTCTTGATCATGGGGCGCAGCATGGGCAGCACGCTGCCGTCTGCCAGCACCACCTCCAGCCCCAGCACTTGCTCGCGCATCATGCCGTGCTGCAGCACACCATTGCCACCTGCATTGGTGGCCACGTTGCCGCCAATCTGGCAGCTGCCGCGCGCGCCCAGATCCACGCCAAACACCAGACCCGCTTGCACTGCCGCCTCTTGCACGGCCTGCAATGTGGCTCCGGCCTGCACCGTCATCACCGCAGAGCGGGCGCTGATGTCTTCGATAGCGCTCATGCGCTCCATGGAGATGGTCACACTTGCCTGCACGGGCACCGCACCACCGGCCAGCCCCGTCAAGCCGCCTTGAGGCACCACAGGGATGCGGTGCGCATGGCACAGCCGCAGGGCAGCGCTGACATCTTCTGTGCTGCGCGGGCGCACCAAGGCCAGCGGGGCCACAGGGGGCGTGCCGCTCCAGTCCGTGTGGTAGCGCGCTTGCACCGCATCACCTACCAGCACCGTATCTGCACCCAGCGTTTGCAGCAAAGCTTCCAAGAATTGTTGTTGAGACATCGCTAAACCTTTCACTGCCTGCATTGTGCGGGCGATCACACCTGCCGCCACTGTGCCTACCCACATCCCAAATCCTGGCGAATTGCGCAGATTTTGATTTGCATAAAGTAATGCACCAAATGCATAGTTTTCCATGCAGCACGGATGGCTTTTTTATGACGCCTGCCTAGAATGACCGCCTGCTGCCGAAAAATGTGGCAAGTCAGACCAGAGAGAAAAGCAAAAAACGGTGCTGAGAGTCTCCGCGTGGAGCCTGTCATCACCGCTTTTAACTATCCCGGAGACATCGATGAACGCAGCCGCGCCCAAGGCTCTGCAAGTGCAGGCCCCAGACTATGTAAAAAACCCCCAGCTGATTGCCTGGGTCAGTGAAATGGTGGCCTTGTGCAAGCCCGCCAAGGTGCATTGGTGCGATGGCTCGCAAGCCGAGTACGACGCGCTGTGCCAGCAACTGGTGGATGCAGGTACCTTCAAAAAGCTCAACCCCGCCAAGCGCGCCAACAGCTTTCTGGCCTGCTCTGACCCATCGGACGTGGCCCGCGTAGAAGACCGCACTTTCATCTGCTGCGAAAAAGAAGAAAACGCCGGCCCCACCAACAACTGGAAAGCGCCCGCAGAAATGCGCGCGCTCTTGAACCCCCTGTTTGACGGCTGCATGGCCGGGCGCACCATGTATGTGGTGCCGTTTTCCATGGGTCCGCTGGGCTCCCCCATTGCACACATTGGTATTGAACTGTCTGACAGCGCCTATGTGGCCGTCAACATGAAGATCATGACCCGCATGGGCAAGGCCGTGTACGACGTGATTGGCACCGATGGCGAGTTTGTACCCTGCGTGCACACCGTGGGCGCGCCACTCAAGGACGGCGAGAAAGACACCACCAGCTGGCCGTGCAACCCCACGACCAAGTACATCGTGCATTACCCAGAAACGCGTGAAATCTGGTCGTATGGCTCGGGCTACGGCGGCAACGCGCTGCTGGGCAAAAAGTGTTTTGCGCTGCGCATTGCCTCCACCATGGGCCGCGATCAGGGCTGGCTGGCAGAGCACATGCTGATCTTGGGCGTAAGCAACCCTCAAGGCAAGAAGTACCACGTGGCAGCCGCCTTCCCCTCGGCCTGCGGCAAGACCAACTTCTCCATGCTGGTGCCTCCGGCTGGCTTTGACGGCTGGAAGGTCACCACCATTGGTGACGATATCGCCTGGATCAAGCCTCAGGCCGACGGCAGCCTGCGCGCCATCAACCCCGAGGCCGGTTACTTTGGCGTGGCCCCCGGCACCAACATGCTGACCAACCCCAACTGCATGAAGAGCCTCAACGAGAACGTGATCTTCACCAACGTTGCGCTGACCGACGACGGCGACGTGTGGTGGGAAGGCATGGAAAAGGACACAGGCTTTGTGCCCGAGCACCTGATCGACTGGCAAGGCCGAGACTGGACACCCGCCATCGCCAAGGAAACGGGCGCCAAGGCTGCCCACCCCAACGCCCGCTTTACCGTAGCCGCCATCAACAACCCGGCGCTGGACGAAGCCTGGGACGACCCAGCAGGCGTGAAGATTGATGCATTCATCTTCGGTGGCCGCCGCTCTACCACCGTGCCTTTGGTGACTGAAGCGCGTGACTGGACCGAAGGCGTGTACATGGCTGCCACCATGGGTTCAGAAACCACTGCCGCCGCCTTTGGCGCACAAGGCGTGGTGCGCCGCGATCCATTTGCGATGCTGCCATTTGCCGGATACAACATGAGCCACTACTTCCAGCACTGGCTGGATCTGGGCCAGAAAATGCAAGCCACGGGCGCCACACTGCCCAAGATTTTCACCACCAACTGGTTCCGCAAAGATGCCGACGGCAAGTTTGTCTGGCCCGGCTATGGTGAAAACATGCGCGTTCTGAAGTGGATGATTGACCGCATCGAAGGCCAGGTACAAGGCCAGGAAACCGCCTTTGGCGTGGCTCCGCAATACGGTGAAATCAACTGGACAGGCATGAACTTCAGCGCCGAGCAGTTTGCCACCGTCACCGGCATCGACAAAGACGCCTGGGCGCAAGAGATGCAGCTGCACGCAGCGCACTTTGAGCAATTGGCCAGCGGCATGCCTCAGGCCCTGCTGGACACCAAGGCACAGCTGGAAGCACGATTGGCTGCTTAAAACAATAGCTGCCAACGCTTGTATTTAAAGCACTTCAGATACAAAACATACACAAATGCAAAAGGAGCTTGCGCTGCAAGCTCCTTTTTTTACATATTACGCTTTGGATCAACAAAAAAGCCGCTGCACAGACAGCGGCTTTTTGCGTGCGGACACTGCGGTGTCCGTCACTGTTTTAATGTTTGGCAGCCGTTGCAGACATGGCACGCGACAGGTCGGCCATCACACGTGCATCTTGCAGCGCCATGTTCCATGTCAGCTCATCGGCACGCACCGCACGGCGCGCAGCCTGCCACGCCTTCCATTGCTTGGCGGCAATAGAGGCCAGCCATGGGAACAATGCACGGGGAGTGGTGCGGACAGGATAGGGGGCGGTCGAGGTGGTCATGATAGGGGCCTTGGCTGTGCATCACCGCAGTGTTGCTTGTGGCAGTCTTAGTGATGCGAGGCCTCAATACTAGGGTTATCCCTAAAACCTTTCAAATTTATATTTTGAATTCCAATCATTCACGGCAGTGATGATTAAATGCCGCAGCATGAGCCCTCAAGACTTTCGTGCGCTGGATTTGAATTTGCTTCGCGTTTTTGACGCCGTCATGGCTGAAGGCAGTTTGACGCGTGCCGCGGACAAGTTAGCGCTCACTCAGCCAGCAGTAAGCAATGCCATGCGCCGCTTGCGCGATGCGCTGGGCGACGAACTGCTGGTTCGCCAGGGCCATGGCGTACAACCCACGCCGCGAGCGCTGACGCTGTGGCCCATCGTGCGCGATGCTTTGGGCAACCTGCAGCAAAGCCTGGCACCGGCACACTTTGACCCCGCTACCGCCAGCATCACCTTGGTACTGGCCATGGCCGATGCCACCGCCGGTACGCTGGTGCCCAATCTGGTGCCAATTTTGGAGCGTGAGGCTCCGCACATATCGATCCGCATCGTGCCGCTGACCACGCGCGACCCCCGTGGCTTGCTGGATGCAGAAAGCGCTGACATGGCCGTGGGGCACTTTCCCGCCGTGCTGGCCGACCTGACGGCCCGTGCCCAGTCCGGCGCACTGGTGCCGCATGAGCACCGCAGGCTGTATGACGGGGAGTACGTGGCAGTCATGCGCAAAAGCCATCCGCTGGCCTTGATGCCACTGACGCTGGAACACTACTGCGCAGCACGGCACCTGCTGGTGAGCTTTTCAGGCCGGGCCTATGGTTTCATTGATGAAGCCTTGGCTGCGCTGGGCCGTGAGCGGCACATTGTGCTGACCGTCAACCAGTACGCCACCGCGGCACGCGTAGTCACCCAGTCCGATCTGGTGACCGTACTGCCCCGGCACTTTGTGCCCATCACCGGCATCCAGCACCAGTTGCAGGTGCACCCCCTGCCACTGGAGGTGCAGGCCGTGCACGTCGACGCCCTGTGGCACAAGCGGGGGCCCAACCGGCCAGCCTATGAATGGCTGCTGCAAGCCTTAAATCGTGCGACGCTCAAGGCCTTTAGTCAGTGAAAAGTGCATGGTCTGCAGATAGCTGGACGAGCGCCACTCCTGCATGTGGTGCAGCAGCACCCACTGTGCCCACCACAATGCAGCATAGGTCCAGCACTGGGCCACTTCCCCCATGACCGCCAAGGTGGCATCGGGCAATTTATGCATCCAGGCGCTGCCATGGCCCTGCGCCAGCACCGACAGGAGCATGGCCAGCGCAGCCACCAGCAGACAACCCCAGGGGATCGCCCGCTCGCGCAGCCAGCGCAAAACAACGCGGCTGATCAACCGGTGGCGCACCACCCAGTACACGCACGCCAGCAGCATGCCCAGACAGAGACCCATCATTGCGGGCTTCCACCACAGCAGTCCCCAGCTGCCGATCACCTCGCCTGCACCGGCAGAGGCAGAGGTGACAGATAGCGCGTCCCATGCCAGCTCATGGCCCAGCACGCTCAGCCAGCACAGTGCTGCCACCCACCAAATCTTGCTCGCGGCCATGCCTCGCTGCTGGCGCGCAGCCATCAAGGCCACCAGCATGCCCAGCACCAGCGTGGCAGCCTGCACGTTCTGCAAGAGCCCATATTCCTGGCCCCACGACAGTGGTAATCCCACTGACAGCACAACGCTCACGCACAGGCCCGCCAGCAGCAGCCAGCTACTGGATCGTATATTTACAAGGGTTCTCATGTTTGACCAGCTTGCTTGCAAAAAGTAAGCAACATCTCGATAAAGAACGCGATTCTAGAAAGGCTGCACCAAACGCGTGCATGCACGAGAATTCGTTTTGTGCATTTCCTCTGGCGCTATGAAATTACAACTGCTCTCCGACCTCCACCTTGAAGCTCACCCCCACTTTCAGCCCACTGCGGCCCCGGATGCCGAGGTCCTGGTGCTGGCGGGCGACATAGGCTCCTACCAAGAGGGCGGTTTGCTGCAGGATGAGTACTTTGGCCTGGAGCGTTTCTCGCCGCTGCCGCAATTTGCGTCATGGCCTTGCCCCGTGATTTTTGTCCCAGGCAACCACGAGTACGACATGCAGGACTGGGATGTGGCCCATGCGCGACTGCGCCGTGTCTGCGATGCCCTGGGCATCATCTGGCTTGAGCGAGAAAGTCTGGTTTTGAACCAGGTGCGCTTTGTAGGCACCACCTTGTGGACCGACTATGACGCCATCGCCCTGCTGGATCCACAGGTGCAGGCTGGTGACGTGGGGCGCCTGCTCAAGCAGCGTGAAAAATCCTTCCGGGCCGCCAACTTCTATTTACGCAAAACTGGCGGCACACGCCACGGCCAGCCCTTTCTGGCCGAGCCCATGCGTGAGCAAGCCTTGGTGTGCCAGGACTGGCTGCGCCACGCTTTGCAGCAACCCTTTGCAGGCAAAACCGTGGCCATCACCCACTTTGCCCCCAGCCTGCAAAGCCACGACCCACGCTACGGCCTGGTACCCGGCACGGCAGGTTTTTGCAATGCGCTGGATGACCTGCTTGCCCATGCCGACCTGTGGCTGCACGGCCACCTGCATGCTCCCAGCGATTACCAGGTGCAGGGCTTGCACGCCGACGGCAGCGAATGGCGCTGCCGCGTCGTCGCCAACCCACTGGGCTATGCCCGCAAAGGTGAGCAGGGGCATTTCCTTGCCAGCGCCTGCATCACCTTATGATTTCAGTGTTTTCAGGTTGCAGCGCTCCAAAAACATGACTTAAGTCAAGACAACACGCGCCCCATTGTTTACCCTTGTCCTCATCAATTTGGAAAGATGTCTCATGAAAATCCTGCTTGCTGTTGACGGTAGCCCCTTCACCAAAAAAATGCTGGCCTATCTGGCCGCCCACGATGAGCTGGTTGCTGCAGGCCGTCACGACTACACCGTCCTGACCGTCCAATCCGCCCTGCCTCCCCGTGCACGTGCCGCACTGAGCAAAGACATGGTCGATGAGTACTACGCTGAAGAAGCCACCAAAGTGCTGGACCCCGTCACCAAATTCCTGGGCCAAAGCGGTATCACGCCCGCACGCCGCGCCGAAATCGGCCCCGCCGGTGAAGTGATTGCAAAGGTTGCAGAAGACGAAAAGTTTGATCTGATCATCATGGGCACCCACGGCCACGGCTCGCTGGGCAAGCTGGTGATGGGTTCGGTATCGACGAAGGTACTGGCGAACTGCTCAGTGCCCGTCATGCTGGTGCGCTAATCGACTGCGCATGCAACAAAAAAGCCGGAGTTACCTCCGGCTTTTTTTTGGCTGATCTGCCTGCACACTCCGGCACTCAAACCTGCGCTGATGCAGGCATGGCCTGAGGCAATCGCAGCTCAAAACACGCCCCTTGCAGGCCATCGCAGCGGTCTTTGCAGCGCACACTGCCACCATGGTGCAAGGCAATGCTGCGCACCAGGGCCAGCCCCAGCCCCACGCCGCCGGAGCGTTCACTGGCGCCGGGCAGGCGGTAGAACTTCTCAAAAATACGCTCACGCTGCCCAAGTGGCACACCAGGGCCGTGGTCTTCAACACGCACCACCGCAGTGTCACCCTCTTGGCTGAGAGTCAAAGTGACCTCTCCTTGGCTGTAGCGGCGTGCGTTTTCAAGCAGGTTGCGCACGGCGCGGCGCAGCAATTTGGCGATCGCCTGCACCTCCAGCGCGTCCACCCCCTGCAAAATCAGCTCGGCCTCCACACGGGCACACTCTTCAGCAGCCAGCCCAATCAGGTCTATGGACTCGGTGCTGCCGATATCTACATCTGGCGAATCCAGCCGGCTGGCCAGCAAAATTTCATCCACCAACTGGTCCAGCTCATTAATGTTGCGCTGAATCTCTGCCTTGGCCGCAGAGACGGAGGCATCTCCCCCCATCAGCTCCAATCCCATGCGAATACGCGCCAGCGGTGAGCGCAACTCGTGCGATGCGTTCGCCAGCAAGGCCTTGTGCGACTGCACCAGTTCCTGAACACGGCTGGCGGCAGCATTGAACTGGCGCGCCAGATCTGCCACCTCATCTTGTCCTTCGGTGGCAACACGCACTGACAGATCGCCCTCACCAAAGCGTTGCACACCGCGCTGCAGGTTTTCAAGGCGCTTGAGCAAACGGCGAATGATGGGAAACACCCCCACGATGACGACCACGCCAATCATGCCCAGCAGCCACAAGAAACCAAATGGCGGGCGCAGCCAGAACGCCGCATGCCCGCCTGGTGGAGGGCGGTTGTTGTGCGGCGTACGAGCGCCCATGGACAACTTCCAGCTTTCGCCCTTGGCCGTGTCAATTTCAAATACCAGTCCATCGTTGGGGCTGTACACACGGGAGGCACGCCCTTGCACGATGACATTGCCTTGTGCATCGGTCATGACCAGCTCGCGCTGCGAAGGGGCGGTCTGGTTTTGCGCGTTTTGCTCGGCCGCCATCTGCCACGCCCAGCCCACCAGCAGGGTCAGCACGGCGACCCCGCCCACCACGGCCAGCCAGATGCGCAGGTACAAGCGCTGGGAAAATGCCTTGAACATGCGCCTCAATCCTGCTGCTTGGCAAACACATAGCCCACGCCACGCACCGTCAAAATGCGCTTGGGGGCTTTGGGGTCCACTTCAATGGCGGCACGAATGCGGCCCATGTGCACGTCAATCGATCGGTCAAATGCCTCCAGTTCACGGCCTCGCACGGCCTCCATGATCTGGTCACGCGTCAGCACACGACCGGCTCGCTCGGCCAGCGCAACCAGCAAATCAAACTGGTAGCTGGTCAGCTCTGCGCTTTCGCCAGCCACACTGACGGTGCGGGCATCACGGTCAATCTCCAGAGAGCCAAAGCGCATCACATTGGCAGCAGCCTGAACCGAAGCCGGTGTGAAATCATCGCCGCGCCGACGCAAGATGGCGCGAATGCGGGCCAGCAATTCACGGGGTTCAAAAGGTTTGGGCAAGTAATCATCGGCCCCCAGCTCCAGACCAATCACGCGGTCCATGGGGTCGCCCTTGGCGGTGAGCATGAGCACCGGAACTTTGGCCACTGGCCCCGGCATTGCACGCACACGGCGGCACACTTCCAGGCCATCCATGTCCGGCAGCATCAAGTCAAGGATCAACAAATCAGGCAATGCGCCCGCACCACCCTGCAGTCTGGCCAGCCCACTGGTGGCATCGGCGCAATGCACGACCGACAAACTGTTTTGCCCCAGATAGTCGCTGACCATATCGGCCAGGCGCACATCGTCTTCAATCATCAACAGGGTATGTGTGCTCATAGCCTGCAGTGTAGGCGCGCTGTTTATCTGCTGCGTAAAGCCAAGGTAAATCGCGCGCAACCGGGCGCGCAGCAGCTATCGAGAAGCTGCCCACGCTGGTCTGTCAGCGGTCTGAGCCTATTTTTACCTTCGATGCCAACGCCACCAAAATCAACACGGGAAGGCCCAGACAAGCTGTTGCGATAAAAAATGACTCGTAACCGTAGGCATCCACAAACTGCCCTGAAAAGCCCGCCAGCCATTTGGGTGCCAGCAGCATCATGGAGCTGAACAACGCGTACTGCGTGGCCGAGTACTGCACGTTCGTCAGGCTTGACAGGTAGGCGATGAAGGCTGCCGAAGCAATCCCCCCGGCCAGATTGTCGGCACTGACCACCAGCGTCAGCCCTGTTAAATCATGTCCCCGCGTGGCCAGCCAGGCAAACAGCAAGTTACTGGCCGCCGACAAAATGGCACCGAGCATCAGCACGCGCATTACGCCCCAGCGCATGGCCATCACGCCGCCAATGAAGGCCCCCAGCAGCGTCATGATGACGCCAAAGACCTTGGTCACCGCCGCCACCTCGTCCTTGCTGAAGCCCATGTCTACATAGAAAGGGTTAGCCATGATGCCCATCACCACATCGCTGATGCGATAGACCGCAATCAGCGCCAACACCAGCGCGGCCTGCCAGCGGTAGCGCTGCACAAAGTCGGCAAACGGGGCCACCAATGCCACTTTCAGCCATTCACCGATATTTTTGGACGGCACCAGCGGCTTGGGGTTGGGCTCTCTGGAACACAGCACGGTCACCACCCCCACCAGCATGCTCGCTGCCATCACCAGATATGCAAGCTGCCATGCGCTGTGCACATAGCCTGTGACATCGCCCTGCGCTCTGGCCGCCAGCCACAGCGCGCCGGCACCCGCCCAGATCATGGCCAGACGGTAACCTGTCTGGTAGGTGGCCGCCAGCGCGGCCTGCCGCTCAGCATCTGCCGACTCAATGCGAAAAGCATCCAGCGCAATGTCCTGCGTCGCAGAACCAAAGGCCACCGCCAGGGCACACCACACGATGGGGTCCAGCGCACGCAGCGGGTCGCTGAACGCCATGCCCACCAGACCCGCCATGATCATGGCCTGCGACAGCAGCAACCAGCTGCGCCTACGCCCCAGCACCCGGGTGAGCAGGGGCAAAGGCATGCGATCCACCAAGGGCGACCACAACCATTTGAAGGCGTAAGCCAGTGCCACCCAGCTCAGGTAACCAATCGTGGTGCGGTTGATCCCCGCCTCGCGCAACCAAAATGAAAGCGTTCCCAGCACCAGCAGCAGGGGCAATCCGGCTGAGAACCCCAACGCCAGCATGCGCAGACTGGCTGGCTCGGCATACACCTTTACCGTGGCGGCCCAGGAACGGCGGGGTTTGGAAGGCTCGGGGAATTCGGGAGATGAGGCGTCAGACATGGTGCTGTGCAAAAAGCGTTGTCCCATTATCACCAGCCCAGCTACCATATTGGCTCACCATGTCCAACGCCCACCAGCCTGTTACCGTTGATTGCAGCATTCGCCACTATTGCGGCGAGCATGCTGCGCATGTGCACCAGGGGCACACCCAGTTGCTCTATGCACTGACGGGGCGCATGGAGCTGGAAGTCGAGGGCCGCGCCTCCTTTGTCGATACCGCCTGCGGCCTGCTGATTCCCGCAGGCTGTCGGCACGGCTATCTGGCCCCCCCTGGGGCCCAAATGCTGGTGCTGGATGTTGCAGCCAGCACCTACCCTGCGCTCGACAAGGTACGACGCTTTCAGGTGCCTGCTGCGGCGCGCTGCATGCCCCACCAGCTGCACCCTGAAGCACGTCTGCAATTGCTGCTGCAATCGCCCCTGCTGCTCTCGCGCCGCAGCGTGGACGTGCAGGCTATTGAACGCCAGGTACGCACTGAGCTGCATGCACCATGGCCCACGGCGCGCCTGGCAGCACTGACACACCTCAGTGCTCAGCGTTTTCATGCGCGCTGGCACGAGCTGACCGGTGCCACACCCCAGCAATGGCTGCGCAGCTTACGGCTGGATGAGGCGCAGCGCCAGTTGGCGCGTGGGCGCAACCTGCAATCGTGCGCCACTGCCTGCGGCTATGCCAGCGCCAGCGCTTTGGCCTATGCGCTGCGACGCGATCGCAGCACGGGTGCACGCCAGTTGCGCAAACCTTAGAGCCTGTCACACGCTCCAGCCCATCAAAGGCTGACCGTGAAGAGACAAAGCGCAAAGCCGCACGACAAGGCACAGCAACGGCTGCAGTACGGGCGGGGCGCGCAAGCTTTGATGCCTTGCGCGCAGAATGCGCGTTTCTCGACATTTGCTGGCCAGCTGGCTGGCAACATGCTCAGCATGCCGCAATCTTTTTCTTCCATGCACGGTGTCGTGCTTGTGCTTTTGGCTGCAGTGCTCTGGGGCACCACGGGCACTGCCCACAGTTTTGCACCCGCAGGCATGCCGCCTTTCTGGGTGGGCGCGCTGCGCCTGGTCATGGCTGGCACGTTCTTTCTGCTGCTCAACCGTTTATTGCACACCCGTACCGCAGCAAAGTCTGCACCACTGAACTGGGCACGCGTACTGCTGTGCGCCCTGTGCATGGTGACCTACAACATGGCTTTTTTTGCAGGGCTGCAATACACAGGCATCGGTCTGGGTACTGCCGTGGCCATTGGCTCCAGCCCCGTCTGGGCAGGCTTGCTGCAAGCCCTTATCTTGCGGCGCTGGCCCCATGGTTTGTGGTGGCTGGGCACAGCCATTGGCGTAGTCGGAGGCTTTGTCATGACGCTGGGCAAAGCGGGTGCCATGCACACCTCGTTTATCGGGCTGGCTCTGTGTCTGCTGGCCGGGTTTGCCTATGGGGCTTATGCCATCGTCAGCCAGCCGCTGATTTTGCAATCCGGCGTCACGCGGGTGAACGCATGGGTGTTCTTCAGCGCAGCACTCATTGCATTACCCATTGCAGCCGCTCTGGGTGGCTCCCCCCATTTCAACGCCCAAGGCTGGGCGGTGGTGGTGTATCTGGGGGTAGTCGCTACTGGCGTGGCATACCTGCTGTTCTCTATTGGGTTGCGCAGCGTTTCCGCAGCCACCAGTGTGGCGCTGAGTAAGTTTGAGCCCATCACCGCCTTTGCGCTGTCTATTTGGGTAGTGGGCGAATCTCCCAGCTGGCTGGCATTGGCAGGGCTGGCGCTGGTGTTGCTGGGGTTATGGCTGGTGGTGCACAGCGAAATGCGTCAAAGCCGACAAACTTAGGTACACGCCAGCTTCTACACTGTGGCGCATTGAAGACGGAGTCATTTATGCGCCCTTTCCTGCCCCAGCCCTCCACAGCCGATTCTGACAACGCGCCCTTGTGCCACTGTGGCTCGCGCCACACCGGCGCAGCGCACAGCTTGTGGCAAGCACGCCGGGCATTTTTAATGCTCGGCGGCGTGGCCGCGGCGTCGGCGGCCGCGCCGGCCTGGGCACAGGTGCAAGTGGGCGAAGCATCGCGCTTGCGCCATTTGATTCCTGCGCAGGAACTGGAGGCCGCAGCAGAGCAGCAATATGCCGAGCTGATTGAGCAAGCCAAGGCCAAAGGTGTTCTGGTCGCCGCCAGCAACGCACAAAGCCAGCGTTTGCAGCGCATTGCCAACGCCCTGATTCCACACACCTATGCATGGAACGAGCGCGCGCAGCAATGGCGCTGGGCAGTCGCGCTGATTCGCAGCGATGACGTGAACGCTTTTTGCATGCCCGGCGGCAAGATCGCTTTTTTCACCGGCATCATCGACAAGCTCAAACTGACGGATGACGAAATTGCCATGATCATGGGCCACGAAATGGCCCATGCGCTGCGCGAACACTCGCGCGAGCAACTTGCTAAAAATTCGGCCACCAGCATTGGCATCTCACTGGGTGCGCAGTTGCTGGGGCTGGGCGACATGGGCAACTACGCCGCCCGTCTGGGCGGCCAGTTGCTGAGCCTGCGCTTTAGCCGCAACGACGAAAGTGACGCCGATCTGGTCGGTCTGGAGATTGCGGCACGCGCTGGCTACAACCCCAATGCTTCGGTCACGCTGTGGCAGAAAATGGGCAACGCTACGGGCAGTAGTGCCAATGGTCTGGCCTTCCTCTCCACCCACCCCAGCGGCCCGGAACGCATTCGCGAATTGCAGCGCAACGTCCCCCGCGTACAAGCGCTGTACCAGGCAGCGCGCACGCAGCGCTAAGGGATGCGGGCAGCCCCCGGACCTTGAAGCTTTGCAGTGGGACACTGGCAGATGTAAAGCCGCAGTCGAGCCGTGCTGTGCGGCCAGGCAAATCAAACCCGCGAGCTACCAAAAGCCAGTGTTCGTGCACCTTTATACAGACTTGCCTTCGCTGGCAGTCCACAGCCGGTCACCGTCACCGCACCTTCGCCTGCGCTGCTCAGTCAGCCAGCACATGGCAAGGGTGGCATTGTTCACAGCACTGAAAAGCGCTTTTCAGCAATTTGAATGCACCGACCCACTCAGCCTAAGAAGCCTTGCTGACGCCCTGCATGCTGAAAAAACCTTCTCAGGTGTTGCCCACGTAAGGATTGGTCTTGCGCTCACGGCCAAAGCTGCTTTCCGGGCCGTGGCCGGGCACGAACACCGTCTGGTCTCCCATGGGCCACAGACGCTGAACGATGGAGTCGATCAACTGTTGGTGGTTGCCTTGGGGGAAATCGGTGCGCCCGATGCTGCCTGCAAACAGCACGTCGCCCACAAAGCAGCGATCAATTTGCGGCGCGTGGAACACCACATGCCCGGGCGTATGGCCGGGGGTATGCCGCACATGCAAAGTTTCCTGACCCACACGCACGGTGTCACCATCGTGCAGCCAGCGCGTCGGCTCAAACGATTGTGCAGGTGGGAAACCAAACATCTCACCCTGCTGGGGCAGGCCGTCGATCCAGAAACGATCGCCCTCATGCGGCCCGATGATGTCCAGCGGCTGGCGGGCCGCCAGCTCTGCCACGCCCCCTGCATGGTCAATGTGCCCATGCGTCAGCCAGATGGCCTTGAGGTTCAGGCCCAGCCGCTCAATCTCCCACTCTATGGTTTCCAGCTCTCCGCCTGGGTCAATGACCGCTGCATCTTTGGACTGGTCGCACCACACCAAAGAACAGTTTTGCTGGAATGCGGTAACAGGCAGGGTGTGATAGTGGAGCATGGGGCAAGTGGATATCCGGTTTGGCAGCCATTGTGGGGCATGCGGGCACATCAAAAAGCCTTGTGCATCAACATGGCACAAGGCTTGGCATCCCAGCTACGGCAACTTAGCTGCCCAGCTTGAGTACACCGCGCATGATGAACGAGTGACCGGGGAAGGAGCAAAGGTAGGTGTACTCCGTACCCGCCTTGAGCTTGGAGACATCAAAGTCAAACGTGGTGCTCTCGCCCCCGCCAATCACCTTGGAAAAAGCGATCACACGGGGATCCCCCGGTTTGACGTATTCCGCTGCTGCCCCAGCCTTCATGCCATCGGCGGCGGCAGCATTGGCGTCAGCAGTGGTGGTCAGCACAATGTTATGGCCCATGGACGACTTGGGCATCTTGCCGGTGTGCTTGAGGGTCATGGTGTATTTGGTGCAGGCCTTGGGCACCTCTACGCTTTTGATGTTAAACAGCATCTGGTCATTACCCTCGATGGTGATGGCGCAGTCTGCGGCCATGGCAGGGGTTGCGATTGCACCAGCAGCCAGCACGGCCACAGTCATCAAAGTCTTCTTCACGGTCAACATCCTTTGGAGTCGTTCAAGGTGAGGCAGCAGCAAAAAACTGCATCGATTCCAAATTTTGCAAGATGTGCCTTCAAAAAGACCGATTACCAAACCTACATGCAACAAATCACGCCTTTTAGCTGTTATTTTTTGACTCGCATCAAAGGTGATAACACCTCAGGTCAATGCTCTGCTTTTATTTAAATAGCTATCATCGCTTACCTGCAAATGATTTCAGATATAAATGACTTTGAAATCATTACAAACAAAGCGCTGATAGCTATCAAAAAACACAGCTATTGCTACCAGCTGTATCCAATGCGACTAACCCAGCGGATTGCGGGCACGCACAGCGTGCTGGCACGTGAGCAGACCAGCTAGCATGCGCCTGTATTAGCCCCACCCACACATCGCTCTGCCGCACTTTGCATAATTTATTCTCTTCTTCGATTTGCGCTGTTGTGAATACATCCCCTCTTGCGGTCCCTGCTCTTCCGCCCACCTTCACCGAACGAGACTTTCGCAATGCCCTGGGTCAGTTCACCACTGGCGTGACGGTGGTCACCACTGTGGACGCACAGGGCCATCCGGTGGGCATGACGGTCAGCTCGTTCAACTCTGTCTCTCTGGACCCCGCACTGGTGCTGTGGAGCGTGGCCCGCAGCGCTGGCAGCTACCAGGCGTTTGCACAGTGCAGCCATTACGCCATCCATGTGCTGGCCAGCCACCACAAGGATCTGGCTTTGCAGTTCGCCCAGCGGGGCATTGACCGGTTTGCAGGCGTGGCATGGCAGCCCAATGCGCATGGCGTGCCCTTGCTAGAAGACGCGCTGGCCACCTTTGAATGCCGTGCACGCAGCCAGTACCCGGAAGGCGATCACCTCATCATGGTGGGAGAAGTGCAGGACTGCCGCCATGCGGCCAACGCCAGCCCGCTGCTGTACCACAGCGGCAAAATGCGCTGATCGCACTGCACTGCCTGCATAAAAAAAACCGCAGACCCAAACCAGGGTGCTGCGGTTTTTTTGTGGCTGCAGTGAGCGGCTGGCGCTTAACGCGGCACGTCTGGCAGCTCGATTTTCACTTCCAGCACTTCCAGGTTTTCCTGGCGTTCCAGCTGTACTTTGATGTCTTCGGGGTTGATGGACACGTATTTGGAGATCACCGCCATCAGCTCGCGCTGCAAGGCCGGCAGGTAGTCGGGCTGAAAACCTGAGCCGCCGACGCGTTCGCGTGCCAAGATGATTTGCAGACGTTCCTTGGCTACCGACGCGGTTTTTTTCTTCTCACCCAAGAGCATGGAAATAATGGACATAGCTACTTACCTCCCGCCAAAGATGCGTTTAAAAAACCCGGGCTTGTGGGCCTCGGTAAAGCGCATGGGCTTGTCCTCTCCCAGAAAGCGAGAAATCACGTCCTTATAGGCTTCAGACACATCGGATTCATCCATGTGAATGGCTGGCACGCCCTGGTTAGAGGCCTGCAGCACCGTTTCTGACTCCGGGATCACGCCAATCAGCGGGATACGCAGAATGTCTTCGATGTCCTGGATCGACAGCATCTGGCCGTCCTCCACACGGTTGGGGTTGTAGCGTGTGATCAGCAAATGCTCTTTCACGCTGTGCCCATTCATCGCCTTGTCGGTCTTGGAGCCGAGCATGCCCAAAATGCGGTCCGAGTCACGTACGGAAGACACTTCGGGGTTGGTGGTCACCAGCGCCTCATCGGCAAAATGCATGGCCAGCAGCGCGCCGCTTTCAATGCCTGCAGGAGAGTCGCACACGATGAACTCAAAGCCCATGGCCGACAAATCATCCAGCACCTTCTTCACCCCTTCTTGGGTGAGTGCATCTTTGTCGCGGGTTTGCGAAGCAGCCAGTACAAACAGGTTGTCGCACTGCTTGTCTTTGATCAGCGCCTGGTTGAGGTTGGCCTCACCCTGAATCACGTTGATCAGGTCATACACCACGCGCCGCTCGCAGCCCATGATCAGATCCAGATTGCGCAGACCGACGTCAAAGTCAATCACGGCGGTCTTGTGGCCGCGCAAAGCAAGGCCAGAAGCAAAACTTGCGCTTGTGGTGGTTTTGCCAACGCCACCTTTACCAGAGGTCACTACGACAATTTTGGCCATGTTTGCGGGATTCCTTAAAGAAGCATCTTGTAAAAATACGGTTCAGAGGGGACAGCGGCTGAGGCCTCATGCTAAACGCATGGGCTCAATCACCAATTTTTCACCCTCTAGACGGGCTTGTGCAGGCTTGCCCGCAATGTTTTTGGGCAAGTCGTCTTCCAGCGCCCGGTAATTGCCTGCAATCGACAGCAGTTGCGGCTCCATGCAGGTGCTGAAAATACGGGCCTCGGTATTGCCTCGAGCCCCCGCCACTGCACGCCCACGCAAAGGGGCATAGATGTGCACATTGCCGTCAGCAATCACTTCGGCACCATAGCTCACCACCGCCATCACGACCAGATCGCAGCCTCGTGCATAGACCTGCTGGCCCGAGCGCAGGGGCTTGTCCACAATCATGGCATTGGGCGCGGGGGCTGGCACTTCGCGCAGCACTTCTACCTCACGGATCACCTCCACCTCACGCACCACTTCCTTGGTGCGCACCGGGTGCGCGTCTGGAGCGGGCATGAGGCCTGCGGCATGGGCTGCCGCCATTTGCTCGACCGAGCCATTGCACACCGCCACCGGCACCGTGCGGTGGCGCTTGAGCAGCTTGATCAGTTTGGGGAAATCAATGGCATCTGTGCTGTCACGCACATGCTGCAAGTCGATCAACACAGGGTCGTTGTCGAAGAAATCGGGATCGTCTGCCAAGCGCTGCGCCAGATCCGTTGCCAGCACCGAGACTTGGGTGTCCCGCAATGCCACGGCCATCACGGCAAGCTGTGCACTTTTAAGATCAAAGCTGGATCGGGCTACGCCCTGCGAGTCAACGGCCATGGTGAGGAGTGCGGTTAGAAGAAGGGGCGCGAACTCAAAACGTACGAAGTGTACCCCGCAAGCTTATACAGCCAATACGGCACCATCGGTGCCATACCACAAGGTGCATGCCCACCTTTTTCAGACAGGGGCTGCATGGGCCTGTTTTTTCTGCTGTGCATAGTCCACAAACCACCCCAGGCTGCCGGGGTTGGCCATGGTGTCCTGGTTCACCACTTTGGCCAGCGGCTGGCCCAGCAGCAGCTTCTTGATCGGCAACTCCTGCTTTTTACCAGTGAGCGTGCGTGGAATCTCTGCCACCTGAACGATTTCATCGGGCACGAACCGCGGTGACAAGGCCTGCCGGATGGCGGCCGCCAGTCTGGCGCGCAAGGCATCATCCAGCAGCAAGCCCTCTCGCAGCACCACAAACATGGGCATAAAGCTCTCGCGCCCCAGGTATTCCAGGTCCACCACCATGCTGTCCAGCACCTCGGGCAAAGCTTCTACCGCACTGTAGATTTCGCTGGTCCCCATGCGCAGGCCATGGCGGTTGATGGTGGCATCACTGCGGCCATAGATGGTGCAGCCGCCATCGCGGCTGACCTTGAGCCAGTCACCGTGGCGCCATACGCCGCCCATCTCTGGCGCGCCATCTCCACCGCCGGGCTGGCGGCCATGGCCTGCCGGGTACATGTCAAAGTAGCTGCTCAGATAACGCTGGTTGCCCTGGTCACCCCAAAAATACAAAGGCATTGACGGAATAGGCTGGGTACACACCAGCTCGCCCACGGCCTCGCTCACGGGTTCTCCCGCCTCGTTCCATGCCTGCACTGCCGCGCCCAGCATGCGGCATTGCATTTCTCCCACGTGCAGGGGCAGTTCGCGGTTGCCGCCAATGAAGGCACCGCAGAAGTCGGTACCTCCAGACAGGTTGTTCCACCAAATATCAGGGGTGCCCATGCGCGCAAACTGCTCCGTCCCCCACGCCTGAACATCGGGCGATAAAGGCGAGCCCGTGCTCCCCAGGCCCGTGATGCGGCTGAGGTCACCACAGGCAGCCAGATCCAGCCCGGCTTTCATGCAGTTGGCATAAAAGGCAGCGCCCGCACCAAAGCTGGTCACCCGATGGCGCGCGGCAAAGCGCCACAGCACACCCCAGTCCGGCTGGTCTTTGCTGCCCCCGGGGCTGCCGTCAAAAATCACGCAGGTGGTGCCGCCCAGCAAGCCTGCTACCTGAGAGTTCCACATCACCCAGCCGGTCGAGCTGTACCAGTGAAAGCGCTCGCCCCAGCTGGCCGGGTCGTAGCTGCAGCCCACATCGTTGTGCAGGGCTTTCATGGCCAGCGCCACCAGCACAATGCCGCCGTGGCCGTGCACGATGGGTTTGGGCAAACCAGTTGTGCCGCTGGAATACACAATCCACAGGGGGTGATCAAACGGCAGCCATTGCGGGGTGAACGCAGCCACCGCGGCATCGTCGCGGGCCACGGCATCGCTCCAGCTGGCGCAATCGGCCACAGGCTGCGTCGCAAAAGGTGTGTGCAACACCAGCATGTGCTCTACGGTGGGCAGCTGTGCCCGCAGCTCACTGGCAATCTGGCCGCGGTCCATGGCTTTGCCTGCGTAGTACACGCCATCTACCGCAATCAGCACCTTGGGTGCAATCTGCTTGAAACGATCGAGCACCGCAGCGGTGCCCATGTCGGGCGAGCACACGCTCCACACACCGCCCACGCTGGCCACGGCCAGGAAAGCCACAATCGTTTGCGCAATGTTGGGCAAATACGCAGCCACACGATCACCGGGCTGCACACCTTGCGCCTGCAGGTGCAAGGCCAGCGAAGCCACCTGACGGCGCAGCTCGGGCCACGACAGCTCGCTGACCTGTGCCAGCTCATTTTCAATCACCACAGCAGGCATGCCTGCCGCATGCGCGGCATCCACATGGCGCAGCACCTGCTGCGCGTAGTTCACCTGCGCCCCCGGAAACCACTGCGCCCCCGGCATCACATTGCGGCCCAAGGCGGCACTGTGCGGCGTGGGTGACTGCATCTCAAAGTAATCCCACACGCTTTGCCAGAAAGCATTCAGATCGGTCACCGACCATTGCCACAGCGCGTCATAGCTGTCAAAACGCAGGCCACGCTGCTGCTCCAGCCACGTCTGGTAGCGGCGAATCATGGGAATGCGGCGGATTTCAGTCGGTGTAGATGTAGGCATGCCTACAGCCTAGCCGGGTGTCTGGTAGTGCACCATGCCAGCGCCACGGATTGACAAACGGCAAGCTTTCTACCGCTGATCCGGTTTCTCAAGAAGTCGCACCCATGCCATGCCATTGATGCAGTGCAAGCCACCAGCCAGTCAAATCGACGCACAATGCGCCGTCAGCACTGACAAAGACAGCCCTCCGACCGGGCCACAATAGGCCCACTTCCACAGTGATTGCACACATGTCCATGAACACCGATGTCCTCATCGTGGGCGCAGGTCCTGCCGGCCTTTCGCTCGCCATCTCCCTGGCCCATGCGGGCTTGCAAGCCACGGTTCTGGAACTGCAAGACGAAGCTCAACTGGCCAACCCCGCCCCCGATGGGCGCGAAATCGCCCTGACCCACCCCAGCGTGCAGACCTTGCAGCGCCTGGGCACCTGGGCGCGCCTGCACGACCACGAGATTGGCTCCATCCGCGAAGCCATCGTGCACGACGGCCCCGTGGGCCAGCGCACGACGCTGGACATCGTCTCTGAAGGCAGCGGCACCGATTATCTGGGCCGCATCGTGCCCAACCACGCCCTGCGCCGCACGGCCTGGGACGTGGCCAGCAGCACCGCCGGGATCAAGCTGATTACTGGCGCACGCGTCACCAAGGTCAACACCTGCAGCACCCACGCCGAAGTGCACTACACCACAGAGGACAAGGGTGCACGCGTCGATGCCGCACCATTGATTGCTCCGCTGGTTGTGGCCGCAGACAGCCGCTACTCTGCAGTGCGCCGCATGCTGGGCGTGGGCGCGCAGATGACGGACTTTGGCCGCAGCGTCATCGTCTGCCGTCTGAGCCACACCCAGCCGCACGAAGACAAGGCCCATGAGTGCTTTGGCTACGACCGCACCCTGGCCATCTTGCCGGTGCAGCCCGACCCTGAGACCGGCGAGCTGCTGTGCTCTGCCGTGGTCACCACCGACTCTGCCGATGCGCAGCAGCTCATGCAGCTGTCGCCCGAGGACTTTGCGGCCCACGTGCAGCAGCACTTTCAGCACCGCCTGGGCAACATGCAGCTGGTGGGCGAGCGCCACATTTACCCCTTGGTGGCCACTTACGCACACCATTTCAGCGGCGAACGCTTTGCCCTGCTGGGTGATGCTGCCGTAGGCATGCACCCGGTCACAGCGCACGGCTTTAATCTGGGACTGTCTGGCGTAGAGCGACTGACGGCAGTCATCGTCGCAGCACACGCTGCCGGGCAAGACTGGGGCAAGGCCAGCGTGCTGGCACCTTATGCCCAAGGCCACCACCGCCACGCATGGCCCATCTTTCAGGGCACCAATACGGTGGTCAAACTGTTTACCGATGCCCGCCCTGTGCCCCGCCTGGTGCGCCAGGCGCTCATTCAGGTCTCACGCCGCATGCCGCCCGTCAAGGCTGCCATCGTGGCGCAGCTCACCGGGCGCAGCCCCTGGGCACTGATCAGCCGCCAGTTGCCGCGCCCGCCGTTTTTTCCGCGCAACAGCCGCTGAAAAAACCACCGTCAAAGATATGAGTGGCTTACGCCCATGCACGCTTGTTTTCAAATGCATTTCACATTGAAGTCAAGCACACACAGGCGTCAGTAGCTCCTAAAAATAGAGTTTCGTAAAAATCACGCTGGCACGTTGTCTGCTATCCCTTAGCTGACAGGCAGGCACGTGTGCGCTGCATGGTCATGTCGCGCACGGAGGAAAGCCTCTAACATCGCGCCAGCAATTTTTACGGAGCAATAAAAATGGGAATGTTTTCCTGGACTGAAAAGTCCTCCGCCGTGCTGCAAAACGGCGGTGTTATCGGGCCAGACGAACGTCTGCCCTGGGGCCAGACCAGCCTGATGGGCATTCAGCACGTGATCGCCATGTTTGGCTCGACCGTGCTGGCGCCCATCCTCATGGGCTTTGACCCCAACGTGGCCGTGCTGATGAGCGGTATCGGCACCTTGATCTTCTTTCTGATCACAGGCGGCAAAGTGCCCAGCTATCTGGGCTCCTCGTTCGCCTTCATCGGTGTGGTCATTGCCGCTACCGGCTTTGCCGGCCAGGGTGCCAACGGCAACATTGGTGTAGCGCTGGGCGGCATCATCATGTGCGGCCTGGTCTACACGCTGATCGGGGTGCTGGTGCACATCATTGGCACAGGCTGGATTGAGCGCTTCATGCCACCTGTTGTCACTGGCGCCGTGGTGGCCGTGATTGGCCTGAACCTGGCAGCTATTCCCGTCAAGAACATGGCGGCCAGCAACTTCGATGCGTGGATGCAGGCTGTGACCTTTGTATCCGTAGCACTGGTGGCCGTGTTCACCAAGGGCATGCTGCAGCGCCTGCTGATCTTGATTGGCCTGATTGTGGCCAGCATCATCTACGCCGTGCTGACCAACGGCATGGGTCTGGGCAAACCCATCGATGTCAGCGGCATTGCCAACGCCGCCTGGGTGGGCCTGCCCACCTTCCACAGCCCGGTGTTTGAAGCCAACGCCATGCTGCTGATCGTGCCTGTGGTCATCATTTTGGTGGCAGAAAACCTGGGCCACATCAAGGCCGTCACAGCCATGACCGGCAAGGACATGGACAAGTACATGGGCCGCGCATTCATCGGTGACGGTGTGGCCACCATGGTCTCTGGCTCGGCTGGCGGCACCGGTGTGACCACTTATGCAGAAAACATCGGCGTGATGGCTGCTACCCGCATCTACTCCACCGCCGTGTTTATGGTGGCTGCAATGCTGGCGGTGCTGCTGGGCTTTTCACCCAAGTTTGGCGCGCTGATTCAGGCCATTCCGCTGCCTGTGATGGGTGGTGTGTCCATCGTCGTCTTTGGCCTGATCGCCATTGCGGGTGCCAAGATCTGGGTGGACAACAAGGTGGACTTCTCCGACACCAAGAACCTGATCGTGGCCGCTATTACCCTGATTCTGGGCACCGGCGAGTTCACCCTGAAGTTTGGCGACTTCGCTCTGGGCGGCATTGGCTGCGCCACATTTGGCGCCATCATCATGTACGCCCTGCTCAGCCGCGCCAAGACCCACTGATCACCGCGCTGTACAGCAGCATCTGGTGTGCAACCGGCCCTTGAACGGGCCGGTTTTTTTATGTGCTGAAGACACGTTGTGCCTCTTTGCCGCAATCTAGGTGTTTACCCTTAATCAATTGGTGTGAGCAAGCACTTCTCTGCGCTGTCATTAATTCCAAAGGGTTAGAGACGCTCAATCACTGCCACGCTATTCTGTAGCAAAGGGTTAACACTGATACCATCGCCCTCGGAGATTGGGACTTGCAGAGATGCATGCAGAACCACAACAGGCGCACTATTGCGTGCCCGCATTGGGGTGGATACACACCCCCCTGCGCATCTCTCGCATCCTAGAAAAGCCGCCCCAGCAGGTGGCTTGTATTTGCAAAGTTGGAGAAACCTCGATGAGCCTGGCAGACCGCGTCCGCTACCCACAATTTCACAATCGCATCATGTCGGCCGAAGCCGCCGCCGCCCTGATTCCGCATGGCGTCAACGTTGGCATGAGCGGCTTCACCGGTGCGGGCTACCCCAAAGCGCTGCCCCAAGCCATTGCAGCACGTGCCAAAGCTGAGCACGCCGCTGGCAAGCCTTACAAAATCAATGTGTGGACCGGGGCCTCTACCGCCGCCGAATGCGATGGCGTGATGGCCGATGCGCACGCACTGGGCCAGCGCCTGCCCTTCAACACCGACCCGACAGCGCGCAAGGCCATCAATGCTGGTGAAATTGATTTCATCGACATGCACCTGTCGCACGTGGCGCAGCATGCATGGTTTGGTTTTCTGGGCCCCATGAGCGTGGCCGTGGTGGAAGTGCTGGGCGTAACCGCCGATGGCCTGCTGATTCCCTCCACCGCAGTGGGCAACAACAAGACCTGGCTGGAAATTGCCGACAAGGTCATTTTGGAAGTGAACACCAAGCCGCCCGCCAAGATGGAAGGCATGCACGACATCTACTACGGCACGGCCATTCCGCCGCGCCGCATGCCCATCAACATGACGCATGCCGACGACCGCATTGGCGAGCCTTACCTGAAGGTAGATCCGGCCAAGGTCATTGCGATTGTGGAAACGCACAAGGGCGACCGCGACAACGTGTTTGCCGCGCCCGACGCCAACTCCAACACCATTGCCTCTTCGATCATCGACTTCCTGGCGCACGAGATGAAGATGGGCCGCCTGCCCAAGGAAATGCTGCCGATTCAGTCGGGGGTGGGCAACGTCGCCAATGCCGTGCTGGCAGGCCTGCAGCACAGCCCGTTTGAAAACTTGCTGGGCTTTACCGAAGTGCTGCAAGACGGCATGCTGGAGTTGCTGCGCACCGGGAAAATGAGCAAGGCCTCTGCCACCTCCATTTCGCTGGGCGCTGCAGCCTGCAAGGACTTTGAGGACAACATCGACTTCTATCGCGAACGCATCATCTTGCGCCCGCAGGAAATCTCCAACCACCCCGAGCTGGTGCGCCGCCTGGGCATCATTGCGATGAATTCGATGATCGAAGCCGACATTTACGGCAACATCAACTCCACCCACGTCATGGGCACGGGCATGATGAACGGCATCGGAGGTTCGGGCGACTTTGCGCGCAACGGCTACCTGTCGTTCTTTGTGACACCTTCCGTAGCCAAGGACGGCAAGGTCAGCTGCATCGTGCCGATGTGCTCGCACGTTGACCACACGGAACACGACACGCAGATCATCGTCACCGAGCAAGGTCTGGCCGATTTGCGCGGCCTCTCGCCCAAGCAACGCGCCAAAGTCATCATCGACAAATGCGCCCATCCGGACTACCGCCCCATGCTGCACGACTACTTTGACCGTGCACGCAGTCAGGGTGCACAGCACACCCCTCACATCCTGACCGAGGCACTGAGCTGGCACCAGCGCTTTGTCGACACAGGCGACATGCGCGCTTGATGCTGCGGGCACGCTACGTGCCCTGATTGGCCGCCTTCGGTGGCTCAACGGTCACGAAAAAAGCCAACTGCTTTGCAGTTGGCTTTTTTATGGTTGAACTTTGCGCCGTTGAAAAAAACTTTTCGCTCAGCGCCCCCTTTAGGCCATCTTCACCGCAATAAAGGCCAGCAGAAACATCATGGCGGCCCCAACCAGAGGCAGCACCACAGGCATCACGTGCACTACGGCTTCCACAGCATCTTCGGGCGGCTGTGTCACAGCAGGATCGTGGGATTGATTCATCAACAAGACCTCCTTACAGCAAGCGGGTTACACAAAGACCGGGTGTCTCAGACACCACGGCTGGCAATTCATTCTAGGCAGCACGCTGCGTACTTCGCCACAGGCAAACCCTGAGACTGCTGTCAGACCAGCAGATGCCTGCAGCAGCACTTCAGGAACAGCCGCTTTACACGCGCACGGCTTCCATGCCCGCATCCCGCAGGGCTTTGAGCACCTGCTCAATGTGCTGCGTGTTGCGGGTTTGCAGGACAAAATCGATTTCAACATTTTGAGCCGCCAGCATGGTGAAGGCGCGCTGGTGGTGCACCTCTTCAATGTTGGCCCCCGCCTCAGCCACGGTGGCGGTGATCTTGGCCAGCACACCGGGTATATCGCGTGCGCTCACGCGGATGCGCGCCAGCCGCCCGGATCGCGCCATGCCGCGCTCGATGATGGCTGCCAGCAGCAGAGGATCGATATTGCCGCCCGAGAGCACCAGGCCCACCTTCTGGCCCTTAAATTTGTCTCGGTGGCGGATCAGGGCTGCCAGTCCTACAGCGCCAGCGCCTTCTACCAGCGTCTTTTCAATCTCCAGCAGCATGAGCACCGCCTGCTCAATATCCCCCTCATCCACCAGCAACAGCTCATCCACCCGTTCGCGCACCACTTGCTGGGTGATCTGCCCCGCAGTAGCGACTGCAATGCCTTCGGCAATGGTGGAAGTGCCCATGGGCAAATGGCTGCCGTGCACGGCATTGAGCATGGACGGGAAACGCTCGGTCTGCACCCCCACCACACGCATGCCGGGCTTGAGCGCCTTGGCTGCCGTGGCAATGCCGGCAATCAGGCCACCACCGCCAATGGCCACCACCAGGGTGTCCAGATCGGGTTGCTCGGCCAGCATTTCCATGGCCAGCGTGCCCTGTCCTGCTGCCACGGCTTCATCGTCAAACGGGTGAACAAAAATCAGGTTTTGTTCTTGCGCCAGTTGGTAAGCATGCTGGCGTGCGGCTTCCAGCGTGTCACCGTGCAGCACCACTTCTGCGCCAAATCCACGGGTGCGCTCTACCTTCACACCAGGCGTAAAACGCGGCATGACGATCACCGCACGCACGCCCATGCGCTGCGCGTGGTAGGCCAGCCCCTGGGCGTGGTTGCCCGCGCTCATGGCGATCACACCTCGGGCCTTTTCTTGCTCCGTCAGCAGCTGCAGCCGGTTGCAAGCACCACGCTCTTTGAACGAGGCCGTGAACTGCAGGTTTTCAAACTTTAAAAACACCTGTGCACCAACAATGTCGGACAGGGTTTGCGATGCCACGCAGGGCGTGTGCAACACGTGGTCGCGCAGGCGGGTGGCGGCGGCTTGGATATCGGAGTAGCTCAGCATGGTGTGCACATTCTGTCCCAATGTTTCAAAGCCCCAGCCCATGCCGCTGCAAAATTCTTTTCAGCTTCGCTGAGCGCCTTGCACTTTTGAATGCTGCATTTCCATGCCTGCCCCATGCGTATTGCTTGTTGTCTTGCGTGGGTTGCTACGTACTTTTCACTGTCGGCAGCGCACGCTCCAAAATGACCTGAATGTCTGCCGGTGGTACAGCAATGGCTCCGACCACCCAGCCTGAAGCCGTTGTGCCCAGCCGGGTGGCAATGAATGCACCGGCCACTTCCTGGGGCGCATGGCTGCGCAGCAAGCACGCCTGGGCCACCAGCACCAGTTGCTGTACGGTATGGCGCGCGTGGGCTTCTTGCAGCGCAGGAGGCTGGCGCAGCATCTGCGTCAAATCCTGCAAAGTTTTTTGCAGCAGCGGCGCTTGCGATGCTTGCTGGTGCAGGTCCTGCAAAAGCAGGGCCGCCGCTTCAGGCTCTTTGGCCATGGCACGCAGCACGTCCAGACACATGATGTTGCCCGAGCCCTCCCAGATGGAGTTGACGGGCGCTTCGCGCAGCAAGCGCGCCAGCACGCTGCTTTCTACATAGCCATTGCCACCCAGCACTTCCATGGCTTCGGCCGTGCATGCCACCGCACGCTTGCACACCCAGAACTTGGCCGCTGGCGTAAGGATGCGTTTCCACGCGCGTTGCAACGGATCACTTTCCAGCTCGAAGGCCTGTGCCAAACGCATGCCCAGCTGCATGGCCGCTTCACTCTCCAGTGCCAGATCTACCAGCACGCTGCACATCAAAGGCTGCTGCGCCAGAGCTTTGCCAAACGCCTGCCGCTGGCGCGCATAAGACAGTGCCTGCACGGTGGCCGTGCGCAAGATGGCTGCACTGCCCAGCACGCAGTTAAGCCGGGTCATGCTCGCCATTTCAATGATGGTCGCAATGCCACGCCCCTCTTCCCCCATGAGCACAGCGTAGGCGTCTTCAAACTCCACCTCACTGCTGGCATTGCTGCAGTTGCCCAGTTTTTCTTTGAGGCGCTGAATGCGCACCGCGTTGTGCGTGCCATCGGGCCGCCAGCGAGGGACCCAAAAGCAGGCATGACCACCTTCTTCGCCCACGCGGGCCACCACCAGATGTGCGTCACTGGTGGGCGCAGAAAAAAACCATTTGTGCCCACGCAGCAGGTACGCCGCACCACGCCCACCCGCTCCAATGGGCGTTGCCATGGTGGTGTTGGCGCGCACGTCAGAGCCGCCTTGTTTCTCGGTCATGCCCATCCCCAGCCAGACAGATTTTTTCCCCGCAATCGGGGCATCGGCTGCGTCATAGGAATGGCTGAACAACGGTGTTTGCAGCGCGTGCCACAACGCCGCTTCTCTGCGCAGCAGGGGAATGGCCGCGGTGGTCATCGTTGCCGGGCACAACGTGCCCTGCTCGACTTGTCCATGCAGATAAAAACCACCGGCCCAGGCACTCCAGCGGCCCGGCTGCTCGTTATCAAACGGCAGGCTGATCAGCCCCTGCGCTCGGTACATGGCCATCAGTGCATGCCACGCCGGGTGAAACTCCACAGCATCGATCACACGCCCGCGGGCATCAAAACGCTGCAAAGCTGGCCCATGCTGATTGGCCAAACGGGCCAGCTCCCAGGTATGCCGTGCACCCAGCTGCTGGGCATAAGATTGCAGTTGCGGCAGCCACGCCTGGGCACCTGCACGTTCTAAGGCTGCGCACAGCGCGGGATCAGCGTTGAGCAGGTTCACATCGATCAGCTCATCGACCTGATTGTGAACTTCGTGGGTGTCCCAAGGGTTCATCACACGCCTCCTTTGTAGAGCACGCTCAGTCTAGGAGAGGCTGAACCCTGCACCAACAGGGTCAACGCTAGCTGCTAGTTGCTCAGCCCGACAACGCGCAGCACTTCCTGTCCGTAGGCTTCGAGCTTTTTCGCGCCAATGCCGCTGATGCCTTGCAGGTCGTCCAGTGTTTGCGGGTTGCGCTCGGCAATCCCCACCAGGGTGGCGTCGTTGAAGATGACGTAAGCGGGCAAATCGTGCGCCTTGGCCACCTCGGAGCGCCAGGCCTTGAGGTTGATGAAGCGCACCTGTGCATCCGGCCCCAGATTGATGGCCGCCGCGCTGGTGGGTGATGTGCGCTTGCTGCTGCGCGTGCGTGTGGCAGCCACCGATTCACGCAGCAGTACCTGCATGCCTCCGCGCAGCACCACACGCGATTGCGGTGTGAGGGTGAGCGTGTCGAACACGTGGCCGCTGTTCTCACTGGTGACCTTGTGCAAGCCCAAGGCGCCGGTGGCCAGCAACTGGCGCATGACACCGCGCAACTGCTGTTCTGAATATTCCTTGCCAATGCCGAACGTCGAAATCTTGTCATGCAGATACTGCGTGACCTTGTCCGTCACCTTGCCGCGAAGCACATCCATGATGTGGCCTGCACCAAAAGTCAGCTGGCTCATTTCATGCACGCGAAAGATCGTGGACAGCAGCTTGCGCGCAGCGTCGGTGCCATCCCAGATGGCGGGCGGGTTCAGGCAGTTATCGCAATTGCCACAAGGCTGCGATGCTTCGCCAAAGTACTGCAGCAGGCGCTGGCGGCGGCAGTCCGTGGCCTCGGCCAGCGTCAGCAAGGCATCGAGCTTGCCGCGCAATGCGGCCTTGAATGCTTCATCGGCATTGCCTTCGTCAATCATGCGCCGCTGGTTGAGCACATCCGAGATGCCATAGGCCATCCATGCGTGTGCAGGCAGGCCATCGCGCCCGCCGCGGCCAGTTTCCTGGTAGTAGCCTTCGATGTTGCGCGGCATGTCCACATGTGCCACAAAGCGCACATCGGGCTTGTCGATGCCCATGCCAAACGCAATGGTGGCCACCACCACAATGCCGTCTTCACGCAAGAAGCGGTTTTGGTGCAGCTGGCGCGTCTCCGATGGCAGGCCCGCGTGGTAGGGCAAGGCGTTGATGCCGTTGTCCTGCAACGTCTGCGCCAGCTCCTCCACCCGGCGGCGCGAGAGGCAATAGACCACGCCAGCTTCGCCTTCATGGTCGTTCTTGATCAAGCGCACCAGCTGGTTGGTCACGTCTTTTTTCTCGACGATGGTGTAGCGAATGTTGGGCCGGTCAAAGCTGCTGACAAACTGCTCGGCCTGCTCCAGATGCAGACGCTCGACGATGTCAGCGCGTGTCAGGTCGTCTGCCGTCGCCGTCAGTGCAATGCGTGGAACGCCCGCGTAGCGTTCGTGCAGCACGCTCAGTGCTCGGTATTCGGGCCTGAAGTCGTGCCCCCACTGGCTGACGCAATGCGCTTCGTCAATCGCAAACAGGGCCAGCTGGCCCTGCGCGAACAAGTCATCCAGCAGGCCCAGAAAACGGGGGGTGACCAGGCGCTCGGGGGCCACATACAGCAGCGTCAGCTGCCCGCTTTGCATTTGCCATTCCACATCCTGCGCCTGCTGCCAGTCAAGTGAGGAATTGAGAAACGCGGCCTTGACGCCCGCCTCATGCAGGGCCCCCACCTGATCGTGCATGAGTGCAATCAGGGGCGAGACCACGATGGCCACGCCATGACCTTGCTGCTGGCGCACGATGGCCGGTATCTGGTAGCACAGGCTTTTGCCGCCGCCCGTTGGCATCAGCACCAGGGCATCGCCTCCGCCCGTCACATGCTCCACAATGGCTTGCTGCGGCCCACGAAAGGCGTCATAGCCAAAGGTATCTTTCAAAACGGAGTGAACGGCGGACACAGAGAGACCCAATCCAACAACAAAACAAACATCGAGGGCAGTCAGCCCGCCAGGCGCTTATTGTGCGCTGAGGTGCACTTTGCTGAGGGCAAACACATATTTATGGTTTTTCGGCCATGCTTTGTCGAATTCGGCTTGCAGAAAATTGGGTTGTGCGTGGCCAAGATTTAACTGTATTTCCATAAAACACAACGCTTCGCTTTGCCAGCTGAACGCACAAAGGAGAAATAGATATGGTCTACAAGTCTTTCATGATGGCTTCGGCGGGGTTGCTGTGGGCAGCCTCGGCACTGGCACAGACCGCCCCGGCCCCGACGATGTACGTGCAGGCAGGCGCTGGCGACCACCGCAGCGCAGCACTCACGGTGGGTGCCACCTTGCCCTGGCGCAACTGGTCATGGAATCTGGGCAGCGGCACCGTCAGAGGCCATTGGGATGCGTATGTGGGGGGCTGGTCTGGAAAAGATCCGTCGGATCACCGCTTTACCACGGCAGTGATCGGCATCGGGCCCAGCCTGCGCTGGCGCGGCGCGCAAGGCACATCGCCCTGGTTTTTTGAAGCGGGCACCGGCCTGATGGTTTCCAACAAATATTTCTACAACGGTGACGAACGCATGGGAACGCGCTGGAACTTTGCATCGCACCTGGGTCTGGGCCGCAACTTCGGCTCGGCTTCTCAGCATGAGCTGTCGCTGCGCGTTCAGCATGCCTCCAATGCGGGCATTAAAAAACCCAACCCTGGTATTAACTTTCTACAGCTGCGCTACGCCCGGGCGTTCTGAGAAACTGTCACGCAGTTAACAACAGCGCCACCGACAACGCCGCATGATGCGGCGTTGTCGCTTAGGAGAACATGTGTATGTCGATCTGGCTCAAACCCACCCAACTGGATGAAATCAACGCCCGCAGCGCCAATACGGCCGTGGCCCATCTGGGCATTGAAGTGACCGAGGTTGGCAACGACTTCCTAGTCGGGCGCGTACCGGTTGATCACCGCACCAAACAGCCTTTTGGTTTGCTGCACGGTGGTGTCAGCGTGGTGCTGGCAGAAACACTGGGGTCGATTGCGGCCTACCACGCCAGCCCTGAAGGGCATGCGGCCGTCGGCCTGGACATCAACGCCAACCACCTGCGTGCGGCACGCAGCGGCTGGGTGACTGGCACCGCACGCCCGGTGCACATCGGAAAAACCACCCATGTCTGGCAAATCGACATGGTCGACGACAGCGGAAAGCTCACCTGCGTGTCTCGCATCACCATGGCCATTCTTGCTCCCAAAGACTGACGCAGCGGCTGCGCTGCGCCACTGAAAAAAAGCTTCGCATGCGAAGCTTTTTTTATGGATGGCGCCAGCCTTTGCTAGCGCTCATAGGCCTGCCTGGCCAGGGCCTGGGCCAGTATCCAGGCGGGGTCAATCAGCTGCACACCCTGGGCTTGCGTCGCCTGGGGCAATGCCAGTGGAATTTCGGTGCACCCCATGATCACGGGCACATCGCCATAGCGTGCGCGCATGGTGGACAGTACGTCGCCAAAACACTGCGTCGCCAGTGCCAAGTCTGCACATTTCACCCCGTCATAAATGCCTTGCATCAGCCGTGCAATGCCCTCAGCGTCGGGCACCAGCGGGGCAATGCCGCAAGCGCTCAGGGCCTGGTCATACAGGCCTGTCTGGTACGTGCCTGCCGTTGCCAGCACCATGGCTTGCTGGGCCCCTTGTGCCTGCAGATGCCGCGCCGTCTCCTGGGCAATGTGCAGCACCTGCAACTGCGGAAACTGGGCCTGCAGCTGCCCATGCCAGACATGGGCCGTGTTGCAGGCCACCGCCACACTGCCAACGCCCAGCGCAGCCAGACGCCCCATGCCTTGCAGCATGTGCAGGGCAGGCCCGGCTGGGCCTTGCGGGTCTGTGCGCAGAGCCTGCGTGCGGTCAGGTATGGGCATTTGCACCAGCCAGTGTTCAGGGAATGCCTGATCACGCACCGCATGCCCATGTGTGTGCAGATACGTGGTGCACGCCTGCACAAACAGGCGTACGAAGTCGGCTCCGGCAGCAGGCCCCATCCCCCCCAAAATACCAACGCTGCGTACGGGGAACCCGCTACCAGAAGCCATTTTTAGAACGCAGCCTTGTCGCTCAGCTCCACCAGGTTCTTCTTGAGCGCATCGCTCATGGGCAGGCCCAGTGCAGAGTTGGTGGGAGGAATCGGCTTCATGAACCATTTGTCGTACATGGCGGTGAACTTGCCCGACTTCATCAAGTCGCCAATCACGCCATCGACCAGGGTTTTGAACTTGGGGTCGTCTTTGCGCAGCATGCAGGCATAGGGCTCCACCTGCAGCGCATCGGCCACCACTTCGTAAGCTGCTGGATTTTTGGCGTTGGCAATCAGGCCGAACAGCAAAATGTCGTCCATGCCAAAGGCCACGGCGCGGTCGTTTTCCACCAGCAAGAAGGCATCGGCATGGTCTTTGGGCATGACCACTTCCATGCCCCATTTGTTTTCAGCGTTGGCCTTGCGCAGCACCTGCAAGTTGGTGGTGCCTGAGGTCACAGCCACGGTCTTGCCGTTGAGGTCGCTGTAGTTTTTGATGCCCGAGGTTTTCTTCACCAGCAAGCGGGTGCCGGTATAGAAATGGTTGATGGCAAAGTCCACATCTTTGGCGCGTGTGGTGTTGTTGGTGGTGGAGCCGCACTCCATGTCAATCGTGCCGTTGACCAGCAAGGGAATGCGGTTTTGCGAAGTCACCGCCTGCCAGTTGACCTTCAGATCCTTCTTGCCTGTGGCCTGCTTGACCGCTTCCACAATGGCATTGCTGATATCGACGGTGATACCCACTGGTTTACCGCCATCCAGATAGCTAAAAGGAATGGACGATTCACGGTAGGCCACGGTGATCTGACCACGCTCACTGATTTTGGCCAGGGTATCGGCATGCGCTGTGGCGAGACAAGCCAGACCCATGCTGGCGCAAAGCAAAGTGGTACGAAATTTCATGCAATTTCCCTTGTGATGGCTACGAATTGATAGGCCAGTGTAGGAACGACACTGCTGCGTGTGTGATGCCATTTGCACGCCAACCCATGCCCACAAATTATGGATATGGAAGGGTTTTCACCATGCAGGTGCAGCTATGGCTCATCACAGTGCCCGGCGCACAAATCCGGGCATCTCTGGCCAAGCGATTGCCATCCAACTCATAACATCAGGGCATACCCTAGATCGCAAACGCCATGCCCTGCCCTATCTGCCTGGGCCTACAGTTTGGCCAGCAAGGGAGAAACGAAAAATGCATGTGTGTATCGTGGGCGCCGGCATCACCGGCTTGGCAACAGCGTATGTTTTGCAGCAGGCGGGCTACCGCGTCACCGTGGTCGATCGCGGCGCGGCGCCTGCGGCAGGCGCCAGCGGCGGCAATGGTGCGCAGTTGAGCTTTGCCTACGTGCAACCGCTGGCAGACCCGGGCATCTGGAAGATGCTGCCCAAGCTGCTGACCGAGAAAGATTCGCCCCTGCGCTTTCGTCTGAAGGCCGATCCCGCACAGTGGCGCTGGGGCCTCGATTTTTTACAGGCATGCAACAGCGCCACTTCGCAGGCCAGCACGCAGTCTTTACTCAGTCTGGCGGCAGAAAGCCGCGTGGCTTTTGAGCAGATGCTGCAACAGGAGTCGCTGGATTGCGACCACAAAACTCCGGGCAAACTGGTGCTCTACCCCACGCAGGAAGCGCTAGATACCGCAGCCCAGCAAGTGGCCCTGCAAGCCCGCATGGGTGGTGCCACGCAGCACATCATGAATGCCGCCCAGGTGGCCCGTATTGAGCCCGCACTTGGCAGCTATGCCCCGCGCATGGCCGGTGCGGTCTACACCCCCAGCGAAAGCGTGGTGGACTGCCGCGTGCTGTGCGAGCAATTAGCCACCCTTTTGCAGCAGCGCGGCGCAGACATTCGCTTTGACACCACGGTGCACGGTTTTGACGTGCAGGGGGGCAGCATTCATGCGCTGCGCACCGCCACAGGCGTCTTGCAGGCCGATCACTTTGTGCTGGCCAGCGGCTGGGACAGCGCACAGCACGCCCGCCAGCTGGGCCTGCGCATTCCGGTCTATCCGCTCAAGGGGTACAGCATCACGATGGATACGGCGCAACAAGCCCACGCAGCACCGCTGGTCAGCGTGACGGACACCACGCGCAAGGTGGTGTTTGCGCGCATTGGAGAGCGCCTGCGTGTTGCGGGCATGGTGGAAATTGTGGGCGCCGACACCACGTTGCACACCGACCGCATTGCCAGCCTGCAGCAATCGACGCGTGAAGTGTTTCCACAGCTCAACCAGACGGCAGATGTGCAGCCATGGACGGGCATGCGCCCCGCTACCCCCACGGGCTTGCCCATCACCGGCCGCCAGCGCGGCGGGCCCGGCAACCTGTGGCTGCAAACCGGACATGGTGCACTGGGGCTGACGCTGGCCTTTGGCTCTGCCCAGCGTTTACTGCAGCAAATGCAGACAGCGTAAACAGCTGCCTGCCAGTTTTAACTGCCCAGAATTTCTTTCAGCGCCTTGCGCATTTCCTGCGTCATGGCGCGCGCCAGCACAGAGCTGGGCCGCTGGGCCAGATGCAGCGCATTCACGCTCACCGTGATGCGCGGCAGCAGCGGCACCACGTGTACCTTGCGCAGATCTGCGGCAGAGGCCGTGCAGCCATCCACAATGGCGGCCCCCAGGCCGTACTCCGCCATTGACAAGGCCGCGTGGTAGGTCTGCACCGTCACCACCGGAGACAGGCCCACACCATGCTCACGGCAGGCCTGGTTGATGCGCATGCCCAGCGGGTCTTTCACATCCAGCGCCACCAGCGGCACATCAATCAAATCCTCCAGCGTCATGCCCTTGGTGTGGATGCGTGATGGCGGCAGCAGCCCCTTGGGCAGCACGCAGTGCATATCGACCTCGGCCAGCGTTTCGTGTTCCAGCGCGGGCTGACCAACAGAGCTGATGACAAAGCCCACATCTGCCTCCTGCAGCAGCAAGGCAGAGACCACCTGCGGCGTATGCAGCGCCTGCACGTTCACTTGCACCTGCGGGTACTTTTGCCGAAAACGCGCCACCGCGTGCGGCAGCACTTCGCGGCTGAGCGCAAACACGCTCAGTACCAGCAGTTTGTCGCTGGCATGGCCGTGGCGCAAATTGGCTGCCAGACGCTGCACCTCGTCGAGCTGCTCGTACAGCCGCTCCACCAGCGGAAAGAGCGCCATGGCTTCATTGGTGGGCGTCAGGCGGCCGCGCACACGCTCAAACAGTGGAAAGCCCAGTTGCAGCTCCGCATGCTGCAGCGTGCGGCTGACGGCCGGCTGCGTCACGTTGGTCAAACGCGCAGCGGCGCTGACGCTGCCGGTCTGCATCACCGCATGAAACACCTCAATGTGCCGTAAGCGCATAACCGTCCAACTCCTTGCAAAGGCCGTGTGTTCTACCCGGGACTTGCAGCAACATGCATGCCCGTATCACAAAAAAAGAGCATGCAGCGCTTTCCAAGCAATGATTTCAGATGTTAAACACCGTGAAACCAATTGTTTATGAGCGTTGCTCGCTCTTTTTTTAGCGTTTCTACCAATGCCCAGCTGACTGTTTCACGCACCCTCTTGCAGCTTGGCCAGGCGATCGCTTTTCCAGTACACATCATCGCCACCGTCCACGCGGTTGAGCACACGGGCCAGCACAAACATCAGGTCTGACAGGCGATTGAGGTACTGGCGCGGCGCGGCACGCATGGTCTCCACCTCTTGCAGCGCCACCACACTGCGCTCTGCGCGGCGTGCTACGGTGCGGCAGACGTGCGCCTGCGACGCCGCACGCGTGCCAGCGGGCAAGATGAACTCCAGCAGGCGCGGCAACTGCGCGTTGTAGTGGGCCAGCGCTTCATCCAGGCGCAGCAGTGCATCGTCCTTGAGCAGTTCATAGCCGGGGATGGAAATTTCCCCTCCCAGGTTGAACAGCTCATGCTGCACATCCACCAGCACCGCGCGCACGCCATCGGGCAGTGCCTCGCACAGCAGCAAGCCGATGTGCGAGTTCAGCTCATCCACATCACCCATGGCGTGGGGGCGCGCGCTGCTTTTGGAAACGCGGGTGTTATCGCCCAGCCCCGTGCTGCCGTCATCCCCGGTGCGGGTGGCGATTTGTGAAAGGCGATTACCCATAAGAACTCCTGGTTGCGCACGCAAGCAACACGTGCAAAACGGGCATTGTGCGTTACATGATGCTGGCAGATGTTGGTGCGGGAAACAGCCGGCAAAAAGCGTGGACATCAGCCCTTGCATGCCTTGCAATGGAGCCATGTTGAATACGACAAGGACTCTTGCCATGAACACTACCGCACGCAAACCCCACACCTTTGACATGCGCAGCCTGCTGCTGTTTGCCAGCTTGACGGTGGGTGGTACCTCTGCGGTTTTGGCTCAGACGCCGAATACGCCCTCCTCGCAGGCCCCCGCCAAAACAGCACCTGCACCCGTTGCTCCCGCTGTGCAGCCCATCACCCCTTCTGAAGCATTCATGCGCTCCGACCTGAACCGCGATGGGCTGTTGTCGCGCGAGGAAGCAGAAAACCTGCCCAGCGTTGCCGCCCAGTTTGAACAATGGGACCGTGACGGCAATGGCAGCCTGTCGATGGAAGAATTCTTGCTGGGCGTTCAAAAACACAAGTAAGCGCCCTGCTGCAGCGGCGATGCCAGATGCCGGTGTCACCGCTGCGCGGCGAATGCAGCGCCCCCTATTTACGGGGGCCACAACGGGGCCTGAGGTGGTATTCTTTTTGGCTGCATTTGGAGCCCTACGATGAACGCACCCACCACCTCGCAGCAGTTGCTGCCCCGCGCCATTTCCCCTGAATTTCTGCAAGCGCTGACTGCCCGTTTTGGCACGCAGTGCTCTGTTGCGCAGGCCGTGCGCGAGCAGCATGGCCGCGACGAAGGCTCCATCCAGGCCCCCCCGCCTGCGGCTGTTGTCTACGCGCACAGCACCCAGGATGTGGCCGATACCGTCAAGCTGGCCGCACAGCACAACGTGCCCGTGATTGCGTATGGCGCAGGCTCGTCGCTCGAAGGGCATTTGCTGGCCGTGCAAGGCGGTATCAGCCTGGATGTCAGCCGCATGAACCAGGTGCTGCGCATCAACGCCGAAGACATGACGGTGACTGTGCAGCCCGGCATTTTGCGCAAGCAGCTGAACGAAGCCATCAAAGACCAGGGCCTGTTTTTCCCCATCGACCCCGGCGCTGACGCCTCCATTGGCGGCATGGCCGCTACACGCGCCAGCGGCACCAACGCCGTGCGCTACGGCACCATGCGCGAGACCGTGCTGGCGCTAGAGGTGGTGACTGCCAGCGGCGAAATCATTCGCACCGGCAACCGTGCCAAAAAGAGCGCTGCCGGCTACGACCTGACACGCCTGATGGTGGGCAGCGAAGGCACGCTGGGCATCTTCACCGAGATCACGCTGCGCCTGTTCCCGCTGCCCGAGGCTGTGAGTGCCGCCGTGTGCTCATTTGCCAGCATTGCTGATGCCGTACACACCGTGATTCAGACCATCCAGATGGGCGTGCCGATTGCGCGTGTCGAGCTGGTTGACGCTGCCACCGTGGCCATGGTCAACAAGCACAGCAACCTCACGCTGCGCGAAGAACCCATGCTGCTGATGGAGTTTCACGGCAGTCCCAACGGCGTGAAAGAGCAGGCCGAACTGGTGCAGGACATTGCGGCCGAATTCAACGCCCAGGGCTTTGAATGGGCTGACACCCCCGAAGAGCGCACACGCCTGTTCACCGCCCGCCACAACGCGTACTTTGCCGGCATTCAAAGCCGCCCGGGCTGCCGCGCCATCACGACCGACACCTGCGTGCCCATCAGCCGTCTGGCGGACTGCTTGCTCGAATCAATCGATGAAGTGAACGCCAGTGGCATTCCGTACTTTTTAGTCGGCCACGTGGGCGACGGCAACTTCCACTTTGGCTACCTGATCGATCCCGATGATGCCGATGAACGCGCCCGCGCTGAAGCGCTGAATCACCGCCTGGTGCACCGCGCCATCGCCATGGAAGGCACTTGCACGGGTGAGCACGGCATTGGTATTCACAAGCAGGATTTCTTGGTCCAGGAGTGCGGCGAGGGCGCGATTGCCATGATGCGCGCCATCAAGCAGGCACTGGACCCGCAGAACATCTTGAACCCGGGCAAAGTCTTTGCTCTATAAAAAACAAAGCTATAAGCGCTTGCTATTGCTTGTTTTCAAAGTGTTTTATATCTTAAAACAAGCATGGACAGGCGTTGGTAGCTCCTGAAAACAAAAAGGCCGCATTCGCGGCCTTTTTTCGGTGGGTCGATTGCCCTCCTTTATGACCGCACTCAGGCAGCAGCGCCCACCGCTATGCGCTTTTGGTGCAGCTGCACGCCCACCGCACTGGCAGCCAGCACACTCACCGCCAAGGCCAGCGCCGCGCCAAAAAATACCTGGCTGTGCATCTGCTGGTCCATCATCCAGCCAAAGATGGGGGCGGCCACGGCAAACCCCGTATCCAGGCCCGAATACACGGTGCCATACACGCGCCCAGTGGCACCTGAAGGAGTGGCTCGCTTGATCAGCATGTCACGCGAAGGGCCTGCCAAACCGTGACCAAAACCTGCGGCAGAGGCCAGGATCAAAGCCGCGGTACCGGGCAGCCAGCCCGTGCCCACAATGGCCAGACAGGCAGCGGCAATCAGCAGGAAAGTGGCAATGATTTTTTCCAGCCGCTGCACGCGCTGCGCCAGAAAGCCGCCACCGACCATGCCCAGCGCACCGCACAGCATGAAGCCAGTGACCACCAGCGCCGTCTGCGTCAGCGGCAGGTCATACATCAGGTGCAAAGCGGTGCTGGCGTAGTTCTGAATGGCGCTCAGCGCCACGGTGCTGAAGAAAAAGAAAGCAAAGCACATCCACACCGCAGGCAGCTTCAAATACGCAAACGGGCTTTCTGCAGAGGTGGCCGCCGCAGCATGTGCTTTGGTGTTGGCACCCGCCGCGTCAAACGCTTTGTCATCCAGCCAGCGGCGGTTGAGCCACATGGTGAGCAAGACTGTGGCGGCAAACACCGCACCACACACGCAGGCAATGCGCCAGGAACCCGTCCACGTGGTGATGCCCAGCATGAACACCGGCGCCATGGCCCAGCCAAGGTTGCCGGAGATACCGTGCACCGAAAACGCATGGCCAATGTTCTTGGCCGTTACGCGTTTGTTCAAGATGGTGAAATCCACCGGGTGAAACGGTGCATTGCCCAGCCCCGCAAAGAACGATGCAGCCAGCAGCATGGCGTAGTTCTGTGCCACCGCAGCCAGCAAGCCAGCGACGACAAAGCTGCTCAGTGCGGCAAACAGCACGCGCTGCGCGCCCACTTTGTCCACCAGAAAACCTGCCAGCATCTGCCCGGTGCCCGAGACAATGAAGAACAGCGACACCATCACACCCAGTTGCGAGTAGCTGGTGTCGAATTCCGCAATCAGCCACGGAAACAGCGGCGGCAGCAGCAGGTGAAAAAAGTGGGAAGAACCGTGGGCCAGGCCCACCAGGCCAATGGTGCGCGCATCACGGCGCTCAGGGGCAGCAGAAGCAATCACAGAAGCAGTCATGCTGCGCATCTTAGGCAGCGACGTTGCGGCAGGTATGCGATAGTCGGCCAAAAGCTATTGCAAATCTGCCAATTCGCATGCCATGCCCAAACCCATCGCTTTGCCTGCCGTTGCACCAGGCATAAATCCACACCGCAACGCACGCACGCTGGAGCAAATTCCCATCCTGGATCCGCTGCTCTACCAGCCGCATGCGCAGCGCCCTGTGCGCTCCAAAATGCGCGAGCTGGACAAAGACACCCTGATCATGCCCCACACACACCCGTGGGCGCAGCTGGCCCTTTCCACGGGCGGCGTGATACGACTTTCACTGGCCAACGCCACCTACATCGTGCCGCCCCACCGCGCCGTGTGGGTGCCGCCCGGCGTTCAGCATGCCGTGACCATGGTGGAGACTGCACGCCTGTATACCTTGTACTTTTTGCCTGACACGCATGGTGGCGGGGCCCAGGCACGCTGGATGAACGACCCCGTCTGGCAAGAGTGCCGCGTCATGGAAGCTTCTGCGCTGCTGCGTGCACTGGTCGTGGAGATGGACATTGGCAGCGACACCTCGCTGCCCCTGACACCGACCCAGCAAGAGCGCGAACTGCACCTGAGCGCCCTGGTCTGCGACGAGCTGCGCCGCGCGCCCGTAATCCATCTGGGCATCCGGCTGCCCAAAGACAAGCGCCTGAAAAACCTCTGCGAGGCCGTACTGGCAGATCCCACACGCCACGAAACGCTGGAGCAATGGATTCTGGACACCGGGGCCAGTCTGCGCACCGTGGCCCGGCTTTTTCGCAGTGAACTGGGCTGCACTTTCACCCAGTGGCGCCAGCAAGTCGTGCTGGCGCACGCGGTGGCACTGGCTGCACAGCAGTTGCCCATTGCGCACATCGCGGCTGAGCTGGGCTACACGCACAGCGCATTCAGCGCCCTGGTGCGCCGCACTGTAGGCATGACGGCGGCCACCTTTTTAGGGCAGCAGCAGTCTGCGCCCACAGCGCCCTAGTGCCTGTGCAGATTGCCGCCGGGGCGGCCTTTGCGGGGGTACAGACTCTGGCCTTGCACCACAATGCCCTGCGGGCGCACAGGCAGCATGCCCGCGATTTCGTCGCTCAGCACACTGTCGTAGTCCACCTCGGCCAAAGGGGCCTGATAGGCATAGACTTCACGGCCATCTTCCAGTTCGGCAACGTAGACCGGAGCCACGTCGGGGATGGGAAAGTTCAAGCTCACCAGCCACGAGCCATGGCGCATTTCACCCAATGATTTGACCGCAGCACGGCTCATGCTCTCCGGGCGCTGAAACAGATAGACCAGATCAAAATCACCCCAGCTGCTTTGCCACAAATCACCCCTGCGCACCACCGCCCATGGGCAGCGCAGTGCACTCAGCCAGCGCAGCGGCCAGCTCCACTCCACACCATAAATACGCGCCTGCGGCCAGGCGCTGCGCAAGGCTTTCAGACCATCGCCCGCCCCGCAACCGGCATCCAGCACGTGCGCACCCTCAGCCAGTGCAATGTGTGCAGCCAAGCCGTCCAGAGCGCCTTTGGGTGTCGGAAATACCGGCGCATCGCGCCAGGCATTGATGGGGTACACCAGCAGCAGAAGCGCCAGCGGCAGCAGCCACAGCCACGCGGGAAAGCTGCCTGCTGCCAGCACCATCCATGACAGAGGAAAGCCCAAGGCAATCATCACGCGGCGCCACCATGTGCCCCCCCACAGGCTGGTTGCCAGAGCGCAGGTACAGGCAACGCACAGCGCCCCCCACCATGGCAACCAGACCTGGCCCACGGCAAAGCTGGCCCAGGCAAGGCCCCAGGCCAGTAATGCGGGGATTGGCCATATCAGCTTGTTCAGAAAATGCATGCCGCGATATTGCCCGAAAGATCAATGCCACAGCACCTGCAGGCAGCAACCCGCGACCATGCACCACGCACCACGCACCACGCACATTAATTACCCTATGACTTCTCACAAAGAATAGTAGAAATCTTTCGATAAGCTTCTAAAAGAAACAAAGTTTCCTTTTCGCAAGAAAAACCACAAAATTACGCCATTTACATAAATGAGAGAAAGAGGGGGGGGGAGAGCTATGTCCAAATTTTTTGGATGGTATGTACTGCCTGCGTTCATCTTGGCAGGCTGCGCAGCACAGCCACCGGCAGAGCAATTGTCTCGCCAAGAAACCGTTCGCGTCTGCACGGGCAGCCAGTGTGTGGACCAGCATCGCAACACCGTGACTGCCCTCAGTCCGCCCTCCGACCCAGAGGCGGAACGCAGGCTCGCAGCCTTGAGTCAGCTGGCAGAGAAAAATCCCAAAGCAGCCTATGACCTGGCACTGCGTTTTCTGCGCGGCGACGGCGTAGAGCGCAACAGCTTCCAAGCCATAGAGTGGCTGCGCAGCGCTGGCGATCAGGGTCTGGTCGACGCGCAATTTGCACTGGGCCGCCTGTATCTGCTCGGCTTTGAGGAAATGGGCTCAGACCCCGCCGAGGCTGAAGCGTGGCTCTCGCGCGCAGCGGCCAAAGGCCATAAAGAGGCCCTGCGCCTGCTGCCCCAGGCCCAGGCCGCCAAGAAAAATGAACACGAGCAGTACCAGGTCCGCGAGGCGGATCGCAAATCATGGGGCGCCTGGTACACCACAGCACCGTATTACTGGCACTGGAGAGGCTCCAGCTGGTACTTGCATTGAGCTGTGTCGCACCCCGTTTTGTTATCCGTTTTTATTGACTGAAAGAGACCTCATCCATGTCCAAGAAGACTTTGACTTTGCTGGCAGCTGCCAGCACCCTGGTTCTGACTGCCTGCGTGACCCCCGGTGGTGGCCAGATCACCACAGGCAATGCAGCCACAGCCGCCACAGGTGCTGCAGGCGGTGCCGCAAGCGTCAACGCCAATGCATCTCTGGAACGCTGCGATGCACCCCTGGGCACGCTGGCCGTTGACGACGGCCGCGGCAAGGAATGGTTTGCCAGCTTTGGGCAGGCCACACAGGTGACCAATATCGAGCCCCTGATCCGTCTGGCGGTCCAGCAGTCCAACTGCTTTGTGATCACCTCCATTGGCAACAGCCGCACGGAAGGCAAGCTTTCTGCCATCACGAACAAGCAACGCAATTCCGGCGAATTCCGTGCCGGCTCGCGCCAGCAAAAGGGGCAGCGCGTTGCCGCCGATTACTACCTGGAACCCGCCATCATCATCAGCAACGAATCGGTGGGTGGTCTGGCAGCAGGTCTGGGCGGCTTGTTCGGTGGTGTAGCGGGCGCACTGGCAGGCAACCTGCAAAGCAAGCAGTCGGTGGTCACCATGACCATGTTTGACATCCGCTCCGGTGTGCAGCTGTCCATCTCCGAAGGCAATGCCACAGCCACCAACTATGGCGCAGCACTGGGGGCGTTTGGTGGTGGCGCAGCAGCCGGTCTGGGCGGGTTCTCGCGCACCCCAGAAGGCAAGGCAACTGTTGCCGCCTTTATGGATGCCTACAACAACATGGTGGTGTCTCTGCGCAACTACAAGGCCCAGGAAGTCAAGGGTGGCCTTGGCCGCGGCGGTCAGCTGAAAGTGGGCAAGTAAACAGCGCTGACAGGCAACAAAAAAGGGCTTCCTCGGAAGCCCTTTTTGCATGGTGCGCAGATCTTAGCCACGCAGTTTTTCGATCAGGCCATTGAGCTCTTCCAGCGAGCCAAACTGGATGGCCAGCTCCCCCATGTCCTGCAGCTTGCCGTGGCGTTTGACGCGCTTTTTCACACGCACCTCCACCTGCGCCATCAACAGGTCAGAAAGCTCTTCTTCCACGCGCTGCACATCGCGCGATTTGGCTACTTTTTTGCCCTTGGCTGCCGCCGTACCGTCGTTGCTTTCCGCAATTTTTTTGACCAGCCCCTCGGCCTCTCGCACCGACAGCTTCTTGCCTGCGATCTGGTTGCCTGCGCTGATCTGCTCTGCCTTGTCCAAAGCCAGCAGAGCGCGGGCGTGGCCCATGTCGATGTCACCGGCCATCAGCATGGTCTGCACCGGTTCTGCCAGATTCAGCAAACGCAGCAAGTTGGATGCAGCAGAACGCGAACGACCAACGGACTGAGCCGCCTGCTCGTGCGTGTAATTGAACTCTTTGACCAACCGTGCCAGACCTTGCGCTTCTTCCAGCGGGTTGAGGTCTTCGCGCTGAATGTTTTCAATCAGCGCCATGGCGGCGGCGGCTTCGTCCGGCACATCACGAACCAGCACGGGCACGCTGTCTAAACCTGCAATTTTTGAGGCGCGAAAGCGGCGCTCCCCCGCGATGATTTCATACCTGCCGGCATGCTCGCCCTTGAGCAGTTTGCGCACCAAAATTGGCTGCATGATGCCCTGCGCTTTGATGCTCTCGGCCAGTTCATACAGCGCACCCTCATCCATGCGCGTACGTGGCTGGTACTGGCCTGCCACCATCTCGGTGACCGGCAAGCTGCTGGGCACATCCGTGGATGCGGCAGCCAGTGCATCTTCTACTTTGGGCCCCAGCAACGCTTCCAAACCACGTCCTAGGCCTTTGGGTTTCTTGGTCACCATGGTCTTAATCTTTCATCAGTGATTGCAGCAAAGCATGGCCATCGGTCCAATCGCCCAGCCCGCTGTCGGTATTGATATGACCTGCACAGCCCAGGTCCACAAATTGCGATCCCCAGGCCTGTGCCATCTGCTGCGTGCGCGCCGGTGTGCAATACGGGTCATTTTGGCTGCCCACCAGCACGCTGGGAAATGGCAGGCGCTGCAGCATCAGCGGTGACCAGCCGGGCAACAGATTGCGAATGTGCGCTTGTTCCACATCTGCCGGGGCAACCAGCAAAGCAGCCTGCACGCGGGTTTTGGCCACAGGGGAATGCGCTGCCCACCATGCGGTCAATATGCAGCCCAGACTGTGTGCCACCAGCACCACGGGCTGGGCACTGTCAATCACCGTGTCTTGCAGGCGCGCAGACCAGTCTCCGCGCAGCGGGCGCTGCCAGTCATGCTGCTGCACACGCTCGTAGCCATGCAGCGCTTCCCAGCGGCTTTGCCAGTGGCCGGCATCAGAGTTTTGCCAGCCAGGCAGCAGCAATACACGGGGAGAATTCACAGAATCAGTCACTTGCTTTTTCGTAGCTGTTAACGCTTGTTGTATCTGTCTCAGAGGGCGTTTGCCGTGAAGGCTTATTTCTTGTCAATGCGTTTGACCATCTCTTTGGCAAAGTCAATAAACGCTTTGCTGCCCTTGGCGGAAGGGTCAAACACCACGCCGGGCACGCCGTAGCTGGGGGCTTCAGCCAGGCGTACGTTACGGGGAATCACGGTGTCGAACACTTTGTCGCCAAAGTGGGCCTTGAGCTGGTCACTCACCTGCTGCTGCAGGGTGGTGCGCGGGTCAAACATCACGCGCAGCAAGCCAATGATCTTCAGCTCTTTGTTCATGTTGGCGTGCACCTGCTTGATGGTGTTGACCAGATCGGTCAGGCCTTCCAGCGCAAAGTACTCGCACTGCATGGGCACGATCACGCCATGGGCCGAACACAAGCCATTGAGCGTGAGCATGGACAAGCTTGGCGGGCAATCAATCAGCACAAAATCAAAGTCGTTTTTGACCGCATCCAGCGCCGTCTTGAGGCGCTCATTGCGGCGCTCCAGCGCCACCAGTTCAATCTCTGCACCACTCAATTCACGGTTGGCACCAAGCACGTGATAGCCGCACTTTTCAGACAGCACGGCGGCTTCCTGAATAGAGGCAGACTCCAGCAGCACGTCGTACACACTCAGCTCTAAAGCACGCTTGTCAATGCCAGAACCCATGGTGGCGTTGCCCTGTGGATCCAGGTCCACCAGCAATACCCGCTGGCCTACCTTGGCCAAGCCGGCGGCCAGATTCACTGCTGTTGTTGTTTTGCCGACGCCACCCTTTTGGTTGGCTATACAGAAAATTTGGGCCATGAGAAAAAGCTGGTGAAGGGCGCCATGCGCTCTTTATGAAACACCCTTTGTGCTGCAAAGCATTGCTACACAAAGGAAAAAGGCCCAGCGCGTAAGCTTTGGCCTTTCAATGCGGCACACAGGGCATGCCGTGTATCTTGCCAACGCCACCCCCGCATTGAAAACTCTGTTTCGCAAAACAAGGTTTCACGAAAACCCGAGTTTATGCCAGGAGTGCGTTCAGTGGCGGTTCAAAGTGTGTCGGCGACGGGTTTCGCCCACACGATGCAGCGCTCCGCATCCAGCCCAGGAACGTTCAAAGGTTCCACGTGAAACACATGCACGTTGTTACCCAGTGCATCTATTTCATCTTGTGGGTGCTTGCCCTTCATGGCAAACCAGATGCCATCAGCCGCAATCGCCGCACGCGACCAGGTAGTGAAATCCACCAATGATGCAAAGGCACGGCAACTGACAATGTCATAGGGACCATGGAGCGTTTCCACGCGCGCGTGAATGCCTTTGAGGTTGGGCAGCTTCAGCGCCACTGCCGATTGCTGCAAGAAGGCAGCCTTCTTGCCCACGGTGTCTACACAGTGGATATCCACCTCGGGGCAGCACACTGCAAACACCACACCAGGCAGACCACCGCCAGAGCCAACGTCCAGCTGCATCACACGCTTGCCTGCAGGCTTGCTCAGAGCAGCCACATGGCGGCGCAGCGCAGGCACTGCCGCCAGACTGTCTAGCATGTGCAGCGACATCATCTCTTGCGGGTCACGCACCGACGTCAGGTTGTAGACTTTGTTCCACTTTTGCAGCAGATCCAGAAAGTCCATCAGCTTATCGAGCTGCTCTATCGACAGGTTCAGCGACAGCTTTGCTGCGCCCTGCTCCAGCTGCCTGCGCAATTCGCTCATGCCGACTCCTTCAACGGTGCAAAGTCTTTGAAGCCGCCTTTTTTCAGGTGGATCAGCAGCAGAGAAACCGCAGCCGGGGTGACCCCGGAAATGCGCGATGCCTGGCCCAGTGTTTCGGGCCGGTGCTTTTGCAGTTTTTGGCGCACCTCAATCGACAAGGCTGCCACCTGCATGTAATCCAGCTCGGCGGGCAGCTTCAGTGTTTCATAGTGAGCGGCACGTTCGACCTCGTCTTTTTGACGATCAATGTAGCCCGAGTACTTGGCTGCAATTTCAACCTGCTCGATCACCGCTGCGTGCAGGTCTCCCAGTGTTTCACGTGAAACTTCGGCGGACTGGTACTTGCCTTCGCTCATCTGAGCCAAGGCGGGGTAAGACACGCCGGGACGACGGAGCAAGTCAAACAGGCTGTACTCATGCTCAATGCTCTTGCCCAGCACACGCTCTGCTTCTGCTGCGGGCAGGCTGCGGGGGTTCACCCACGTGGCCTTCAGGCGTTCTGTTTCACGTGAAACAGCGTCACGTTTGCGATTGAACATTTCCCACTGTGCATCACCTACTACACCGAGCTTTCGACCAATTTCTGTCAAGCGCATGTCGGCGTTGTCTTCACGCAGCTGCAGGCGGAACTCTGCACGGCTGGTGAACATGCGGTAAGGCTCTGTCACGCCTTGCGTGGTCAGGTCATCCACCAGCACGCCCAGGTAAGCCTCATCGCGGCGGGGCAACCAGGCATCCATCTCGCGCGCTTGCAAGCCAGCGTTGATGCCGGCGAACATGCCCTGGGCCGCGGCCTCTTCGTACCCCGTCGTGCCATTGATCTGGCCGGCAAAGAACAGTCCGTTGATCTGGCGGGTTTCAAAGCTGGACTTCAGACCACGTGGGTCAAAGTAGTCGTATTCAATGGCGTAGCCGGGGCGCAAGATGTGCGCGTTCTCCAGCCCCTTCATGGAGCGCACCAGCGCATACTGAATATCGAAAGGCAGAGAGGTCGAGATACCGTTGGGGTAAAACTCGTGCGTGGTCAGCCCTTCTGGCTCCAGAAAGATCTGGTGGCTGTCTTTGTCTGCAAAGCGGTTGATCTTGTCTTCCACGCTGGGGCAGTAGCGCGGGCCCACGCCTTCAATCTTGCCGGTGAACATGGGGCTGCGGTCAAAACCGCTGCGAATGATCTCGTGCGTGCGCTCGTTGGTATGCGTGACCCAGCATGGCATTTGTCGTGGGTGCATGTCTGCGTGACCACGGTAGCTGAACACTGGCACATGGCCTTCATTCATGCCACCGGGCATGCCATCGCCTGGCTGCTCGGTGCACTGGCTGAAGTCGATCGAGCGGCCGTCGATACGCGGAGGAGTTCCGGTCTTCAGGCGGCCCTGGGGCAGTTTCAGCTCTTTCAGACGCGCAGACAGTGAAACGGCTGGCGGATCGCCCGCACGGCCTGCGGCGTAGTTGTCCAGGCCCACGTGGATCTTGCCGTCCAGGAAGGTTCCAGCCGTCAACACCACGGTCTTGGATCTGAACTGGATGCCTACCTGCGTAACGGCGCCGACCACGCGATCGCCCTCCACCATCAGATCGTCCACCGCCTGCTGGAACAGCCACAGATTGGGCTGGTTTTCCAGCATCTCGCGGATGGCCGCCTTGTACAGGATGCGGTCTGCCTGCGCACGGGTAGCGCGCACAGCCGGGCCTTTGGAGCTGTTCAGAATGCGAAACTGGATACCGCCAACATCGGTGGCCAGCGCCATGGCACCGCCCATGGCGTCCACTTCCTTGACCAGGTGGCCTTTGCCAATGCCACCAATGGAAGGGTTGCACGACATCTGACCCAAGGTCTCAATGTTGTGCGTCAAAAGCAAAGTTTTGCAGCCCATACGGGCTGCGGCCAGCGCCGCTTCGGTGCCAGCGTGACCGCCGCCGACGACGATCACATCAAATTCTTGGGGGTACAGCATGGTTTTCTCCGTCGCAGGCGGCGTGGTGGTTCACCCGCCCTTCGCAACCGTTGCAGGCGTGCGCTTGATGCAGCCCGCGCGCCACCAAAAACTTTCAGGCGCAGGCAAACCCCCAATTTTCCCATCCTTTGCCTATCTTGTCTTGGCGCTGCACGCCACCGCGTCTGAGGTACGGCTTCTTGGCACTATTGCACCGCGCATAAGGCGTAGCATGGCCTTGGCCTTATCGCCCAGCATTGCAAGAAAGGTTTGAGAAACATGAAGCTTTATTTCAGCCCAGGTGCCTGCTCTTTGTCGCCCCATATCGTTGCCGAGGAGGCCGGCATTGCCTGCGAATACATTCTGACCAGCACCAAAAGCCACCAGTTGCCAGATGGCACAGATTTCTACACCATCAATCCACTGGGCTATGTACCTTTTCTGGTGCTCGATGATGGCCAGAGCCTGCGTGAAGGCCCGGTGATCGTGCAATACCTGGCAGACCGGGCACCCGAGAAAAAGCTCTTGCCTGCCGTGGGCACGATGGAGCGATATCGCGTTCTGGAATGGCTCAACTTTATTGGCACCGAGCTGCACAAAAGCTTTGGCCCACTGTTCAGGCCCAGCACCCCCGAGGCATACAAGCCCACGGTGCGCCAAGCGCTGCGTGGCCGCTTTGAATGGGTAGAGCAGCAGTTGGCAGGCAAGGATTACCTGATGGGCAGCCAGTTCACTGTGGCCGATGCCTACCTGTTCACGATCACTAACTGGGGAAAAGTGGTGGGCCTGGATCTGTCTGACCTGCCAAACCTGCAGGCTTACCAGCAACGCGTCTCTTCCCGCCCCGCCGTTCAAGCTGCACTGCGCGCCGAAGGCCTGCTCAAGCCCTAAACACACCCCGCTGCTTTGCCGCATGCAAAAAGGGCTTCCCTACGGAAGCCCTTTTTTAATGGTTAGCCAATAATGATAGCTATCAGCGCTTTACTACATTGATTTTCAATGCTCTAGATATCTGAAAATAAGTACAAACAAGCGCTAGTAGCTATCTTTTATTTAGCTCAACAGTGCCTGCGCAGGTTTTCGCAGTGCCTGAGGCTGAGCCACGCCAGAAAAACCTGTGTGGGGCTGTGCATAGCCTGCACTGGCCTGGTGGTCGAGTTTGAACTGCTGCACCACGCCCGCCAGACGCTCTGCTTGCTCCTTGAGCGATTCGGCCGCAGCCGCAGACTCTTCTACCAGGGCGGCGTTTTGCTGCGTCATGCGGTCAATGTCTCCCACGGCCTGGTTGACCTGCGAAATACCACCCGACTGCTCGTTGGCTGCAGCGGTGATCTCGCCAATGATGTCGCCCACACGCTGAATACTGCCAACGACTTCCTGCATGGTTTTGCCCGCAGATTCCACGTGTTTCACACCGCCATCGACCGCATTCACGCTGCTTTGAATCAACCGCTTGATATCGCTGGCAGCTTCGGCACTGCGCCGTGCAAGCAAGCGCACTTCACCGGCCACCACGGCAAAGCCCCGGCCTTGTTCACCGGCGCGGGCCGCTTCCACTGCGGCATTCAGCGCCAGGATGTTGGTCTGAAAAGCAATCGAGTCAATCAAACCAATGATGTCGCCAATCTTGCGGCTCGATGAGGCAATCTCATGCATGCTCTGCACCGCCTGCGCGACAACGGTTCCGCCCTGCGCCGCCGTTTGCGAGGCCGATGCAGACAGTTGATTGGCTGTCTGCGCGGACGACGCCGTTTGCTGTACGGTGGATGTCAGTTGCAGCAGCGACGCGACAGTTTGCTGCAGGTTGCTGGCGGTTTGCTCAGTGCGCGCCGACAGGTCACCGTTGCCCGTGGCAATTTCCTGGCTTGCGGTTGCGATGTTGCCGCTGGCATCACGCACACGCCCCACCATGCCGTTGAGGTTGGTCTGCATGGTCTTGAGTGCATTTTGCAGATCAGAGACCTCATCTTTACCCACGACATCCAGCTTTTCGGTCAGGTCGCCCTGGGCAATGGCATCTGCCAGCCGTTTCGCGTCTTGCAGCGGGCGGCAAATGGACACCATGTTCAGCAGGGTCAGCGGAGCGACCACTGCCGTGGTAATGATCAGCGCCAAGATGAACAGCCACTGCGTTTGTGAAGCCACCTGAACACCACGCGCCTGCGCCTCCTGTGCCTGCGTCTGCAAAAGCTGCTCCAGCGATTGCAACTGTTTTTCTGCCTCAACAAACTCGGCACTGGCACGCCGCCCTACGCGCTGCGCCACCGTGGCACTGTCGTACCCGCCTGCGAGCAGCTGACGAGCCACAGGCACAAACAGCTCCTGGTATTGGTCCAGGTGCTTGAGCAGGGTTTGAATCACCTGCACATCTTGCTGCGGCGCAGCTTTGGCAAATTCCTCGCCTGCAGCACGCACCGCCTGCAAGCTGGCCTGCCAGTCTGTATGGGTCTTTTGGAGCTGCTCGGGCTGCTCGTACTGAATCACCATGTCTTTTTCCAGAGAACGCACCAATGCCAAGCTGGTTTGCACCTTGGTCATCAGGCCCACCTGCTGAAAAGGTCCGTTCAGAAAACTCTGGTTCAGGTCATGCAGGCGAAACATGCCAAACATGCCTGCCCCACCCAAAAGGCCCAGCAACACCAGCACCACGGCAATGGCACCCAACATGCGCACCTTGATCGTGAACATCCGCATCAGCGCAAACAGATCCATGATCTGAGTTCCTCTCTATCGCTCACACTTAAAAAGACGCAAAGCCCTGGTATCGCCACCAAGGCTTCTTGTTCACCGTCTTTCCCAGGTGCAGAGCTGAGCACACAGGCAACAGGAACAGTCTGGCAAGTTTGCCAGACAAGTCTGACAAACAAGCCTAAAGAAAACCCCTTCTTGGGGCTACTTCTCGGGACTCGAAGCTGCTATGACTAAGCAGGTGCGCCACCGACCCGGCGTTACACGTGAAACACATGTGCGTTGCGCGGTACATTTAGCGGCATCTCGAACCATTGAAAGCCAACCATGGAACATGTTTTTCAAGTGCAGGGAATGACTTGCGGCCACTGCGAACGCGCTGTCCAGCAAGCCATCAGCCAGGTAGATGCACAAGCCCAGACCACCATCGACAGAACCACGGGGCAGGTGGTGGTGCTCAGCGAGAGCCCGCGTGCAGCGCTGGCCAGTGCTATTACCGAAGAAGGCTACACCGTCGCCTGAACCCAGCAGCCGTGGCCGCCACTGTGCAGGTGGCAGCGGCTGCACGTTGTCTCTGTCACACGCACGATTGGCAGTTGGTTGCTGCAAACGCACAATGGCTGTCAGCTTTGCCTAAACAACCATTGGAGACAACGCATGAGCACCCGTGAAATTTTTGTCGTCAGCGCTGCACGTACCGCCATTGGCACTTTTGGTGGTGCTCTCAAAGATGTAGCCAACACCCAGCTGGCCACCACAGCCGTCAAGGCTGCGATAGAGCGGGCCGGAATCTCCCCCGATGTCGTGGGCCACGTGGTCATGGGCAATGTCATTCCCACAGATACCAAAGATGCCTACCTGGCTCGCGTGGCAGCCATTGATGCCGGCTGCCCCATCGAGACGCCCGCCTTCAACGTGAACCGCCTGTGTGGCTCTGGCCTGCAAGCCATTGTGTCTGCAGCCCAATCCATTGCGCTGGGTGACTGTGATGTGGCCATTGGCGGGGGTTCTGAATCCATGAGCCGTGGCCCCTACTTCGACACCGCATCGCGCTGGGGTGCACGCATGGGCGATGCCAAGAGCGTGGATTACATGCTGGGCATCTTGCATGACCCCTGGCAAAAAATGCACATGGGCATCACGGCAGAGAACGTGGCCGATCGCTACAAAATCAGCCGCCAGATGCAAGACGAGCTGGCCGTACTCAGCCAAACCCGCGCAGCAGCAGCCATTGCCGCAGGCTACTTCAAAGAGCAAATCGTTCCCGTGGAAATCGCCTCGCGCAAAGGCACCATCGTCTTTGACACGGATGAGCACGTGCGTGGCAGCACCACTGTTGATACCCTGGCCGCCATGAAACCGGCCTTCAAGAAAGAAGGCGGCAGCGTCACTGCGGGCAATGCCTCAGGCATCAACGACGGCGCAGCCGCAGTCACCTTGGTGGCCGGTGACCGTGTTCAGGCCCTGGGGGTGAAACCTCTGGCGCGTCTGGTGGGCTATGCGCACGCTGGCGTTGACCCCGCCTACATGGGCATTGGCCCTGTCCCCGCAACACAAAAGGTGCTGGCGCGCACAGGTCTGAAGATTCAGGACATGGATGTGATTGAGGCCAACGAAGCCTTCGCAGCCCAGGCCTGCGCGGTCATTCAGGAGCTGGGGCTGGACCCCGCCAAGGTCAACCCCAATGGCTCTGGCATCTCGCTGGGCCACCCCGTGGGAGCGACTGGCGCCATCATTACCACCAAGGCGATTTATGAGCTGCACCGCACAGGTGGCCGCTACGCACTGGTAACCATGTGCATCGGTGGTGGCCAGGGGATTGCCGCCATTTTTGAACGCGTATAAGGCCTGCGCAGGCAACGTCAGGGCTAGCAATCTTTGGGGTTGCTGGCCCTTTTTTTATCTGCGTTGCCCGCGCTTTTATTCCTGGATGCGTCTGTCCATCCATCTTGGCGGACTGTGGCGCGGCGCAAAGTCACGCACATTTTTTGCATCCAAGATTCGCATCAGAAAAGATTGATCTGTGCCGTTGTCTGCATGGACTTCGCACGCGGTTTCAGCGCCGGCTTGACCTTCCTGACTTCAGCCGGATCGGGGCGCTCCATGATCCGCTGCACTGCACCAGCCAGCGGCACTTGGGCAACGGCAGGGGCAGAGCACTCCTGGCTGGGCAGCATTGAAATTTGAGCAGCAGCAAGAGACGAAGGCTGCACAGCAGGTGCAGCCAGAGCCGCCTGGCCCTGTGCCACCACTGGCCGCTTGCGCCCTGCCTGTCGATCACTGCGTGGCTGCTCGGTCGATGGCGCAGGCTCCTCCTTGCGAGATTGCAGAGGCCGGTGCTGCGCACAAAGCAGCGCAATCAAGCTGTTGACATGGGCCTTGGGCAAACTCAGCACCACGCCTTCCAGTGCTCGCAGCCATACCGCCACTTGCGTGGCCGACGCAGCCACAGATGCCAGTCCTTTTTCCAGAATGCTGCGCTGCTGCTGCATGTGCTGGGCAGATGCAGCGGGTAGCTCCCACTCATCAATGCGCACCATGCACCATCCAAAATCTGTTGAGAGCACCCGCGCGTAGGCTTTCAGAGCGGCTTCCAGACCTGCCTCTCCTGCCGATTGCAGGGCTTCACGCACTCCTTCAATCGCTTGCTGAAAACCGGCCAGCGCACAGGCCTGGACCAGCTCCGATTTGCTGCGCACGTAGTAGTACAGCGTCGGTTTGGTAATGCCCAGCTGTGCGGCCATCTGATCCAGCGAGGCCGATGCAAATCCCTGCTGCTTAAACAGCCGGGCTGCAGTGACAAGCAACGCATCTCGCTTGTTGCGGCGCTGGGCCACACGCTGAACAGGGGTTCCCCAGGGGGAAGGTGCAGCAAGGAGGTCCATTGCTTGTGAAGAAATTACTGTCAAAACTCAAAACCGATAGCAAACACTCAAGGCATTCTAAGGAATAGAGCATGGCCTCGTGTTTTATCGATCACTTGAATCGCTCACACAAAAACAATCAAACCAACCCAGCGGAAAGCACCCAAACATTCAGCAACACTGGCATCACAAAGTAGACAAACTCTGCCTTCATAACCCCGCAAAGCGGCCTATGCTTTCAGTGTTGCCATGCACCTGAAAACCTCACAAGAACGCCTGTGCCACAGCGTTTTTCATTCTTCTTTCCCACTGCCTGACCATGGATAACCTGCTGACTAGCCTTTCTCAATCTTTAAAGCTTGCCAAAAGCCAAGAAGATTTGGTCCGTCCACTGCTTGAAATGCTCGGGCAGGTAACGCGGCTGGAATCCACCTACCTGACCACCATCGACTTCGAGCAAGCGCTGCAGCATGTGCTGTATGCCCGCAATACGCAGCAAATGCAGATTCCTGAGGGGCTGAGCGTTCCATGGAACGACACGCTGTGTCAGCGCGCTTTGGCAGAAGGGCGCATGTGTACCAGCAATGTGCAGGAGCACTGGGGTGATTCGCAGGCCGCACAGGCGCTGGGCATACGCACCTATGTCAGTGCCCCGGTGCGCATGTCTGATGGCAGCGTCTATGGCACCTTGTGTGCCGCCAGTGCCAGCGATGCCACGCTCCCCTCTGAAACAGAAGTGGTGCTGCAGCTGTTTGCCCAACTGATCGGCCACCATGTAGAGAGAGAGCAATTGCTGGAGCTGCTGAAAGAGCGCAACTCAATGCTGACGCATTTGGCATTGACTGACTCGCTCACCCAGTTGCCCAACCGTACGGCCTTGATCAATGAGCTGCAGCGCCTGCTGGCACGCGCACAGCGCAGTGGCGAGTCTGTGCTGGTGGCTTTCGTAGATCTTGACGGCTTCAAGCAAATCAACGATGAACATGGCCACGCCGCTGGCGACCGGCTGCTGTGCCAGCTGGCACAGCGCCTGCAGCACAGCCTGCGCGGCGGCGACATGGTGGCACGCATGGGTGGTGATGAGTTTGTGGTGGTCACCCCAGGTCCTGCCCCTTTTGATGAAGGGCTCAAACACGCGCTCACCGCCTTAGAAACGCGCCTGCGACAAGCCTCTGCATGCGAGATCACGCTCGATGATGGACAGCCGCTGCACTACCCGGGAGCCAGCGTGGGTCTGGTCCATGTTTCGGGCTTTACCAGTGTCGATGAGGCCTTTCATCAGGCCGATATGGCCATGTATGCCGACAAAGAGCGCCGTCGAGCACTGGGCATTGCCCCCTGACTAAAAAGCGGATACAGCCTACAAGCTGAGGCATGTTTTGCCGTTGAGATACATGAAGACACATTTCTTGTCTCTTGTTATCTAAGGCATCGCCATGACTCCCCTGCTCCCAGACTTTTTTACGGCCTATGGCATGGCCTGCCTGTCTGCTTTCACGGTGGTGTGGGTCATGTGGGCCTTGGGCCGCCAGTACTGGCAACAAGGCATGGCTTTGACGCTGGCAAGCACACTGCTCAGTGCGCTTGCCTACGGGCTGCTTGCCCTGCATACCAGATGGAACCTGATCGCACTGCTGGTGGCCTCTCAAGCGCTTTTGAGCATGGCCATTGGCGTGTTCACTGTGGCCATCCAGCGCTTCAGGCAAAGCAGCGACAGGGGCCGCGATGCCACCACCGTACTGCTACCTACAGGAGTGTCGCTGTTGCTGGCAGCATGGCCGCTGCCTCAGGACCTAACGCGCTTTCACCAGCTGCATGCAGCAATGGTTGCGCTGCAGCTGGTTTTCGCCGTGGTGGTGCTGCTGCGCATACGCACAAGCACGCCCGGCAGGGGCTGGATTCTGGTTACAGGCGCAGTGCTGGTACACATGCTCGCGATCTTGCCCGTGGAGCTTTTCAGAACCACCGCGCTCTTTGACGACGCCGCCAGTACCTCGCCAGCAAACACGCTGCTGCTATGGGCGCTGTGCCTGGGGGTGCTGCTTCAGTTGAGTGTTCGCAGCATTGGTTTTTTGATCATGCTGCGGGATCGGGAGACCGTGATGGAGCAAAGCAAAGCCCAGCTTGACCCACTCACCCAACTGCCCAACCGTGCAGCTTTGGTGCAGATCCTGCAACACGCCATTGAAGCGGCTGCGCAGCAGGGGCAGGCACTGTCCATCATGGTTCTGGACATCGACCACTTCAAAAGCGTCAATGACAGCTATGGGCACCTGGTGGGTGACTACGTCATTCAAAGCATTGCGCGCACTGTCATGCAGCACCGTCGCACCAGCGATTTTGCCGCCCGCTACGGCGGTGAAGAGTTTGTGGTCGTATTGCCCAATACGCACGCCCGTGAGGCGTTCCATCTGGCTGAGCGCCTGTGCCAGGCAGTGCGCAAATCTCCCATGCCATTGCCCAACGGCAAGCTGCTGCACACCACCATCAGCGTGGGAGTGTATGCAGGCACACCCACGCATGGCAGCTCATGGGAGCGACTGGTCGGCGCGGCTGATGAAGCCATGTACGTGGCCAAGCGCAATGGCCGTGACCGCGTAGCCATGTCGGCCACTGTGCATACCATGCAGTCGCACACAGCGGCCGCCATGCCTTAGAACGGTGCGTCTTGCGGGTCTGTGTCTTGCGGAGCAAGGGCCGGGCCTGTCACAGCACCTTTGCCTGCCACTCGCACCGCCAGAGTTTCTGCACCCGGTGCGGGCTGGCCAATCTCGGTGCGTCCTTCACCGCCCAAGGCTTCAATCAAGTCTGGAATCAGCTTGGACAGCTCGCCCGTCGCAATGGCCACATCGGTGTCAAAACCACCTTCATCACCGGCTTGATCCAGAACCGTATCAGTGAATGCAATTTTCTTGATTTGCAGGCTGTCGGTCAGCAAAAAGCTCACGCGGTCGTCCCACGTCATGGCCAGCTTGGTTGGCAATTTGCCATGCTCCACATGCTGCTTGACTTCATCAATATCCAGCGGGTGGCGGGCATAACGCACCACCGCCTTGGATTCGTCAGCCGCCTTCAACTCACACTCACGGTCAATGCTAAAGCCTGCAGGAGCTTCCTGCGTCAACAGCCAATGGGCCATGGCAGCCTGGGCACTGGTTTGTGTGTCCAGCAAGGCCACGCCAAAGCCCTTGAGCCCTTCTACCAGCAGCGTGACCACTTCGTCAGCCTTGCCCTGAGCGCCGGTATCGAGCACCAAAAACTTGGCTTGCGGATCGATCCACACCCACAGGCTGCTTTGCTTGGTGAAAGCCATGGGCAGCAAATCGAGCTTGGCCTCGTCTTTGAGGTCTCGCTTTTCTTTCTTGCCGGGCTTGCGGCCAAACTCTTTTTCAATCGCGTCAGCCTTCTCCTGCACCTTGCGATTGAGCACGCTGGCGGGCAGCATTTTGGACTCGCTCATAAAGCGCAGGATCCACTGCCCACCAACGCTTTCAGCCAGCAAGCCGTGCTCCTCACCACGTGGCGGCACCCAGCCTGCCGATTGTTCCTGCGTTGCGCCGCAAGCCATGAAAGGCGTCTTTTGCAGAGCCTCTTGCACCTGCTCCAGTGAGCCTTCCCATTGCGCCGCCATGCGGTACACGATCATGTTTTTGAACACGCAGCCACCTCTTCCTGATTCATTCAAACAAAACCAAGACAGGCCCAGCACGGGCGGGCCTGTCTTATCAATTTATGAGCTATTGGCAGTTACACCATATGTGCTCGTGAGCAAAAAAACGCTTGAGCCTTCATACCGTGCCACATGCAGCTTTGTATTACTTTACACAGCAGCAGCAAAGCCTCACGTGTGCCTTACATAGTGCCCTCAAACTTGCATCCAAGGACACAGCAAACGCTTGTCTCACCGCAACACCGCTTGAAAGGAACTTGTGATGAAACGCTTCCAACGTACTTTGACCGCCACTGTCGCCGCTGCTGCCTTGGCAGGCACGTTTGCCCTCAGCGCCAACGCCCAGACTGCACAGCCTGCCGTATCTGCCCCTGCCCATTCCGCAGTCCAGCACAGTCCACGCCACACGGCACCCGACTTTGCCAAGTTTCATGCAGAACGCACAGAGCGCATGAAAACACTTTTGCAGATCCAGCCTAACCAACAGGCAGCCTGGGACAAATATGCCAAGGCAATCACCCCTGAGCCTCGCACCAAGGCCCATGGCGAGCGAGCCGATCTGCGCAAGCTGACAACACCCGAGCGGCTCGATCTGGCGCAAAAGCTGCGCAAGGAACGCTCCGCCAAAGCCGAACAGCGCGATCAAGCCACGCGCAGTTTCTACAGCAGCCTCAACCCCAGCCAGCAAAAAGCTTTTGATGAGCTGACAGCACGCCACCCAGGCAAGCACCACGCAGGCTCTGGCGCAAAGCGCATGGATGGCAAACGTGGTCACCATGGCCATGGCCCCGCCGGTCATGCACCAGTGACCGCTTCACCGGCTGCATAAAACCTTCGGGCGTTTTGCACAAGCAGGCTTCGGCCTGCTTTTTTTGTGGCTGAAAAAAATCTTTCATTGTGCACAGCCCTGCTGTCTCGCCCACAGCCCTGTGCGCATTGATGCCGTAGACACCGCATAGCGGGCGGGCACTGCAATGGCTGAAACCTATTGAGGAATGCAACAGCCGATGGCCGTCACTTTCAATGTGGGTGTTCACCCACATTGGGTACATCCAAAAACAAAAATAAAAACAACAACTTAACCATCCAATTCAGCACGCCATGTAACCGAGGGTTTACCCGGTAACTGGGTTACATCGCCGCGTTGCTCACTTTTTTGTAACGCAGTTACCTGCATTGAAGTCGTGCAGAAAGAACGGCATGCAAGGCAATTTTTGCCTGTGCATAACTTTGTGTGGAAAAAAAGAGCAACTACCTACTTATCCACACCAAGGTGACATGTGCTGAAGTTGTACCCAAAAGCGTGACCGTTCATCCCGCCTTGCAGCACATACTTTGAAATTTTGTAACGTCTTGATCTGAAAAAGCGTTTTCACGATATCCACAGAAGCAAGCCATCCTTACTATTACTACTAATTAAAAATAGAAAACATAAAGAATAACAACCGCGCGAAAAAATTCGCGCAAATGAAGCCTCTATCCAGGATCTGTTCCGTTTTTCAATGGCCTCTTTGTATTCCCGCAGGGTTTCGGGATGTTCACAGGATGGCTCTTCTGAGGAAAAATGCTGCTTTAAAAGTTATTCACATCAAATTTGATAGCTTAAAACGCTTATTTCATAGTAGCTAAGCGCATAAAACTAAGTTACATCAGAGTGAAGCAGTACTTGTGGATAGATCACTGAAGAAAACATAGATATCCACAAAAATTCAAAAAATTTGGAAGTTATCCCTGTTTGCACGACAACAGCAACAGGGTCTGGCCCACATGATTTGGCCGTAGGCAAGTAGTTGATATCAGGTCTGAATGTGAAGTTATCCACAAAAAATGTAGAGACCTACTACTACCTACTATTCTTATAAAAAATTTAAAAGAACAAGTCACCTCAAACTCAAAATCCAAAGCAGTAAACAGATGAGGTGCACTTCAAGGGCTTGTCAGACTTGGAAAAAAGAGTTCATTGATCTGAAAATCCAAGAGCCTTGGTAGCAGCCAGGTTGAAAATTTGTTTTCAGCTGCCCAGCAGCCAGAGCGTGAACAGTTTCTCCGGCATGAAAACTTATGCACAGCTTGTTATGCACAGCAGTGGACAGTGTTTTTGCCAGCGTAGAGACGTGCCAAAGAGCCATTCAAAAATATTCAATGATCACTGCGGTGCTTGTGTGAAAAGCACCATGTGCGTTCACAACACGTTCGATCTGATTTCCGGCGTTCAAGGGGATGGGCTCTACGCTCTGGACGTTTGCAGCTATCGAATCAGGACAGATCGCAGAAAGCAATTTTTTTGAAGCTGCAGGCAAGCAAGAAGAAATCTCTCAGTTCAGTAACCGTTCAGTGATCGGTGCCTGGGCAGTACCGGAACCAGCTCAAGCCTGGTCTCAGCTTGACAGGCCTGTCTGCAGCAGCAGAGCAAGCCTGTACGTGCCTGTTAAGGGGTGCGGCACCCTACCCCCCATGTCCTGCTGGTGCAGGCCTGTCAGGCGCTTGTGGCCTTGTCCTGTCTGCCTGTTGCAGACAAGGCAGCGGTCATGCGGATGTTTTCAACGCAGGACTGCAGGAGCAATGAGGGCCTGCGCACTGACTGGCCATGCAGCTGCCAACGATTGACTGGCTGTCTATGCCGAGGACTGGGGGTACCGTACAGAGGCATGGCCTGTGTGCAGGGATGGCCGAAAAAAAGCCCAAAAAAAGGCCTCTTCAAATACTCCCTTAAGAGGTTGAAGAGGCCTTGCTTGCAGGGCTGAGTGCATCAGCCCTGTTCATGCAGCGTGTTTACTTCTTGAGTTTGTAGGCGATCACGTAATCACCCGCCTTGGTGCCAATGGAGCCGTGACCACCGGCCACCAGCACCACCACCTGCTCACCCTGGCTGTTCAGGTAAGTCATGGGAGTGGCTTGGCCACCTGCAGGCAGACGGGCATTCCACAGCACATCACCCGTGGCAACGTCATAGGCGCGGAAGTTGTTGTCCACTGCAGCTCCCAGGAAGGCAACGCCTGAAGCCGTCATCAGGGGGCCACCGATACCGGGAACACCTACCTTGATGGGCAGAGGGATGGGTGACAGGTCGCGGATGGTGCCGTTGCGGTACTGGTAGGCAATCTTACCGGTACGCAAATCTGCTGCTGCCACGGTTCCCCATGGAGGAGTCTGGCAAGGCACGCCCATGGGCGACAGGAAGGGGTGCATCTTGACAGCGTAGCCAGCGCCTTCGTTGGCGTTGATACCTTGCTCGCCCAGATTCATCACAGTGTCACCCTTGAGCTGGTCGCGGGGGATCAGTGTCGAGACGAAAGCCAGGTAGGTCGGCATGCCAAACATCACCTGGCGCTGTGGATCCACCGCCACGGAGCCCCAGTTGAAGGTGCCAAAGTTGCCGGGATACACCAGTGTGCCTTGCAGTGAAGGTGCGGTGTAGCGGCCTTCGTAGCGCAGTTTCTTGAACTGAATACGGCACATCATCTGGTCGATCAAGCTGGCACCCCACATGTCTGACTCCGTCAGCTTGGGAGGCTCAAAGCTCAAAGCCGACACAGGCTGTGTGGGCACGGTGTGTTCGCCGGGCACGTCGGTACCCTGAGGTGCAGGACGCTCGGTGACCGCATGAATGGGCGTACCGTCACGGCGGTCCAGCACATAGACATCACCTTGCTTGGTGGGCAGCACCAGTGAAGGTGTACGGCCCTGGGGCAGATCCAGGTCCAGCAGCACGGGCTGCGATCCCAGGTCCATGTCCCACAGGTCGTGGTGCACGGTTTGCTTGTACCAGCGCAGCTTGCCGGTCTTTAAGTCCAGCGCCACGATGGCGGCGGTGTACTTTTCTTCGTCAGCGTTGCGGTATTGACCCAGCTGGTCAGGAACGCGGTTGCCCATGGGCACGTAGACCATGCCCAGTTCGGTGTCGGCAGAGAACACCGTCCAGCTGTTGGGCGAAGATGCCTTGTAGACCTGGTTGGGGTTGGCTGGATCAAAAGGCTCGGTGGCCTCAGGGTTGCCAGAATCCCAGTTCCACAGCAGCTTGCCGGTGTGTACGTCGTACGCACGAATCACGCCCGAGGGGGATTCCACGGCGTAGTTGTCGTTGACCGATGCGCCAATGATCAGCGTATCGCCCGCAATCACGGGTGGCGATGTGGGGTTCAGATAACCGGGCTGCTTGTTGGGCATGTTGTGCGTCAGATCGATCGCACCCTTGTCACCGAAGTCTTCGCACAACTTGCCGGTTTCGGCATCCAGCGCATAGAGCTTGGCGTTGGAAGATGGCAGGAAGATGCGGTGCTTGCACTGTGCTGCACTGGCTGTCGCAGTCGTCGATGCCACTGCAGTTGCAGCAGAAGTAGCGGGCGCATCTGCATGGAAAGCAACGCCGCGGCAGGTCTGGTGCTGGCGGTTAGATTCCATGCCCGCTTGCGGATCAAAGCGCCATTTTTCGGCACCTGTATCAGCATCCAGAGCAATGGCCAGGCTGTGCGGGGTGCACAGGTACAGGCTGTCGCCGATTTTCAGTGGCGTGGCCTGGTAGGTGGTTTCACCCACGTCGCCCGGGCCCTTCATGTCGCCTGTGCGGATCTGCCAGGCTACATCCAGCTGGTTCACGTTGTCAGGCGTGATCTGTGTGAGCTTGGAAAAGCGCTGGCCGTGGTGTGATCCCGCGTAAGCGGTCCAGTCGCCTTCAGCGGCTGGGGTATCGCCGGTTTTGGCATCGGGATTGACCACTTCCATTGACAGCTTGCCGGCCGTCTCATGGAGGTGAAAAGGAATGCCGATGAAGGCGATTACAGCCGAGAGGATCGACGCTGCCAGCACAGGCATGCCCGCAGCGAAAGGCGCTGTGCCCGCAGCAGCACTGCGGCGCGAAGCAGGAATCGCCATGATGAAACCAATGATGGCAGGCAGGCCCAGACGGGTTGCCAGTGGCCACCAGTGCAGTCCTGACTCCCACAGTGACCAGGCCAGCAGCACCAGCAGCCAGATGGCGTATACCGGTGTAGCCCAGCGCTTGCGCTTGAGAACACCGAACGCCGCGATCAATACGACCACGCCGCTCAACAGGTAGAAAGGACTGCCACCCAAGGCAAGCAGGTAGCTGCCGCCGAAAGTCAGTGGCAGGCCAAGAATGGCCAGAAGCAAGAGTGTCAATGCACGCATGGCAGCAGCTCCTGAGGTATCAGTTGGATCACGCTTGTCATGATTTTTTGATGTATGGTTTTTTAGGGAGAAAAAAAACCGACGGCGCCGGTACTCACCAGTGTCTTGTGCACAGGGGTGAGCACAAGTCAGAGAAAGTAGCGGTTGGCCGTCGGGGGCGTCATCGTATGTCGCGCAGCGAATGCGTGCTGGCGAGAGTTAGCGCTAACGTTTATTTTTGGAAAGCACCAGCCATTTTTGTTGTGAAAAATATGGCGATAAGTACAGGAAACTTATTTGCCTTCAGTAAGTTAGAGCGTTTTTGACGAACTGCCACCTTCACAAAAAACCATGATTTGCGAATGGGTGCCGCCCTGAGCGCGGGGGCGTTCAAACAGCCTGCACAGCGAGGGTCTGGCGCTGAAGGCTTTGGATGCAGTGCCTTGGTGGCGAAGGGCATCTGCGCTGATGCACCTTCGCAAAATCAGCACAAATGGCTGCGGCTTTACGCCTTTTTCAGAAACTCAGATTTCAGAATGAAAGGGCCTTGGTCGGTCTTGCAGTCCACGTCGTGGTCGCCGTTGTCATAGACCAGACGAATGCCTTTGATCTTGCTGCCCTTCTTGATGACGGTGGACGATCCCTTAACCTTCAAATCCTTTACCAGCAACACCGTGTCTCCGTCGGTCAAAGGGGTGCCATTGGCATCTTTGATGACGCGGGGGCCATCATCTTCGTCGCTAGCTGCAGCTTGTTCTGACCACTCATGGGCACAGTCAGGGCAGATGAACAGCGCTGCGTCAGGATAGGTATTGTCTTGGCCGCATTGGGGGCAGGATGGGAAAGTCGTGGTGCTCAAGAGATGTCTTTCATTCAATGGAGTTTTAAAAAATGAGCTGTTAGCGCTTTAGCAGTCTATGTTTCAATATGAAATCACATTGAAAACTAGTATTGTTAAGCCTTGGTAGCTCCTTTTATTGTGATGTTGCACGTTCATGCCATGCGTTTTTCCAGCGTGAACGGTGGCAGGCCTTTAAGCAACTGTGCTCCGTAGCTGGTAGCCACCAGACGCCGATCGTAGCAATAGACGTGGGCCTGGTCTTCTTCGGTACGAATAGCGCGCCCTACCCATTGCGCCAGTCGAATGGCTGTGGCGGGCACCACCAGCTCGTTGAACGGGTTGCGCCCGCTGCTGCGCAGCCATTCAGCGCGTGACTCACCCACTGGGTCATCGGGCGGCGAAAACGGCAGCTTGGTGATGAACAGCGATTCACACAGCGCACCGGGCAAATCCAGTCCTTCACCAAACGACTGCATGCCAAAGATGATGGAAGGCAAGCCCTGCTCTACCCGCGCACGGTGATCGGCCAGCAACATGGAACGCGGCATGGCCGTTTGCACCAGCACGTAATTGCGCATGGCGCTGGGCAGCGCATCCACAGCCTGGCGCATCTGATCACGCGAGGTAAACAGCACCAGCGCACCGGCTTGCACGCGGCTCAAGTCATTGAGCAGTCGCTCCACCATCTCACGGGTAAACGCAGCGGCTTCGCGCGGGTCGGCCTGCGTCTGGTGGGCAACCAAAGTGCCCTGGGCGGCATAGTCAAACGGGCTGGCTACTTCCAGCGTCTGCACTGCTGCATCGCCATGCAGCCCGGCCTCTCGCAAGAAGAAATCAAAGCCGCCACAACTGGTCAGCGTGGCGCTGGTCAGCACCGCGCCGCGCACCTGGCTCCACAAGTGGTGGCGCAGCGTGGCACCGGGCAAGATGGGGCTGGCGTGGCCTTTGACCACGATGTAGTCGCCATCTATTTCCAGCGTGAACCATTTGGCATTGGGCACGCTCTGGGAGCCGTCTTCACGGGTTTCTGGCTGCTGGCTGAGCAACTGGGCGGTGTCGTGCACGGCTTCCAGCCGCGGGGCCAGCGTGCCCACCTGGGCATACAGTGCAGACAGGCGCTGCGCCTCATCGGGCTTGTCTTTGATCTCAGCTTTCAGCGCCTTGGCAATGGCGCGCAACACATCCAGAAAGCCGCTGGCGTTGTGCATGACTTGCGCCAAAGGCTCCAGCAAGGGGTCTGGCAAATCACCACGCGGCACGCGCACTCGCGCAGGGCCCCAGCTGTCTTTCTGGCCTTTGAGCTGTTCGCCATACAGCGACATGACCAGACGTGCCAGCTCAGTCAGGTGCTCACGCAGCCCGCTGCTGTAACCGGCAATGTCGGCAATCTCATCGACCTCCATCAACTGGCCTACACGCAATGCACGGCTGGCCAGCTTGTCGATCCATGTCAGCCGGCTCATGTCCATATCACACGCAAATTGTGACAACGCGGTTTGCGGCAAATGGTGGGCTTCGTCCAGGATGAGCAGGCTGTTGTCCAGCTCTGGCAGCAAGCGTGCTCCCAGACTGGAAAGCAGTAAATCATGATTGGCCACAATGACTTGCGCGGCCACCATCTCTTTGCGGCGTTCGTAATACGTGCAGTTGTCAAAGGCCGGGCAATGGCGCCCCGTGCAAGAGCTGCCTTCGGCGGCCAGCGGTGCCCATGCCTCGGCTTCCGGCGGCGGGGTGAGGCTGTCGCGGTCGCCATTCCACTGGCCAGTGGCCAGCGCGTCAGCCATCGATGTGTAGAACTGCATGCGCGCCTCGGTCTCTGCCTTGGGGCGTGTTTTGCGCTGTTCTGTGGCTTCTTCGGCGAACAGGTCATCCACTTCGTCGCTGTTTTCTCCCGAGCTGGCCAGACGCTCCAGCTTCAGCTTGCAGACAAAGCGGCCTCGGCCCTTGGCCAGTGCAAATTTGAAAGGCGTGGGCAGTTGCTGCGCCAGCGCGGGCAGATCCTTGTTGACCAGCTGCTCTTGCAAAGCCACGGTGGCCGTAGAAATCAGCACGCGTGTGCCCCGTGCCAAAGCCATGGCAATGGCAGGCGCTGCATATGCCAGTGACTTGCCTACGCCGGTTCCAGCCTGAATGACCGCGATGGCGCGCTGCGGGTCTGCAGCGCCCTCTTCCACCTTGCCCAGCTGCGCATTGGAGAGCGTCTGCGCGATCTGGGCGGCCATTTTTCGCTGTCCCTCACGGACACGAAAACCGGGGATGGATGCGACCACGGAATCAAAGGAATCCAAGGCCTGCGTGGCCCATTTTTTTTGACTCATTGTGAGGTTTTGAACGAGAAAGCTGTGCTGCAGGGTGTGAAAAATTATTTTCAATACAAGTCAAACGCATGCATTTCATCTTTTTATTTATTTCTTGGATGACTGGCATGCGTAAATTCGCTGAAAATTTAAGCAATGTTCCATCGCTTTTCTGAGTGAACGGCAACAAATTCAAGCAGATCTACGCTGTGGAAAAATCATTATAGATTGTGGATGAGTGAGGTGGTTTGCCAAGGGAATCACTGCATGCATATGCCTTAAAACTTCCAGATAAGCATGTGGAAAAGCAAAGAATAAAGAAGGTGAGAGTGTTGAAAAAATCTTTTCAATCATCACTCACTTACTCACAAGGCAGTGAAACAAGAACATTGTGGATAAGTAGCATCTGAGCAATGCAGATGCCCCCGAAAGCTATCCACAATTTTTCGAAGAAAGTTATCCACATGCTGTGTGCAAAGTTGGCAGAAAAGACCAGCCATCTTCAGCTCTAAGGCATGCATTCAAGCCAGATTTCACTCAGAATCTAGTCGTATCAAAAGATATTTTTTTGCAAAACACTTGACCGTCATGGCAGAAAAAATGCTTGAAAAAAGTGTTTTAAAGCATTTCTTGATCCATGAAATGTATTTTTTATTATTTTAAAAGTGCTTGAACACTAGATTTATATAAAAAAACATGAACATAAATTCGATGAGCAGCGATGCATCAAGAAAACGGATCGTCCGGCTGCTGTGCGCCCCTTGAAGGCTGGGTCTGCTCTGGCTGCATCCGCCTTGCATTCCATTGGCATGTGTGGATGCGCGCGCGTCAGCGCCTGTAGCGCCACCCTGGCGGCAGTGTTTAAGAAGCGCTGGCGCTACACTGCTGGACTGCTTTTTTGATGGTTTACCCACTTACGCTATGCATGCCACCTTTGGATGGCTGGACGCGATCATTCTTGGATTGGTCCAAGGCTTGACCGAGTTTTTGCCTATTTCTTCCAGCGCTCACCTGCGCATTCTTGGCCCCCTGCTTCCTGGTGGTGCAGATCCAGGGGCTGCTTTTACAGCCATCACCCAGCTGGGCACAGAGCTGGCGGTGCTGATTTACTTTCGCAAAGATGTGATGCGCATGCTGCTTGCATGGTTTGCCAGCCTGCCTTTGATTGGCAGCCGCAAGAGCGGCGAGGCCTTGGACACGGATGCCAAGCTGGCGTGGCTTGTTATTTTGGGCACCATCCCTATCTGTGTGCTGGGCCTGCTCTTGCGCGACTGGATTGAAACCTCATTCAGAACGCTGGCGGTGACAGCCACCATGCTGATCGTCTTTGGCCTGCTGCTGGGCTGGGCGGAAAAGCGCGGCACACAAACCCGCCAAATTGGCCATCTGGGCTGGAAAGATGGCGTCTTGCTGGGCCTGGCACAGGCCATGGCACTGGTTCCGGGCGTCTCGCGCTCAGGTGGCACGATTACTGCTGCCCTTTTGCTGGGTATGACCCGCGAGGCTGCGGCACGCTTTTCGTTCCTGCTGGCCATTCCTGCAGTGCTGATGTCGGGCTTTTACATGCTGCTTTTCAAGCGTGAACCCATGACCACTGAGCAGTGGGGCATGACGCTTGCTGCCACCGTGATTGCCTTCGTGGTGGGCTATGCAGTCATTGTCTGGTTCATGCGCCTGATCTCGAGCAAGGGCTTCGGATTCTTTGTGATCTACCGCGTTCTGCTGGGGGTTGCAATTTTGCTGGGCCTGTACTTTGGTTTTATCCAGTAATCTCTAACTGTTATTGTTTGCAATAGAGCGACGTTGAAAGGACGCTCAACACCATCATGGAAATTCCTATACTTATCGCCCTCATCATCTTGAACGGCGTCTTTGCCATGTCCGAAATCGCGCTGGTGACAGCACGCAGGGCACGGCTTCAAAAGCTGATAGATGAGGGCGATACTGCTGCTGCTGCCGCGCTGCAGCTGGGCGAAAACCCCACACGTTTTCTCTCGACCATTCAAATTGGTATCACCTCTATCGGTGTGCTGAACGGTATTTTTGGTGAAGCCGCTCTGGCCCAGCCTTTATCCATGTGGATGGTTGAACAAGGCATGGCGCTCAAATACGCCAGCACCCTGTCCACTGCCATTGTGGTGGTGCTGATCACTTATGTATCGATTGTGGTTGGCGAGCTGGTGCCCAAGCGTCTGGGCCAGACCAACCCAGAAAGCATTGCCCGCCTGGTGGCCAAGCCCATCAATTTGCTGGCCAAAATCACCAAGCCATTTGTCATTTTGCTGACCTCGTCCACCCACGGCTTGCTCAAGCTGCTGGGGGTGCGTGAGAGCAACGATTCCACCGTGACGGAAGATGAAATTCATGCCGTGCTGGCTGAGGGCACCACATCGGGTGCGATTGAGCAAAACGAGCACACCATGATTCGCAACCTGTTCCGTCTGGACGATCGCCAGATCTCCTCACTCATGGTGCCGCGCTCTGATGTGGTGTGCCTGGACGTGAACCTGCCGTTTGCAGAAAACATGGCGATTGTGGAGTCGCACGACCACGCACGCTATCCCGTGATTGATGGCAGTTTTGAAAACCTGCTGGGCGTGATCAATTCGCGCCAGTGGCTGGCCAATGCCCTTAAGGGCCAGCGGGAACTGCTCGAATCCAAGGACCTGATCCAAAAGCCGATCTACATTCCGGAAACCATCACCGGCATGGAACTGCTGGAGAGCTTCAAGCTGTCTGGTGCGCCCATGGCCTTTGTGATTGATGAATACGGCGAAATGCAGGGCATTGTCACGGTGCGCGATCTGACCGAAGCCATCACTGGCGAATTCGTGACCGAAGACCCCAGCGATGCATGGGCCGTGCAGCGCACGGATGGTTCCTGGCTGCTCGATGGCCACATCCCGATCGTTGAACTCAAAGACCGCCTGGGCCTTAGGTCGGTGCCGGAAGAAGAAAAGGGCCGCTACCAAACCTTGAGCGGCATGATGATGCTGCTGACCGGCAAACTGCCAGCAGAAACAGACAAAGTGGTCTGGGAAAACTGGGAGTTTGAGGTGGTAGACATGGATGGCAAGATCATTGACAAGATCCAGGCCACCAAGCTGGATAACCCCCAGGTTGAACTGTCTGGCGAGTCATAAACCGCTGAGAATTCCTTGTCAAAAAAAGCAGCCTTACGGCTGCTTTTTTTATGGGCTGCTTAGCCCGAAACACATGCCTTGCTACGCCGTGTCTTTGCCTTGCCGGCGCTTTGCATCTGCACGGCCTATGGTGCAAAACGGTGATTGGATGGTGGTGTGATTGGCTTTTAAAAACAAGCGCGAAATGTCACTGGATCGAGCTGGCAGTGCTCGGTAATGGCACCTTTCAAGGTGAACAGCCTAGGCTGCTGTCTAAACTCAAAGATACGGTACAGGTGAAAGCGCTCAGCGGCTTGCTGCGACACATCCAGCTCATTGCGCGTGACAAAAAACGGTGTGTCTTTGGCAAAGCGGGTGGTTTTTACTTCAATCATTTGCTCATTGCCTTGGGCATCAAAAGAGCGAATGTCAAAGCCCAGCCCATCGCCCAGCGTTTGTGAGACATGTTCAACACGCAGTGCCAAACCGGGCAAGCCTTGCTGTTGCAAGCGCCATTGCTCGTAAGCCAAAGCAAACTGCTCTCCCGCCAGACCCAGCGACTGATTGCGCGCTTCCTGTGCCAGGTAGTCACGTTTGACGGGGCTGCGCACGGCATATTGCGCAAGTGCTTCGCTGACTTGATGGGTTTTAGAAGGCGGCGTTTGAAGTGCTTGTTCGAACTTGGGTGCCATCGGTTCTGCTGCTGGTTGCTCAACCGCAGCTTGCACAATGGCCGATAACTGCGGGTACAGCGGAATTTGCCGCTCTACCTCTTGCATCAAACTTTTTTGAAAGTTGATGCGGCGCTTGTAGCCATTGATGCTGGGGTAATGCAGCAACTGCAAAACAGCGCTGATGTTGCAGTATTTGAACTCAATCGAAGCGTGTGATCTTTCCCCTGCCAATGCGTCGAACAGCAACTGTCTGCATGCTGATTTGTTGTAGCGCTGGCCTGCCAGCTCTTGAACCAGCATGTCCAGATAACTGCGAACCGTGGCCTGTACTTCGGTGGGGTTCCAGGGGGTATGTGGGGTGTGCAAAGGCATGGCGATATCTTGCCAGGCCTGCCTTGTCATTCCAAGTTGTAACCATCAACGCATGCGCTGGTCACCATAGGCGCACCAGCCCGGTTTTGGGCCTTTTTTGGGGTGCAGGCGGCACGTTTCGGGGCGCTTGTCATACACAGTGCAGCGGCGTGTCTGCGCATCCAGAAAGCTGCAGTCACCACTGGCACGACGGGCCATGGTGAAGATGTTGTGCCGGGGGTTGTAGTGGTCAATCAATCTGGCTTTGAGCAATCGCCTGGCAATCAGTTTGGGCTCGACGTTGTCTACCTCAAAGGGATCGACCAGCCCCAGACGTACCAAGTCGGTCAATTGCACTTCCAGTGGCATGGTGCAGCAGTTGGCGCCACAGGTGTCGCACATGCCGGGTTTGTATTTGCTCCAGGTTTCGAGGCGGTCAACGTCCACGATGCGGATGGCGGATTTCATGGCGCGGGCACTGCAGCCTGGCTGCTTTGAGAAGAAAAAGGAGCGTATTGCGCTTGCTAGGTAACGCTTTCAAATAGAAAACTATCTGAAAACGATGATTTGTAAGCGCTAAAAGCTATTGTTTTAAAGGTGTTTGCAAGAATGAACAAAACGGTCGGACGCCAGCGCTTGCAATGGCGAGTGCTATGACAAGCGCAATCGCAATCGCCCGTGCTGGGCCACCTTTATGCATGCTTGCGGGCCGCACTATAGCCCGCCGCACCCAGACGTTTGTAGCGACGTAAAAAAGCCTGTGCACCGGGCACAGGCTTGTACAGCGGCCTGAAGGGTCAGGCAGAGTCTTTAGTCGGGTTTGGCGCGCAAAATTTTGCCGCTGATGGCATCCACTTTGATTGCCATGACGGTGTGGTCAGCCTTGAGCACATCGACCTCATAGCTGACGTTGCCCCAGTGGTTGTCCAGCTCGGCTTTGACAGGCTTGCCCGGCGTGTGTGCGGTGGCCGCCTGAATGGCCTGCACGATGCTGATTTTGGCGGTTTTGGCGCGTTCTGCATCGCGGCGCTTGGCCTTGCCGTCGTTTTCATGCATGCGGGCCTGGCCGGTCACGCCGTCCACCCACACTTCTACGCTTTCGCCTTGCGCTGTCAGTACCTGGGCTTCGTAGCGCACGCCAGCGCCATCGCCGTCGTCCAGATCAATCTCAATAACGGTGCCTGGCACGGCTTGTGTGGTGTTGGCAATGGCTTGCTCCAGGTTGACTTTCAACGGAGCGGTCAGAGCCTGCCATTGCGCGGGGGTATCTGCATGGGCGCTCAGGCCAAGAGACAGGGCGAGCAAGGCGGCGGAAGTGGTCGTACGAAGATGGAACATGGTGCTTTGCGTGCTGGAGCACGTATCCGTGAAGAGGGGTTAACCATAGCGCATGCCGGGGGCCATGGTGGTGGGTGTTTTCTGTATCTGTTGTCCGAATGTCATGCAACATGGGGATCGGCTGCAGAACATTGCAGCGTGCAAAAGCTATGTGCGCCACAAAGAGAGAGCAGCAATGACCGCATTCAGCTCGATGGAGCGGCGCTGAATGACTCTGGTCGCCGCGCCAGCAGGTGAGACAGCCGTTGCAGGCCCGCCCGTAAGCGTGCACGGTCCTTGATGCTGCCCAGAGAGATCCGGATGGCATTTACGGATGCGCTGCCCGTGGCGAATGCCTGCGCCGGCGTGACGGCTATGCCCTCGCTTTCGGCGGCATGCGCCAGCTGTGCACAGCTCCAATACCCAGGCAACTCCAGCCAGACATGCAGGCCGTCTCCAGCGCCGCTGTAGCGCCCCGCCAGAATATCTCTGGCCATCCGGTGGCGCAGACGTGCCTCCTTGCGTACGCCTTCCATCAATTGGGCAGCCGAGCCATCCAAAATCCACTGCGTGGTCAGCGCAGCCGTCAGAGGCGCAACCATCAGCGCAAATGAGCGCAGCGCGACCAGAAAACGCTCACGTTCATGCCGATTACGGATGAGCACGAAGGCAACACGCAAGCCGGGCGTCAGGCATTTGGACAGGGTGGAGATGTAGACCACCTGCTGCGGTGCAAACGTGGCAATCGGTGGAGGTGGCGCATCGGCAAGGAGCCAGTAGGGGTCATCCTCAACAATGCGTACATTGCAGCGCTTGGCGGTGCTGGCAAGTGCCTTGCGCCGGCTTTTTGCCATGGTAATGGCAGTCGGGTTTTGCAGCGTCGGGTTCAGATAGACCAGCCCCGGTTTGTGCTGGCGGCATGCCTGCTCCAGCATCTCAGGCAGCATGCCCTGCTCGTCCGCAGGCACTGCAATGATGCGCCGGCCAAATTGGCTCGCTGCGGCAAGCAAGCCGGGGTAACTGAGTGGTTCTGCCAGGATCACGTCTCCAGGCTGCGTCAGCGCAAGCATCAATGCGGCAATCGCCGCTTGCGCACCCGGGCAGACAACAAGCTCTTCTGGATCCAGATGCCCAAACATCGGCTCCAGCCATTGGGCTGCAGCCTTGCGGTCTGAATCGCTGCCCCCACTCAGGTGGTAAGCCATCAGCAATTCAGTATCTGCCCTCATCAAAACCTGAGACAGGCCTTGCTTGAGCATGTCGTCAAAGTCCACGCCATCCGGCGGAGGTGGGGTGTTCATACTCAGATCAAGGATGGGGTTCAGCTCGACTTTGGGTGCCGCGACATAAGTGCCGCGTGCCCCGCGTCCCTCCAGCAGATGGCGGCGCCTGGCTTCATCGTATGCGCGCGTGATGGTTGTCAGGTCAACGCCCAGCTGTGCGGCCAGCTGGCGCTGCGGTGGCAGGCGGTCGCCCGGGGCCAAAGATCCGTTGGCCACTGCTGCCTGCAACGCATCTGCGATCTGTAAAAAACGTGTTCCGCCCTGCACGGCTAATCGTGGCAACCAGATGGGCAAATTGTCATCTTGCATGGTTTTTAAGGGCGATGTTTCGTCTCGATGTATGGAAATTGCTTTTAAGTACCATGTCCCGGAACGTGCAGCAACCTCATCCGTGTATGGCAGCCGCTGACGTTTGCGCTCCTCTGATCTGTGGGAGGTTGCGCTCCTTGCGATAGACAGTGTTAAGTCATAGGCTGGAAATTTTCAAAATGATCGATTGGGTCCCCGTAGTCTTCGTTACGTTCAAAGTCCTCATGTTCGGCACGTGCATGTTCTTTGCCATCAAGTGGCACTACGACCAAGGCAAGAAGGGCGCTGACAGGCGCGTGCTGCTGCGCAAGAGCGCCATGGTGGTCGCCATCTTCTTGGTCGCGCTGCTGCTCGTAGGGCTCTTCACCTTTGGCCTTGCCAACATGCTCGGTATGGACTTGAACCTGTGATGATGGCCATCGGCCTTGTGCCGCAGTTGCAGTCCAAAAAATATTATTTAGCGATAAGTTCTGACTGAGTGATTTCAAAATAAAAAAGCCCGGCATTGCCGGGCTTTTCTTGTTCGCAACGATTGAGAGCCGTTGCAGGACTTATGAGAACCTAAACCAGGTCAGACGTCAATATTGCCTGCACGCAGCGCGTTGGCTTCGATGAAGTTGCGGCGGGGCTCCACCTCGTCGCCCATCAGCATGGTGAACACGCGGTCGGCCTCAATGGCGTCGCCGATCTGCACTTGCAGCAGGCTGCGTACGTTCGGGTCCATGGTGGTTTCCCACAGCTGGGCCGGGTTCATTTCGCCCAAGCCCTTGTAGCGCTGACGGCCCGTGGTGCGTTCGGCTTCAGAGATCAGCCAGCGCATGGCCTGGCGGAAATCTGCCACTTTCTCGGTCTTGGCCTTGTCGCCTTCACCGCGGGTGACCTTGGCACCCTCAGACAGCAAGCCGTTGAAGTGCTGGGCTTCGTCGGCCAAAGCGGCGTAGTCGCTGCTGCGCACAAAGTCTTGCGTCAGGATGGAGCTCTTGATGTTGCCGTGGTGGTGGCGGCTGATACGCAGGATGGGGTTTTCCGTTTGCGGATCGATCTCGGCGGTCACTGCGGCAGGAATGCCGGTGGTGGTCAACTCGCGCAGTTTGGCCTCCAGCACGGGGGCGCAGGCCTGGGCTTCTTGCAGTGTGTCGAGCTTGATTTGCACGCCGTCAGCGATGGCGCGCAGGGCTTCTGCGTCCATGAAGTTGGACAGGCGCTCAATCACGTTTTCGGCAGCCAGGTGCATATTGGCCAGCTTGGACAGATCTTCGCCTTCCAGCACGCGGGCGTTGGCACCGCCGGTGGAAACAGAGGCGTTGTTCAGCGCAATTTTCAGCAGGTACTTGTTCAGCGCGGGGCCGTCCTTCAAATACAGCTCTTCCTTGCCGTTCTTGACTTTGTACAGCGGTGGCTGCGCAATGTAGATGTGGCCGCGCTCGACCAGCTCAGGCATCTGGCGGTAAAAGAAGGTGAGCAGCAGCGTACGGATGTGCGCACCGTCCACGTCCGCGTCGGTCATGATGATGATGCGGTGGTAGCGCAGCTTGTCGGGGTTGTAGTCGTCAGAGTTGCTCTTGCCCGAATCAGCGCTCACCTTGCCAATGCCGGTGCCCAGGGCGGTAATCAGGGTGATGATTTCCTGGCTGGACAGCAGCTTTTCGTAGCGGGCTTTTTCCACGTTCAGAATCTTGCCGCGCAGGGGCAGGATGGCCTGGAATTTACGGTCACGGCCCTGCTTGGCAGAGCCGCCGGCGGAGTCACCCTCGACAATGTAGATTTCGCACAGCGCCGGGTCTTTTTCCTGGCAGTCGGCCAGTTTGCCGGGCAGGCCCATGCCATCGAGCACGCCCTTGCGGCGTGTCATTTCGCGGGCCTTGCGGGCGGCTTCGCGGGCGCGGGCCGCTTCAATGATCTTGCCGCACAGCAGCTTGGCGTCGTTGGGGTTTTCTTCCAGGTAGTCCGACAGCAGCTTGCCTACGATGTCTTCCACGGGCGCGCGCACTTCAGAGCTGACCAGCTTGTCCTTGGTCTGGCTGGAGAACTTGGGCTCTGGCACTTTCACGCTCAGCACGCAGCACAGGCCTTCGCGCATGTCATCGCCCGAGACTTCAACCTTGGCCTTCTTGGCCAGCTCGTTTTGGTCGATGTACTTGCCAATCACACGCGTCATTGCGGCGCGCAGACCGGTCAGGTGGGTGCCGCCATCGCGCTGGGGGATGTTGTTGGTAAAGCACAGCACTTGCTCGTTGTAGCCGTCGTTCCACTGCATGGCCACTTCCACACCAATTTCGGTGCCGGGAATGCCGCCATAAGTTTCTGCAGGGCGCGAGCCTTCGGCGTAGAACGCGGTGGGGTGCAGCACTTTCTTGTTGGCGTTGATAAAGCCAACAAAACCGCGCACGCCGCCAGCACCTGAGAAGTCGTCTTCCTTGCCGTCGCGCTCGTCTTTGAGGCGAATGCGCACGCCGTTGTTCAGGAACGAGAGTTCACGCAGGCGTTTGGCCAGAATTTCATAACGGAACTCGAAGTTTTCCTTGAAGATTTCCTGGTCAGGCAGAAAGTGCACCTTGGTGCCGCGCTTGTCAGAGTCGCCAATGACACGCATGGGCGAGATTTCAAAACCGTCCACCACTTCGATCAGGCGGTTTTGCACAAAGCCGCGCGAGAAATCAATCTCATGGACCTTGCCATCGCGGCGCACCGTCAGCTTCAGCCAGATGGACAGTGCGTTCACGCAGGACACGCCCACGCCGTGCAGACCGCCAGAGACCTTGTAGCTGTTTTGGTTGAACTTGCCGCCAGCGTGCAGCTCGGTCAGGGCGATTTCAGCGGCCGAGCGCTTGGGCTCGTGCTTGTCGTCCATCTTCACGCCCGTGGGAATGCCGCGGCCGTTGTCAATGACAGACAGTGATCCATCGGCGTGGATGGTGACCAGGATGTCATCGCAGTGACCTGCCAGGGCCTCGTCGATGGAGTTGTCCACCACCTCGAACACCAGGTGGTGCAGGCCGGTGCCGTCTGACGTGTCACCAATGTACATGCCGGGGCGTTTGCGCACGGCTTCCAGGCCTTCCAAAATCTGGATCGAACCTTCGCCATAGCCTGTGTCTGCGGGGGCGCTTACAGCGGGAATGGTCTGGTTTTCTGGCTTGTTCTCGTCGGTCATGAAGGTGCCTTGCTGCTGCAAATACAAGAGCTTTTAACGCTTGTATTGCCTGGGATATACCAATAAATCACTTTGAAAAGGGCTGCCAGATTGCGCTGGCAGCTCCCTTTTTAGCCGCAATCGGCCAGTTGGTTGGCGGGTGTGCCAGCGCCTTAAATGCGCATGGGCATGACGACGTACTTGAAGTTGTCGTTGCCGGGAATGCTGACCAGTGCAGAGCTGTTGCCGTCGGCCAGCTCAATCTTGACCATGTCTTGCGACATATTGGCCAGCACGTCCAGCAAGTACGTTACGTTGAAGCCGATGTCGATGGCGTCACCGCCGTAGTCGATGTCGAGTTCGTCCACTGCCTCTTCCTGGTCGGCGTTGTTCGATGCCACGCGCAAAGTACCAGGCTCGATCGTCAGGCGCACGCCCTTGAATTTGTCGCTGGTCATGATGGCCGTGCGCTGCAAACTGGCCAGCAGTGGTGCGCGGCCCAGCGTGACGCTGTTGCCGTGGTTGCGAGGAATGACGCGGTTGTAGTCAGGGAACTTGCCCTCGACCAGCTTGGTCACAAATTCCATGCCGGCAAAGGTGAACTTGGCCTGGTTGTTGGCAAACTGCATCTCGATGCGCGGCGAGTTCTCGCCGCCCACATCGCTGAGCAGGCGCTGCAGCTCCAGCACGGTCTTGCGCGGCAAGATCACTTCTTGCTTGTCGCCCACATCCACGTCCAGCTCCGAGCTGGCAAACGCCAGACGGTGGCCGTCGGTGGCGACCAGGCTCAGGGTGTTGCCTTCGGCAACAAACAAGATGCCGTTGAGGTAGTAGCGAATGTCTTGCACAGCCATGGCAAACGAGACCTGGCCCATCAGGTCTTTTAGCACCTTTTGCGGCACGCTGAAGGCGGGGCCAAAGTTGGCGGCCTCTTGCACCAGCGGGAAGTCTTCTGCGGGCAGCGACTGCATGGTGAAGCGGCTTTTGCCACCTTTTAAGATCATCTTGCTTTGCTGTGACTCCAGCGACACGGTCTGGTCGCCAGGCATGGTCTTCAAGATATCGATCAGCTTGCGGGCACCGATGGTGGTGGAGAAGTCGCCCGTGTCACCGCCCAGCTCGGCAGTGGTGCGGATCTGGATTTCCAGGTCACTGGTGGTGAACTGCAAGGCGTTACCGGTCTTTTTGACCAGTACGTTCGCCAAAATGGGCAAGGTGTGACGGCGCTCAACGATGCCGGACACCGATTGCAGGACCGCGAGAACTTTGTCTTGTGTGGCTTTCAGGACGATCATGTCAACCTCTATGTTTCAGTAGCGGGTCTCTTTAGGAATGAGTGGCGGCGCATCTTCTCACGCCCCCTCGTGCCACTCAAACCCCCTCATTTTGCTCCGCAAGGCTGGAGCCGGGCGAGGGGAAAATCCATCAGCCTTTGAGCGTTTGCTCCAGCACATGCAATTGCTGATTCAGCTCGGTCAGTTGCTGGCGCTCCGCCGCAATCTTGCGTACAGCGTGCAGCACCGTGGTGTGATCGCGGCCACCAAAAAGCTCGCCAATCTCTGGCAGGCTCTTTTGGGTCAGCTCCTTGGCCAGATACATGGCGATCTGGCGCGGACGGGCAATCGACGCTGGGCGCTTTTTGCTGTACATGTCCGCCACTTTGATCTTGTAGTAGTCGGCCACGGTTTTCTGGATGTTCTCCACGCTGATCTGCCGGTTTTGAATGCTCAGCAGATCGCGCAGCGCTTCACGCGCCAGCTGGATGGAGACTTCCTTTTGGTTAAAGCGCGAGTAAGCCAAAATCTTGCGCAGCGCGCCTTCCAGCTCACGCACGTTGGAGCGCACGTTCTTGGCCACGAAGAAAGCAACTTCTTCGGGCATCTCGGCGTTTTCGGCGCGGGCCTTGTTGATCAGGATGGCCACGCGCATTTCCAGCTCGGGCGGCTCAATCGCTACGGTCAGGCCAGAGTCAAAACGCGAAACCAGGCGCTCGTGGATGTTGGTCAGACCCTTGGGGTAGGTGTCTGAGGTCATCACGATGTGGCTCTTTTTGGCCAGCAAGGCCTCAAAGGCGTTAAAGAACTCTTCTTGCGTACGGTCTTTGTTGGCAAAGAACTGGACGTCGTCAATCAGCAAAAGATCGAGCGAGTGATAGCGTTCTTTGAACTCATCAAACGTGCGGCGCTGGTAGGCCTTGACCACATCTGAAACAAATTGTTCAGCGTGGATGTAAAGAATCTTGGCGTCAGGCTTGTCTTTGAGCAGCTGGTTACCCACAGCATGTACCAAGTGGGTTTTACCCAGGCCCACTCCGCCATAAATGAACAGCGGGTTGTACAGATGACCGGGCGAGCCTGCCACGTGCATGGCCGCCGAGCGGGCCATGCGGTTGGCTGTGCCTTCTACCAGCGTTTCAAACGTCAGGGCAGAGTTCAAACGGTTGCGAAAGGCAGGCGCAGACGCCTCTTCGGCACTGGCGCTGACGGGCAGCAGCGTGGGCGCATCTGAAGGGGAGCTGCGTTCTGCCTGATAAGGGCGAACGTAAGTGCGGGTAACGCTTTCTCTGTGAGCAAGCGCCAACTCCAGGGTGACTGGTTGGCCGTACAAATCTTCCAGCAGCCCCGAAATGCGGGCGGCGTACTGGGCGCGAATCCAATCGAGCTTGAAGCGGTTGGCCACATAGACCGTCACCTTGGAAAAATCTTCGGCCACGACGGCGGTCAAAGGCTTGATCCAGGTGTTGAACTGTTGTTCGGGCAGGTCTTGGCTGAGCTGCTCAACGCATGCCAGCCACAGGCCTAGGCCAGCGTCGTTGGAGGGTTCCTCTGTCATTTCAATGGGAGCACTTTTTGTGGATAGGAGGAACGGTTTCGGGGCTGTGATTGTAGCTTTTCAAACGGTTATCCACAAATACATCACGCTTTTCCTGCGTGCGATTCATGGGGCTTATTCTTGGCCATGTTTAGAGGGTCATTGCAAGAGATGCACAACACTGAGATAATTTCGGGTTTCCCTGAATGTGTTCAGGGTGATAAGCCCCGCGTGAAGCTTTTATTTGCGGGCATCGGCCATGTGGCAGGTGCGTTTTGCAGGCATGCTTGGCCGGGGGGAAATTGGGTACTGCACATCCATGAGGGATGTCAGGCCAGTAAGAAACTGAACTTTCTCAAGGAACGAACATGAAGCGTACATACCAACCCTCCAAGACCAAGCGCGCTCGCACCCACGGTTTCCTGGTGCGCATGAAGACCAAGGGCGGCCGTGCCGTCATCAACGCTCGCCGCGCCAAGGGCCGTAAGCGTCTGGCCGTCTAAGGTCAGCTCGCTTGGCCGACTGCCTGACACCATTCCCTGTGCATAGCCAGGGCTTGCTGTGATGCAACGGCTGCAAACGCGCCCCCAATTTCAGGCGACGATGTCCGGGGGAACCATTTCCCGGACGGCACACTTTGCTTTGCACCGCTTGGTGCTCAGTGAAGTGGATGTTGCCAAGGACGCTGAGCCAACAGGGCCCGGTGCTACGCTCTCAGAGCCAGCACCGCAGGCCCTGTTTGTCGTGCCCGGGTGCAAAGTGCCTCAGGTGTGGATGGGCCCTTTGGTGCCCAAGCGCTGGGCCAAGCGCTCAGTGACGCGCCACAGCATCAAGCGGCAAATTTATGCCGTTGCCAGTGAGTTTGATGCCCAGCTGCAGTCTTTGCCGCCAGCGGCTTACGTGGTGCGCTTGCGCGCCGGGTTTGACCGCAAACAATTCATCAGTGCCACGTCAGAGCCCCTCAAGCAGGCGGTGCGCGCGGAGCTGATGCAGCTGTTGACCCACGCCACGCGGCGCAAGAGCCCGAAACCAGTGGCGCAAGCCAACACCTCGCAGCCCCAAGATGTGGCTGTCGAGGGGGCAGGATAAGCCCATGGTGAAGGCGCTGCTCATGGCATTAGTTCGTGGCTATCGCCTCACTTTGAGCCCATGGCTGGGCTCGGCTTGCCGTTTTGAACCGACCTGTTCGGCCTACTCTTTGAAGGCTTTAGAGCAGCACGGTGCAGCGGCTGGCACTTATTTGACACTGCGGCGACTGGTACGTTGCCAACCGTGGTGTGATGGCGGGCATGATCCCGTGCCTGACAAAGCGCCCAAGCTGTTTACCGGTTTGACCTCATCTTCCTCACCAAAGAAGTCTTCATGAACGACATTCGCCGCACCATTTTGTGGGTGATATTTGGCTTTTCCATGGTTTTGCTGTGGGACCAATGGCAAATCCACAATGGCAAACAAGCCACGTTCTTCCCTTCGGCGCCCAAAGCCACGGCCACTGCGCCTGCCGAGAGCAAGCCTGCGGATGTGCCTGATGCCCTGACCGCCACTGCCGATGTGCTGGCCAGCAATGTGCCGGGCGTTGCAGATGCAGCCCCCGTGGCACAGGAAAAAGTGACTGTTACCACCGATGTGATGCGCCTGACCTTTGATGGCCAAGGCGGTGCACTGGTGCATGCAGAGCTGCTCAAGTACGGCAGCGACGCAGACAAGTCCCAGCCATTCGTGCTGTTTGACGACAGCACACAGCGTGTGTACCAGGCACAAACCGGTCTGATTGGTGGCAATTACCCCACCCACAAGACCGTGATGACCGTGCAGCCCGGTGAGCGAGAGCTCAAAGACGGACAAAACGAACTGCAAGTGCGTTTTGAGTCGCCCGTGCAAGATGGCGTCAAGCTGGTCAAGACATTCACCGTCAAGCGCGGCGCTTATGACATTGCGGTCAAGCACGATGTGGTGAACGCCGGTGCCACCGCAATTACGCCCCAGCTGTATCTGCAATTGCTGCGTGACGGCAATGCAGTGGATGGCGGCAATGCTTTTTACTCAACCTTCACCGGCCCTGCGATCTACACCGATACGGCCAAGTACCAGAAGGTGGAGTTCAAGGACATCGACAAGGACAAGGCCAAGTTTGAAAAGACTGCCACCAGCGGCTACGTGGCCATGGTGCAGCACTACTTTGCCAGCGCCTGGTTGCTGGGTGACGGCATTCAGCGCGACAACTATGCACGCAAGGTGGGCGAGAACCTGTACGCCGCCGGCATGATCACGCCTTTGGGCACGTTGCAGCCTGGCGAGACCAAGGCCGTTGAAGCCCGCCTGTTTGCAGGCCCGCAGCTGGAAAAGACACTGGAGTCGCTGGCTCCCGGTCTGGAACTGGTCAAGGACTATGGCTGGCTGACCATTTTGGCCAAGCCGCTGTACTGGCTGCTGGACAAGATCCACGGCATCTTGGGCAACTGGGGCTGGTCGATCGTTGGTCTGGTGCTGTTCCTGAAGATCTTGTTCTACTGGTTGAACGCCAAGGCCTACGGCTCGATGGCCAAGATGAAGGCCATCAACCCCAAGATCATGGAAATGCGCGAGCGTCTGAAGGGCAACCCCCAGCAGATGCAGCAGGAGATGATGCGCATCTACCGTGAGGAGAAGGTCAACCCCATGGGCGGTTGCTTCCCCATCATGATCCAGATCCCCGTGTTCATCGCCTTGTACTGGGTGCTGCTGTCGTCGGTCGAAATTCGCCACGCACCATGGATCTTGTGGATCACTGACCTGTCGGCCAAGGACCCCTTCTATGTCTTGCCGCTGCTGATGACTGCGTCTTCGCTGCTGCAAACCGCACTGAACCCTGTGCCACCAGACCCGATGCAAGCCAAGATGATGTGGTTCATGCCCCTGATTTTCAGTGTCATGTTCTTCATGTTCCCTGCTGGTCTGGTGCTGTACTGGCTGACCAACAACATCTTGTCGATTGCACAGCAGTGGGTCATCAACACCCGCATGGGCGTGCCCCCGCAGTTCAATCTGCCCAGCTTCAAGAAGGCTGACGCGGCGGTGACGGACGTCAAAGCCAAGAAGAAGTAAGCCACTGACGGCTTGCTGAACCGATCAAAGGCCGCGCAAGCGGCCTTTGATGTTTCAAAGCACAGCTTTTGAAAACAAGAGCGTTTAACGCTTATGTATGCTGTTTTTTTAGATAGTTTTGTATCTGAAAACTAGTAAATACAAGCGCTGAATGCTCCTGCTTTTGAAATCTGTTTGAGGCCGCCCATGGCTATCATGGGCGCCTGCCCACCTAAGGATGTGAAGCCATGCTTGCCCGCCATACCGATCCCATCGTTGCCATTGCCACCGCCCCCGGGCGCGGGGCCGTGGGCATTGTGCGTGTCTCTGGCAAGCAGATTGCGGGTTTTGTGCAGCACCTGCTGGGCAAAGCGCTCAAGCCGCGTGAAGCCACCTATATGCCCTTCAAGGACGGCAAGGGCGCACCCATTGACCACGGCCTGGCGCTCTACTTTCCAGGCCCCAACAGCTATACCGGCGAAGACGTGCTGGAGCTGCAGGCCCACGGCGGCCCCGTGGTGCTGCAGTTGCTGCTGGCGCGTTGTCTGGAAGCGGCACAGGAGGAGGTGGCCGCTGGCTCCTCTGCTGTCGTATTGCCCGGCTTGCGGCTGGCCCAGCCCGGTGAATTTACCGAGCGTGCCTTTCTGAATGACAAGATCGATCTGGCGCAGGCCGAAGCGATTGCCGATCTGATTGACGCCAGCACCGAGGCTGCCGCACGCAGCGCCAGCCGCTCGCTCTCGGGCGACTTCTCACGCGAGATTGGCGAGCTGCGCCAAGCGCTGGTGCACCTGCGCATGCTGGTAGAGGCCACGCTGGACTTTCCGGAAGAAGAAATCGACTTTCTGAAAAAAGCCGATGCGTATGGGCAGCTCGATGGCCTGCGCGACCAGCTCGGTCAGGTGCTGGCGCGCACCCAGCAAGGTGCGCTGCTGCGCGAGGGCATCAAGGTGGTGATTGCGGGCCAGCCCAATGCGGGCAAAAGCTCGCTGCTCAATGCGCTGGCGGGGGCCGAACTGGCCATCGTCACCCCCATTGCAGGCACCACGCGCGACAAGGTGCAGCAGACCATTCAGATCGACGGCGTACCGCTGCACGTGATTGATACCGCCGGTCTGCGCGACAGCGACGACGAGGTGGAACGCATTGGCATTGCCCGCGCCTGGGAAGAAATTGCCGGTGCCGATGCCGTACTGTTTTTGCACGACCTCTCGCGCATGGCAGAGGCGGGCTACGCAGAGGCAGATCTGGACATTGCCCGCACGCTGGCCGAACGCATTTTGCCCAGCGTGCCTGTGATTGATCTGTGGAACAAGACCGATCTGGCTGCGCCCGGCGTGGACATGCAGCCGCTGGCCCCGCTGGCTGGCCGCAAGGGCAGCGAGCAAAGCCTGAGCCTGTCGGCGCGCACGGGGGAAGGGCTGGATGCCGTGCGCCAGCGCTTGCTGCAAGTGGCAGGCTGGCAGTCGGCGGCCGAAGGCTTGTACATTGCACGCGCGCGCCATGTGGAGGCCTTGCAGGCCGTGGGCGCCCACCTGGATGAGGCGCACGCCCAGCTGAACGTGCCCGGCCCGGCGCTGGACATTCTGGCCGAAGAGCTGCGCCTGTCGCAGACCGCACTGAACAGCATTACGGGTGAATTCACGTCAGACGATTTGCTGGGCGTGATCTTCAGCAGCTTCTGTATTGGCAAGTAAACGCAAGCCAAGCATAGCGGCTAACGCTTGCAAACAAAGGGTTTCGAGGTGTTTTAACTTTGAAACCCTTTTGTTTTGGGCCTTGACAGCTCACTTTACAGGATTCTGAGGCAGCAGCTGATTGTGCAGAATGCGCCGGATTTCCACGATGGCGCGGGGGTGCTCCTGCACGCTGTGGCTGAACGGCACGATCAGCTCAGAGGCTGCGCCCTCCAGGTGCGCGCTGCGGTAAGGCACGATGCCGTCACTGCTTTCATCCAGCGGTTTACCGGGCGTGTGGTTGCCAATGATGGAGTGGTAGCGCACGCGAGGGTCAATGGGCAACTGGGCCGCCAGGCGGACATAGGCATCTTCGTCGCTCAGGTTGTCGATGCTATTGGGAATGCGCAGCAGCGACTGCTTGCCAATACGGGGTGAGGCATGGGCCAGACCGCGTGTGATGTCGGCAAATTGCTCCACCATGGAAAACGGCAGCGTAATCAGGTTGGAAACCCAGCGGGCCACACGATTGTTGGCAAAGTCGGTGCCGCGGTGGGGGGCCGCAATAAAGATGGCGCTGCTGACCTGGGGCACGGCTTCAAACTCAAGGTAGGGGCGCAGCTTTTCGCCCCAGTTTTCGTCGCTGGCCGGTTCGATGCCGTAGGTGTTTGTAATGGCGCTCAGCATCTGACCCTGGGTGTTGCTGACCAGCAGGCGCGACAGCACGCCCCCCATGCTGTGGCCCACCAGCGTAATGTTTTGTGAGGCGCGTGCCGTGCCTTGCGGGTCAAAGTGCTGCAGCGTGCGCTGCAAGGCCTGACGGATGGCGTAATTGTTCAATGCCAGCGGGGCATTGGTGGGGTAGTACACCTGCCAGACCTGGTAGTTGCGGCGCAGCGTCTCGTCACCCAGCACCTCGTTGGCCACATTGATCCAGGCTTCGGGGCTGCTGGCCAGACCATGCAGCATGATGATGGTGCGCCGGTTCGGGTCGTACGGCTGCATCAGGTAGATGCTGGGCTGGGTAATGCCGTTGCTCAAGCCCACCAGCGTGCGCAGCGCCTGCGTGGAAAAGCCCGAGCGTGCCAGCCACAAGCCATAGCCCGATGAAAAGTTGCCCGCCAGCGGTACGCGTGTGTTGGCCATTTCAACCTGGCGGAAGCGATAGGGGTCCAGCGCCTGCAGCTCGACCTGGTGCGTGGACAGCACTTCCTGCATGGTGTTGCCGCCAAAGCGCAGCAGTACCGTGACCGCAGGAAAGAGCGATTCTTGGAAGGGCGGCTGAGGGGGGCCTTCCAGACTGGCGCTGGCGACGAGCAGTTGCTGGGCATCTTCTGCGCTTTGAAAGACAGAGACCAGTTCTGCGCCAAAGCCATCGCGCCGGTACTGGTTGCGCAAACCGGAAAAACGCAGCGAAGTGGCAGGCACCAATTCGTTGGGCATGCCTTTGTTGGCAGGCAGCCACAGGCCGGAGAAATCGGTGGTCAGCTGCCAGTCGCCAAATTGCTCTGGAATGTTTTGCAGATCGTGCCGGCGCAGCTCAAACAGGCCGGTCACCGCTTGCTGCACGGCGTAGTTGTAATAGTCACGCACCTGCACCTGGCGATCTTCGAAGGCGCGGTCACTGGGCTTGCGCTCGGTGAAAAACAGATACGCCCAGGCGTGGCGCGCGGCCTCCAGCCACGCCTGGACTTCGGCCTGGGTGCGTGTGCCTGGCAGCGACGGTATTTTTTGAGCGGCACGCGCCTGCAGCGTCCACAGCTCGGCCAGTGAGGCCATGCGCTGCTCGTCATACAAGCCAGTGGCAGTGGCCAGCGTGTAGTGGCATTTGGGGACGTCTGCCATGCACGTTTTGGTGTCCAGATCCAGGACACGCAAGGCCTCCTGCGTGGCAGGACTGAGTTCGCCAGAGGTCAGTACATCACTGCGCCGCTCAGCCAGGTAGGTGGCGGGGTCTGCCGTGCGCACCGTCACGCCGGCACACCCGGTCAGCAAGGCGGACAGGAGCAGTGCAAGGAACCAGCGGGGCGAGGAAGTCGGCGTCATAGCCAGCGAGTGTAGGGCGCTGTGGTGATGTGCGCCGATGGTCTTGAGGCTTGGCCGCAAGACAGGGCGGCCCTTGTCGCAGCCAGCGCTGGGTCGTGCTATGGGACTTGGCGAATATGGCGGGAAAAATCTGCGCTGGCGGCGGCATCGTCCAACCCTGCTGGGGGTTGCCAGTTTTGTGCGCGCTGCGTGATGTCGCTGGTAGCGCGCAGGGTTGCCAAAGGCTGCATGGACTGCAGGGCACCGACATCACGCAGATATTCAGGCAGATAACCCGATGCCAGCAAGCGCCAGTCGGTGGGCAAGGCCTGCCCAATGCGCCGCGCCAGCTGCCAGACAATGGTGGTGCAGTTGGCCGTCAGCGTGTGATAAAAGCGCGGCGCGTATTCCAGCTGGCTGGCCTGGTAGGCATAGGCGAGGAACAAGTCACGCATGCTGTCTTGCGGCATGTCGATGCGGTACAGGTGCACTTGCTCGCCTCGCACATTGGTGCGGACAGCCAAAATATCGCGTTCGTCTGCAGCGACCAAAGCCATTTCATACTGCTTGAAAAAGCCCGCCAGTGCGTCAAATTGTTCGTGCTGCTCTTTGCGAATTTCGATGGAGAACACAACGTGCTGGCCATCAGCAAAACCAAATGACACCAGCGTGTGGGCAATGGCAGGTCCCATCCAGTACGACAGGGCCACATCCACGCTGTGAAGTTGTGTCAGGTCATAGCTGTGTGTTTCCCAGCGTGGGGTGAAGTCGGTTTCACTGCGCCACGTGAAGTTGCGCACGTTGTGCAGGTGCACCCGAGAGGGCTTGTCTTTGTCTGGCTCTACACGCACCAGCTGGGCCACATCTGCTGCCCATGCGCGGTCGGCACGGGGCTCGATGGTGCCCCACCAGGCCAGCAGCGCCAGCACCAAAACCAGGCCACCCGCCAAGATAGGCAGGATGCGCCGCTGCAACATGCCATAACCCAACAAGATCACCCAAGCAAAGCCCCAGACCATGGCTATCGCAGCAGCCATGTTGTTGCGCTGTGGCACCTGTGCTTGCAATGCCATGTAGCCCCAGGTGGCACACAGCAACGCAAGCATGGCCACGATGGCCCATGCCACGTAGCCCAGACAGCGTCGCCACGCTGGAGTGACAGGCATCAGATTGTTGCGTGGAGGCTTGGGCATGTGGAGAGACAGATGGGGATTCTGAGCTGTTACATCCGTGAGTTTGCCGTGACAAGAGTGCGGAAGTTGTGTCTATATGTGTTTCCAGGGGGAATAGTCATGTCCACACAGAAAGACAAAAGCCGGCACATGCCGGCTTGAACGCAATGGGGTGGCACTGCTTTAGTGGCCTTCAAAATCCACCAGTGTGAACAGAGGAAGCTTGCCAACCTCCTGCAGCAGCTTGGAGCCGCCAAGCTCGGGCAGATCCACGATGGCAGCGCCCTCCATCACGGTAGCGCCCAGTTTTTCCAGCAGTTTCTTGCCCGCCATCATGGTGCCGCCTGTGGCGATCAAGTCGTCAATCAGCAAAACCTTGTCGCCAGGCTTGACTGCGTCGGTATGCAGCTCCACGGTGGCGCTGCCATATTCCAACTCGTAGGTTTCTTCCACGGTCGTGAACGGCAGCTTGCCTTTCTTGCGAATGGGGACAAAACCAACATTCAACTCGTAAGCGATCACGGCACCCAGAATAAAGCCGCGGGCATCCAGGCCGGCCACTACGTCGGGGCGCTTGTCAACATCCATGTAACGATGGACAAATGCATCAATCAGAATGCGGAAAACTTTGGGGTCTTGCAGCAAGGGGGTGATGTCGCGGAACTGAACGCCAGGCGCCGGCCAATTGGAGACAGTGCGAATGTGCTGGCGAAGGTAATCGTTGACGCTGGTGGTGTACATGGAGTGTTCAGTTCAAGGTCTCTGCAGGCATGGTGGATTTGGCAGAGCGGCATCCATCAAGGGAATCAAGAGCTTCGGCATTCACGGGCATGGCCAAGCAAATGCAGGTTGTTGTGAAAAGTGTAATCAGTGGTCAGTGTTTGCGTGCTTGCCGGGGTCATGCAGTCGCTTCAATGTTGAAAGGCTGACGAGCAATAAAAAGTTGATCGAGGTGTCTCCGCTTACTTGCTCTCCGATTTCTGGCGGTGCGCCAATGAAGGTCTGAGCAGGCGTTTCGTTACTTTTTCGCGTGCGCCAAACAGGGGTAGACGGGCAACTTGCATGAGTTTCAAAGGCTGTTTGCATGAACTTGTCCGTGTCGCACGGCGTGGTCTTGCCGGCATCGATAAAATCAGACCATGAATACCCCCATGCAGACCACGCCCGTTCTGGGTGCTACGCAGGCGCTGGCAACTGCGCGTGAAACCCTGGCCATTGAAATTCAAGCGCTGCAAACTTTGGCACAGCGTCTGGATGACACCTTTGTGCAGGTGGCGCAGGCCATGCTGGAGACGCCCGGGCGTGTGGTGGTCATGGGGATGGGCAAGAGTGGCCATATTGGTCGAAAGATAGCCGCCACCCTGGCGTCGACCGGAACCCCCGCTTTTTTTGTGCACCCTGCCGAAGCCAGCCACGGTGATTTGGGGATGGTGACGCAAAAAGACATGGTGCTGGCGATTTCCAACAGCGGTGAAAGCCATGAGCTGACATCACTGCTGCCTGCGCTCAAACGACAGGGCGTGCGCATTGCTGCCATGACTGGCGGTTTGTCTTCCAGCTTGGCCAAGCATGCAGATTGGGTGCTCAACACCAGTGTGGAGCGTGAAGCCTGCCCTTTGAATCTGGCACCAACGGCCAGTACCACCGTGCAACTGGCGCTGGGTGATGCGATTGCGTCGGCGCTGCTGGACGCCCGGGGCTTTAAAGCCGAAGACTTTGCGCTGTCACACCCTGGCGGTTCTTTGGGCCGCAAATTGCTGACCCATGTGCGCGATGTGATGCGCAGCGGCGATGACGTGCCCCGCGTGCAGGCCAATGATGGTTTTGACCGTCTGATGCGTGAAATCAGCGCCAAGAACATGGGAGCGAGTGCGGTCGTGGATGCCGATAACCGCGTAGTTGGCATTTTTACCGACGGAGATTTGCGCCGCCGCATCGAGGACGGTACAGACTTGCGCAACGCCAAGGCCGCACAGCTGATGCACAGTCAGCCGCGGACGATTTCTTCTGATGCCCTGGCAGTAGATGCTGCGCAACTGATGGAGCAGCACGGCATTACTTCAGTGCTGGTGGTGGATGCCCAGGCACACCTGGTGGGGATGGTGCATATCCGCGACCTGATGGTTGCCAAGGTCATCTGATGCCTCAAACTCATACAACGCCTACGCAGCGATTTCCTTCAGAACTGCTGGAGCGCGCCCAGGGTATTCGTGTCGTGTTTTTCGATGTGGACGGCGTGCTGACGGATGGTGGCCTGCACTTTACCGAGCATGGTGAGAGCATCAAGCGTTTCAATACGCTCGATGGCCATGGCATCAAACTGCTGCAAAAGGCAGGCATTGTTCCTGCCGTAGTCACCGGGCGAGATTCCGCGCCATTGCGCTTGCGCCTGCAGCAACTGGGCGTGCAGCATGTGGTGTACGGAACGGAAGACAAAGTGCCTGCTGCGCAGTCCATCCTCAACGCGCTGGGACTGGACTGGAAGCAGGCAGCCGCCATGGGCGATGACTGGCCTGATTTACCCATGATGCAGCGCAGCGCACTGGCGTGTGCACCCTGCAACGCACACGCTGAAAACCTGGTAGTGGCAGATTTTGTAACCAGTGCGATGGGCGGCCACGGAGCCGTGCGCCAGCTGTGTGACTTGCTGTTAATTGCCAATGGTCAGTATGCAGGTTTGCTGGAGGCTTACCAACGATGAAAAAGTCCTTGCAGCGTCTTGGGGAACGCGTCTCCATCTATCTGCCAGTGATGCTCATGGCGTTACTGGCAATGGGCACATGGTGGCTGGTGCGCAATGCCCCGAAACCACTGCTAGGCAATGTGGATCGGGTGGTGTCTGATGCACCCGACTACACCATGGAGAAATTTTCAGTCCATCAGTTTGACGGGACAGGGCGCTTGCAAAGTGTGATGACAGGTGATGAAGCCCGCCATTTTCCGAAGACAGATACCTTGGAAGTCGATGCGGTACGCACACGCAGTATTGCCCCGGATGGGGTGGTTACGCTGACTTCTGCAAAACGCGGTATCAGCAATTCCGACTCTTCAGAGGTGCAACTGGTTGGGGCGGCCAAGGTGGTGCGGCAGTTCCCGAACCAGCCCGGGCAGACGATGCAATTTTCTGGTGAGTTTTTGCATGCCTGGCCCAATGAAGAGCGGGTACAGTCACATTTGCCGGTGGTTTTGACGCGAGGAAATAATCAATTTTCTGGAGACCGCATGGACTATGACAACCTTTCTCAAGTCGTAGAGTTAAAAGGTCGTGTCAAGGGTATTATTCATCCTGCAAATAAATAAGAATAAATCCATTAATCTTGTAGGATAGATTTAACAAAAAAGGCCTGATAAGGCCTTTTTTGTTTTTATCTGTTCGTATTAATCATTGCGATAGGTGCCGCCGCCATGATTAATGCTGCCGTGCCCGGTATTTTGTCGGTTGCGTGGACCGGTGCCATAGGGGCTGCGGAAACTTCCTTCATTTCTGCCGGCGTAACCGCCGCTGTTCTGGGCCTGAGAGCCTCCTCCATACCCACCGGTGCGAGGCGATCGTGGCTCCATGGGGCGAGCTTCATTGACCAAAAGACTGCGTCCCCCCAGAGGTTGGCCGTTCATGCCTTCAATTGCGGCACTGGCTTCGCTGTCGCTGCCCATCTCGACAAAGCCAAAGCCTTTGGAGCGCCCGGTGTCACGTTCGATCATGACTTTGGTGCTGATCACTGAGCCAAATTGCGCAAAGGCTTGTTGCAAGTCCTGCTCACGAACTCCATAAGGCAAATTGCCCACATACAACTTACTACCCATTACGGACTCCTCTGCTTCAAAATAAGTGCATTATTTGAAATGTCACAGCATGGCAACGACTAAGCACAGGCAATGCATAACCTGCCGAAATATTATTAATGGAGAGATTGAAAAATAACAACTATTTCTTTGAAAAATGAGAAACTGAAAATAAAAAAAGGAACCCGAAGGTTCCTTTTTTTATTCCAAAGCGCTGTTGAGGGCGCTAGAGGATTGGCTTAGTAACCGCCGCGGCCACCGCCGTAGCCGCCACCGCCGTTGCCACGGCCGCCGCCGAAGCCGCCGCCGTTGCCGCCACCGAAGCCACCGCTACGGGGAGGACGTGGCTCCATAGGACGGGCTTCGTTGACCACCAGGTCACGGCCACCGTAGTTTTGGCCGTGCAGACCTTGGATGGCAGCTTGTGCTTCAGCATCGCTACCCATTTCCACAAAGCCGAAGCCCTTGGAACGGCCAGTGTCACGCTCCATCATGACCTTAGCGCTTTGCACAGCGCCGAATTCGGAGAACGCCTGCTCGAGGTCGTTATCGCGGAAAGAGTAAGGCAGGTTGCCTACGTACAGTTTGTTGCCCATGGAGGACTCCTAGAAAAAATACTTGAAACGCGATGGAGCCCTAACCGAAAGCCAACTTATCGTGACCTACCTTAGAGACGCAAACGCACTTGCTCATGTGCTCTCGCACCCGTGAACGAGGCCATTATGATGCAAGCTTTCACGCAGACAATGGGGTTTTTGTCAAATTTGTGCTCCTATACAACAAAGCCCCGGGGTAACCCGGGCTATCCCGCCGCCAAAGATAGTTATTGCAAATCGCTACAATAGCTTCGTCCTTGGGGAGTAGTTCGTTTGGTGTGCAATGCACCAAAAGCCTGCATCAACATACTTGGCGCTCAGCGCTATGGTGCCGGCGGTTTGAAAAAGCTGAACAAGACCATTGACCATCACCGTATCCATGGCTGGACGCGGCGACGGTCAATGCGTGTTGAGTCCAGCCATATATAACAACTCCCGATCCACATGGAAGCTTTCCTCGTCTCGACAGGCATCGTCGCCTTGGCTGAAATGGGCGACAAAACGCAGCTGCTCGCCCTGATTCTTGCCGCCCGTTTTCGAAAACCCTGGCCCATCGTTTTGGGGATCTTTACGGCAACGGTGGTCAACCACGGCTTGGCTGGAGCGGTGGGGGCCTGGGTGAACACCATGATCGGCCCCGATGTGCTGCGCTGGATTTTGGGCCTGTCCTTCATTGCAATGGCCATCTGGATGCTGATTCCCGACAAGCTGGACGATGAAGGTGTCTCGGAGCATTCGCGCTGGGGGGTGTTCGGCACCACGGTGGTGGCCTTTTTCCTGGCCGAAATGGGCGACAAAACACAAATTGCAACGGTGATGCTGGCCGCGCAGTACAACGCCTATCTGTGGGTGGTGCTGGGTACCACTTTGGGCATGATGCTGGCCAATGCTCCCGTGGTGTGGCTGGGCGACAAGCTGGTCAAGAAAGTCCCGATCCGCATGGTGCATATCATTTCCGCAGTGATTTTCCTGGTGCTTGGCGTGGTGGCTTTGCTGGCCAAAGGGGTGCCGAGTTTGGCATAATGAACTTCATGCGCTGATTTGCTTCTGCTTGCGGGCGCTTTACAAATACTGCTAAAGACGAAACCGCATCTCCAAACCCGGCCTCGTTTTTAGCGATGCCGGGTTTTTTTATGTCCTTCATCGCCACACCACAATTCATGCATTTTCCGGATGCTCTGCAGCTGCAAAGCGGCAGGAGCATCCGTGACTACACCCTTGCGTATGAGACCTACGGTCAGCTCAATGCTGACAAGTCCAACGCCATCCTTGTCTGCCATGCGCTGAATGCGTCGCACCACGTTGCAGGTGTTTACGAGGGGCAGGCCAAAAGCGAAGGCTGGTGGGACAACATGATTGGCCCGGGCAAGGCGGTGGACACCAACAAGTTCTTTGTCATTGGCGTCAACAACCTGGGTTCGTGTTTTGGCTCCACCGGGCCCATGCACACCAATCCGGATTCGGGTGCCGTGTACGGTTCGAGCTTTCCGGTGCTGACGGTGGAAGACTGGGTGAATGCGCAGGCGCTGCTGCTGGAGCGTCTGGGTGTGCATCAGATGGCGGCGGTACTGGGCGGCAGCCTGGGCGGCATGCAGGCGCTGAGCTGGACGCTGCAGTATCCCGAGCGCATGCGCCATGCGGTGGTGGTGGCCAGTGCCCCCAACCTGAATGCTGAAAACATTGCCTTCAATGAAGTGGCGCGACGCGCCATCGTGACGGACCCGGACTTTCATGGCGGCGACTTTTATGCCCATAACGTGGTGCCCAAACGTGGGCTGCGCATTGCCCGCATGATCGGGCACATCACGTACCTGAGTGATGACGTGATGAACCAGAAGTTTGGCCGCGCTCTGCGCGACGGCCCCGGCATCAAGTTCACCACGCAGGACATTGAATTTGAGATTGAAAGCTACCTGCGCTACCAGGGCGACAAGTTCAGCGGCTACTTTGACGCCAATACCTACCTGCTGATCACGCGGGCGCTGGACTACTTTGACCCGGCCAAGAAGTACGGCGGCAGCTTGAAAGACGCATTGGCGCGCAGCATTGCCAAGTTCTTCCTGGTGAGCTTCACCACCGACTGGCGTTTTGCACCCAACCGCAGCCGCGAGATGGTGCAGGCCTTGCTGCAAAACGGCCGCGATGTGAGCTACGCCGAGATTGATGCACCCCATGGCCACGATGCTTTTTTGCTGGATGACCCACGTTATCTGGGTGCCATGCGCGCCTACTTTGAAGGTATTGCCAAGGAGTTCACCGCATGACCGCTACCCCTACGATGCAAGCATTGGCTCAACTGGTACCACAAGGCGCGCGCGTGCTTGACCTGGGCTGTGGTGATGGCAGCTTTCTGGAGTATCTGCAGCGCGAGCGCGGCTGTACGGGCTATGGCGTAGAGATCGATGACGCCAATGTGCTGGCGTGCGTCAAGCGTGGCATCAATGTGCTGCAGCTCAATCTGGATGAAGGGCTGGCCATTTTTGAGGACAGCAGCTTTGACATGGTGCTGCAAATCAATACCCTGCAGCACTTGCGCAATGCGGAAACCATGCTGCGTGAAACGGCGCGCGTGGGCCGCATGAGCGTGGTGAGTTTCCCCAACTTTGCACACTGGCCCAACCGCTTTTCGGTATTGCGCGGGCGCATGCCTGTGACGCGTCATCTGCCCTACCAGTGGTATGACACGCCCAACATTCGCGTGGGCACGTTCAAAGACTTTGAGGTGCTGGCGCACAAGAATCGCCTGAACGTAGTGGACGCATTTGGCTTGAAGGAAGGCCAGGTCATTCGCACTTTGGTCAACTTGCGGGCCAGTACGTCGGTTTTCTGCCTCGAACGCGGTTGACCGGCAGGGCGGGATTGTCCGCTGAACGTGAAGTTTTCATCATGCACCTATGCCCCGATTTGCTGCCAATTTGTCGCTGATGTACACCGAGCTGCCCTTTCTGGCCCGCTTTGCGGCGGCTGCCAGAGATGGGTTCAGGGCGGTGGAATATCTCTTTCCCTATGCCTATCCTGCGCAGGAGCTGGCACAGGCGCTGAACCAGCACGGACTGCAGCAAGTGCTGTTCAATGCTCCGCCGGGCGGGCGTACCGTGCAGGACATGGCCCGGGCTTGGGACGGCGGCATGCGCGGCACGCTGTGTCTGGCCGGGGAGGAAGACAGTTTTCGCCTCGGGGTGTGGGAGGCGCTGCGCTATGCGCAGGTGCTGCAATGCCCACGCATCCATGTAATGAGCGGCCTGGTGCCGCCCGGTGCTGCGGCGCAGGCGCTGCGCAGCACGGTGCTGGCCAACCTGCGCTGGGCTGCACAGACCGCGGCGGATGTGGGCGTGGAGGTTCTGATCGAACCCATCAACGGGCGCGATATGCCGGGCTACTACCTGCAAACGCAGGACCAGGCGCACAGCCTGGTGCAAACCGTGGCGGCGCTCAATCTCAAGGTACAGATGGATCTGTACCACTGCCAGATCATGGAGGGGGATGTGGCCACCAAGCTGCGCAAATACCTTCCTACCGGGCGTGTGGGCCATATCCAGATTGCGGGCGTGCCTGAGCGCCATGAACCCGATATGGGTGAGCTGCACTACCCCTACCTGTTCGATGTGATCGATACCCTGGGCTATGCCGGCTGGGTGGGGTGCGAGTACCGCCCGCGCAATGGCACCAGCCAAGGGCTGGGCTGGATGGCCTGCTGAGTGTGAGCGTTGAGCTTTGGGGCGTGCTGTGCGCCCATGAATTCATTAAAAAGAGCACTCAGCGCTTGATGGGTATAGTTTTCAGATACTTTTGATGCTGAAAACCATTGCTGATAAGCGATGACAGCTCTCTTTTTTGGGCTGTGGTTACTTGAGCCAGCCGCGCTTGCGGAAATAGATCATGGGACCCAGCGCGCTGGCCACCATCAGGATGATCACATACACGTAGCCGTACTCCCATTCCAGCTCAGGCATGACTCGAAAATTCATGCCGTAAACGCTGGCAATCAGCGTCGGTGGCAGCAAGGCCACGCTGGCCACCGAGAAAATCTTGATGATCTTGTTCTGGTTGATGTTCAGAAAACCGACGGTGGCGTCCATCAAGAAGTTGATCTTGTCGAACAGGAACTGCGTGTGGCTGTCCAGCGATTCAATGTCGCGCAGAATCTGGCGCGCATCTTCAAACTGCTCGGCGTTGAGCATTTTGCTGCGCATCATGAAGCTGACGGCGCGGCGCGTGTCCAGCATGTTGCGGCGGATGCGGCCGTTCAAGTCTTCCTGGCGGGCAATGTCAGACAGCACGGTCTGCGCATCGCTGTCGGTTACGCTGCCTTCCAGCACTTGGGCGCTGACCTTTTTCAGGTCGTCGTAAATGCCTTCCAGCGTATCGGCGGAGTACTCGGCGTCGGCATCAAACAGCTTGAGCAGCACTTCCTTGGCTTCTTCAATCAGGCCGGGAGCGCGGCGTGCGCGCAGGCGCAGCAGGCGGAAAACGGGAATGTCTTCTTCGTGGATGGAAAACAGCACGCCGCAGGAGTTGAGCTCGGTGTTGTGCTGGTTCAGGATAAACGCCACGCGCACGCTGCGCGGGTCATCTTCGTCGTCCACCAGAAAGTCGCTGCGAATGTGCAGCTCGCCGTTGTCTTCTTCGTAGAAGCGGGCCGACTCTTCAATGTCTTCGTCGGTGGCGTCTTCCGGAATGGACAGGCCGTAGTGCTGCTTGATCCAGCGTTTTTCTTCCAGCGTGGGCGACTCCAGATCCACCCAGATGGGCTGAAACTGCGTGAGTTCTTCCAGTGATTCGATTTCTTCCTGAACCAAACGGCCGTTGGACAGCGAGAAGATGTTGAGCATACGGCTCTCCCAAATGTTGTTGTGGCTTTAGCAGGGGGATGGTTGGGTGCGCTTCCCATCCTTTCACCTGCAGCACAAGGCCCGGGAGAGAGGAGGGAAGCTACCGACTAGGGTAGGTTTCCACAGAGATATCTCGAGAAGATGACAAGCCCGCAATTATGCCGGGCATGCGCCAGCTGTGCATGCGTCGTACTTGGCGGGAGGGGCAATTAAGCGGCTGGGGGAGGGTGCAGCGCATGGGCGCGGCACAAGTCGGCCCAGGCTGCAGGTTTTGCGTGCGGAGAACGCAGCAAATAGGCCGGGTCATAGCTGACCACGGCGGGGGTGTGGTGAATCTGGTGCACCTGGGCACGCAAGCGGCCCAGTGCCTCCTGGCTGCCGAGCACCGCACGGGCGGTGTGCATGCCCAGTACCAGCACGCGCGCAGGGTGTGTTTGCTGCACGCAGGTTTGCAAGCACGGTGTCAGGGGCTGCCAGTCGACAGGTGCTGCCGGCAGGCTGGCCACTGGCACATCGTCTTGCCCGGGGCGCTGAACGCTGGCAATCCAGACATGCCGGCTGTGGTGCAGGCGCAGAGCGCGCAGCATGTTGTTGAGCAGTTTGCCGGTGTCGCCCTCCAGCGGTGTGGCTGGGTTGGCGCACTCCCAGATGACCAGCCAGGCATTGTCGGCACTGCCGCCTGTGGCCTGCGGGTAGGCCTGCACGGCGGGCGACATGCGCCATTCAGCGCACGGAGTCGCTTCAGGGGCGGGCGCTGGGGCGGCTGCAGGGGCTGCAGTGTGTGTGGTGGGTGTCGCTGTCGGTGCAGTCACTGCAACTGCAGCGGCTGGCGCCCCGGCATCAGGGGCGGGCACGGCGGGGGCCAGCACAGGTGCAGGCGAGGTCTCTACAGCCGTTGCGGCTACCGCTGGGCGCTGCGCGGCGGCCATGGTCACCACCGCAGGGGCGGTGGCGGCAGGTTTGGGCAGCCAGACGGTAATGCCCATTTCCTGCAGCATGGCGCGTTGGCGAGTGTCGAGGGTCAGGGCCATAGGGGAAGATTCATCAAGATGGCAGTCTCACGTTCGCCATGGTGCACCGGATAGTACTTCTTACGGGCGCCGACCTGGGTAAAGCCATAGCGTTCATAGAGGTGGCGGGCGCGGGTGTTGCTCTCGCGCACTTCCAGCCACAGCCACTGTGCATGGGCCGTATGACGGCTCCAGTGGGCCAGGGCGTCAAGCAGCTCATGGGCCAAGCCTTGGCCCTGGTGGATGGGCGACACCGTGATGTTGAGCAAATGCACTTCGTCGAGGATTTGCATGGCGATGAAATAGCCCAGCACTTCGTCACGCTGCATCAGCACGCGGGCGTGGTAGCCGCTGCGCAGTGCATCGGTAAAGTTGCCTGGTGACCAGGGGTGACTGAAAGCCACATTTTCAATAGCCAGCACGGTCTCCAGCAGCGCATCGGTCAGCGCAACCAACTGGTGGCCCGCAGCGACGGGCGGCAGCACCGTGCTGGGCACGAAGGTGGCGGCGGTAGAAGGCAATGGAGCGTGGCTGTGCATCATGCTTGGGTAGAAGCTTCGGCAGCTTGGCGTTCTGCCTCGCGTTCTGCGGTGGTTTTTGCCACCTTATCGCGGATGTACAGCGGCAGCGCGTAGGAAGCATCGACCAAGTGACCGTCGGCAATCATCCGAGGTGCCATGCGCAGCAGTGCGGTGGCCGTGGGCAGTGCGTGCAGATGCTGCGCAGCGGGTGCCAGACGGTCTGGATAGGCGGTGTGGGCATTGCCAGCAACAGCCATGCCCACAGGGATTTGCAAGGCCTGCGGCGCGCACAGACCGAGCTCGTGCGTGGCTTGCCAGCAGCCATCCACCCAGTGGTAACCGGCATGGTAGACCTCTGACATGCGGGCATCCAGCACCGCCATCACGTGGGTGACGCCGTGCTGGTGGCGTGCTTCTTCTGCCACGGCCAGCAAGGTGTCAATGGGCAGCAGGGGCAGGTCTGCGCCCATGGCCAGCCCCTGGGCAATGGCACATGAGGTGCGCAGGCCAGTGAAAGAACCGGGGCCACGACCAAAGACGATGGCCGTGAGGTCAGAGAACTTCAAGTCCAGCGCTTGCAGACCTTGCTGAATGCTGGGAATCAAGGTGGCCGAAGAGTTGGCTCCGCCTGCCGCCTGGTGTTGCCACAGCTGATCGCCACGCTGAATGGCGATGAACAAGGTGTCGGTGCTGGTGTCAAAGGCAAGCAAATTCATGGGGCAGGCTGCAAAAAAGGCCGGGCGCACCAAGGCGCCAAAGCCTTCAATTATCGGTGGCAGCGCCGGGCTGTGTGCAGGGGCGCTGCCAAAACCGCGCAGGCCGCCCCTACACTTGGCAGCTATGTCTCAAACCCTGTTGTGGCGCAGCCTGCGCCTGTGTATGGCCGCAGCGGCGCTGGCCAGTGCTGGTGGTGTGCTGGCCCAGTCGCTGCCCGCCCCCGTCGAAGCCGCCTTGGCGCGCGCCCAGATTCCCCGCGAATCCGTGTCTTTCTATGTCGCTCCAGTGGAGGGGCGCAAGCCCGTGCGCATGGCCTGGCAGGCGGCAACGCCGATGAATCCAGCTTCTGTGATGAAGCTGGTCACCACCTACGCTGCGCTGGAGCAGCTGGGCCCCACATATGTGTGGCGCACGCCTGTGTACCTGGATGGGGTGGTTGACAAAGGGGCTTTTCGGGGCACGGTGTACATCAAGGGCGCAGGGGATCCCAAGCTGGTGTCCGAGCGCCTGTGGCTGATGCTGGGCCGCTTGCAGGGCATGGGCGTGAAAGTGATTGTGGGCGACATCGTCATTGATCGCACCGCCTTTCAGGTCAATGGGCACGACCCCGCAGCGTTTGATGGTGAGCCATTTCGCCCCTACAACGCAGGGCCCGATGCGCTGCTGGTGAACTACAAAACACAGGTGCTGGGGTTCATTCCAGACCTGGCTGCTGGGGTGGCCCGCATTCACTATGAATTGCCCATGGGGCAACTTCAGTCACCCGCCAGCGTGCCGCTGGCACCGCAAGGTACGGCATGTGGGGACTGGCGCACGCAGCTGCAAGCCGACTGGAGTGACCCGCAGCGCATTCAGCTGGGCGGGCGTTACCCGGCCAGCTGTGGCGACAAGAACTGGCCCGTTGCGCTGCCGGACCCCCACAGTTTTGCGCTCAAAGCCGTTGAAGGCATGTGGCGCAACATGGGCGGGCAAATCACGGGCAGCGTGCGCGACGGGGTTGTGCCACCGGGTCTCAAGCCCGCGTGGGAGAACCAGTCGCCAGCGCTGGCCGAGGTGGTGCGCGATATCAACAAGTTCAGCAACAACGTCATGACACAGCAGGTGCTGCTGACGATGGGCAAGGAACGGCTGGGCAGCGGCAGCTTTGAAGCGGGGCGTACGGCGCTGTCACAGTGGTGGCAAATGCGCTGGCCGGTGGCCGACATGCCGGTGGTGGAAAACGGTGCAGGTCTGAGCCGCAGTGCCCGTATCAGTGCGCAGGCGCTGGGGCGCATGCTGCAAGCGGCATGGGCATCGTCGGTGATGCCGGAGTTTGTCTCCTCGATGCCGATTTCCGGCATGGACGGCACCTTGCGCCGCAGCAAAGCCAGTGCCAATGCGCACCTGAAAACCGGCTCACTGCGCGACACCAATGCGCTGGGGGGCTACGTCTTGGGCAACAGCGGCCAGCGCTATGTGCTGGTGGCCATGGTGAACCACGCCAATGCGGGCGCTGCGCGGCCCGTGATGGATGCGCTGGTGGACTGGGTGGCGCAAGACTGAGTATTCAGCCCCTGAGGCGCTGCGCGCCTTCCCCTCTCTACGCGCTTTGCGCGGGAAGGGGACGCCACCTTCGCTGCGGGGCGGCCCTTGCTCGGCGTTTTGGGGTTGGAGTGTGCCAGTTGCTAGGCGCAGGGCTAACCCGCCGCCGCTGCGCGCTGCAGGCGATCGCGCACGCCTTCCCAGTCGCTGGTCTCGGGTGGGGTTTCAATCCAGATGAGCTGGATGCCCATTTCGTCAAAGTCGCGCAGCGTGCCAAACAGTTCACGCGCGGCTGCCAGTGCTTGCTGGGGCATGGCCCGCAGGTGCACACCTTGGGAGGCGGATGTGAGCGCACTGCGGTGGTAGACCGCAATGCGCGAGCCGTCTGCACCCAGCAGGTCGAGGGCCGACTGCAGTTGCCTGGCTGGCATCAGGCGCACTTTGGCGTTCGGGGCGTAGTGGGCCAAAAGTGTGCCGGAGGCCCGTGGGGTATTCGCTTGCAGCTCTTCTTTGGAGAGTGGTCTCTGGCCGCAGACATGCGCAATATCCTCCCGCGTGATGGCTCCGGGGCGCAGCAGCACGGGTACACCGCGTGTGCAGTCGACGATGGTCGATTCAATGCCCACCTCGCAGGCACCGCCATCCAGCACCAGCAAGTCATCCCCAAATTCTGTGGCGACATGCTGTGCGGTGGTAGGGCTGACGCGGCCAAACTTGTTGGCGCTGGGGGCCGAGACGCCCCACACGGGTGGGGTCAGCACCTGGCATGCACGCAGCACCGCATGTGCCACGGGGTGTGAGGGACAGCGCAGGCCCACGCTGTCTTGCCCGCCGGTCGATGCCCTGGCGGCATGCGGCAGGCGCGGCAGGATCAGGGTGAGCGGGCCGGGCCAGAACGCATCGATGAGTTGCTGCGCAAACAGCGGCACTGCTTTGGCGTAGTGCGTGATGGCCTGGGCATCGGCCACATGCACGATGAGTGGGTGGTTGGCAGGGCGCCCTTTGGCCGTAAAGATCTGGGCTACGGCGCTGTCGTTGTCTGCATCGGCCGCCAGACCGTAAACCGTTTCCGTGGGCAGGCCGAGCAGCTCACCGCGCTGCAGGGCAGCAGCAGCGGCGTGCACCGAGGCGTCCAGCGTTCCATCCAAAATCACGTGCGGTCCTCTTAAAACGCGGCAATGCCGAGAATGCCGGCAGCTTTAAGTGCCGTGGCGCGCACCTGCTCGGGCGTGGCGGCGGTGATGTTCAAGTGCCCCATCTTGCGGGCGCGCTTGGCATCGACCTTGCCGTACAGGTGCAGGTGGCAGCCGGGCAGGGCCAAAATCTGGTCCCACGCGGGGGCTTGGGCCGTGTCGCTGTCCTTGAACCACAGATCACCCAGCAGGTTGAGCATGATGGTGGCACTGTGCTGGCGCGGCTGCACCAGCGGCAGGTTGGTCATGCTGCGCACCTGCAGCTCAAACTGCGACACATCCATGGCGTTCTGGCTGTAGTGGCCGCTGTTGTGCGGGCGCGGAGCAATTTCGTTGACCACCAGCTGGCCGTTGTCCAGCACGAAGAACTCCACGCACAGCACACCGACATAGTCCAGACCGATGGCGACCGATTTCGCTGCGGTAATCGCCTGCTCGACCTGTGTGGCAGGCAGGTTGCCCTCATACACCTCGGTCACAGCCAGAATGCCGTCGCGGTGCAGGTTGCGCTGCACGGGCAGGTTCACGATGGTGCCGTCACGGCCACGCGCCACGATGACAGAGCATTCGTGGGCCAGTGGCAGCATTTTTTCCAGCACACAGGCCACGCGGCCCAGCTCTTGCCAGCCAGCCACCAGTTCAGCGCGGGTTTTGACGCGAATCTGGCCCTTGCCGTCATAGCCCATGCGGGCTGTTTTCAAGATGCCGGGCAGCAGCGCATCGTTCACGGCGGCCAGTTGCTCGGGCGACTCGATCACGGCGTAGGGCGCGCAGGGCACGCCGCACTTCACAAAATGGGCTTTTTCAGCAGCACGGTCCTGGGCGATGGCCACCGATGCACCGGCGGGCGACACGGGCAGGCTGGTCGCCAGCTGGTTGAGCGCACCCGCAGGTACGTTTTCAAACTCGGTGGTGACGGCTGCACACAGCTGCGCCAGCTCGGTCAGGCCCTGCGGGTCTTCATAAGCGGTGCGCACATGGTGGTGGCTGACCAGCCCTGCAGGGCTGGTGGCGTCCTGATCCAGTACGGCGGTGAAATAGCCCATGGCTTGCGCGGCGTGCGCAAACATGCGGCCCAGCTGGCCGCCACCCAGTACGCCCAAAGTGGCACCGGGCAGGATCACCTTGCGGGTGTCGACAGGGGCGTTCATACGGCGACGGGGGGCAAAGTCATGGCGCGGGCTGCGGCTGTTTGCTCGGCGCGAAAGGCCTCCAGCTTGGCGCGCAGTGCGGGGTCTTCGTTGGCCAGCAGGGCCACGGCGAACAAGGCGGCGTTGGCAGCACCTGCAGCGCCAATGGCGAAAGTGGCCACAGGCACGCCCTTGGGCATTTGGACGATGGAGTGCAGTGAATCGACGCCTTGCAGGTGGCGGCTGGCCACGGGCACACCCAGCACGGGTACGGGGGTCTTGGCGGCAATCATGCCGGGCAGGTGGGCAGCGCCGCCAGCCCCTGCAATGATGGCTTTGAGGCCACGGCCCGCAGCGGCCTCTGCGTAGCGGAACATGTCGTCAGGCATGCGGTGGGCCGAAACCACTTGCGCTTCGTGGGCGATACCGAATTGCTGAAGGATGGCAACTGCGTGCTGCATGGTGTCCCAGTCGCTGCTGGAACCCATGACCACACCGATCTGGATGGAGTTCATGTTCTCTCTCGAGGGCGCTTGCGGCCCGGCCTAGTGGAAGCTGCGATTTTACGGGTAAGCCCCAGACACACAGGGTTGCGGGGTCGTCTGCCCCTGCGCGGGCTTGAAATCTGGTGCCCGGCGCTTATCTCTGTAGCTGGCTGGCACGAATGTGCACTTGAATTGCTAGAGAATGACGCGTTGTACGCCTGCAAGGCGCTGATCAATGGCTTGCGCAGTGTGCGCACTGCACTGGGATGGATACATGATTGATATCACCGTAGAGAATTTTGAATCTGAGGTGGTTGCCGCCTCCATGGCAACGCCCGTGCTGGTCGATTTCTGGGCCACCTGGTGCGGCCCCTGCAAAACGCTGGTGCCCACGCTGGAAAAGCTGGAGGCTGCCTACGCAGGCCGCTTCAAGCTGGCCAAGGTGGATGTGGACGCCAACCAGCAAATTGCCGGCATGTTCGGTATTCGCAGCGTGCCCACCTGCGTGCTGATGGTGGGTGGCAAGCCGGTGGATGGTTTCATGGGTGCACAGACTGAAGGTCAGGTGCGTGAATTTCTGGACAAGCACCTGCCTTCTGAGGGCGAGCTGATGGCCGAGTCCGAGGTGGACGAGGCCCAGCAACTGATCGAATCGGGTGACACCCAGGCTGCCCTGCAAAAGCTGGCCGATGCACTGACCGCTGACCCCAGCAACGATGATGCGCGCTTTGACTATGTGCGCCTGCTGATTGCCAGTGGCGACTACGAGCAGGCCGCGTCCTTGCTGCACGAGCCGCTCAAGCGCATTCCCAAGCCACTGCAGTTTGAAGCCCTGCAGCACTGGCTGCAGTGCATGCTGTTTGTGCAGCAAGACGAGCGCGGCAACTGGGAGCTGGCGCAGTTTGATGCCGCCATTGCGCAAAACAAGCGCGACTTTGACACCCGTTTTGCCAAGGCGCAGGTGCTGGCGGCAGAAGGCCAGTGGACGGCTGCCATGGACGAGCTGCTGGAGATCATCATGCGCGACAAGGAATGGAACGGACAGGTTGCGCGCAAGCTGTTTGTTGGCATTTTGGAACTGCTGGCTCCGGCCAAGCCCAAAAAGCCCGATGCCGTACCCGGCAAGACAGCCGGTGGCATTGAACTGCTGGGCAAAAACACTGCCGAGCAAGACCAGGCCACGGCGCTGGTCAACAGCTACCGACGCAAATTGAGCATGGCGCTGAACTGACGCCGTAGTTGCCAGACGCGCAGCCTGCACTTGGCAGAGCAGAGTTTCTGCGCACAACGCAAAGGCCACCTTCAAGGTGGCCTTTTTGCCTTTCTGATCAGTGTGTGTATGCCCGCGTATCAGCGCGCTTTGGCTGTTTGTTCAATGCGGCCCAGCACCAAAGCCCAGCGTTGCTGCTCATGCTGCACCAGCTGTGCAAAGTCTTGCGGGCGTTCGGGTGCCTGGGCCTGCAATGCGGCATAGCGCTGCAGCACCGCAGGCTGGGCCTGCACTTGCACAATGGCGGCCTGCAGCTGGGCCACGATGGCCTCGGGTGTGCCAGCAGGCGCCATGAAGCCGCTCCATGGCACGACCGTGGCATCGCTCAGGCCCTGCTCGCTCAGCGTGGGCACTTGGGCCAGTGCCGCCAGGCGTGTGGGTGCCGCCACAGCCAGGGCGCGCAGCTTGCCACTTTGGATGTGCGGCAAGGCGAGCGTTGTGGTCAGCGGGGCGATATGCAGCTGGCCATTGATCAGGTCGGTAATGAACGGTGGCTGGCCCTGGTAGTTGATCTGCGTGAGCTGTATGCCCGCAGCGGCAGCCAGTCGTTCCAGCCCCAGGTGGTTGGAGCTGCCTTGCCCCGGGTTGGCAACGTTGAAGGCCCCGGGCTGCTGGCGAGCCTGTGCAAGAAAATCGTGCAGTGTGTGCCAGGGGGCGGAGGCTGGCACCACCCACACATTGGGCGTGCTGCCGATGCTGGCCACGGGGACAAAGTCGCTGGTGCGGTAACGGGTGCTGCTGTCGGTCAATGGGTTGATGACCGTGAACATGGAGCCGATCAGCAGCGTGTAACCGTCGGGCGTGGCCTGGTGCACCGCATGGGCACCCAGGTTGCCATTGGCGCCGGGGCGGTTTTCTACGATGACCGGCTGGCCCCAGCGCTGGGCCAGTGCATCGGTGACTGCGCGGGCTGTGACATCAATCACACCGCCTGCAGGGTAGGGCACGATCACTTTCAGGGGACGTGCGGGATAGGTGGCCGCTTGCTTGGCCTGGGCGGACAGAGGCAGGCCCAGGCCTGCAGTGGTGAAAGCCGTGCTGGCCGCTATGGCGCTGTGCAGCCAGCTGCGCCGCGACAGTGTGCGCTGGGCACTTGGGGCAAAGAGTGGGCAGGGCATGTCAACGGGCTCCTCAGAAAGCAGCACCGGGGGCCAGAATGCCGGCATAGCTGGAGCGCGACTGCACGCCCCAGTGGCCGTTGTGCAAGGTCACTACATACAGCGCCTGGTAGGACTGCTGGGCGCGATGGTGCGTGTCGTAGCGGGTGAACTGCAGCGCAAAGTGCACCTTGGTGGCGTCTGCCTGCACTGGGCGGATGAAGTCCCAGCGGCTGTAGGCCCAGCCGGTTGCAGACAGCGGGGCCAGGTCATTGCTGGCGGCATAGTCGAGTGCGTTGTCCCAGACGGTCACTTGCTCTCCCGCAAAGCGCACATGCGGGTAGTTCATGACCTGGGCCCATGCATGGGCGTCACGGGCGTTGAAGGTGCGCAGAAAGTCCTGCAGCACCTGCAGGCCTGCGTGAACGGCAGCCTGTGCTTCAGGGGCTGTAATGCCCTGGCTGGCCAGCAGCAGAGACAGGGTGTCAGGAGTGGGCAACGGGGCATCGCGGTCGGTCATCAGGCGCTTCTTTCGGCTGGCAATATCAATGAATGCCACTGTAAGAAGCCACTGTGTTTTCTAAAACGAATGATTTTTTGTTTGCTCATGAGGCAAACATCTGAGCGTTGAGTGCGCCACTGCATGGTTTTTCTGAGCCGAAGGGTGAAGGAGCCCTTGCGGCACCGTTTTCATGGCCGCTATGCTCTGCAGCCAACAAAGGGGGCAGGCATGGCGACAGTGTTGCAGCAGGTGCAGGGGGTGTTGTGGATGTGGGTGGTGCTGGCCGCTGGCGTGGCGCTGCTGGCCGGGGTGCTGCGTTCACCCCGGTTCAAGGGCTGGTGGGGCGAGCGCAAGGTGCAGCAATGGCTGGCACGAGATCTGAACCCGCTGCACTACCACTGCGTGCACAACGTCACCCTGCGGCTGGCCGATGGAAAAACTACCCAGATTGACCATGTGGTGGTGTCGCCGTACGGCCTGTTTGTGCTGGAGACCAAGCACATGCAGGGCTGGATTTTTGGCTCAGAAAAACAAAAGAAATGGACGCAATCCATTTACAGGCACCGCACCGCTTTTCAAAACCCGTTGCACCAGAACTGGCTCCACATCATGGCTTTGCAGCAAGTGCTGCAGGTGCCGCTGCAGCACCTGCACTCGGTGGTGGTGTTTACGGGCCATAGCCACTTCAAGACCGAGATGCCCGCGTGTGTCACGCAAGGGCGCGATTGCGTGGCTTTTATTCAAAGCCATACCGAGGTGGTCTGGACCGAGCAGGAGGTCGCGCAGTGGCGGCAAGCCCTGTCACAAAAAAGGCTGCAGGCCACACGTGCCACGCACCGTGCGCACGTAGAAAATGTGCGTGCACGCCATGCTGCGCCGCGGCCCAAGGTGCCAAGCGGCAAGACGGCTGGCGCTGCGGTTTCTGCGCCTGTACCCGTTGCTGCACCCATCGCACTGCGCAGTACCGAACCCGAGCTGTGCACGGAGCCCGTGCTGCGCACCGAGCCATTCGCGCCGTTAGTGCCGCAACCTGCACCGTTGCATGCAGCGGATTGTCCGCAGTGCGGCAGCAATCTGGTGCACCGCAGCTTGCCGGACGCAGAAGGCGCATCGCGCTATTTCTGGCGCTGTGCGCGGTTTCCGCACTGCCGGTTCATGCGCGCAGAATTGCCGGAGGTGGTATGAAAAAGAGAGCTGTTGGCGTAATAAATACAAGCACTTCAGCATTAAATGATGCTGAAGTGCTTATTTGGTAAGCGTTAACCACTCTCTTTTATTTAAGGCTGGAGAGTAAATCCTGCGTATGCGGCGTAGGCTCTGGCACGCTGTAGATGCTGGGGTCGGCCTGAATCAGGCTGACATCAAAGCGCTGCCCCGCCAGATAGTCGCGCACCGATTGCAGCACCACGGGGCTGCGGTGCAGGTGGGCGCTGGCGTGCAGCTCTTCCAGCGAAAGCCATACGGTGCGCACGATGCCTTCATCGAGCTTGCGGTGCACGTGGTACATGCCCAGCTCACCGGTGAATGCAAAGCGCATGTAGGTGATGTCAGAGCCGGTGCGGGTGCGGATGAACCGGTTCATGTAGATGCCGATCAGCGCCGTGGGGGTGAAGCTGTGGGCCGTCTCCTCCAGTACTTCGCGCACGCAGGCCTGCACAGGGGTTTCGGCAGGATCCAGGTGGCCGGCGGGGGTATTGAGGCGCAGGCCATCGGCCGTGTGCTCTTCCACCAGCAAAAAACGCTGATCACGCTCGATCACGGCCGAGACCGTGACATTGGGTTTCCATCGGTTTGGCATGCGCGCATTATGGCGATGCCATTTGCAGCGCCTGTCAGTCAATCGCGCAACTGTCAGAAATTAGAGCGTTGCCGTCATGTACAGAGCACCGTCACCATAGGTTTTAAGGTGCATGAACTGTTGCTCATCCATCACGGGGCATACAGAAAAGCCTTGACGTTCCCAATAAGCCTGTGAACCCTGCACCGACACCAGCGCAGCGTGCTGCAGGCGGCGCTGGCGTGCGCGTGCAAACAGGTGCTGCACCAGATGGCGTGCCACGCCTTGGCCCGCCAGTTGCGGCAGTACCGACATGTCGTGCAGGTACAGCACCTGCGTGGCAGTGGCAGGGGGCGTGAAAGCGCCGTCCAAAGGCGTGATCTTGCCGGGGCTGGACCAGTAGGCCGCCAGGTAGGCGCTCAAGGTCTGCTCGCCAGTGCGCACCACGCCAATGGAGCACTGGTGCGGGCAGGCCAGGCGCTGGGCAAAGACAGCGCGGCTTTCCAGAAAATCATCGCCATAGCAAATGGTTTGCACGTGCAGCAGGCTATCGACATCGTGTGCGTCCAAAGGGCGCACCGTCCAGGCAGAAGGCAGGGCAGACACAGTCATGCCCTGCATTATCCAAGGCAGTCGGCAGTCACGGGTTCTGGCGCTTCATCTTTCCAGCGCTGGCGGATGGTTTCCAGCTGCTCGCGCAGGGACAGGAAGACGGGAACCAGATCAGGGTCAAAGTGCAGACCCGCCTGGCTCTGGATGTGCGCCATGGCGCTGTCGACCGACCATGCGCGCTTGTAGGGGCGCACGGAGGTCAGGGCATCAAAGACATCGGCAATGGCCACAATGCGCGCTGCCAGCGGTATGGCGTTGCCGCGCAGGCCTGCCGGGTAGCCCGAGCCATCCCACTTTTCATGGTGGGTCAGGGCGATGCTGCGTGCCAGTTGCAGAATGCCGTTGTCGTCTTCGCCCAGAATTTCAGCACCAATGGCCGGGTGCTGGCGCATGATCTGCCACTCGCTGTCGGTCAGGGGGCCGGGTTTGAGCAGCACCGCATCAGGAATGCCAATCTTGCCCACATCGTGCATGGGTGCAGCGTGCAGCAGCTCGTCGGCCCATTCCGGGCTGCAGCCAATGGCCAGCGCCAAGGCATGCGAGAAGTGGCTCATGCGCAGCACATGCATGCCGGTTTCGTTGTCTTTGTATTCGGCAGCACGGCCCAGGCGCTGCACGATGTGCAGGCGTGACTGGCGCAGGGCTTCGGTTCTGACCAGCGACAGGTGCGTGCGCACGCGTGCCAGAACGATGGGTGCACGCACTGGCTTGACGATGTAGTCCACGCCGCCGGCATCAAAGCCCAGGGCTTCATCGCCCATCTCGGACAGGGCCGAGACAAAAATCACCGGAATGTCCTGCGTCTGCGCACTGGCCTTGAGCTGGCGGCAGACTTCGTAGCCGCTGAGCGTGGGCATCATGATGTCCAGCAAGATCAGGTCAGGCCTTTGTTGCTGCACCAGTTGCAGGGCCTTGGCGCCATCGGTGGCAAATTGCAGGCGGTAGGTCGTGCCCAGAATCTGGCGCAGTACATGCAAGTTGGTGGGTTCATCATCGACCAGCAGCAGGCGGGGCCTGCGGTCTTCATGGCTGGGCAGCATGGAACGTATTCCTGAGATTGTGAGGGGTGGGGGACAGCGATTGCGCCAGCGTTCGCACGCAGTGCAAGGCATGGTCCAGATCAAAAATATCTAGCGCAGCTTGCAGTGCTGCGGTGTCTGCACGGGGCAGCAGCAGGCTCAACTGCTGCAGTGCATGGCCATCGATTTCGCCGGCCTGCAAGGCGCAGTCCATGCGCTTGAGTGCCTGACCTATCTGTGCGCAGTCTGAGCTGGAGAGGCCGGCAATAGCGGCAGGGGGGGCAGCGGATGCATGTGCTGCATGAACGGACTCCGTGGCGCGCAGTAAGGCCTCCACATGTGCCAGCGCTGCAACCAGTTTGGGCAGCTGCTTTTCGAAAGCCACCGTGTCGCTGTTGCGGCTGTCGTGTTCCATCTGTTCGAGCACGGCGTGCAGCTGCAGCAATGCCAGATTGCCAGAAGCGCCGCGCATGCGGTGAATGATGGCGGAGACTGTCGCCCAGTCCCCATCCTGCGAGAGACTGCGCAGCTCCGGCACACGGTTTTGCTGCTCTGCCATGAAGCGTGTCCATGCGGCGCGCAAGGGGCCGGGGCCGCCCCACAGCTGCAGTCCGCTGCGCCAGTCTGCCACCGTGCCATCCATGGGGTGCTGCGTGTTCACAGGTGCCTGGTGTGCGGCGGCAGTGTCGCTGCATGGATCTGTGCGTGCGTGCAGCACACGTGCAATCTCCTGCATGAGTTTGTGAGGCTCCAGCGGCTTGGCCGCAAAGCCATTCATGCCAGCTTCATCGGAGGCACGGCGGTCTTGCTCCAGAACGCTGGCCGACAGCGCAATGATGGGAATGGAGGCGTGAGCGTGTGCAGCTTCCCAGGCGCGGATCGTACGTGAAGCTTCCAGCCCATCCATGTGGGGCATCTGCAAGTCCATCAAGATGAGGTCAAACACTTGCGTCTGGCGCAGCTGTACGGCTTGCAGTCCGTTGTGCGCAAGGTCCACCGTGTGACCGTAGCGGCGCATGACCACCTGCAGCAACTCCAGGTTTTGCGGCACATCGTCCACACACAGAATGTGCAGCGCAGGCAGTGGGGCAATGCTGGCAGGCGCGATGCTTTGAGGCGCTTGCCCGGCAGGCAACGGAAGGCGGACATGAAATTGCGTGCCAGCACCCACGCGGCTGCGTATGCCGATATCGCCCCCCATCAACTGGGCCAGCTGGCGGGAGATGGTGGTGCCCAGCCCGGTGCCGCCATAGCGGCGGGTGGTCGATGCGTCGGCTTGCGCGAAAGGGGCAAAGATGTGCTCCAGCTTATCTGGTGCAATACCAATGCCCGTGTCCTGAATGTGCAGGTGCAGCATGTTCTGGTCGTAGGTCACATCCAGGCGCACATGGCCATGCTCGGTGAACTTGACGGCATTGCCCATCAGGTTCGTCACGATCTGCTGAATCCGCAGAGCATCTCCACGCAGATAGCGGGGCACATCGGCATGAATATCCAGCTGTAGCTGCAAGCCTTTCTTTTCGGCCTCAATGCGCTGGGCTCCGACCACCAGATTGCACATGTCGGCGACAGAGAAATCATCGAGCTCTATCTGCACGGCGCCTTTGTCCAGTTTGGCGGTATCCAGAATGTCGTTGAGCAGGCGCAGCATGGAGCGGGCAGAGCGGTACACCGTCTCCACATAGCGCTCTTGGTTGGGGCGCAGGGGGGTGTCAAGCAATGCTTCCGAGAACCCGATGATGGCGTTCATGGGGGTTCGAATCTCGTGACTCATATTGGCCAGAAAGGTGCTGCGGGCCGCAGCGGCTGCCTCGGCTTTTTCCTTGGCTTGCAGCAGCTCCTGGGCCAGGGTGCGGCTGGCGGTGATGTCCGTGAGCAGCTGGGTGATGCGCAGCGGTTTGCCACTGGCATCCAGCAGGGGGCTGAATGTGGTCTGTACCCACAGCAAACGGCCATCCTTGCTGCGCGCCTGGCACTCAACGCTGACATGTTCGCCACGCTGAAGCGCCAGCCAGATGTCAGCATCTTGAGCCTGCACCTGCGGCGAGTCGACACAGAACATGCTGAAGTGTTCGCCCTGCACATCGTCAAGCGTGTAGCCAAAGAGCTGGAGAAAGTTGGGGTTGGCGGTCAGAACGTAGCCATCCAGGCTGTAGTCAATAACGGCCACGGCCCGGTTGATTGCGGCGACCGTGCCTTCAAACTCTGCGTTGCGTGCCTTGGTCTCGGTGTGGTCGATCAGTACGCCGTCAATCCATCGCGCATGACCGTGGTCGTCATAGACACAGCGACCGCTCTCAGTCACCCAGCGCAGACTGCCGTCACGGTGGCGCAGCCGGTACTCGTGGGAGTAGGCCACGCCGGATTCCAGCGCTTCACTGACCGTGCGGTGCAGGCCGGCAATGTCTGCCTGCACAAGCAACTGCTCCATGCGCTGGGCCTGGGCCATCAGGGCTTCGGCTGGCCAGCCCGTCAGTGCTTCCACCGGGGTACTCAGGAACAGGGGGGTCCATGACGTGTGGGGGGCGCGACGAAACGTGACGCCCGGAATGTTGCTGATCAGTGTGCGCAGTTGTTCTTCGCTTTGGCGCAGCGACTTTTCCATGGTCTTTCGTTGGCGCATGTCCGTCAGAAAGCCCACAAACAGGGGTTGGTCGGCCATGGTGGCGCGGCCTACAGCCAGCCGCACATCAATCAGATCGCCATTTTTGTGCAAGGCGTGTACTTCGCGGCCTGAACCGATGATGCTGGTGTGACCAGTTGCCAGGTGGCGCTGCAAGTAGCCATCGTGCGCCTGCTGGTGGGGCGCAGGCATCAAGGTGCTGACATTGCGGCCAATGACCTCCTCTGCTCGCCATCCCAGCAGGCGCTGCGCTGCGGGGTTGAATGCGCAGATGCGGCCATCGCCCTCAATCATGACGATGCCGTCCACCGCAGTATCGACCACAGCCTGCAGGCGTGCTTCACTGCGCTGAATCTGCGCAAACATCTGGCGCCAGCGCAGGGCGATATGGCCGATCAGAATCAGCAAGCCAATCAGCAAGCCAATGGCAGCGGTGGTGGTAAGCAGCGTCCAGGGGCCATCCAGCGGCACGGTGCCCAAAGGGTCAGGGCCCACGGGCAGGTAGATGGCATCCATGGCGATGTAGTGCAGGCTGGCCGTGGCCAGCCCTAGCACGGCCCCACTGAGCAGGGTGATGTGCAGCGGCTGGGCACCAATGTCTTGCATGCGGCGATACACCACCACGGAGAACACGGCAATGGCGGTGCCCAGCGCCAGTGCCAGCGCCAGGCCTAAGGGGGCGTAGTACATCGAATACGAAGCTTCAGACGAAGCCATGCCCCAAAAGTGCATGGCCGCCACCCCCAGACCCAGCGCTACGCCACTCAGGAGCACCGTGCTCCATGGCGGGTTTTTGCGTTGCAGGGTGTGCACAAGCAGCCACGCAGCCGCTAGGCTGGGAAGCGCAGACAGGGCGCGGTGCATCGTGGAGAAATCACTGGTGGCGCATGGCGTGAAAGCCAGCATGCCGATGAAGTGCATGGCCCATACGCCGCCGCCCAGCATGACGGCTCCGGCGGTCTTCAGGAGCTGGCCTGCCCATCTCTTTGTCGCCTGTTGTGCCAAACCTGCAAGGTGCAGGGCCAGCATGGCGGTCATGATGGCTACCGCGATGGAGAGCGCAACGAGTGGTGGGTCCATCCATGCCCATTGCATGGGCACGTAGGCAGTATCGTCAGTGAGGAAACGGATCCACATACAGGGGCAGACAGGGCAGAAAGATGCAGGATATTGCCTCGTTTTTTCTTCTCTGTAGGAGTTAACTTACAAAGAAAACAAGGGCATTCACTGATTTGTCGCAACGCATGCACAGGCATGCGGCATAGGCAAAGCAGATGATGGAGATTGAAACTCTCAAATTCACATCCCAATCACGAATAATTATCATTTGTGAATGCTGTCGAAAAACAATGTCATGACCCACCTCTTGCACCTGCTGCAAAAAAACGAAACCGCCTTGCTCAAAACGGCCAGTTATTACGTGGTCCACATTGGGGTCGCTGCTGCGGTGGCCTATGCGGTGACCGGCAACTGGTGGGTGGCACTCACACTCAGTCTGCTGGAGCCCAGCGTGCAGGCAGTGGTGTATTTTTTGCACGATAAAGCCTGGGCGCATGCGCCTTTGCAGCGCTTTCGCACGCTGGTGAAAACGTCCAGCTATTACGCAGTGCACCTGGTGGTTGCCGCTGGAGTGGCCTATGCCGTGACCGCAGATGCGGTGGCGGCGCTGACGCTCAGCTTGCTGGAGCCCACGGTGCAGATGCTGTTCTTTTTTCTGCACGAGAAAATCTGGGAAAAAAAGACACAAGGCCTAGTGCATGCAGCACACGGCCTGAGCCTGCCAACACACTAAGGAGCGGTATATGTCCACTTCTGGATGGAAGATATTTGAGCAATGGCTGTTGCAGCGGCTGGCCAGCATGGGTCAGTGCCACGTCTAAAAAAAGAGCTGGTAGCGCTTATGTACAGGTGTTTTTAAAATCAAATGTATTTGAAAGTACCATGTGATAAGCGATAAGCGCTCATAAAAAAATCCCCTGCAATCTGAATTGCAGGGGATTTTTTATGCAGCGAGCAGTGCTCAGTCCAGCGTAATTTTCGCGGTCTTCACCACTTCGTTCCACTTGGCGATTTCATTGCGCAAAAACGTGGTGGATGCCTTAGGGCTCAGGCCCGCAGGCAGCACGCCTACGGAATCGAGCTTGGCCTTGACGTCTTCCTGCGGCAAGATTTTGGCGATTTCTCTGTACAGGCGATCCACGATGGGCTGCGGTGTGCCAGCGGGCACTGCGGCCATGAACCAGGCGTCGGCCATGAAGCCTTTCAGGCCTGCTTCATTCATGGTGGGTACATCGGGCATGGCGGGCAGGCGGCTGTCGTGGGCCACCGCCAGTGCGCGCAGATTGCCGGCTTTGAGCTGGGCGTTGATCGTGACTGCGGTCAGGAAACCAAAGTCGGTTTCACCCGCCACCAGCGACACCACCGAGGGTGCGCTGCCTTTGTAAGGCACGTGCGTGACCTTCACATTGGCCTGCATGGCATACAGCTCGCCGCCCATGTGGTTGGGGCCGCCGGTGCCAGATGAGGGGTAGTTGAGCTTGGAGGGCTCGGCCTTGGCCGCTGCGGTCAGCTCGTTCAGCGATTTCAGCGGGCTGTTGTTACCCACTGTCAGCACCAGCGGGCTGCGGCCCACCAGGCTCACCGGGACCAGATCCTTCATGGGCTGGTAGGGCAGCTTGGGGTAGAGGCTGGGCGAGATCGCCAGGCCGCCGACGTCACCCAGCACAATGGTGTACCCGTCGGGTGCAGCCTTGGCCACGCGATCCACGCCAATGGTGCCATTGGCGCCAGGCTTGTTCTCCACAATCACGCTGGCATTCATGCTCTCGCCCAGCTTTTGCGCCAGCAAGCGACCCAGAATGTCGGTCGATCCACCTGCCGAATACGGAATCACCAGCGTGATGGGTTTGCTGGGGTAGTTGTCCGCTGCGTGTGCTGTGCCCGCCATGGTGGCTGCGGCCAGGGCCATTGTGCCCAGAGCGGCACGCCAGATGGAGACAGAAGAATTCGCCAGCTGCTTCATTAGAAATCCTAATCAGTGTTTAGTAGGGTTAATGGCGCAGAGCATAGCGGCTAAAACTTGGCGGACATGGCAACGCGCCGTCTTTTTTCTGAATGGCTGGGGCCAGGATTGGGCACTATGCGGTTGCAAGTGTTTGACCCTAGCCAGCACCAGAGCACCCGCCCGTATTGGAGAGTCAGCCCCTACAATGGATTTCTGACTTTCTGAGATTGCACCGTCCTAAAACAATAGCAGGGTGCAATCGCAACCTTTTGCGTCCTGGGAGACGAGACGACATGTCCGAGAACAACACCCCTGCTTTGCCTGATAAACGTGCGCTGCTGCGTCAGTCTGCACTGGAGTACCACGAGTTTCCCAAGCCCGGCAAGATCACCATTGCAGCCACCAAGCCCATGGCCAATCAGCACGACTTGGCGCTGGCTTACTCGCCCGGCGTGGCGGCTCCTTGCGAAGAGATTGTCAAAGACCCCGCAGCTGCTTTCAAGTACACCAGCCGTGGCAACTTGGTAGGCGTGATCTCCAACGGCACGGCGGTGCTGGGCCTGGGGGACATTGGTGCACTGGCTTCCAAGCCGGTGATGGAAGGCAAGGGCGTACTGTTCAAGAAGTTCGCCGGCGTGGATGTCTTTGACATCGAAATCGACGAAAAAGACCCGCAAAAGCTGGTGGAAGTGATCGCCGCGCTGGAGCCAACCTTTGGTGCTATCAACCTGGAAGACATCAAGGCTCCCGAGTGTTTCTACGTCGAGCGCGAACTGCGCAAGCGCATGAACATTCCGGTCTTTCACGATGACCAGCACGGCACGGCCATCACCGTGGCTGCAGCCATGGTCAATGCCCTGAAGGTAGCGGGCAAGGACATTGCGCAGGTCAAGCTGGTGACGTCGGGTGCGGGTGCTGCGGCGCTGGCCTGCCTGAACCTGCTGCTGGAAGTGGGCCTGAAGCGCGAAAACGTATTTGTCACCGACATCGCAGGTGTGGTCCATGAAGGCCGTACCGAGCTGATGGACGAAGACAAAGCACTGTTTGCGCAAAAGACCGACCATCGCACGCTGAGCGAAGTGATTGAAGGCGCAGACGTCTTTCTGGGGCTTTCGGCTGGCAATGTGCTGAAAAAGGACATGGTTGCAAAGATGGCGGCCAAGCCCGTCATCTTCGCGCTGGCCAACCCCAACCCGGAAATCCTGCCGGAAGACGTGAAGGCTGTGCGCGACGATGCCATCATCGCCACGGGTCGTACCGACTACCCCAACCAGGTCAACAACGTCCTGTGTTTCCCCTACATCTTCCGTGGTGCGCTCGATTGCGGGGCCACCACCATCACCACAGAGATGGAAATTGCAGCCGTGCACGCCATTGCTGCGCTGGCACAGGCCGAGCAATCTGAAGAAGTTGCCGCAGCCTATGTGGGCCACGACCTGAGCTTTGGCCCTGAATACCTGATCCCCAAGCCGTTCGACCCCCGCCTGATGCTGGTTGTGGCGGTGGCGGTGGCCAAGGCAGCTGCCGAGTGCGGTGTGGCCCAGCGCCCCATCCAAGACATGGACGCTTACCGCGAGCATCTCAAGACGTTTGTTTACGCTTCGGGCACGGTCATGAAGCCCATCTTCATGGCGGCCAAGAAGGCCGCCAAGAAGCGTGTGGCTTACTCGGAAGGCGAAGAAGAGCGCGTGCTGCGCGCGGCGCAAATCGTGGTGGACGAGCGAATTGCCCGCCCCACTTTGATTGGCCGCCCCGCCATCATTGCCCAGCGCATTGAAAAATTTGGCCTGCGCCTGGAGCAGGGCAAAGACTATGACGTGGTGAACGTGGAAGACGATCCACGCTATCGCGACTTCTGGCAGACCTACCACCGCATGACTGAGCGCAAGGGCATTACCGCCCCGATCGCCAAGATCGAAATGCGTCGCCGCCTGACCTTGATCGGCTCCATGCTGCTGCACAAGGGTGAGGTTGATGGCCTGATCTGCGGAACGTGGCACAACACCCAGCTGCACCTGAACTACATTGATCAGGTGATTGGCAAACGTGCTGGAGCAACCACTTACGCCTGCATGAACGGGCTGATGCTGCCCGAGCGCCAGGTGTTCCTGGTGGACACCCATGTGAACTACGACCCCACGGCCGATCAATTGGCCGAGATTACCGTGATGGCGGCTGAAGAAATGATGCGTTTTGGCATCAAGCCCAAGGTTGCCCTGCTGAGCCACTCCAACTTCGGCTCCAGCAACCAGCCCAGCGCCGTCAAAATGCGTCAGACCCTGGAGCTGCTTCGCATTCAGGCACCCTGGCTGGAAGTGGACGGCGAAATGCACGGCGACGTCGCGCTGGACGGCCCATCACGCCTGAAGCTCATGCCCAACAGCACCCTGATCGGTGCAGCCAATCTGTTGGTGCTGCCCAACATTGATGCGGCCAATATCTCCTACAACCTGCTCAAGCAGGCCGCTGGTGGTGGTATCGCCATTGGTCCAGTCTTGCTGGGGGCAAGCCAGCCGGTGCATGTGCTGACACCCAGCACCACGGTGCGCCGTATCGTGAACATGACGGCGCTGACCGTGGCGGATGCAAACGTTGCCCGTTAATCGGTAAACCCATCAAAGGGCTGATTGCTGATCGCAATCAGCCCTTTTTTCTTGCAATTTACAGGGGGCTGCGTCACACTTGCGGATCGAATTTCTGGGGTGAACCAGAATTCCTGAAAGGTGTTGCGTGATGCTGGATGCGGTCGTCCGCCAAGTGCTGCGAGCTGTTGGTGCTATGGCAATTGGTGCAACGCTGTCGCTTTGTGCGCCGGCATTGCAGGCCCGAAGCTCACTGCATGCAGAGCAGTACAGCGTGGTATCTCTGGCGGAGTTGCCGTCCCAAGCACGCACTACCTATCAGCTGATATTCAAGGGAGGCCCATTCCCCTACGACAAAGATGGCACTGTGTTTGGCAATCGTGAGCGACTGTTGCCCGTTCAAAAACGGGGCTACTACCGTGAATACACTGTCAGAACACCGTGGTCCAGAGATCGAGGGGCGAGGCGCATTGTGTGCGGTGGCCAGCCACCAACGCAGCCCGAGGCTTGTTACTACACCAGCGACCACTACAACAGTTTTCGGAAGATCACGCCATGAGCGCACTTGACCTGGATTGGAATCGCACCCATACCGCGTTAGGGAACTTGTGGGCCGGCGCGCTCTCCATTACTCCCTCTGCCCCCATTTTGAGTGGGCAGCTACGAGCTATAGAAAGAATTACGGAGATGGACATTACGTCTTGTCCCGAACCCCAGAACCTTTTGCGTGGTGTGCGCAGCAACATCGTGCAATCCATTCGTGCGTTCCGTATTGCGGATCTGCAGCAAGCGGCCGAAACGACGGGGCAGCACTTTCTGTATGCCAACCTGGCGCATGCGCAAACCAAGCAAGACGCGCTGGATCTGATTGCTGTGCAGTTTCACTTTCCGGCACATTTCGGTAAAAACTTCGATGCGCTGTATGACTGCTTGACCGATCCGCTGCACAAGGCGGGCCCGCAGCCGGGCTTCGTCGTGGTGCTGGACCAATTGCCCCTGGCCCATAAATTTGATAAAGAAATGCGTGAGCAGTTTCTGGATTGTTTCCGCGATGCAGCCGATTACTGGGGTGAACGCAAAATCGCATTCCGCTGCTTTTATTCTTTTTTGTGAGCTGAAAACGGACCATAAAAAAGCGCCAACTGAGGCGCTTTTTTTATGGCAATGACTGACTCTAACGCAGATGCGTTAAGCGTGGTTAGCTCTTCATGGCAGACAGCTGCGCAGCCAGTGCTTCGTACTCGGCCACCGACACTTCTTCGGCGCGGCGCTGCAGATCGAATTCGCCAGAGAACCCTTTTTCTTCCAGCCATTTGCCCAGCGTGTTGCGCAAAATCTTGCGGCGCTGGCTGAACGCTACCCGCACCAGCTCTTCCAGCAGCTGCGGGTTCAGGTCTGCAGGCTGGGCGCGGGGGACCATGCGCACCACCGCGCTATTGACCTTGGGAGGAGGATCAAAACTCTCGGGCGGCACAAACAGCACGTTTTCCATGGCATAGCGCCACTGGAGCATGACAGAAAGACGGCCGTAGTCCGAGTTGCCCGCATCAGCCACCATGCGGTCAATGACTTCCTTTTGCAGCATGAAGTGCTGGTCTTGCACCACGTTCACGTGCTCCAGCAGGTGAAACAAAATGGGCGACGAGATGTTGTAGGGCAAATTGCCTGCAACGCGCAGCTTGGGCACCCCCAGGTCCTGGGCCAGCGCAGTGAAGTTCACTTTGAGGACGTCGGACTCAATGACGTTCAACTGCGGCTTGGTACGCAGGCGGGCTGCCAAATCGCGGTCCAGCTCAATGACCGTAATCTGGCCAGCGCGCTCTACCAGCGGCTGTGTCAGCGCCATCAGGCCGGGGCCAATCTCGACCAGAGGCTGGCCCGGCTTGGGATCGATGGCATCTACGATGGATTCGATGATGCCTTGGTCGGTCAGAAAATTCTGGCCGAAACGTTTGCGAGGGATATGTTTCACGCGAGGAAAAATTATTGCGGTGGCTCGCGGTATTCCACATAGGCTTGACCGCGAAGTTCTTGCAGCCAGTTAGCGTGGGCTTTCTCGAGCTTCTCTTCACGGACCACGTCTCGCAGCATTTCGCGCTGCTCACGGGGTGTCAATGTGGCTTGGCGGCGGTCCACCAGTTGGATCAGGTGCACACCAAAGCGTGAAGCCACAGGCTGGCTCACTTCCCCTGGCTGCAAAGCGTTGAGCGCTTGCTCAAATTCAGGCACATAGCGACCAGGGCCTGCCCAGCCCAAGTCACCGCCCATGGAGGCGCTGCCATCTTCCGAATACTGGCGGGCCAGCTCTTCAAATTTGGCGCCACCTTCAATGCGCTGGCGCAATTCGGACAGGCGTTGCGCGGCTTCGCGCTCGCTCAATTGTGGCGAAGTCCGCAACAAGATGTGGCGGGCATGGTTTTGTGTCACCACAGCAGCCACGCCACTGGCACTTTTATCGATCACTTTCAGAATGTGAAATCCAGCGGCAGAGCGAATCGGCCCTACGATGCCACCAACGGGGGTGGACGCTACGGATTCGATAAACAAGCTCGGGTAGCGGTTGGCAGGGCGCATGCCCAAAATGGCCTGGCCGCCTTCAGAAAAACGCTGGGCTACAGCTGAAAAATCTGCTTCAGTGCGCGCAGCCTCAAGGGCTTGTTGCGCACGTGCTTGACGTTGGGCAACCTCTGCCTGGCTGGCGCGCTCTGGGACCGCAATCAAGATGTGGCCTAAATTGATGGCTGCCGTTGCCATGTCTGTCTGGCCACTTTGACGGCGCTGCTCAGCCAGATGCTGATCGATGTCATGTTCGGTCACACGCACACGAGCGTCAACTTCACGACTTTGCAGGCGCTGCATGAGTAACTGGTTGCGAATTTCTTCGCGAAACATGCTTTCCGTCAGGCCTTGCTGCTGCATTTCCCTGCGCATGGCCTCGGGGCTGAGGCCATTTTGTTGTGCCAGGTTCTGGATAGCCTGATCGACTGCAAAGTCGTCGACTTTGATGCCGGTTTCCTTGGCCGTTTGAATCTGGGCTTTTTCAACAATCAAACGCTCGAGAACTTCACGTGTCAGCTGGTCTTTGGAGGGGATTTGCTGCACACCCTGGGCTTGCATGGTTTGCAAAACGCGCTGGACGCGCGCCCGCACCTCATTGTTGGTGACGGGTTCGGCATTGACGACCGCCACAATGTAGTCGGCAGAGCGCAGACCTTGTGTGGGGGCTGAAACGGCTGCTGGCTGTGCAGAGTCCGACAAAGCGCGAGACAGCGTCTTGTCGCCACTGGTCTGGCGCAAGCCCTGCGCCTGGACGGACCATGTCGAAAAAACGGCAGCGCAAAAGAGCCCAAGAGCAATGTGACGTGGCGTAGGAAGCAGGTGGCGCATAGAAGGCATTAGTCGTAATTACTGAAACGGCTGGGCGTAGTGCCAGCATGGTCACGCAGTGGGCGGTAGCCAGGAACAAATTCCTGCAGGCTACGCAGCGGATCTGCGCCCAAGCTCAGGCGAGACAGACCCACAAACTCGATTTGAAACAGTAGCCGGGTATTGGAGTCGTTGCGGCTATTTTGCATGCGTTCCACAACCACACGGCCAATCCAGCAGCAGCTGTCGTATTCAAAGCCAACGATGGCATCGACCAGCTTTTTGTCGTACATGCTGTAGTTCAGGCGCCCCACGCTGTACCAGCGACCGCCACCCGTGGCTTCTCCAAAGGCATTGGTCCGCCCGGCATTGAGCGGCCATTGCCAGCCAAAATCAACTTGTTCGCTGCCTTGGTTGGCGATTTGCAGGCTGTCTTCACGCTGGAAGCGGTAAGCGGCGCTCAGTGTTTTGTAGGGCCCCGGTGTGTAACGCGCGCTGATGGACGAGCGCGCGGTACGCTGGGTGTCGCGGTTGTACTGTACGAGGCCATCGGTACTCCAGCGGGAGTTCCAGGTGATGCCGCCACCGACCAGAATGTCTGACCAGCCCTTTTTTCCCAAAGCGTCATAGCCCAGTCCAACGCGCTGGTCCTCAAAGCGCAGACGCTGGGCAATGCCCAGGCGAGCAACTTCCGAGCCGTCTTCAGGTTTCAAGTAGCGGGTAGTTACGCCGATTGTGAGCAAGTGGTTGTCTGCAATGCGGTCTCGACCTGTGTAACTGTTTTCGCTGTAAATGGAGCCAAAGTTGAAGTCGGTCAGTGCCGTGTCGTACAGCGGAACCATGCTTTGGTCCCGATAGGGCGTGTAGGTATAGAAAGCACGGGGCTCCAGAGTCTGCGTGTAACCGCGACCCCGCAGCGTGGTGTCGCGCTCGTAAATCAGACCGCTGTCCAAGCTCAGTGTGGGGATGGAAAACGACTTGCTGCGAGGGCGTGTGGCAGAAAAATCTTCAAATTGATAATTGCTGGTATGCAACTGCACTTTGGGAGTGACAAAACCGCCGGAGAGCAGCACAGGACGGCTCACCTGCAGCAACCCGTAGCTGCGCTGTCCATTGTCCTGGTGCTTGCGTCCATCCCTGGTGTCTGCTTCAAAGCGGGTCGTTTCCGCCATCATGTTCACATCCCAGCCTTTCGTTGCCCAAGCGTCTGTGTTGTAACGCCACTGCAGTTGAGGCATGCGGTTGAACGGGGGGGTAATTGGTGCATCAATGTCTTGCAGTACTTGCCACTTTTGTGCGTACAGTGACACGCTGTGCTTGCCCGATGACCAGGACAGGCGGCCGTTACTGTTTAATAGGCGCTGGTTCGATTGGCCGAAAGAGTCACTGTTGCCGGGCATGCGGCTGAAGTCACGCCAATAGTTGTCATCGCTGACGCGGGACAGGTTCCAGTTCAGACCGATCCCCCCGATAGGGGTAGCCAAAGAAGTTGCGTGCTTCCAGTTATAGGCCCAGCGGTCCCGGTCCCGCAGTTTGTCATTGGGCGTGAATTCTGTATCCAACGCCCCACTGTAGGTGGGCTCCAGATATCGAAACTCTGTGCCCAGACTGACGCCCCGTTTGGACATGAGTGTGGGCGTGATGGTGGCATCCCGGTTGGGTGCAATGTTCCAGTAATAAGGCTGGCTATATTCCACGCCGCTGACGCTGTCGATGCCAATCGTTGGTGGCAGCAGACCCGACTTGCGTTTGTCTGACAGCGGAAAGCTCATTGCTGGAACTGGAATGATGGGCACGCCCTTGAACTCCAAGGTGCCGCCATAGGCCACTCCCACATCTTCTACGCGGTCCAGCTCAATGCGCTTGGCGCGGATCACCCAGTCGGGCGTCCAGCTGGCAGCATCATCGCGCAGGCACGTGGTGTAGGTGGCTTGGTAGACGATCGTGTTATCGCGGTCGATAAACTCGATGCGATCAGCATTGCCGTGGCCCTGTGTTTCCAGAAACTGGTAAGTGGCGTCGGTGAAATCACCTTGAAAAGCATCTACCTGCAGTTTCAGGGCGGTGCCTTGGTAGACATTGCCGCCGCGGTTGATGTGCACATTGCCCTGGGCATTCACGGTGTCGTCGGCGACGGTGTATTCCACGCGGTCTGCGCGGATCACGGTGTCTGCGCGGCGCAGCTCAGCGCCACCTTCCAGGACCGAGTTGATGTCGGCCTGCCCTGTGATTTGTTCGGCCTTGATGTAGGAGGGCAGTTGATCGCGCAAGGCGGGCGCAATCACTTCTTCCAGCCGCGTGCTTGATTTCAGCTGCAGTGCGGGCATTGACGCATCCCACAGGCTGCTTTCTTTGCTCTGTGCCTGTGCGTTGTACGCAGTGGTGGCAGCCCATGCCATGGCCAATGACGCTGCCAGCGGGCGTAGGCGGTACGAGGAGAGTGGCGAGGTCAAAGAAAAAGCGTGTGGGCTCACAGGCGCATTCAGTCAAGGCGGAGATAAAGGACAAGCGCGGAGGGAATCCATGCCGTTTGTAGAATCGGATTATCCATGAGCGATCCTATTTTCCCCACATCTCCCGTTGTTTGGGCCGACGCCGCTCGCCAAACATTGTTTGAACAATGGCTGGCCGGCTTGACGCAGCCCCATGCGCTGCGGCCTGACAGTCTACGCGCAGCTTCGGCAGACGCAAGCTTTCGGCGTTACTTGCGTGTCGATACGCAAGGCGGTCAAAGTCTGATTGTCATGGATGCACCGCCGGACAAGGAAAATTGTCAGCCTTTTGTGCACGTGCAAAGCCTGATGGCTCAGGCGGGATTGCCCGTACCGCAGGTGCTGGCATGGGATGAGGCCAACGGTTTCATGCTGCTGACCGACATGGGCAGCCGCACGCTGATTGAGGTGCTGAACCCCGAAACCCCCCGCGATGCCCACGCTTGGTACCTCGAGGCTACGGATTTGCTGCTGCGCTGGCAGCTGGCTTCCAAGCCCGGGGTGCTGCCCGCCTATGACGAGGCCCTGCTGCGCCGCGAGATACAGCTGTTTCCGGACTGGTACATCGACAAGCACCGCCAGTTCAGCCTGAACGACGCCCAGCAATCCACTTTAGCCAAGGCGTTTGATGCCATCGTGGCGCACAACCTGGCTGCGCCCAGCGTCTATGTGCACCGCGACTTCATGACGCGCAACCTGATGCTGCCCGCGCAAGAAGGCGGCGGGTTGTCGATTCTGGACTTCCAGGACGCCGTCTATGGTCCCGTGACGTATGACATTGCCAGTTTGCTGCGGGATGCCTTCATCACGTGGGAAGAAGATTTTGTCATCGACATTACCGTGCGTTACTGGGAAAAGGCCCGCAAGGCCGGACTGGTGGGGGCCACCAGTGCCAGTGGCTGGGGCGATGACTTTGGCGAGTTTTACCGCGGTGTGGAGTGGATGGGCTTGCAGCGCCACCTGAAAGTAGCCGGTATTTTCGCGCGCCTTACGCTGCGCGACGGCAAGCCCAAATACCTGGCCGATGCGCCGCGCTTTATCCACTACATCCGTACCACCTGTGACCGCTATCGCCAGCTGGGCCCCATGCTCAAGGTGATCGACGAGATCGAGAACATCCAGCCGCAAGTTGGCTACGCCTACGGGCGAATGTAAAACAATAGCTACTATCGATTGCTGTATATGGTTTTCAAATATATAAGTATCTGAAAACTATGCACAGTAAGCGTTAGTAGCTTCTTTTTTAGGCTTTTATGCCCCGTTTCCATTGCCCAATGCCGCTGGCTGCTGGCGCAGAGATTGACTTACCCGCAGGTGCGGCACGCCATGTGCAGGTGCTGCGCATGCAGCCGGGTGACACCATCACCTTGTTTGAAGGCCGCATAGACGGCGTGGGTGGTGAATGGCAGGCCACCATCTTGCGCATGGGACGCAGCGATGTGCAGGTGCGCATTGACCACCATGTGCCCGCAGACCGCGAAAACCAGCGCCCCGTGCACTTGCTGGCAGGCATTACGGCCAATGAGCGCATGGACTGGCTGGTCGAAAAAGCGACCGAACTGGGTGTGACCAGCATCACCCCCATGCTGGCTGAGCGCAGTGTGCTCAAGCTCAAAGGTGAGCGGGGTGACAAAAAACGTGCCCACTGGCAGGCTGTGGCCGTGGCTGCCTGTGAGCAGTGCGGGCGCAACCGTGTGCCAGTGATTCACGAGGCCGTCTCTTTGGCCCAGTGGCAGCAAAAGCATGCACAGCCCGATGACAGTCTGCGCGCAGTACTGTCGCTGGCCGAGGGCACACGGCCACTGCAGCAAGTGCTGGGCAGCGCTTCAGACCGCGCAGTGGTCTTTCTGTCTGGCCCCGAAGGCGGACTGACTGGCGCAGAAGAGGCGCTGGCGCGCTCCAGCGGCTTTGTGCCCGTGACCTTGGGGCTGCGCACTTTGCGTGCAGAAACAGCGCCGCTGGCGGCACTGGTGCTGTCCACCATGTAGAGCCCGACCCGGCTGCGCAGGCCAGCCACGTGTCGCGCCTGGGTGGGTGATGACATTTATTGAAGATTGCCTAGAAGAAACCCGCGAACGCTGCACTTAGACTCAGTCCAGAATCAATTGTAACGAATGCTTACAAAACACATGCCCATGCACTAAATTGACGTGGGTGTTTGATGACGAGGACACCCTTTGCGCAGCCTTTTGCAGCGCAGTACGGATTTGCTGTTTTCAGTGGATCCGATGCTGCGCGTACGTTCCAGTATGGCGATGTTGGCAGTGCTGCTGATGGCGAGCAGCGCTGGCGTCATGCTGTGGCTGGCCTATGCCGGTTATGGCGCACCGGTCATGATTGCCTGGTGGGCGGGGATCTCGGTGGGTGGGCAACTGGTGCTGGCCTGCATGGTGCGCTGCGGCTTGAGTGCCATGTGGAGAGACCCCTCGCTGACTTTCCAGCAGATCCTGTGGGCCATCACCTGCAGTGCCGTGGCCTATGTGCTGGCCCATGAAGCCAAGGGCGTGGTACCTGGCCTGCTGGCTGTAACGTTGCTGTTTGCGGCGCTTAACTTGAAGGCCAAGCAAATTATTGCGGTGTCTTTGTATGCTTTCGGTGCGTTTTCTTTGGCCATTTTGTTTGCCATGGAGCTGGCACACGGTCCCCAGCCAGAGCCTGCCATGGAAGTGGCCTACGCGGCCGTGCTGGTCATCATGCTGTTGGGCTGTATGTTGCTGAGCCTGCGCCTGTACCAGCTGCGTGGGCGCTTGCGCAAGCAGCGCCAGGAGCTGGCAACGGCTCTGGCCGAGAACCGGGAGCTGGCCTCACGCGATCTGCTGACTGGCCTGATCAATCGCCGCCACATGCTGGAGCTGCTGCATCTGGAGCAGCGCCGTTGCCTGCGCGGCGTCCGTGTCATGCTGCTGGCGCAGATGGACATTGACCACTTCAAAAGCATCAATGACACCTACGGCCACGGTGTGGGTGACCTGGCCTTGCAAACGTTTGCCGATGTGGTGCGCGAGAACATCCGCAGCTCTGATGTGCTGTCACGCTGGGGTGGCGAGGAGTTTGTGCTGCTGATCAGTGATACCGACGTGGATGGCGCCTTGCTCACCCTCAACCGCGTGCGGCAGGCTGTGCAGGTCGCTGAGGTAGAGGGCGGGCCTTCTGATCTGCAGATGACGGTGTCTATCGGGCTGGCAGCACACATTGCAGGAGAGGCGCTGGAGGTGACGCTGGACCGTGCAGACAAGGCGCTGTACTGTGCCAAGCGAGCGGGGCGCAATCAGGTGGTGCTGGGCGAGCGAGCGCCAGTGCATCCTAGCCCCGAGATGGACAGCATGCAGGCACAGTGAACCGGGGACGGGCATGAAAAATGAGCATCGCACGCACATTCGTCAGGCCCCTGGTGACGAGTGGCTCTGAAATGAAGAAAGCACCTGCCTGAGGTGCTTTCTTTTTGATAAACGCGGCGCAGATTTACACCGCAGCAGTCTCTGCCTGCGTGGCGGGCATGGCCGCAATCACCTGGGCTACGGCAGCGGTCAGCTTCTTGGCATAGGGCACATGCAGGAACTCGTTGGGACCGTGTGCATTGCTCTTGGGGCCGAGAACGCCGCAAACCATCATTTGTGCCTTGGGAAAGCCCTGGCTGAGCAAATTCATCAACGGAATTGTGCCGCCTTGACCAATGTAGCCGCAGTCCGCACCAAAGTGGGCGCGGCTGGCGGCGTTGAGTGCACCCTCAAACCAGTGGGTCATGGCCGGAGCATTCCAGCCGCTGGAGCTGGACAGCCCCTCCCACGTCACTTTGGCCTGATAAGGCGCATTGTCTTCCAGCAGGCGCTTCATCTCCTGCACGCAAGAGGCTGCATCCACCAGGGGCGGCAGGCGCAGGCTGAGCTTGAATGCGGTGTAGGGACGCAGCACGTTGCCAGCGTTTTGCAGCGTTGGAAAGCCCTCGGCGCCGGTGACGCTCAAGGTGGGCTCCCAGGTGCGCTTGATCAGCGCCTGCACGGGGTCTGTCGTGGTGGGCAATGCCACCAGGGTGGAGCCACCGCAGTCGTGGTGCGCCCATGGAAAACGGCTGTAGGTGGCATCACCCAGAATGCCTGCGGTGGCCTTGGCCTGCGCCAGGCGCTCGGCGGGCACATCGCAGTGAAAGCTGGCTGGCAGCATGCGCCCGGTGGCAGAGTCTTCCAGGCGGTCCAGCACCTGGCGCATGATGCGAAATGACGAGGGCACCAGGCCTGATGCGTCGCCGGAGTGAATGCCTTCGGTGAGAATTTCCACCTTCAGCGTACCGCTGGCCATACCGCGCAGGCTGGTAGTCAGCCACAGCTGGTCGTAGTTGCCAGCCCCACTGTCCAGGCAAATCACCAGCTCAACCTGTCCGAGCCTGTGGCGCAATGCATCTACATAAGGCAGCAGGTCACGCGAGCCACTTTCTTCGGCTGTTTCGATGATGCCGACGATGCGCGGATGGGGTACGTTCTGGCTTTTCAGCGCCTGCACCGCAGCAATGCTGGCGTAGACCGCGTAGCCATCGTCCGCACCACCGCGGCCATACAGCTTGCCGTCCTCGTACTTGGGCGTCCAAGGGCCCAGATCGCTGCGCCAGCCTTCGAACTCAGGCTGTTTGTCCAGGTGGCCGTACATCAGCACCGTGGGGCTGCTGGCAGCATTGGCGTTGGGCTGTGTGCCTTCAACCTCAAAGAACAGTACGGGGGTGCGGCCTTCCATGCGCACGATTTCCAGCTTCAGCCCTTGCACCTTCTGGGCTTCTACCCACGCGGCGGCATTGCGCAAAACCGTATCCAGCAGACCCTGCTCGGCCCAGTCGGGCGCAAACATGGGCGATTTGGCAGGAATGGCAATGTAGTCCTTGAGCTGACCAACAATGTCGTTGTCCCACTTTTGGCTGACTTGTTCAAGTGCCTGGGTGGTGTTTAAAGCATGGGATGGAATGCGTGCGTTCATGGCGAACCTCCGAAAACATGGCGGTGCAGGGGCTGCAGATTCAGGCATTGTGCGTCAATCAAAAAGCCCATTCAGCGATTATTAGGTGGGTCTGAGAAGAATGCGCCTGTCTCGCGCTGAGGCAAGGCTGGATACGCAGTTGCGAGAGAGCTCTGGTGGGTTGTTGCGTGTTCACAGAGCTTGAACACACTGACGGCGTCTTCCAGCCGCGTTGCCTGCTCGCGCATGCTTTGTGATGCGGCGGCAGACTCTTCCACCAGCGCTGCGTTTTGCTGGGTCATCTGGTCCAGTTGCGCCACGTCCTGGTTGACCTGGCTGATGCGCGTGGACTGCTCGGTTGCCGCGGCTGAGATTTCGCCAATGATGTCGCCCACACGCTGCACAGAGCCGACGATTTCCTCCATGGTGTTGCCGGCGTTTTGCACCAGGCGGGCACCGGACTCCACCTTGTTGACCGAGGTGCTGATCAAGGTTTTGATCTCTTTGGCTGCCTGTGCACTGCGCTGCGCCAGGGTGCGCACTTCGGCGGCCACCACGGCAAAGCCCCGGCCCTGCTCGCCGGCACGGGCGGCTTCCACGGCCGCATTCAACGCCAGAATGTTGGTCTGAAAGGCAATGCCATCAATCACGCCAATGATGTCGCCAATCTTGCGGCTGCTGTCATTGATCTCGCCCATGGTGCTGACCACATCGCCCACAACCTGCCCGCCGCGAGAGGCCACTTGCGCTGCAGACACGGACAGTGCATGGGCTTGCTGGGCGGCCACGGCAGACTGGTGCACGCCGTGCGTAACTTCTTCAATGCTTTGGGCGGAGCGAGCCAGGCTGCTGGCGGTGTTTTCGGTGCGCTCTGCCAAATCCGCATTGCCTTGGGCAATTTGGCTGCTGGCTGTGGCAATGTTGTGCGCGGCCGTGTTCACTTGCTGGAGCATGCCGACATAGCGCTGGCGCATACCCTCCACTTCGCGCACCAGATCACCGATTTCGTCGCGGCGCTGGCTGTGAAAGGGCCGGGTCAGATCGCCCTGGGCAATCAAGGTGATGGCTTGGGTCAGCTCGCGCAAAGGCGCCGTTACACCACGGCGCAGGGTGAACAGCAGCCCGGCCGCCAGCACGGCCAGTGCCACCGCCATGGTCACCCATAAAAGGGCCAGGGCTTTGCGCTGTACAGCCATGGCCTCATCGTCTGACACCTCGGTAATCACCCACCAGCCGGCCTGCGTTTTACGCAAAACGGCCCAGGGATGAAGGCCCTGGTCGGGCAATAAGGCGATGACATCACGGGAAAAACCGCCAGCATCTGCAGCCAGATGTTCCAGTGATGCGCGCGCCTGTGGATACAGCTCCAGCACTTTTTTGCCCGCATGCGTGCGGTGCGCGACGAACACGGCCTGCTCCAGGCTGGTGCCGGGTGCAATCACCATGGCACCACCATGCTCAAACAAGCTGGTGCTGGCCACCTGCTGCTGCATGCCTTCTTGGAAGGCGCTCAGGTCGGTGCCGACAAACAAGATGCCCACCACTTGCCCGGATGCATTGCGCATGGGCTCGTAGGCTGTCATGTAGGGTTTGCCAAACAGATTGGCACGACCCACATACGGTTTGCCATCCCGCATGAGCGCGTAGGCCGGGTGGTTGCGATCCAGCAGGGTATGCATGACCCGCTCGCCTTGCAGGTTGCGCAGCGAGGTGGTGATGCGCACAAAGTCGTCACCTTTTCGCGCAAACACGGTGGCCACACCCCCGGTGTCATCACTGAATTTGTCGACCACGTCAAAATTTTCATTCAGCGCTATTTCCGCTACGGACAGCACACCAGTAGACATATCCAGGTGCACAGTGCCGGCGAAGTAGCGGCCAAAAGCGGCGGAAGCGCGCTCGACCAAGCGGCGGTTGGCTTGCTCTACCGTGTCGATGGAGGCCACCAAACCCTCCGTGGCGTGGGTCACGCTGGCTTGCAACTGCTCACGGGCGGTCTGGGTGCTGATGTAAGACACGGCCAGGCTCAGGGCCAGCAGTACCACCGCCATCATGCCTATACCAATGGCGGTGACCCGCCGTGCGACAGATCGGCCGTTTGAAGCCGATTGAATGGAAGTGCGAGCAGCGCTTGTAGACAAAAAGTTCATGAATGGCCTGGCAGGTGTAGGTATAGCCCCAAAGGCCGCAAGGCACTGCGCTGGTGGGTGGTGGTGACTGAAGTCCTTGCGACCGGTTAGTGGCGGACGGGCATTGTAAGAAAAGATGAAAGAGCTGTGCGTGCGCCTAAGAGCCCACCCAAAGCAATAGGGCCTGTCAGGCTGAGCCAGTGCTTGCTTGGCGTTGCAGCCAGTGCGCAATGATGTGCTGCGCATAGCGGCTGGCTACCGCGTTCACAAATGCTGGGAAATCTACGTGTGCGTTGTCATCGGCACGGTCTGAAATGGTGCGTACTGCAGCAAAGGGTACAGCGTAATCAGCGCATGTCTGGGCAATGGCGGCGCCTTCCATTTCCACGGCCAGGGGCTGGTACCCAGCGGTTTGCAGATCCTGGCAAATCAGGTGGCTGGTCTGGGCGGACACAATGAACTGGTCGCCACTGGCAATCAAGCCGCAGTGGGCCCGCAGTTGCAGGCCAGCGAGCATGGGCTCTTGCCAGCTGTCAGCTGTGGCCACGCAATCTTGTGCCGCCTGCAGCAGATCGCGCGTAAGGCTGGGGTCGCAGTCAAACGCGGGCGTGGCGTAGCCGGGCACCTGCCAGCGTGCAAACAGGGGGCGTGCATCCATGTCGTGCTGCAAAAATTGCTTTGCCACCACGACATCGCCTACATGCACATCTGCCCCCATCCCTCCCGCGACCCCGGTAAACACCAGGCGTTGTGCGCCAAAACGCTCGATCAACGCTGCCGTGGTGGTGGCAGCGGCTACTTTGCCAATGCCCGACAGGGCCAGTACTACGGGCTGCCCGTGCAGTGCCCCCACTTCAAACTGGCGGCCGGCGTGTGTAATGGTCTGGCGCTGATCCAAAGCATGGGCCAGGCCCTGTTGTTCTTGGGCAAGTGCGCTCAAAATAGCAGTCGTCATGGGGCAGGTTACTCATGGAGCATAGAAAACGGCCCCGAGGGGCCGTTGAATGCGTGCCAGTGTAGCGGCTGCTTTTTTAGCGCAATTCGCGGCGCAAAATTTTCCCTACGGGTGTTTTGGGCAGCTCGGTGCGGAACTCAATGATCCGTGGCTGTTTGTAGCCTGTGAGATTTTCCTTGCAGAACTTGCGCAGGGTTTCCTCGTTCAGACTGTCGTCCTTCTTGACGACCACCAGCTTTACCGCCTCTCCGGTTTTTTCGTCCGGAACGCCCACGACAGCACACTCCAGAACACCGGGACACATGGCGACCACCTCTTCCACTTCGTTGGGGTAGACGTTGAAGCCACTGACCAGCACCATGTCCTTTTTGCGGTCCACGATCTTGATGAAGCTGCGCTCGTCAATGGTGCCGATATCTCCTGTCAGGAAGTAACCATCTGCGGTCATGACCTTGGCGGTTTCATCAGGGCGCTGCCAGTAGCCAGCCATCACTTGCGGGCCTTTGACAGCAATTTCGCCGGTCTTGCCCACCTCGGTCACGGTCTGGCCGTCATCGCTGACCAGCTTCACGTAGGTGCTGGGGAGCGGGACACCAATCGTGCCGGTGAATTCTTTGGCTGTGACGGGGTTGCAGCTCACTACAGGGCTGGTTTCTGACAAGCCATAGCCCTCCACAATCGGACATCCGGTCTTTTCCAGCCACAGCTTGGCAACCGCTCCTTGCACTGCCATGCCACCGCCGACAGACACCTTCAGGTGGCTCCAGTCCACAGAATTAAAGTCTGCGTGGTGCGCCAGGCCGTTGAACAGCGTGTTCACGGCCGGAAAGCTGTGAAACTTGTGGTTGGACAGTTCCTTGAGCGTGGCTTTGATGTCACGTGGATTGGGAATCAGAATGTTTTTGCCCCCGGTGTGCATGGACAGCATCATGTTCACCGTGAACGCGAAGATGTGATAGAGCGGCAGTGCGCACACGCTGGTCACTTGCTCACCGCTGTTGCGCAGGTCAGTCACCACGGGGTTAAACCATGCTTCGCACTGCAAGGTGTTGGCAATGATGTGGCGGTGCAGCAGTACCGCGCCTTTGCTCACACCTGTGGTGCCTCCGGTGTACTGCAGCACGGCAATATCGTTGGGGCCTATGCCGGGTTTCTTGAAATGGCCGCTGTTGCCACGGCGAATGGCATCTTTGTAGCGCACCGCCTTGGGCAGATCAAAGGCGGGCACCATTTTTTTGACATTGCGCACCACGTAGTTGACCAGGCAGCCTTTGAGCGTGCTCAGCTCATCGCCCATGGCGCACAGAACCACGTGCTCTACAGCGGTTTTGTCGATGCATTGCTGCAAGGTGTGGGCGAAGTTTTCGATGATGACGATGGCTTTGGCGCCAGAGTCTTTGAGCTGGTGTTCCAGCTCCCGTGCGGTGTACAGCGGATTGACGTTGACCACCACAAAGCCAGCACGCAAGATGGCAGCGACGGCCACGGGGTACTGCGGCACGTTGGGCATCATGATGGCGATGCGGTCACCTGCTTGCAGGCCCAGAGACTGAAAGTACGCTGCGAAGGCCTGACTTTGGCGGTCTACGTCGCCAAAGCTCATGTCCTTGCCCATGAAGGAATAGGCAGAGCGTGGGGCATAAGCCTTGAACGCGTGCTCCATCAGCTCCACCAGGGAGTGATAGCTGCCGGGGTCGATATCTGCAGGTACGCCTTCAGGATAGGCCGTTAGCCATGGACGCTCACTCATGCTGTTGTCTCCGTTCAATTGTCGTTGTTAATCGGAAATTGACAGACATGGCGACGGATGGCACCTCCCCCATGCCCAGGGTCTAGGCCCTTTGCCAGAATTGTGGAGGGAGGGAGAAAAGGCACGTCTCTGTGCAAACCCTAGGTTTTTAGTGATGCGAGTATCTGTTTTGCTAAAAAACGAACGGCAGTGCGTTTTTTGGCATTGCGCTTTGACGGGTATCAATCACGGGAGGGTGGGCGGCGCATGAAAAAGCCCACATGGCTTGCGCAATGTGGGCGGGTGTGTGGTGAAGTGTGGGTCTGGTGCTCAGGCGATTTGTGCGGCGCGATTGAGCGTGTCACGGGTATCCATGGCTGCTTGGCGCGCAGCGGCTGCAAAGTCTGCGCCTTGCGAGGCATACAGCACGGCGCGAGAGGAGTTGATGATGATGGGGCCACCACCCATGCGCGCAGCCTTCACGGTGGCAACGGCGTCACCACCCTGTGCGCCCACACCGGGAATCAGCAGCGGCAGCGACGGAGCCACTGCACGCACACGCTCAATTTCATGGGGGCGTGTGGCACCTACCACCAGACCGAGCTGGCCGTTGGTGTTCCAGGGGCCTTGCGCCAGTTTGGCCACGTGTTCGAACATGGCTGGCTGGCCAGGCAGATCGGCCAGATGCTGCGCCTGCAGGTCGTCACCACCGGGGTTGGAGGTGCGGCACAGCAGGAAAGCGCCTTTGCCTTCGTACTTCAGGTAGGGCGTGATGGAGTCAAAGCCCATGAACGGCGAGAGCGTCACGGCATCGGCGCCGTAGCGTTCAAAGGCTTCCTTGGCGTACTGCTCAGCGGTGGAGCCAATGTCACCACGCTTGGCATCCAAAATGACGGGCACGTGGGGCGCGACACGGCGCATGTGCTCCATCAGTTTTTCCAGCTGGTCTTCAGCGCGGTGCGCAGCGAAGTAGGCGATCTGAGGCTTGAAAGAGTTCACCAGATCGGCAGTGGCATCGACAATGGCAGCGCAGAAGTCGTAGATCTTGGAAGCATCGCCACGCATGGCTGCAGGGAACTTGGAAGGTTCTGGGTCCAGCCCCACGCAGAGCATGGAGTTGTTGCGCGTGGACGCGTCGCGCAGCATGTCGAGAAAAGTCATGAGCAGCAATTGTAGGTGGCAGGCACAATCTACAACCCTATGCCTTCCTTTACCCCCCGACAACTGATTCTTCTGGTGCTCCTAACGCTGATTTGGGGGGTGAACTGGCCCATCATGAAGCTGGGAGTCATGCACTTTCCGCCGCTGAGCTTCCGGGCGCTTTCCATGTGGATAGGGCTGGGCGTGGTCTCTTGCGTGCTGCTGCTGCAAAAGCAGCCTTTGTTCATCGCACGCGAGCACTGGGGCACTATGGCCAAGCTCACGTTTTTCAACATGGTGATCTGGCACTGTCTGGTGATTGTGGCCATGCCCATGGTCTCCAGCGGGCGTGCGGCCATCCTGGGCTACACCATGCCTATTTTTTCAGCAGTTATTGGCGGTTTGGTGTACCGCGACCGACTGGTGGCCCGCGCCTGGTGTGGCGTAGGGGCCGCTTTTCTGGGCGTTTTGCTGCTGCTGTGGCATGAGTTTGGTGCGCTGGGCAGCCGGCCCACCGGCGCACTCATGATCTTGTTTGCCGCCTTGTGCTGGGCCATGGGTACACAAATGATGCGCCGTGCCGCCATGCCTGTGCCGGTGCTGACCATGGCTTTTTGGATGATGCTGATCACCGCCATCGTGCTCTCGCTGGCAGCAATCACGCTGGAGCAGCACCTGTGGCATATGCCTGACAGCGTGGCGGTGAACACCATTTTGTTCAATGGCTTGCTGGTGGTGGGCTTTGCACAAGTGGTCTGGTTTGTGCTGGCGCGCAGCCTTCCGCCTGTGGCCTCTACCCTGAGCGTGATGTTCATTCCCGTTCTGGGGGTGTTCAGCGGGGCGATCTGGCTGGGCGAGGTGCTGCACTGGCAAGACTGGACGGCCGTGTGCCTGATGGTGCTGGCGATTGCTTCGGTACTGTGGCCCCAGCGCAAAAGCGCCTGAGACTGCAACTTTTGCAGCAGATGACACTCAGATGATTTTTAGTTTTTCACGCTGTTTGCGGCGTGCACACGCACCATGCTGAGCCACCTGCTCACCTCACTGATCGACGACATCCATGGCGACACCATCACCTTGAAAGAGCTGCTGGAGCGCAGTGGCCGCCAAGGCATGCTGCTCATTTGTGCGCTGGCCACCTTGCCGTTTCTGATTCCGGTATCCATCCCCGGGGTGTCTACGGTGTTTGGTGCGGCGATTGTCTTGCTGGCCGCGGCGCTGTTTCTGAACCGGCTGCCGTGGCTGCCGCAGCGCATATTGAACAAGCCACTGGATGCTAAAAAGCTCGTTCCCGTTTTGCGCAAGGGCGTGGGCGTGGTCAGCAAGATTGACCGCTGGGTGCAGCCACGCTGGCTGGGGCTGACCTCGGGCACCCTGCTGCGCCTGAACTGTGCAGCGGTGGTGTTTGGTGGCGTGCTGCTGATGGCACCGCTGGGGCCAATTCCGTTTTCCAACACGGCCCCTGCCGTGGGCATCTTGCTGCTGACGGTGGGGCTGCTGCAGCGCGATGGGCTGTTTGTCATCCTCGGTTATCTGGGGCTGGTGCTGAGCGTGGTGTATTTCAGCGTGCTGGGCTATCTGGCGTGGACGGGTGGCACCTACCTGTTTGGTTGATGCCGCAAAGTGCTGCATACAAAAAAAGCCAGCAGTATGAACTGCTGGCTTTTTTTATAGCTGCTAGCGATGTGTGTGCAAGCGCTAGAGGCCACTTTGGCTGATGTTTATCAGCCTCAGGCCCTGCACCACTTAGCCGTTGGCGCGTTTTTGCAAAATTTCAAATGCGGGCAGGGTCTTGCCTTCGAGCACTTCCAGGAATGCACCGCCGCCGGTAGAGATATAGCCCACCTTGTCTTCAATGCCGTACTTGGCAATGGCGGCCAGCGTGTCACCACCACCGGCAATGCTGAAGGCGGGAGACTCGGCAATCGCCTGAGCGATGACCTTGGTGCCATTTTCAAACTGGGCAAACTCGAACACGCCCACGGGGCCGTTCCAGACGATGGTGCCGGCCTTCTTGAGCTGGGCTGCCAGCTTGGCAGCGGTCTCGGGGCCGATGTCCAAAATCAGGTCGTCGTCTTGCACCTCGGTGGCCTTCTTGACCGTAGCGACAGCATCGGCAGAAAACGTCTTTGCGGTGACCACATCGGTGGGCACGGGTACATCAGCACCACGGGCGGCCATGGCGTCGATCACGGCCTTGGCATCGGCCACCAGATCGGGCTCGGCCAGACTTTTGCCGATCTTCAGGCCGGCAGCCAGCATGAAGGTGTTGGCAATGCCGCCACCGACGATGAGCTGGTCTACCTTGTCGGCCAGCGACTTGAGGATGGTCAGCTTGGTTGACACCTTGGAGCCAGCCACGATAGCGGCCAGAGGGCGTGCAGGTGCAGCCAGCGCCTTGTTCAGGGCATCAATTTCGGCCGACAGCAGCGGGCCTGCGCAGGCAATGGGTGCGTACTCGGCAATCCCGTAGGTGGTGCCTTCTGCACGGTGGGCCGTGCCAAAGGCATCGTTGACGAAGATGTCGCACAGTTTGGCCATTTTCTGGGCCAGCTCGGGCTTGTTCTTCTTTTCGCCCACGTTCACGCGGCAGTTCTCCAGCAGCACCACCTGGCCGGGGGCTACCTGCACGCCGTCCACCCAGTTGGCAACCAGCGGCACTTCGCGGCCTAACAGCTCAGACAGGCGCTGCGCCACAGCAGCCAGTGAGTCGGCTGGCTTGAATTCGCCTTCGGTGGGGCGGCCCAGGTGGCTGGTCACCATCACGGCAGCACCAGCCTTCAGCGCCATCTCAATGGCAGGCACCGAGGCGCGCACGCGCGTGTCTTCGGTGATTTCACCGGAGTCGCTCAAAGGTACGTTCAGATCCGCACGGATGAAAACGCGTTGGCCTTGGACTTTGCCCTGGGCGCACAGATCAGAAAAGCGAATGATGTTCATGGCGTCAAACCGTCAAGTCTTATAGAAGTGTGAAAACTGCGCCGCATTGTAGGGGGCGCAACTTTGCCTGCGCTTATTTCCAGCGAATGGGCTCGACCACCACGCTGCCCTTGTCGCTGGACAAGGTGAGCTGGCCTTCCTGAATGGTGGCTTGCAGCTGCATGCTGCGCTCGGCCAGGCTGCCCAGCTGCTGGGCGACTTCGGAGTCGATGTAGAGCACTTGCAGCTTGCTTTGGCGGTTGACCTTGCCTTCCAGGCCCTTCCACCAGATGTTGGCGGCATGGTTGAAGGGGTAGACCAGCACGTGGTCAGATTTGTTGCAGGCCTTGGCAATCGGCTTTTCTTCGGGCTGGCCGACTTCAATCCACAGGCGTTTCTGGCCGGTGTAGTCGGTGATGTGCACATCTGGATCGTCCGGATCGCTCAGGCCCACGCCGAAAGAGAGCGTGCCGTCGCCATTGCACAGGGCTTGCAGCTGCCAGGCGTTCAGTGCCAGAGCCACCAGGCGCACCATCATGCGGTCGTCGGTTTCGCTGGGGTGGCGTGCCAGCGTCATGTTGTGGTCGCCGTAGTAGCCGTGGTCAATGTCTGCAATCTGCAGGTTGACTTTGAAAATGGTGGACTTGATCGCCATGGGCACGCTGCCCGGAGGCAGTCCTGTTTGAAAATATATAAAAACAAGAGCTGCCAGCGCTGGTGTATCCTCGCTTTGGCAGCTCTTTGATGCTAAAACGCTTACTGCATAAGCGTTGGTAGCTATGGTTTACGTGGTTTAAACGCGGCGGGCCAGTTCGGCAGCCTTGCCGATGTACGAGGCAGGCGTCATGGCCAGCAGGCGATCCTTGTCGGCCTGGGGAATTTCCAGACCACTGATCAGCTTGTGCAGATCGGCCGCCTGCACGGTCTTGCCGCGGGTCACTTCCTTGAGCTTTTCGTAAGCGCCTTGCACGCCGTAGCGGCGCATGACGGTCTGAATTGGCTCTGCCAGCACTTCCCAGGCGTGGTCCAGGTCTTCTTGCAGGCGCTCTTCGTTGAGCTCCAGCTTGTTCAGGCCGGTCATCAGCGAGGTGTAGGCCAGTGTGGCGTAACCCAGTGCCACGCCAATGTTGCGCAGCACGGTGGAGTCCGTCAGGTCACGCTGCCAGCGGCTGACGGGCAGCTTTTCAGACAGGTGCTTGAGGATGGCGTTGGCCAGGCCCAGGTTGCCTTCGGCGTTCTCAAAGTCAATCGGGTTGACCTTGTGCGGCATGGTGGACGAGCCGATTTCACCGGCTTTGAGACGCTGCTTGAAATAACCCAGCGACACGTAGCCCCAGATGTCACGCGAGAAGTCAATCAAGATGGTATTGGCACGGGCCACAGCATCGAACAGCTCGGCCATGTAGTCGTGCGGCTCGATCTGGATCGAGTAAGGCTGGAACGTCAGGCCCAGGCCCTTGGGCTCAGGCGACTCAATCACATTCTTGGCAAACGCTTCCCAGTCGAAATCTGGCCAGGCCGACAGGTGGGCGTTGTAGTTGCCCACAGCGCCGTTCATCTTGCCCAGCGTCTTGACGTTGGCAATGTTGTCCACGGCCTTTTGCAGGCGCACCAGTACGTTGGCAATTTCCTTGCCCACGGTGGTGGGCGAGGCAGTCTGTCCGTGTGTGCGGCTGAGCATGGGCACATCGGCAAACTGGTGAGCCATCTCGCGCAGCTTCAGTGTGATGCGGTCCAGCGCAGGCAGCACCACCATGTCGCGGCCCACACGGATTTGCAGGGCGTGGCTGGTGTTGTTGATGTCCTCGCTGGTGCAGGCAAAGTGCACAAACTCAGAGGCTTTTTGCAGCTCTGGGCGGCCGTCAAACTTGGCCTTGATCCAGTACTCCACGGCTTTCACGTCGTGGTTGGTCGTCTTCTCGATCTCCTTGATCGCCTCGGCATCGGCTTCGGAGAAATTGCTCACCAGACCGTGCAGATAGGTACGAGCACCTTCGGACAGCGCCGGGAATTCGGCGAAGCCGGCATCCGAAAGCGCGATGAACCAAGTGATTTCCACTTGGACACGGCGGTGCATGTAACCCTGTTCGCTCATGATGGGGCGCAGGGCGGAGAGCTTGGCGGCGTAGCGGCCGTCAAGGGGGGAGAGGGCGGAGATGGAAGACAGGCTCATGGCGCGTGATTGTAGGTGGCGCGGGCAGCGCTTGCACTGTGTGGCTACATATGCAACTGCTGGAGACCCGGAAACGAGCAAGGGCACCCGGTAGGTGCCCTTGTCGGGAATAAAAAGGCTGCGAAGCGTCTTGAAGTGAATTAAGAGAGGGAGGGAGGAGATGCACCCCAAGACGGACAACCACACCAGGTGGAACGGCTTCGCAACACTAAAACTGGCCGGGTTTACAACCCTGACGATGCTTTGTGACTTTTCGAATTTGGGAAAGTTCCCAGATTTTTCAAGGCCATTGGGCAGCGCCTGTACGAATCATAGGGCCAGCAATTTCTCCAGTGGTAGGCGAACGCGCACTTCTTTGTGTGCGACTGGACTGACAATTTTCCAGGCTGGCTGGGCGGTGTCCCGGGGTATGGGTTCGCCAGTCGGCATGCCAGAACGGTTCAGCAGCACGGCAACGCGGGGCGCCGAGGCCGAAGCTCCACGGCGGATGACTACCCCGACTTCCTCGCTGGCCAGCTTGACCCAGGCACCGGGCGGGTAAATGCCCAGTGCCTTGACCAGCGCGGCGCCTGCTTCGTCCATCGACTTGGTCTCGTCGTAGTAGCTGGCCTGCATGGCAGAGGTGACAGACATGGGCTCGCGGTTGGCACGGGGGGCGATGCGGGCACCAAAGATGTCGGCGCGCTGAATCAGACGTGCCATTTGCTGGCCCAGGGTTTTTTCTGCCAGTTTGCCCGGTGCGCGGTGGTGGTGGGTCTTGACGGCGTCCAGCCACAGAGGGTCTGTAATGCCCATGGCTCGCAAGATACTGACGGAGGCATCGGAATGCTGGTCAACCTCCTGTGCCTGCTGAGGGGTCAGCGGCGTGGATTGCTGAGCAAGGTCGTCCTGCAGCCGTGCCATGCCCATGTTCATGCTCAGCGCGGCACGCCCCAGAGGCAAGATGCGGTTTTCTGGCCAGCGCAGGGTCTCACGTGCAACGGTCATGCAGATCACGCTGACCAGCATGGCATGGGTAGCGCTGTAGTAGCGCGTTTCTTCGGCCGACATCTGCATCAGCGCGAGCAATGCCCCATCGGGGTTTTTGAGCAGGTAATTGTTGAGCGCAGAAAACAGATCTTCAAAACGCGAAGCGAAATCACTGTTGTCCGGGTTGCGCAAGAGCTGCGTAAGACCCAGTTGCCACTCGCGCCAGGCAGGAGGGCCCATGTCCTGGGGCACTTCCACTGCTGCCGCAGCCGATTGCATGGTCATGCTGGTGATTTTGTTCAGCGGCTTGTCGGACAGCAGCAAAGATTGCAGCTGCGCCAAGAAGGCACGGTAGCTTTCGCCCGATTCATCCGTATCCACGTACAGCGTCTGGCCTCGGGCGAGCAAGACGCGCAAATCGTCTGCCGAGCGAATGACAAAACCTTTGTTCGCTAGCAAGCTGCCTCCGACCCCGCGCAGGGCGAAGGGGATAGGCTGGCCAAAGGAGATGGTCGAAAGATTTAGTTCAACGAGTTTCATTGCAATTCAAGCGCGGTTGAACACATTTTTACATTTTGAATGCGGCTCGACCACCATCCAGCCCCAGGGCCCATAGGCGTATCGGTCGGTCAGTCAGAAAACACAGCTTCCCACAAGGCCAAAACCGCATCGCGGTGGGCGGCAATCGAGGAGGCCACCACCAGTCCATTGCCCTCATCCAGCCGAGACTTGTGCTGAATACGGCGCAACTCGCGATAAGCCGTGGCGGCGGCCTGCCCGATCTGGGCCGGCAGCAGCCCTGCTGCTTCTGCACGCTGCAGCAAGGCAATGTTACCGACATTGCCCAGCAGCTCTGGATTCTGTGCAGATTGCGACAGCACCAGAAACTGCACAGCGAACTCTGCATCAACCATGCCTCCGCGGCTGTGTTTGACATCAAAAAGTTCGCCACGCACGGGGTGAGCACTGCGCACCCGTTCTCGCATGCTCACGATTTCGGCCTTGAGCGACTGCGCATCGCGGGGTGCTGAGATGACCGCTTCGCGCACGCTGTCGAAGCGCTTGCCCAAATCTGCATTGCCCAGCACAAACCGCGCACGCGTCATGGCTTGGTGCTCCCACGTCCACGCGGTATTGCTGCCGCGCTGCTGCTGGTAGTCCGCGTAGGATTTAAAGCTGGTGACAAGCAAGCCAGAGTTGCCGTTGGGGCGCAGGGCGGTGTCGATTTCATACAAGTCGCCTTCACCGGTTTTGACGGTGAGCCAGTTGATGAGCTTGCGCACCCATGCGGTGTAAATCTCCGGGGCGTTCTCATCGTCGTCATCAAAGATGAACACAATGTCCAGATCACTGCCATAGCCCAGCTCTTTGCCTCCGAGCTTGCCGTAGCCGATGATGCCAAAGAGCGGATCTTCGCGGTGGCGCTGCTTGAGGCGTTTCCAGCACCATTGCGCTGTAACGCGCAGCACGCTGTCCGCCAGTGCACTCAAGTCATCAGCGACCTGCTCGACCGTAATGAACCCTTCTACATCGCGTGCCAGAGTACGGAATGTCTCTGCATGCTGCGCTCGGCGCAGCAGGTTCAGCAGGTTCTCGTCATCGTCTTCACCCGTGCTCTCCAAAGCGGCCAGGCGCAAGGCCATCTCCTGCTCAAAATCAGTGGCGTTAAAGCGCTCTGTAAAAAGCTGGTCGCTGGCCAGCTCGTCGATGACTCCGGGGTGTTGCTGTAAATAGCGGGCAGGCCATTTGGCTGCACCTAAAAGGTGCAGCAACCGCTCAAGAACCGAGGGCCGCTCCAGTAAAAGTGCCAGATAGCTTTCGCGGCGCAGCAGGGGCTCCAGCCAGGCGATGAAGCGGATGGCGTTGGTCTCTTCCAGTGAGCCCTGGCTCACCCGCTGTGCTGCTTGCTGCACCAGACGAAACAGGCGTGCCCGGGCTTCATCGCGCAGGCCTCGCACTTTGGGGTTTTCACGCCATTCAAGTAAGCGCTGCGCCATGAGAGGCGGCAGCTGCTCAATCAGGCTTTCCAGATCGGGTGCGCTAGAGGCGCCGCTGACGGTGCGCGGGCCATTGCACATGCCGGACTGGCACGTTTGGTTGCCTCCGAGCAAGGTGTCAAATTCTTGGGCCACCAGCTCGCGGTGCGTGTCCAGTTGCCGCAAAAAACTGTGCGTGTCTGCGTAATCCATGGTGTGCGCAATCCATTCCAGATCGTCGTCACGGGTGGGCAGAACGTGGGTTTGCTGATCGTCGAGGTACTGAATGCGGTGCTCAACATTACGCAGGAAGGTGTAGGCCTGTGCAAGCTGCTCTGCGGTTTCTTGCGGCATGAGGTTGGCACGCGCCAGACGTTGCAATGCCTCCAGCGTAGGGCGGCAGCGCAGTTCGGGAAATTGCCCGCCGCGAACCACTTGCAGCAACTGGACTGTGAATTCAATTTCACGGATGCCGCCACGAGACAGCTTCACATCGTTGGCACGCTCAGGGTGACCGGCACTGCGTCGGGCGGCATGCTCGCGAATCTGGCGGTGCAGTGTGCGCAAGGAGTCAAAAACGTTGTAGTCGAGGTATTTGCGAAAAACAAAGGGCAACACGACAGAGCGCAAGGCTTGAACGTTGGGGGCCTGAATTTCGGAGCGTGGAGCTACGACACGGCTTTTCAGCCAGGCAAAGCGCTCCCACTCCCGGCCATGCACCTGCAGGTAGTCTTCCAGAGATGAAAGACTGACCGCAGCAGGCCCCGAGTTGCCGTGGGGGCGCAGGGCCAGATCGACGCGAAAGACAAACCCATGCTCTGTGGTGTCACCAATCAATGCATAGATAGCTTTGACGGCTTTGCCAAAGTATTCATGGTTGCTGATCTTGCCGCGGCCATCTGCAAGGCCTTGGGTTTCCCCCTCGTGCTCATAGACATAAATAAGGTCAATGTCGCTGGAGACATTGAGCTCGCGCGCGCCAAACTTGCCCATGCCAATAATCCACAGGGGAACGGGTTGACCACCAGGGCTGGTGGGCGCTCCATGGCGGCTGTCCAGCTCTTGGCGCACGTGCAGGCAGGCGCGATCCAGTACCAGCTCTGCCAGAACGGTGACTGCGCTGGTAACCGAATGCAGATCAGCCTTGCGGTCACAGTCCAGCACCATGAGCCGTTCCATGACCAGCTGCCGCAAAACACGCAATGCAGCAGATAAGTCCAGTCCTTGGTGTAACAGGGCTTGCAGTGCCTGTTCCATCGCTTCGCGATCAGGAACTGCCGGGGGCAATATGCCCAGCATGTCGGCATAACGACGATGCAGACGCTGCCAAAAGCGAGAGTGGGCGGCGGATGGGCTGGCAACGGGCGTTTGAATATGGTCTGCGATCTGCATGCTTGGCACTGGTTGGTGCGAGTTCAAAGAACCTTCAGGTTGTTCCCTTTGGGGTCATACCCCGAGCAGGGTAAGCGGGCGATAATTCCTGCCACTTGTGAACCCACGAATGATCGATCCGAGCTCTACCCCATCACGCCAGCTGCACATCTTTGCCCGCTTTGCCCGTTGGTCATTGTGGCTGGTGCTGGCTTTTTGGCTGCTGCTGGCGCTGGTATGGGGGACTCTCCATGGAATCATTGTGCCGCGAATTGGAGAGTGGCGGGTTCAGGTAGAGCGCTTAGCGACGCAAGCACTGGGGGCAGCGGTACGGGTAGATGCCATTGAGGCCAAATCGGACGGTTTATTTCCGACGGTGCACCTTTCTGGGGTGTCCGTTTTAGATGCCCAAGGGCGGGAGGCGCTCAAACTTCAAAGCGTCGTGGCCACCGTGTCAGCGCGCTCGGTCTTGCGGCTGGGGCTGGAGCAGCTGTATATCGATGCGCCAGAGCTGGATATCCGGCATCTGGCAGATGGGCGCTGGCAAGTTGCAGGCCTGGATGTGGTTCAAAGCGATGCCTCGGAAAGCCCCGCGCTGGAGTGGCTGCTTGCACAGCCTGAGCTGGTAATTCAAAAAGGCGTGCTGTTGTTCACAGATGAACAACGTGCCGTGCCCACCGTGCGTTTGCACGATGTGGACCTGGTGCTGCGCAATCGCCACTGGAACCATGTCGTTCGCCTGGATGCCACCCCTGAGGCCGCGGATGGCGAACGGATGCAAGTGGTGGGCGCTTTTCGGCAGCCGCTGCTGCCATCGTCCAAGGCACCCTGGACCCGCTGGAGCGGGCAGTGGTATGCCTCCCTTCAGTTGCATCGCGTGCCTTTGCTGCCGTGGCCCGAGGCATGGGGTGTCCGGGCATTGCAAGGCAATGGCGCAGCGCGGGCATGGATCGATGTGCAGCAAGGACAGCTGGCCGGCCTGACCGTGGATTTGGCGTTGCCACAAGCGTTGGTGCAGTGGCAAGACACCGGTGTTGCGGATCTGGATGTCCGCGCACTGCAAGGCCGCATAGAGGCCAATTGGCAAGCGCAGGCATGGAGTCTCAAAGGGCAGCACTTCAGCTTCATGCAAGCGGACGGTGATAACTGGCCGAGCAGCAATTGGGATGTGCGTCTCGTGGGGCGGCCACACAGCGCGAAAATTGCCCTGGACTATGCAGATTTGGCGATGGCTTCCCAGGTTGTGCAAACCTTGCCACTGCCGGCGCAATGGCGCGAGTCCATGGCGCAATGGACTCCGCAAGGCGAACTGCGGCAACTGCAGCTGCAATGGCAGGACGGCGGCGCTTACCGGGCCAGTGGACGTGTAGCGGGCCTGACGTTGCAGCCGCAGCCTGCAGAGCAAGGCGTGGGCGTTCCGGGGGTGCAGGGGCTGGATGCCAGGTTTGAGCTGACAGAAGGGGGCGGTAACGCGCAACTGAACATGCAGTCCGGGGTGTTGCACTTTCCCGGGGTGTTTGAAGAGCCCGCCATTCCTATGGATGAACTGCAAGCACAAGTTCGCTGGAGTGTGAAAAACGGCGGCCACGTCAAAGTGGATGTTTCGCAGGTCGCTTTTGCCAATGCAGATGCCCAGGGCACCTTGCATGCTTCGTGGGAGATGGGGCAGCAGGCGCAGGACCGGTTGCCCGGGTATTTGCAGCTTCAGGGCCTGCTCGAGCGTGCCAATGGAGCGCGTGTGCATCGCTATCTGCCGTTAGAAATCCCGGAAATGGCCCGCCACTATGTGCGCGATAGCGTTCAGCAGGGGCAAGGCAGCAAAGTCGAGTTTGAGGTGAAAGGCAACTTGCGGGATATGCCTTTTGAGAGGCCGGGCACGGGGCGTTTTTTCATCAAGGCACCGGTCAGGAATGTGATTTATGAGTTTGCCCCTGCCTCGGTGCAGACCCCTGGAGAGCCAGCATGGCCTGCTCTGACAGATTTGAGTGGCACTTTGATTTTTGAGGGTGCCGGCATGACGGTGCAGCAAGCGAGCACTGGGTTCGTCGGATATCCGAAGCTGCGCATGGGCTCTGTCGTGGCGCATATCCCTGATCTTGAGCATCCCCATTTAACGGTGAATGCTTTGGGGCAGACGGATTTGAATGCAGCGTTGGCGCTGGTGAAAAAATCTCCTTTGGCCGTTTTCACCAGCCACGCCCTGGACGCCACGCAGGCGCAAGGTGATGCCAGTATTACCTTTGATTTGGAGTTGCCCATTGACCACTTGGAGCGGGCCAAAGTGCGAGGCCGTGTCGGTTTCCAAAACAATGGCCTGCAGTTCAATGAAGAGGCACCGCTGTTGCGTCAATTGCAAGGGGCGGTGCAGTTCCATGACCAGGGGTTTGAGCTGCTCAACGTGCGTGGACAGGCTCTGGGCGGCAGCATCAAGCTGGAAGGCGGCATGCCGTCACTCAAACAAGGTGTACACATCTTGGCGCGCGGCACAGCCACTGCGCAGGGGCTGCAAAAACACAGCGGTATTGCGCTGCTGGCGCAGATTGCAGCGCATGGGCAAGGGCAGGCCGCTTATACGGTTGATGTGAATGCACGCAATGGAACGCAGGATGTCACGGTGCGCTCAGATTTGCGTGGCATCGCGCTGAATTTACCGGCACCTTTTAGCAAGCAAAGCGATGAAGCCTTGCCTTTGACCGTGCAGCAATCGCTGTCTGAGCAACAAATGCAAGAGTTGCGGGTCGACGTTCAGGGGCGTGCCCAAGTGAGTTACACGCGCAACTTGTCGGTGGTGCCTGCACAAGTGGTGCAGGGGCGCATTGTGGTTGGCGAGCCTCCAAACAATGAGCCATTAGAGCGTGGCGTTTCTGCGTACGTGCAATTGCCAGAGCTGGACATGGATGCGTGGAGCCAAGTACTCTCGTCCAAGGCTCACAGTGACGGGAGTGAAACCGCATCGCAAGCACAGGCTTATATGCCACAGCGACTGAAGCTTTCTGTGGACCGGTTGCTGGTTAAACAGCGCGAACTGCAGTCGGTCAAGGCAGACTTCGTTCAAGCCAGCGCAGTGTGGCGCGGGCGCTTGAATGCCAAGCATTTCGCAGGCCAGGTGGAGTACCGGCTGCCCAGTGCATCGGACCCTTCCGGGCGCTTGTTTGCGCGTTTGTCTCACCTCTCGATCCCCAAGTCAGAAGCCTTGCGGCTGAACCAGGCCACAGGCGATGAGACTTCGTCTGAGCCTGAAACTTTGCCGGCACTCGACATTGAAGTGGAGCGCTTTGAGATTGCCGGAAAAGCGCTGGGCAAGCTGCAGTTGCAGGCACGCAATAGCATGGGGCCATCTGGGCGGGACTGGCTGCTGGAGCAGTTTTATTTGACAACGCCAGAAGCTCGCTGGAAAGCGAATGGATATTGGGGTGCCCCGTCGCGCGGTGCTCCCCGCACGACGCACCTGAGCTTTCTGCTAGAGCTCGATAGCTCAGGCAAGTTGCTGGAACGGTTTGGCATGCCTGGTGTGATTCGTGATGGACAAGGGCGATTGAGTGGAAACATCGCGTGGCAGGGTGCGCCAATTACGCCCCACTGGCAGAGCATGGATGGTGGTGTACACATGCAGGTAGACAAGGGACAGTTTCTGAAGGTAGAGCCAGGCATGGGCAAGCTGTTGAGTGTGCTCAGCCTGCAGTCCTTGACCCGTCGGGTAGCACTGGATTTTCGAGATGTGTTCAGCCAGGGTTTTGCATTTGACTATGTGCGTGGCGATATCAGTATCGAGCAAGGCGTAGCACGTACCAATAATTTGCAGATGAAGGGGCTCAATGCCGCGGTGCTGATGGAGGGCAAGGCCAGCTTGATTGATGAAACCCAGGACCTGACGGTGGTGGTTGTGCCAGAAATCAATGCAATGACTGCCTCACTGGCTGCAACGGCCATCAACCCTGTGATCGGACTGGGAAGCTTCTTGGCGCAAATGTTTCTGCGGGGTCCGCTGATGGAGGCCGCAACGCGCACGTTCCATGTGCACGGCCCCTGGAGTGACCCAGTCGTGGACCCGGTCAGTAAAAAGGCGGTTGAAAGAAAATCGACACCCAGCACAGAAGGAGTGGTGCCATGAAGGTTGCAGTACTGCAGATGGTGTCTTCACCTGACGTTGAGGACAATTTGGCTTGTGCGCAGCAATTGATTGCGCAAGCCAGCGCACAAGGGGCTGAGCTGCTGGTACTGCCCGAATATTTTTGCGGCATGGGGCTCCAAGATACCGACAAGCTGGCCTGGGCAGAGCCGCTGGGCAAGGGCCCCATTCAGGAGGCCATGGCTGGATGGGCACAAGCCTATGGCATCTGGCTGGTTGGGGGGACCGTGCCTGTTCAATCCGGTGCTGAAGGCAAAGTGCTCAACACGTCGATGCTCTTTAACCCGCAAGGGCAGCGGGTGGCGCATTACGACAAAATTCACCTCTTTCGTTTTGCAACCGACACGGAGCGCTATGACGAAGCGGCGGTAATTGAGCCGGGTGTTTTGCCGGTGGTGGCCGATATGGTGGACCGCAGCGGACAGCAATGGCGACTGGGGCTTAGCGTGTGCTACGACCTGCGTTTTCCGGAGTTGTACCGACAGCACGTAGCCCAGGGCGCGCACATTTTGTTGGCTCCGTCTGCTTTCACGTACACCACGGGGTTTGCGCACTGGGAGCTGCTGCTGCGCGCCCGTGCAGTGGAAAACCAGTGCTGGATGCTGGCAGCGGCGCAAGGCGGCCAGCATGACAATGGCAGGCAGACCTGGGGGCACAGCATGGTCGTGGATCCGTGGGGGCAAATCGTTGCTGAACAGGCATCGGCTGGTGCAGGCATCAGTTATGCCGTACTGGATGCTGCCTTTTTGCAGCAAGTGCGTCAGCGCTTGCCGGCTTTGGAGCACCGTTGTTTGTAAATCCGCTTCAGCCTTGGCCGTGGCAACGCTGGCACAGCGCATGGCGCCGCTGGTCCCTGTGGACAGTGCTGGTCGTGCTGGTGGTGGGCATGCTCATCATCATGGTGTGGCTGGCTGGGCGCTATGAAGCCTCGCAAGTTCAGGACAAGCTGGACCGAGATGCCGCCCAGGCGGTGGTGGAAATCCGTTCCGGCCTCAATCGCAACCTTCAGGATCTGCAAGCCATCAACCCTATGCACGTGACGCCAGAGCAATGGAGCGTGCGTGTCGCGGAGCTGCTGCAGGTGCGCCGAGAGCTATTGCGGGTGGAGTGGCGCGGTGAAAACCTGAACATTCGCCAGGTGGCAGAGACTCCCTACCGTTCTGTAGAGTGGGATGCGGATTTACGAGAAGAATCTTTCAGCCATGCCGTGACTGCGTGTTCGAACGCGCAGCGCACGAACAGCCCTGCCTACTCGACCAGCTATTTTCAGATCTTGGGCGGCACGATGGGGGCTGAGCTGATGGAGGTGTGCCTGCCGCAAATGGAAGGGGGGCATGTCAGGGGCTTTATGGTGGGTACGTACTCGCTGCAAAACATTCTGATTTCGCAAGTGAGCAAGAACCTGACGCAGAACCAGGAAATCTCTTTTACAGAGCCTGATGGCACCCGTTTGGCGGTGCTGGGGGCTGCGTGGCGCGGATCACGTGTGTTCACATCACAGCAATTGCTGGATTTGCCAGGTAACACCATGGTGCTGCGCATGGACAGCTGGCATCGGGCTCCCAGCGTGTTTCCGAACGTGCTGACAGCACTGGTGACTGGCATGGCCATTGCCCTGGGCTCCGTCTTGATTGTGCTGGTGCGCGATAACCGCCGCAGGCTGCGCGCAGAGCGCGATCTGGGAGATGCGCTGGCCTTTCGCAAGGCCATGGAAGACTCTCTCATCACCGGCCTGCGGGCGCGTGACTTGCAGGGGCGCATCAGCTACGTCAACCCTGCTTTTTGCGCCATGGTGGGCTTTAGCGCCGAAGAGCTGCTGGGCCAGAGCTTTGCACCCTATTGGCCTCCAGAGCTGGCCGAGGAGTATGTGCGCCGGCAGGCCCGGCGTTTGTCGGGTGCGATGCCTCCTGCGCGGGAGGGGCACGAGTCCGTGTTTATGCGCAAAGATGGCACGCGGTTTCCGGTGCTGATCTTTGAGGCACCACTGATCAACGCACAAGGCCAGCAAACGGGCTGGATGAGCGCATTTATCGACATCACTGAGCAGCGTCGCATGGAGGATCTGTCGCGTGCCTCGCATGAACGGCTGCAGGCTACGGCGCGGTTGGCGACGGTGGGCGAAATGGCTTCCTTGCTGAGCCACGAACTCACACAGCCGTTGATGGCCATGTCCAGTTATGCCAACGGTTCACTCAATATGCTCCAGCACGACGGGGATCTGGCGTTGCTGGACAAGGCCAGCCTCATCCAGCGCTTGGGCGACTTGAAGTCTGCCATGCAAAGGATCGCGTTTCAGGCCGATCGTGCAGGCAAGGTGATCAAGAGCGTGCGTGACTTTGTTCGCCGTCGTAGCCAGACACATGACACGATTACCGCCTCCGAGCTGCTGGACGCGGTGATGCCTCTTGTGCGCATGCAGGCGACAAAGCTGGGCGTGAAAGTACAGGTGGATGTTGAGCCACGCCTGCCGCCCATGGTGTGTGACAGCACGATGATTGAGCAGGTACTGCTGAATCTGGCGCGCAATGCCATGCAATCCATGGAAAATGTGGAGGCCGCGTACAAGAAGCTGACGATCAAAGCGCTGTGGGACGAGCCCTCAGGCCGGGTTGTTTTTAGCGTGCAAGATCAAGGCGCAGGCATTCCTCATGAGGTGGCCGAGCAATTGTTCACCCCGTTTTTCACCACCAAGGCAGAGGGTATGGGGCTGGGTCTGAGCATGTGCCGCACGGTGATTGAGCAGCACTCCGGAGAATTGCGCTACAGCGTCAATGCCCCACGTGGTACGGTGTTTACCTTCAGCCTGCCTGTTGCAGGTGACCGAGAAAAGTTAAGCTGAACCCCATGGAACCAGTCACTAATGCCACGGTTTATATCGTGGATGACGATGCGGATGTACGCGACGCTTTGGCGTGGCTGCTGCGTTCGCGCCGTTTGTATAGCGAAAGTTTTGCCTGCGCCGAAGATTTCCTGGCCATGCTGGGCGAGCGGCCCGTGCCACGGCATCCGCAATGCCTGCTGCTGGATGTTCGCATGACGGGCATGAGTGGCCTGTCTTTGTTTGCACAGCTCAAACAAATGGAAGGCGTGATTGAGACGGTACCGGTGATTTTCCTGACCGGCCATGCCGACGTCCCCACCGCTGTGCAGACCGTCAAGCAAGGCGCTTTTGATTTCTGTGAAAAGCCGTTTTCAGACAATGTGCTGGTGGATCGCATCGAGCAAGCGCTGCAGCAATCTGCGCAATACCTTGAAGAGACGGCGTTGCGCCATGCTTTGCTCAACCGCCTGGCGGATCTGACAGAGCGCGAGCGAGGGGTGATGACACTCGTTGTTGAAGGCGTGCCCAACAAGCTGATTGCGGATCAGCTGGACATCAGCGTGCGCACGGTCGAAGTGCACCGGGCACGTGTGTTTGACAAGATGCAGGTGAAATCGGCGGTAGAGCTGGCCAATGTGCTGCGCGCGCACGGGCAGTTGTAAGCTGCTTCAGGGACAAGACCGGGCAAGCCTCACAACGCGTCCACAAGCCCTTTGAGGATGTGATGGGGCATAAAAAAAGGCTCTGAATTTATTCAGAGCCTTTTTGCCTTCCAGTGCCTTGCCAGGCAAGTACTGTCAGCTGTCCTTATTGAGCGCGTTCACCCACAAAAATTTCAACACGGCGGTTGCGCGAACGGCCCTCTGCAGTGCTGTTGGATGCGATGGGCTGGTAGGAGCCGCGGCCTTCTGTAAAGATGCGGCTGCCGCTGACGCCACGCTGCATCAGATAGTCGCGGGTGCTGTTGGCACGGTTGAGCGACAAGGGGTTGTTCACAGCATCAGAGCCGGTGCTGTCGGTGTGGCCCACGATGCGTACTTCTGCGTTGGGGCTGCTGCGCAGGCCTTCAGCGAAACGATCCAAAATGGGGGCAAAGTTGCTCTTGATGTCGTAGCGGCCAGTATCAAAAGAGATGTCGCTGGGGATTTCCATCTTCAGCTGGTTGTCGGCGGTTTGAACCACATTTACACCCGTACCCTGGGTGGCCGCCTGCATTTCTTGTTTGCGCTTTTCCTGGTTGTTGGACCAGATGTAAGTGCCAAGTCCGCCAAGGGCGGCGCCAGCTACCGCGCCGACACCGGCTTTACCGCCTGTGGCAGCACCGATGGCAGCACCAGCCAGAGCGCCGACACCAGCACCAGTGGCGGTACGCTTGGTGGTGTCAGACATGCCATCCGTAGCGGCACAGCCGGAAATTAAGAGTGCTGCAGCCACGGAGGCAGAGAGGATGAGATTTTTGCGCATGGTTTTTCCTTTACGTTATGAGCGCTACAGCCGTAGCGGGCAGATATTCGATTGTGAGAAGTCTGCTTGAACGCTCTATCAGTCGTGCCAGATGCCTCGCGTAGGAAATTGCCGAGCAACGTCAATCTTTGTCTTGGTGCTCATCGCAGGGCGGTAGTTCCCCTTTAGAGCGACCATGGAACATGGTCCACCAGACAATCCCCACCAGAATCAACAAAGCGAGCAAAGCTTCAAGCAAAATCAGGCCCATGACCGTATCTCTCCTGCTTCGTGTTTCGATGGCGCTGATTGTAGGCACCCTCGCTGCCTGCTCTTCTGGCCCACGTGTGTCCGGCTCCTCCGGGGGCTCCAACGACGGCCCCAGCACAGGCTTTCCTACCGGTGAGGTGATCGATACCGCCCCGCTGGGGCCACCCAGCTTTCGTGCAAAAAGCCGCTGGCTGCCTGTGCGCTGGGCAGAGTTGCCCGGTTTCCAAGACGATGCCCTGCATGAGGCGTGGAATGCCTGGCTGCGCAGTTGCGAGCGCCCGCCTGCGGCGCTGGCGGGGCTGTGTCAGGACGTGCGCCGTTTGAGCATTGCCAGCGTACAGGAGCAAAGCCACTGGCTGCAATCGAACCTGCAGCCTTACCGCGTGGAGTCGCTGGATGGCAAGTCGCAAGGCATGCTCACTTCGTACTATGAGCCCGAGATGGTGGGCTCGCGTGTGCGTACGGCAGAGTTCAACATTCCGCTGTACCGCGCACCTGCAAGCTTGGGTGCGCGCAAGCCGTGGTTCTCGCGCCAGCAGATCGATACCCTTCCCGAAGCGCAGGCCGCCTTGGCCGGGCGCGAGATTGCGTGGCTGAACGACCCGATTGAAGCCTTGGTGCTGCACATTCAGGGCTCAGGCCGTTTGCGCATTACCGAGCCGGACGGCAGCGTGCGCCAGATTCGTCTGGCCTATGCCGCCACCAATGACCAGCCCTACAAGAGCGTGGGCCGCTGGCTGCTGGATCGCAATCTGATTACGGATGCCAGCTGGCCCGGCATCAGCGCATGGATTGCGGTGAACCCCGATCGTGTGCAGGAGATGCTGTGGAGCAACCCGCGTTACGTGTTCTTCCGTGAAGAGGCGCTGGAAGGGCTGGACGCACAGTTTGGCCCCAAAGGCGCGCAAGGCGTGCCGCTGACACCGGGGCGCTCGATTGCAGTGGACCGTGGCAGCATTCCTTACGGCACACCGGTGTGGATGTACTCCAAGGGCATGGAAGTGGAATACAAGCGCCTGGTGCTGGCGCAAGATACGGGCAGCGCCATCGTGGGCGCTGTGCGCGCCGACTACTTCATGGGCTGGGGCAAACAGGCAGGAGACCTGGCCGGGCGTATCAAGCAGCCGCTGCGACTGTGGGCCTTGTGGCCCAAGGGTATGCCTGTGCCGCAGTAAAAGTGAGCATATGACGCTTGTCAGTCAATGATTTCAAATAGTTTTAGTGCTGAAATCGTTGATGAATAAGCCTTGATAGCTCATTTATTAGAAATACCATCCAACAAAAAGGCTGCATGACTGCAGCCTTTTTGTTGCCCGCCTGGGCCTTAATCTGTCTCGAAATAGCGCGTGACCCGGGGCGGTGTATCCAGCACGTGGAAGGCCAGCTTGCGCTCACGCAAGGCCACATCGGCAGCGGTGACGCGGTCAAAGCGGCGCAGGTGCTCAATCCAGGACTCATCCACAATTTCTTCCACATAGCGCTCTGGCCGCTCCATGCTGTGCAGCATGCGCCACGCCAGCGCGCCCTGGCGCATGCGACTGCGCCGGCTTTCCTGCATCAGTGTGCGAAAGCGCTTGGCCTTGGCGGGGTTGATGATGAACTCAATGTGCACCACCACGCGGCCCTCTTCGGGCTGGCTGTGTTTGGGCGGCTCCCAGGCTTTGGAGGGGCTCAAATCTTCCAGAGCCTGGCGATCCAGAAATACGCGCTGCACCACCAGCATGCAGACCACGCCAGTGATGGCGGCGGTGATCAGGCTGGCAGGCACCGAGGTGAGCGATGCAATCTTGCCCCACAGCGCCGAGCCCAGCGCCATGCCGCCCATGATGGACATCTGATAGGCCGACATGCCCCGCGCACGCACCCAGTTGGGCAGTGCCATCTGGGCTTTCACGCCCAGCGTGTTGGCCGTAGACAGCAGCGACAGGCCGGCAATCATCATGCACACAATGGCCAGCGCCAAATTGGGTGCCAGAGCCACACCAATGGTGGATGCTGCCTGCAGGCAGGTGCCCGTCAGCACCAGAGCCTCGCTGGGCAAAGCCTGCCGGATGCGGGGCAAAAACATGGCACCGATGATGGCCCCAGCGCCCATGGATGCCAGCAGCACGGTGAACACGCCCGCGCCGCTGATGAAGCCAATGCCATCAAAGCGTTTGGCGGTCAGCGGCAGCAAAGCCATGATGGCGGTGGACATGAAAAAGAACGACACGGTGCGCGCAATTACGGCGCGCATGCGCGGCGATTCTTTGACGAACTGCAGCCCCACGCGCATGGCACTGGGCAGGCGCTCGCGCCCCAGAGGGTTGATGGCTGCCTGCTCCCGCTGCCAGCGCAGCAAGATGAAGCCCGCCACGATGGACAGCAGCGCATTCAGCACAAACACCCACAGCGTGCCTGCGCTGGCAATGATGGCGCCTGCCACCAGGGGACCCACAATGCGCGAGGCATTCATGGCCACCGCATTGAGCGCCATGGCCGAGGGCAGCAGCGGCTTGCTGATCACTTCGGGAATCAGCGCAGAAAAGACCGGCCAGCGCATGGCCATGCCAATGCCGTTGGCAAATGTCAGGGCCAGAAGCAGCGGGGCGCTCATGGCGTCCAGAGCGACGGCTGCGCACAGCAGCACAGCCACGATCGCCACCCAGAACTGCGTGAAGATGAAATAACGGCGTCGGTCCAGGATGTCGGCCAGAGCGCCGCTGGGCAGGCCCAGCAAAAACACGGGCAGGGTGGATGCCGTCTGTACCAGGGCCACCAGCACAGGGGATGTGGTCAGGGAGGTCATCATCCACGCGGCGGCCACATCGTTCATCCAGACGCAGATGTTGGCCACCAGCGTCACGCTCCACAGCAGGCGGAAGGTGGGGGTGCGCAAGGGTGCCCAGGTCGAGTCAGGCCGGGAGGCTTGGGGCGCTGGTGTTGCACCAGGCTCTTCAAGAATGCGCCCTGGGGAGGGCGTGGGCGGGAGGGGGGCTTGGTGGTCGGGCATCACCGCCAATTGTCAGCCCTCTAGCAGCTTCTTGCCGGACATTGCCTGCGAGCGATGGCTGCCATCTCACTTGGCACATGCGCGCAGGTCACAAGTGACCTGCTTGGCTACACGCCAGCGGCCGGCACGGGCGGCATGCTGGATTTCACCTCCCCCAGTGAAAAGCTGGTGTGCATGTCCTTCACATTGGGCAAATTGAGCAGTACGGAACGCGTGAAGTTGGAAAAACTCTCCAGATCCTTGGCAACCACCTGCAGCTCAAACATGCCCTTGCCGCTGATGTAGTGACACGAAATGACTTCGGGGATGGCGCAAATGGCCTCTTCCATCTCCCGGGTGCGCGCGCCAGAGCTGATTTCCGCATCAATGCGCACAAAGGCCAGCACACCCAGCCCGATTTTGTGGCGGTCAATTTCAGCGTGGTAGCCGCGGATGTAGCCCAGCGTTTCCAGCGAACGCACACGCCGCCAGCATGGCGCTGCAGACAGGCCCACACGCTGTGCCAGTTCAGCATTGGTCAATCGCCCATCGGCCTGCAAATGGGCCAGGATGGCGAGGTCAAATTTGTCCAGAGTATTCACGTTTTCCCTTGTTTGAGAAAGGATCTTGCGCAGGATTGGTATTTTGGGGCAAAAAAAGCAATCCCTTATCCCGCGCTCACTTCTACACTTGATTTGGGTCATCGCCCACACACCAAGAGACCAGCCAAACGCATGGTCCATATGAAGGAGACAACGATGAACGCCCCATGGATCAATGCAGTAAGCCCCGTGCTGACACCTGCCAGCCAAGGACGTGCGCTATGAACGCACCCTTGAACGACGCCGTGCGCCTGGCGCTGGAAAACGTCACGCTGGACGACAAATACACCCTGGAAAGAGGCCGCGCCTTCATGAGCGGCGTGCAGGCGCTGGTGCGCCTGCCCATGCTGCAGCGCCTGCGCGATGCGCAGCAGGGGCTGAATACAGCCGGTTTCATCAGTGGCTACCGTGGCTCGCCTCTGGGTGGCTATGACCAGGCGCTGTGGGCAGCCCAAAAACACCTGGAGTCACAAAACATCGTCTTTAAGCCGGGTGTGAATGAGGAGCTGGCTGCGACTGCCCTGTGGGGCACGCAGCAGCTGGATTTGTACCCGCAGTCGCAGAAGTTCGACGGCGTCTTTGGCATCTGGTATGGCAAAGGGCCGGGGGTGGACCGCTGCTCCGACGTGTTCAAGCACGCCAACATGGCCGGTACCGCACAGCACGGTGGCGTCATTGCACTGGCGGGGGATGACCACATCAGCAAAAGCTCCACGGCGGCCCACCAAAGCGATCACATTTTCAAGGCCTGTGGAACCCCCGTTTTCTTTCCCAGCAGCGTGCAGGAAATTCTGGACATGGGCCTGCATGCCTTTGCCATGAGCCGCTTCAGCGGGCTGTGGTCGGGGATGAAGACGATTCAGGAGGTGGTCGAGTCCTCCAGCAGCGTCTGGGTGGACCCAGACCGCGTGAACATCGTGCTGCCCGAAGACTTTGCCATGCCACCCGGTGGCCTGCACATTCGCTGGCCTGATGCCCCGCTGGAGCAAGAGCAGCGGCTGATGCACCACAAGTGGTATGCCGCCCTGGCCTATGTGCGCGCCAACAAGCTGAACTACAACGTGGTGCAGGGCAGTCAGGACCGCTTTGGCATCATGGCCAGCGGCAAGGCCTACAACGACATGCGTCAGGCCTTGATCGACTTGGGGCTCGATGACGCCACCTGCCAGCGCGTGGGCATTCGGGTGCACAAAGTGAATGTGGTGTGGCCGCTGGAGGCTACGATCACGCGCGACTTTGCACGCGGCCTGCAAGAAATTTTGGTGGTGGAGGAAAAGCGCCAGATCATTGAGTACCAGGTCAAAGAAGAGCTTTACAACTGGCGTGATGATGTGCGCCCCACCGTGGTGGGCAAGTTTGAAGACCGCGAAGGCGGCGAGTGGAGCAAGCCCAGCCACGCCAGTGGCGACTGGCTGCTGCGCGCCAATGCTGACCTGACCCCCGCGCTGATTGCACGCGCCATTGCCAAGCGGCTGAAAAAACTGGGTGTGCCGCAAGACGTGCAGGCACGCATGGACCAGCACCTGGCACTGCTGGATGCCTGTGAGCTGCAGCAGACACAAGCCAATGCCCCTGCGGGTGACCGTACGCCGTGGTTTTGCAGTGGCTGCCCGCACAACACCAGTACCCGCGTGCCCGAAGGCAGCCGCGCTGTGGCAGGGATTGGCTGCCACTACATGACGGTGTGGATGGACCGCTCCACCAGCACTTTCACGCAAATGGGCGGCGAAGGGGTCAGTTGGGTGGGCCAGGCACCGTTCACCAAAGAGGCGCACGTGTTTGCCAACCTGGGTGATGGCACCTACTTTCACAGCGGGTTGCTGGCGATACGCCAGAGCATTGCGGCGGGTGTGAACATTACCTACAAGCTGCTTTACAACGATGCCGTGGCCATGACGGGCGGGCAGCGTGTGGGCGAGCGGCCTGAAGGCCACTCGGTGCTGCAAATCATGCAAAGCTTGCTGGCGGAAGGTGTGCGCAAGCTGGTGATCGTCACCGATGAGCCCGCCAAATACCAAGGGGTGAGCCTGTCGCCCGGGGTGACGGTGCACCACCGCGATGAGCTGGACCGCATTCAGCGTCAGTTCCGTGAGCTGGAAGGCTGCACGGCCATCATTTACGACCAGACGTGCGCCACGGAAAAACGCCGTCGCCGCAAGCGCGGCACGCTGGCAACGCCTGCCAAGACCGTCATCATCAACGAGCTGGTGTGTGAAGGCTGTGGTGATTGTTCGGTGCAGTCCAACTGTCTGTCGGTCGAGCCGGTGGAGACGCCGTTTGGCCGCAAGCGCCGTATCAACCAAAACAGCTGCAACAAAGATTTCTCTTGCGTGAAGGGCTTTTGCCCCAGCTTTGTCACTGTGGAAGGCGGACAGCTCAAAAAGCCCAAGAAGGAAAAAAAGGGTGACCTTTCCCTGCTGCCAGCGATTGCCGAGCCGGTGTTGCCCGATGCCACCCAGGCGTGGGGCATTGTGGTGGCCGGGGTGGGCGGTACCGGGGTGATCACCATTGGCTCGTTGCTTGGCATGGCGGCACACCTGGAAGGCAAGGGTGTCATCACGCAAGACGCTGCGGGCCTGGCACAAAAGGGTGGCTCAACCTGGAGCCATATCCAGATAGCCAACACACCAGAGGCCATTCACACCACCAAGGTGGATGTGGGCAAGGCCGATTTGGTGATTGGCTGTGATGCCATCGTCGCGGCGAATGCGGTGACCCTGGCATCCATGCAGTCGGGGCGAACCTTTGTAGCCCTGAACACCCATGGCACGCCGACAGCGGCCTTTGTACACAATCCTGATTGGCAGGCACCCGGCGCGCAATGCGAAACCGCCATTGCCCATGCTGTGGGTGGCCAGGCCCATCTGGGCGTATGGGATGCCGATGAAGTGGCCGTCAAGCTGCTGGGCGACAGCATCTACACCAACCCGCTGATGCTGGGCTATGCCTGGCAAAAGGGCCGTATCCCCCTCAGTCGGCAAGCCCTGTTGCGTGCCATGGAGCTCAACGGTGTACAGGTAGCCAACAACCAGGCCGCGTTTGAGTGGGGCCGCCGCTGCGCGCACAAGCTGGAAGATGTGCAAGCCATTTACCGCACGGCGCAAGTCATTCAGTTCGTGAAGAAACCCGGGGTGCAAGAGCTGGTGGCGCAGCGTGAAGAGTTTCTGACCGGCTACCAGAACGCCGCCTATGCCGCGCAATACCGTGCGCTGGTCGATAAGGTGCAGGCGGCAGAAAGTCAGCTCGGTGCTTCCACCAAGCTGACCGAAGCTGTGGCGCGTTACTTGTTCAAGCTCATGGCGTACAAGGATGAGTACGAGGTGGCGCGTCTGCACACAGACCCGGCTTTCACACAAAAGATTGCGGACATGTTTGAAGGCGACTACAAGCTGGTGCACCACCTGGCACCGCCCACAACAGCGTCCAAAGATGACCAAGGTCATCTGGTCAAAAAAGCGTATCCGCAGCGTATCCGTACCTTGTTCAAGGTGCTGGCAGGCTTGAAGGGTTTGCGCGGTACGGCTTTGGATGTGTTCGGCCGCAACCCTGAGCGCAAAACCGAGCGCGCCTTGATTGCAGAGTACCGGGAGTGCATCGAAGGCTTGCTGCCACAGCTGACGACGGACAAGCTGCCGCTGGCCGTAGAGATTGCCCGCATCCCCGAAGACATCCGCGGTTATGGCCACGTGAAAGAACGGCATTTGCAGGCTGCACGCAGCAAGTGGCAGGCGCTGATGCAGCAGTGGCGGGCCCCGGCTGCAGCAAAATAACAGGCTCTTTGACAGCCGGTTATTTCTGAAAAGATAGCTGCTGACGCTTATCCAGTAAGCGCCAGCAGCTCATTTCTTTTAAAAGATATTCTGTGGCAAACACTGGCAGGTACTCAGGTTTAGCTGCGGCATATCACAAGGCGCACGCATACAATGCTTCGTTGACTTGCGCTCAGCTATGCTGTAGCGCTTGGCAGGCCCTGTGGCCTGTTCTTTTTTTTGACCCATTCCATCTTGGAGTTCGTCCGTGTTTATTTCTTCTGCTTTTGCCCAAACCGCTCCCGCAGCCGCTGCTGCTGAAGGCGGCATGATGTCTTCGCTCACCGGCATGCTGCCTCTGGTGCTGATGTTTGTGGTCTTGTACTTTGTGATGATTCGTCCCCAGATGAAGCGTCAAAAGGAACACCGCGCCATGGTGGAAGCCCTGTCCAAGGGTGACGACGTGGCAACCTCCGGCGGCATTCTGGGCCGTGTGGTCGATCTGGACGAGCAGTTTCTGTTCATCGAAATCGCTGCCGGCGTGAAGGTGCAAATCCAGCGTTCCGCCGTGGTGCAAGTGCTGCCCAAGGGCACCGTTAAGTAAGACCAGACTTTCTTCTGGTTGAGCGGGCCGGTGGGCTTGTCTGAAGGCATGCCGCGCCCTGTTTCTAGCGTGAGAGATAGAGCGCGATCATGAACCGATACCCGGTCTGGAAGTACGCGATCCTTGTGGTCGCGCTACTGGTAGGTGTGATCTACACCCTGCCCAACTTTTTCGGCGAGGCACCTGCAGTGCAGGTGTCTTCTGCCAAATCTTCCGTCAAGGTCGATGAGGGTGTACTCACCCGTGTCGAAAGCGCACTGCAAGCGGCCTCGTTGTCGCCAGACGTTCTGACTCTGGAAGGCAATTCTGTGCGCGCGCGTTTCAATACGCCCGACGAGCAGCTCAAAGCCAAGGACGTGATCGAACGTGCTCTGGTGGCCGACCCTGCTGACCCTGCTTACATCGTGGCGCTGAACCTGGTTTCGCGCTCACCCCAGTGGCTGACATCCTTGGGCGCCAACCCCATGTACCTGGGCCTGGACTTGCGCGGTGGTGTGCACTTCATGCTGCAAGTGGACATGCAAGCCGCGTTGACCAAGCGTGCTGAATCTCTGGCGGGCGATCTGCGCACCATGATGCGCGACAAGAGCATTCGCCATGGCGGTATCAGCCGTGATGGTCAGGCCATTGAAGTGCGCCTGCGAGACGAAGCCAGCATGACTGCTGCGCGCAATCTGATTGCCGACCAGTTCCCCGATCTGCAAGTGGCAGAAGTGGGCACCGGTGCCGATGGCCGCCTGCGTGCCACCATCAAGCCTGAATCGCTGCGCAAGGTGCAAGAGCAGGCACTCAAGCAAAACATCACCACGCTGCACAACCGTATCAACGAGCTGGGTGTGGCTGAGCCCGTGATCCAGCAGCAGGGTCTGGACCGCATTGTGGTGCAGCTGCCGGGCGTGCAGGACACCGCCAAGGCCAAGGACATCTTGGGTCGTACCGCGACGCTGGAAGTGCGCTTGGTGGACGAATCCTCCGAGGGCCGCGCAGCTGAAATGGGCACGGGCAATGTGCCATTTGGCTCGGAGCGCTATCTGGACCGCAGCGGCAACCCGGTCATCGTCAAGAAACAAGTGATTTTGACGGGCGAGAATCTGACCGATGCCCAGCCTGGTTTTGACAGCCAGACCCAGGAGCCAACCGTGAACCTGGTGCTGGATGCCAAGGGCGCGCGCATCTTCAAGGACATCACGCGCGAGAACATCAACAAGCGCATGGCCATCATCTTGTTCGAAAAGGGCAAGGGCGAAGTGGTGACTGCGCCAGCGATCCGCTCTGAAATCGGAGGAGGTCGCGTGCAGATTTCGGGTCGCATGACGACCACGGAAGCCAACGATACCTCGCTGCTGCTGCGCGCAGGTTCTCTGGCTGCGCCCATGGAGATCATCGAGGAATACACCATTGGCCCCAGCCTGGGTGCTGACAACATTGAGCGTGGTATCAACTCCGTGGTGTGGGGCTTCGTCGTTATCGCCATTTTCATGTGCGTGTACTACCACCTGTTCGGCGTGTTCTCTACGGTGGCGCTGGGTGTGAACGTGCTGTTGCTGATGGCGGTTTTGTCCATGCTGCAAGCGACGCTGACCTTGCCCGGTATCGCGGCGATGGCGCTGGCGATTGGTGTGGCGATTGACTCCAACGTGCTGATCAACGAGCGTATACGGGAAGAGCTGCGAGCCGGTCTTTCGCCGCAGGCGGCCATCCACGCGGGCTATGACCGCGCATGGGCCACCATCCTGGACTCGAACCTGACGACCCTGATCGTGGGCTTGTCGCTGCTGGCCTTTGGCTCAGGCGCCGTGCGCGGCTTTGCCGTGGTGCACTGTATTGGTATTGCGACCAGCATGTTCTCTGCCGTGTTCTTCTCGCGTGGCTTGGCGAACCTGTGGTATGGCCGTCAAAAGAAGCTCAAGAGCGTGTCCATTGGCACGATCTGGCGCCCTGACGGCACTGCCGTTGAAGAAGCGAAGTAAAGGAGGAAGACATGGAACTCTTCCGCATCCGAAAAGACATTCCGTTCATGAAATACGCGTTGGTGCTCAACGCGATTTCCATCATCACCTTTGTGCTGGCCGTTTTCTTCCTGGTCACCAAGGGCCTGCATCTGTCTGTGGAGTTCACGGGTGGCACGGTCATGGAAGTGGCCTATAGCCAGCCCGCTGATCTGGAGAAGGTGCGCAAAACCATCCAGGACAAGGGTTACAGCGATGTGACGGTGCAGAACTTTGGCACTGCACGGGATGTGATGATCCGCATGCCCGTGCAGCAGGGCGTGACTTCTGCGCAGCAAAGCGAAAGCGTATTGCAGGCGCTCAAGGCGGCTGACCCTGAAGTCACATTGCGTCGCACCGAGTTCGTTGGCCCTTCTGTCGGGGAGGAGCTGGTCACCAATGGCCTGCTGGCGCTGGTTGTGGTGATGGTGGGCATCATCGTCTACCTGGCGTTCCGCTTTGAATGGAAGTTTGGCGTAGCCGCAGCGTTTGCCAACTTCCACGACGTGGTGATCATTCTGGGCTTTTTCGCGTTCTTCCAGTGGGAGTTCTCGCTGCCAGTGCTGGCCGGTGTGCTGGCAGTGCTGGGTTACTCCGTGAATGAGTCGGTGGTGGTGTTTGACCGTATTCGTGAAACCTTCCGCAGGCAGCGCAAGATGGATACGACGGCGGTCATCAACCACGCCATCACCTCCACCATGAGCCGCACGGTGATTACCCACGCATCGACCGAAGCCATGGTGCTGGCCATGTTCTTCTTTGGTGGCCCCAGCCTGCATTACTTCTCGCTGGCGCTGACCATTGGTATCGTGTTCGGCATCTACTCGTCCATCTTCGTGGGCGCGGCCATCGTGATGTGGCTGGGCGTCAAGCGTGAAGACCTGGTCAAGCCCTCCAAGCAGGAGCAAGACCCCAACGACCCCAATTCCGGGGCTGTGGTCTGAGTTCACAGGCTGACAATCAAAAAAAGGGCACCTAAGGTGCCCTTTTTTTGCGCCTGATGGCTTCAGGCCTGGCCAGTGCGCTGAAACAGACCTCCGGCCAGGCGATGGACACTGCCTTCTAATTCCAGCTCCAGCAACTGGGCCTGCAAATCTGCTGCGCTCCACCCTGTGCGAGCGACGAGGGTGTCCAGATGGACAGGGTCGTAGCCCATGGCGGTGAGCAGTGGGTGCTCATTAGAGGTGGGTGTCGCGGCGACTGTACTGACCATGGCTTGGGGTGTGTGGTCGCCCCATTCATCCAGAATGTCCTGTGCACGTTCGACCAGTTTGGCGCCCTGCTGTATCAGTGCATGGCAGCCACGGGCTTGTGGGCTGTGGATGGAGCCCGGAATGGCGAATACTTCGCGCCCCTGCTCTGAGGCCGTGCGTGCCGTGATCAGTGAGCCGGATGCCAGAGCGGCTTCGACCACCAATGTGCCACGAGACAGCCCTGAAATAATGCGGTTGCGTTTAGGGAAATTGCTGGCGATCGGTGGGGTGCCTAGGGGGAACTCACTGATGATCAGCCCGCAGTGAGCCAGTTGATGTGCCAGCTGCTTGTGCTGGCGGGGGTAGATGCGGTCTACGCCGGTGCCCACCACCGCAATTGTGGGCAGTGATGCGCTGCTGGCGGCCATGGCTCCTGCATGGGCTGCCGCATCAATACCCAGTGCCATGCCTGAAACAATACACCAGCCCTGGCCTGCCAGATGGTGGGCAAATTGATAGGCGTTGTCAGCCCCCTGAGGGGTGGGGTTGCGAGAGCCAACGATTGCCAGACTGTGCTGCCAGTCCACGATGGGCGTATGGCGCTCTAGCCAGTGGCGAGCACCCATCACATAGAGCATCAGAGGCGGGTCTGCGGTGTGCAGCAAGCTGTCTGGGTAACGCGGATCACCAAGTGTGATCAGCGCATGACCCAAATCCGGGCTGTTCGCATGCAGCCATTGCCAGGTGGTTTCGCATGCCGCAGAAAAATTCTTCGGGGGATGACGCAGCTGGGCCGCCTGCGCCAGGCTCACGCAGGTTTGCAGCTCGGCCACTGATTCTGTGAAGATCGCTGCAGCTGAACCAAAGCGTGCAAGCAGGCGGCGGGCGGCAGCGTTGCCAACGCTGGGCGTCAGGGACAAGCGCAGCCATGCCTCCAGATCTGCGCGCTCCCAGTGGGTGATGTCCGCTGTCATGGCATGGATTAGCGTGGTGTTGTCAGTAAATCTCCGACTTGGACGCCGCGTTGAATGTCCATGATGAGGGCGTAGGAGACGCGGTCAAAACTGCGAAACACCATGGCCAGCCCGTTTTCTTCGTTGGGCAGCTGTACGGTGGCGCGCTGTGGATCGGTTTTGTCGACCAGCGTCTGTCCCGTGGTCATCAAGGCCAGCACCATGCCGGGAGCCATCCCATCTTGGCTGCCTTTGTTGATGGTTACCACCTGATATTGCGTGCCGTAGCGTACGGACGTACTGCCGTAAATAGACACAACGTGGGCCGCCACTGCGGTTTGCGGGGCGTGGGGCGCATAACTCAGGTATTGGCGCGCAGGCTCAGGCAACAGGCGGTCGCCCGGGCGTATTTCTTCCTTGATCTTGCTGATATTGACCGTGCCTGGCACGTAAACGGGCAGCGCATCCTTTCGGGCCGCCATACCCAGCGTTTCACCGCGTTCCAGCTCAGCCTGGCCCAGATACTGCGCTTCATAACCCAGGACTTCTTTGGTGATGGGGTCGTGCAGCGGCGTGGCCTGGCGAAACAGGCGGTAGCTGCGCGAGGCCCCCTGCGCATACAAAAGCGGTGCTGTCGACGGCCCACGCACATAGGCGCGGTCACCGGGAGAGAGCATGGAGCGGTCATCCTCGCCGGCGATGATGCGCGGCGCATTGGCAACCGTGTCACTGTCAACGACCAGTGGCTCGGCCAGAAATGCCTCAATGATGTGCATCTGCAGGGTCGGCAGTGCGAGGTCAGACAGACTTTCGCTGCGCACGCGCGGCGAGAGCTTGATGGTGGATGAGCCACCATTGCGCGCCGTGGTCAGACGGGCATAGTCACCGTCTTTCTCCAGATACAGCTGCTGGCCGGGGTAGATCAGATGGGGGTTGGCAATCGATTGCAGATTCATGCCCCACAGCTCGGGCCAGCGCCAGGGCTGGCGCAGGAACAGGCCGGAAATGCGCCAAAGGGTGTCTCCACGTTGCACGGTGTAGCTGCTGGGTGCGCTGGGGTTGAGCGCCGACAGTGGTACGCCTTGCTGTGCGACTTGCTGGGCGGTGGCACGTTGTTCTGTAGTCACCGCTAAGGAGTGGGTCTGAGCACCACCCACAGAGCTATACAGCGCAGCGACCATGGCCAAAACACACGTGGTGACAGTACCCTTCATGCTCTTCCCTCTCTCTCTGTTATTCAGGCGCGGGCGCCATTTTGTGTAGACAATCCCTGCAGATTCTCATTCCAAGGCCTTGATTGGGCAATGCGTATCAACAACTTGTGCTGCGCGACTGTGCGAAAGTGGCGAAAATAGAGACATATTTCCAGAATTTGCCATGGCCTTACTTCCGATTCTTTGCTTTCCTGATCCTCGCCTGCACAAGGTAGCCAAACCTGTTGAGCAGGTGGATGACCGCATTCGCAAGCAGATTGAGGACATGTTCGAGACCATGTACGACGCCCAGGGCATCGGTCTGGCAGCCACGCAAGTGGACTTCCATGAGCGCCTGATCGTTATTGATGTGTCGCAAGAGCATGACCAAAAACTCGTCTTGATCAACCCGGAAATTGTCTGGGCCAGCGAAGAAAAGCAGGTCAACGAAGAAGGTTGCCTGTCCGTGCCCGGTATTTACGACGGCGTGGAGCGGTCTACTTCGGTCAAGGTCCGGGCGCTGGACGAAAACGGTCAGGCGCGCGAAATCGAAGCCGAGGGCTTGCTGGCCATCTGCATCCAGCACGAGATGGACCATCTGATGGGCAAGGTATTTGTGGAATACCTGTCACCTTTGAAGCGCAACCGCATCAAGACCAAGATGGTCAAACTGCAAAAACAGGCAGAACGCTGATGCCCAAGCTTCCAGCGCTCTCGTTTTTGTGGCGCTGGGCCGTGATGCTTGTGTGCACGGCCACTGTGATGGCATGTGCAGTGCCCGAGTGGCAAAAGCCCGGCACACCCGCTGCGCAGTTGCTTGAGGACATGGGCCAGCCCCACGTGCGTGTGCCTCTGGCCGGTGGCGGTGAGCGCTGGGTCTACAGCCGCCAGCCTGCGGGTCAGCAGGTCTATCACATGCAGCTCGATGCCCAGCAACGGCTGGTGCACGTAGAGCAAGTGCTGCAAGAGGCGCATTTTCAGAAACTGCAGCCGGGCCAGGACAATCGCCAAAGTGTTTTCAACTACTTTGGCAAGCCTGCACTGGTTGAGGGTGTGGGCAACTTCAAAGGCGATATCTGGACCTACCGGATTCGCGAAAATAGCATTGACCGGATGGCCCATGTTTTCATCGACCCGCAAGGCGTTGTGCAACGGGTGATGTTTACCGACGAATTACGCAGCGACGACGACTCGCGCCCATGAAGGCGCTGTCAGTCCTTGCGCCTTGCAGGCCTGGCGCCCTGTGTCAAACGCTGCATCTGCCCAGCCAATGGCAGTAGTTTTCTCCGGATGGAACGCATGAGAGTTATTTTTGCCGGCACGCCTGAGTTTGCGCGTGTGGCCTTAGAGCGCCTACTCAAGGCAGGTTTTGATGTCCCCCTGGTGCTGACGCAGCCAGACCGCCCTGCGGGACGTGGCATGAAGCTGCAGGCCTCCCCCGTCAAGCAATGTGCGCTGGAACACGGCATTGCCGTGGCGCAGCCCTTGAGCCTGCGACTGGATGGCAAATACCCCGAAGATGCTGCTGCGGCGCGCCAAGCCTTGCTGGATGCCAACGCTGACGTGATGGTGGTGGCCGCCTATGGCCTGATCCTGCCGCAGTGGGTGCTGGATTTGCCTCCCAAAGGCTGCCTGAACATCCATGCTTCGCTCTTGCCTCGCTGGCGCGGGGCTGCGCCTATTCACCGAGCCATTGAAGCGGGTGACGCGCAAACGGGCGTGACCATCATGCAAATGGACATCGGTCTGGACACCGGTGACATGTGCCTGATAGAGCGCCTGCCCATTACTGCCACAGACACCACGGCCAGCATGCACGACAAGCTGGCCGATCTGGGAGGGCGCATGATTGTGGAGGCGCTGGAGATGAGCACCTGCGGCGGCCTGCCGCGCACGCCGCAGCCGGCTGAGGGCGTGACGTACGCGCACAAAATTGAAAAATCCGAAAGCTGGATGGATTGGCGCTTGTCCGCCATCGAGCTGGACCGCCGCCTGCGTGCGTTCAACCCCTTTCCTGGCGGTGCTACGCAGTGCGGCGCTGAGGTCATCAAGCTGTGGGCAGCCACCCCTGAGGCCTACAGCGGCAATGCCCAGCCTGGCACCGTGCTGGCAGCGGATGCCGATGGCGTGCTGGTGGCCTGCGCAACTGGTGCACTGCGGCTGATGCAGCTGCAGCGTGCTGGCGGTAAACGCCTGTCCGCAGCCGATTTTCTGCGTGGCTTTGAGCTGCCTGCCGGTACATTGCTGACACTGCCAGACACGGCGGCGGAGTAAGCCGTGCGTACACAAGCTATCTGGCAGCGCGCCGCGTCAATTGCGCGCGAACCCGCTTTCGAGGCCGGCGCCCGTGCCGTCATGGCCACCATGCTGGGAATTGCCGCCTGGGGTCTGGTCACAGGCGTAGCGATGGTCAAGGCCGGCATGTCGGTGCCTCTGGCTATTTTCATGTCGCTGACCGTGTACGCGGGCAGCGCGCAACTGGCGGTACTGCCCCTGATGATGGTGGGTGCACCGCTGTGGGTGGTGTGGTTCACGGCCACCTGCGTCAACCTGCGGTTTGTGATTTTGAGCAGCATGTGGCGCCACTATTTTGGCCACCTGCGTCTGGCGCACCGCATCACGCTGGGTTACTTTAGCGGCGACATCATTTTTGTGGCCTTTGCGCAGCGCTACCCCACACCCGAGAAAAAGCCTGAGCAGCTGTCGTTTTTCTGGGGGGCAGCCGTGGGCAACTGGGCATCCTGGCAAGTGGCCTCCATTGCAGGCATCTTGCTGGCGGATGTCATCCCGCTGGAGTGGGGGCTGGGCTTTGCGGGGGTATTGGCGCTGCTGGGCGTGCTGTATTCCATGCTCAAGGACAAAGCCACCTGGCTGGCCTGCGTGGTGGCCAGCGGTGCTGCAGTGGCCGCATTTGCGCTGCCATTGAAGATGAACATCTTGGTCGCTATTGCAGCGGCTGTCACGGCCGGTCTGCTGATGGAAACCGCAGAGCGGCGCGCGGCCCGGTTGCGGCCACAGCCAGCGATCCGGCCCCCGGACCCCAGCAAGGGCGAAAAACACCCGGTGATGCCGCTGCCAGAGCGCACCACAGACAAGGAGTCGGTATGAGTGGACAGTGGAGCGGCGTGCTGCCCTGGGTGGCAACTTTCGGCCTGGCCGTGGTGACTGTGGTCACGCGGGCGTTCTTCATGATTCCTGAACGCGAAGTGCCCATGCCTGAGTGGTTCAAGCGGGGCCTCAAATACGCCCCCCTGGCGGCGCTGGCGGCCGTGATTGCACCAGAAATCCTGATGAGCCAAGGCGCACTGATCACCACGCTGGCAGATGCGCGCCTGCCCGCAGCGCTGTGTGCGTCCATCTACTTTGTCTGCAAGCGCGGCATTCTTGGCACCATTGTGGTGGGCATGGCGGTGTATTTGCCGCTGCACATTATCTGGGGTTGGTAAAAATAAGAGCTTCTATCGCTTGTGGGCTATAGTTTTTAGATATAAAACTATCTGAAAACGTTGCTGGATAAGCGATATGTGCTCTTTTTTATGATTTATTCTCCAGTGCCCGCTCGGCGTAGCGTGTAAAACGCCACGCGGTGCCTTCGGTCGTAATGCGCTGCCAGACGGCACGCTTGGCATAGGGGCTCATGCCGGGCCACAGCTGCACCTCTTCAAAAGTGCGCCCGCAACCTTTGCAATGGTTGTCGCCCTGACTGGTGGAGCAAATGGCAATGCATGGCGTGTCAGGCTGCGTGTCATACCAGGCCAGCCATGCGTACAAAGCGGCCTCGGGCATGTCTTGCAGGGCAATGTGCGTGGCTTTACTGCAAATCAACCCGGCGTACACCTCGGCCAGATGCGCGGTTTCTGCTGCCAGCGCCAGGCCCGGCCCCTGTGCGCAGCGTGCGCGCCAGAAGTTGATAGCGGCTTCCAGATCGGTAATGTGAATGCTTTCCATGAAGTGCCAAGCGTACGAGAGCCGTGCCAGACACAAGATGCGCGGTGCGAACATCCGCAAAATCCACATGCACATTTATCTGCACAGTACTTTGACTTGTGTTTAAATTGCGGCCTTCAAAGGGGAGTAGCTCCCCGCTGGGCCGCAGCATGCGGTAGCAAACCAGCGGATTGGCAAGTCGTCAGTACGAAACTCCGGTTTCCGGCTTGTCAGGTGAGGTCCAGCGTGATCTTGCGGGCAAGACCTTTGGGCGACTGATTACACGTGGTCCCCAAAGAAGCCCCCATAGTGCGCTGGTCCTGCATCACGCGCTTTCAGACTTCCCAGGGTGAGCATGCGTAAGTAACCGCTGCATGGCGCGTTGAGGTGCGTGCGGCTTCCTTTTGAGGTTTTATATGGATATGGATTTCCTGACCCATGCCCCCTTCTGGGTTGCACTGGGGCAAATCATCATCATCGACATCTTGCTGGGTGGCGATAACGCGGTCGTGATCGCGCTGGCATGCCGCAAGCTGCCGCCTGATCTGCGCCGCAAGGGCATCATCTACGGCACCGCCGGTGCCATCGTCTTGCGCGTGATCTTGATCGCGTTTGCCATGACACTGCTGGCGCTGCCAGCGCTGAAACTGGTGGGCGCATTGCTGCTGGTGTGGATCGGTGTCAAGCTGCTTGCGCCTGACGATGAAGGCCACGACAACATCCAGGGCAGCGACAAGCTGCTTGCAGCCATCAAGACCATCATCGTGGCCGACCTGGTCATGTCGGTGGACAACGTGATTGCTATCGCTGGTGCGGCCCAAAGCTCGGGCGAACACCAGATGCTGCTGGTTGTGCTGGGTCTGCTGATCTCGATTCCGATCATTGTGTGGGGCTCGCAGCTGGTGATTACGCTGATGGAGCGCTTCCCGTTGATCATCGTGGCAGGCGGCATGCTGCTGGGCTGGATTGCTGGCGGCATGCTGGTGACCGATCCGCTGTTCGTGAACCCCGACAAGTGGACATGGATGCCCAAGCTGGGCACGCTGGACGAAAATGGCCTGGCCCAGATCTCCAGCACGCTGTACTGGACGGCCCACATCAGCGGTGCGCTGCTGGTGCTGGCGGTAGGCAAGCTGATCGCTTCCAAGAAGTCCGGCGGCCAGGCGGCCCACTAAACCAGTCAGGGCACGGCATGGTCCGTGCCTTGTATCTGGCTCAGCCCTGCTGTGGGTCACACCAAGGAACCAAATCCTCTGGTGGTAGTCTCAGCAGGGCTTTTGTTTTTTTGACACGCCTTCAACTTCTGCGACCGACTGAGGAAAGACATAGATGGAAACCATCATCGTATACGTGGACGACGCTGAGTACGCCCGGCGCTTGCTGCAAGCAACCGCGCAAGCGCCCCAGGCCAGCCGCGCGCACTGGGTGCTGGTGGCCTGCGCCCCTCGTATTACCCATCGTGTCAGCAAGTTTGTGAGCAATCGCTCTCGTGAAAACTGGCGCAATAAATGGGCGGATCGTCTTTTTCAAGACTGCGTGCCCATGCTCAATGCGCGTGGCGTGCAGGTCAGCACGGTGCTGGCGCGTGGCCCTTTGCCCGAACTGCTGGCCAGCCTGCAGGCCGAACACGGCGCGCAGGCGCAAGTGATCGACATGCGCCGCCCCAAGATGCAGGAGCAAGAGGTACAGCTAGCGGCCGCTCCAGCGGGCGTTTCGCCTCTGCGCAAGCTGGCTGGTACCCTGGCCGGAATTGGCGCACTTTGGACCGTGTTGATTGGCGAAACACTGGCTGCCTGAACATAGCGGGCAGAGATGCAAAAGGGGCTTCAGAGCCCCTTTTTTTATGCTTCATTGCAGATTCATGCCGGTGTGTTCAGCGCCAGTGCCCCTGCTGGCTGCTATGCTGGATTCCATGAAAATTTTGCTCAAATGGCTGCTGAATGCAGGCGCATTGCTTTTGGTGGCTGCCGTATTTAGCGGCGTACAGGTTGAAAGCTTTGGCTCTGCGTTGTGGGCGGTGGTGGTCATCAGCTTGCTCAATACCCTGGTGCGCCCAGTGCTGATACTGCTGACCTTGCCCGTCACCTTGATTACGGTGGGCCTGTTCCTCTTTGTGATCAACGGGCTGATGCTGTGGTCGGCATCGGGCATGCTGGGCGGCCTGCACGTCGCAGGCTTTTGGGCCGCAGTATGGGGGGCTATCCTTTACTCGCTGCTCGGTCTGGCCATCGAATCACTTCTCGCGCGCCTGTTCCCGCAGCAGTGAATCCACGGCACGCAGCCGTGTATCAATGATCGACGCCTCAATGTAATCGGCCTGCGTATGGCTGCGGCGGGCCAGATCCTGAGCGGCTCTGAAGCGGTCAATGGCGGCCGCATAGTCGTAATGTGCGGCATGCGCCTCCGCTTCTGCGCGGATGGCGCGCAGCCCCAGCCCCTGCGCCTGCCATGCCTGCGCCAGCAAGCGCCAGGCCCAGGCGTCATTGGGCTGCTCAATGACCCAGGTTTGCAGCCGGTCAGACACCTTGTTCGGCTGGCCTGCGGCAATCAGGGCCTGGCTGCCCAAAATCATGGCAGGCCGCGGGATTTTTCCCTGTAAATCGCTCAGGCCCAGCAGCCGCAGTGCGGCCTGTGGTTGCTGGGCCGCAAGCTCCAGCTCTGCCCCCAGCCAGCGCACTTGCTGCTGGGCAGGCGCATCGCCTTGGGTCTGTACGAGTGCCTGAAGCTGACCCCACGATTGGCGGGCGTCGGCCAGGTTCTTCAATTCCATGTAGCTGAGCGTGGCCGCATACAGCTGGCTGGCCTGCTCCAGAGCGGGCAGCTGCGCAAACTCAGGCAGCCGTGGTTGCGCGGCCCACTGGCGCAGCCTGTCAGGGCCTGGGCGGCTCAGAACGCGTGCCCGGGCCGCCATCATGGTGTGCTCCATCGTAGGCTGGGGCGGCTGTGTCTGGTCATGGGGCACCCGCGTCTGCATGTCTGCCATGCGCTCGGTGGTCAGCGGGTGACTGCGCAGATAGGGCCAGCTGCCGTTGTCGTTGAGGCGGCTGGCATGCTGGAGCTTTGCAAACATGCTCACAGCCCCTTGCGGGGCAAAGCCTGCCGGGGCCAGCAGGCTGTAGCCAATGCGGTCAGCCTCGCGTTCCATGCTGCGCGAAAAACTCAACTGGTTCTGAATGGCCGCTGCCTGCCCCCCCAGAATCAATGCATTGGCCGCATCCGGGCTTTTGCTGGCGGCCAGCGCACCCAAAATCATCCCTGCGACCAGCAATGGGGTGCTCTTTTTCTCCTCGCCAATCATGCGTGCAATGTGACGCTGGGTCACGTGCGTCAACTCGTGTGCCATGACGGTGGCCAGCTCATCGCTGCTGGATACCGCACCGATCAGGCCCAGATGCACGCCCAGATAACCACCGGGCAAAGCAAATGCGTTGATGCTTTTATCGCGGCCCAACAAAATTTGCCAGGCAAAACGCTCCTCCAGCTCCGGCGACATGTCTCCACGTGCCTTGGCGGCCTGCACCAAAGGCTGCCAGATGCTCATCACATAAGCCTGCAGCTGCGGGTCGTCAATGTAGTCCGGGTCGCGGTACAGCGAGCGAATGATGCGGTCACCCAAACGGCGCTCTTCGCTGCTGGTGATCTCTGCACCATCGCCCATATTGGGCAGAGCCAGCTGCGCGTGCGTGGGCGCGATATGCCACAGGGGCGCACTCAATGCCAGTATCAGCAAACTTTTGCGCAGTGCTGGCGCGGCCAAACCAGTGAAAGCAGTCATCATGGGCAACAAAAGGGCGCAAGGCCATCTGAGGCAGGAACAGGCTCTTATGATGCCTGCATTGCGACCATGTTCCCCGCTTTACATGTTTTTGACATGGATTGCCTTCCGAGGTCGCCCCCACCATTGACTGGCAGAGACCCCTTATGAGCGAGCAAAACCACCCCAACCACGGCCTGACCCACTTTGACGCCCATGGTCAGGCGCACATGGTGGATGTCGGCGGTAAAGCCCCAACGCACCGCGTTGCAGTGGCGGAAGGCCGCATTGTGATGAAGCCCGAAACACTGGCCATCATTCAAAGCGGCACTGCCAAGAAAGGTGATGTACTGGGCATTGCCCGCATCGCCGGCATCATGGCGGCCAAGCAAACCAGCAACCTGATTCCGTTGTGCCACCCCCTGGCGCTGACCCGTGTGGCCGTTGATTTTGAGCTGTTGCCTGCAGAAAACGCGGTGCGCTGCGAAGCCACCGTTGAGCTGCATGGCCAAACCGGCGTAGAGATGGAGGCGCTGACTGCCGTACAAATCGCCTTGCTCACGGTGTATGACATGTGCAAGGCGGTAGACAAGGGAATGGTGATGCAGGGCGTGCGCGTGCTGGAAAAACGGGGAGGAAAGAGTGGCGCGTTCAATGCGCACACGCAGGTACATATTGATGTTTGAATTTAATTAATTCAGTTATTTTTTTTGTTTCTTCTTCACCATAATACGAGTCTATCACCTTGATTTGCTTTGAATATTCTGAGCATTGCATGCTTGCATAAAGTGCTTCAGCATATTTTGATTCATATGTTTTTGAGGGGCGAGTATGAGAAATTCTTCTTAAAATCTCAATGTCTTCTGACGAAATATCTTTATCAATTTTGATATTTGAAATAATTTTATCAGGCTCAAAATAATTTAAATATTTTTGTTTTTCAGTTGTTTTGTTGTCATACGCTACACCAATAGAATTGAATCTGATAGATCTAATTAATTCTTCTGAATTAATGTAAAGAATACTGTAGCTGATAAGCGGTATTGAGGTCAGAGTTATCAGTATAGTGGATGTTAATTTGTTAATTGAAAACAATGAGGCATTGGCGCCTGTTATATTTCTTCCGACTACGAAAAAGAAAGGAATCCCGAAATACATGTAGGCGTGAGGATATTCTAATAAGGAGTGTAGTATTAGCGGAATAAGGATGATCTTTGTTTTGTCATTTTTCTCTTTTTCTATTTGCAGTAGAGCTTTTGAAGAATAAATTAAAATTAATATGGTGATTGGAATGCCAAACCAAATCAAAAAATCAATAATTATATTGTGTGAGTAGTGAAATGGCGCGGACCTTAAATTTTCGTTATTTCTTATTTGATTATCCAGCGTGCTGAATACACTGTTGAAGCCATGCCCTGTAATGGGTTTTTCTTTGACAGAGTCAATAAGGATTGACCAGGCAAGCAGTCTGCCGCTGCTGCTGGTATCGGTGATTCTGGTATGGCTTTCTACTTGATTTTGGTAAAAACTATCATAAATTTTCGGAGTGAGCAGAAAGCTTAGGCAGACGAATATTAGGCTTGAAAATAAAATTGTTTTTCCGCAATATTTCTTCAGCGAAGCATAAAAAATATAAACAGAAAATGCAAGAAAACCAGTCCTTGATTCTGTTGCAGCAATAGCGAAACTGAGTGTTATAAAAATAATTAATTTAATTATTTTGGAAGAAAAACTCTTTTGCAAGCAACAAATTAAACCGAGGCATATAAATGTTGCTGCATGATTGGCTTGGATAAGTGACCCGCCAGGGCGACGAGTATTTTCAATGCTCGGTAATAATTCGAAATTATCCGCAACATCAAAAAATTGTGCAATAACTGATATGGATAGGAAAAAACCAATTAAAATTATGAAATTGAATAAATTATTTTCTTTGATTTCTTTTGTATTAAACCCTGCAATTAACGCCAGGCTATATATGGCAAAGTAGACTAAGAAGTTCTTATATTCGGCGGAATTATTTTGTATGATTAATCGGATAGCAATGTAAATTGATATTACTGCTGCGAATATTAAGAATTTCTTGGGTATCTCAATACTTTTATAAAAAGATTTGAAAAGCAAAAGAAAAACTATAGCAAAAGCGCATAAAAACTCGGAATGAAATGAATTCCATGGTGGAATATGAAATGGATTCAATACGCCAATAAAAAAGAATGAGGCAGATAATAAGTAAAAAAAGTACATAAAAAAACGCCCCGAAGGGCGTTGTGATTTATTTAAATTAAACGCCGCGGCATGATCCTGGAAGGAATTTTGCAGGCACCGTTGTCACAACATCGGAATTGTCTACGGCAGCACGGTTGCCACAAATCCATTCTGTAATTTGCTTGGTACTATTATCGACCTTAGGAACCAGTGAAACCGTTTTTTGGTCAATATCGTTATCGCCAAAGCCTCGCGCGGTCACTGCAATGCCACCTGCATCATCAGTTTCGACCTTTTCTACATATCTGGTGGCGCCGGTGCCAGAAACTTCACAGCCCCAAGCATTGGCTTCAGGTAGGCTGGCGGCGCTATTGGTTTGATAAACTTCAGACACTGTTGTGCGGCAAGAAGATGCGGCCAGAATTACTTCTGACATCTTTGCGCGCTTCGTGTAATCCTGATAAGCAGGCAGTGCCACAGCAGCCAAAATACCGATGATTGCCACCACAATCATCAATTCGATCAGGGTGAAACCCTTTTGCATCGTGCGCTTCATGAAAAAGCTCCTTGAAGTAGAAATAGAAAAATACAGTGTAGAGAGAGCAATCGGCGTGCCAGCCCTGTCCTACAAGGGAAAGCGTGAAACTTTGCAAAGTTTGCTTGCAAATAGACGGGATGTGTCACGTTTCTAGGGGCGGCGTCTGCTGTAAGTGACGTTTTTGTCAGATTGCAGGCATTGCAGCACACAGACTGCCTTGGTTTTAAGGCCAGCGCGGGCTGGCACAGGGGTGAAGCTTGCGGATACGCTGTGCCAGCCAAGAAAAAGCGCCCGAAGGCGCTGGTGCTGGCTGGTGCCTGTGCCGGCTCAGGCCAATGGTTTGACCTGGCGGGTTTGCATCCACTTGCCTACGGCGACCACCAAAACGGCACCCGCAGCAGCAGCTACGTAGTGCAGCCATGGGTGGGCCAGTGCGACCCCGTGCAGCAGGTTGTCGTTGACGATGGTTTCACCACCGACCCAGCCAATCAGGGCTGCACCCAGCGTGATGATGACGGGGAAACGGTCCATCAGCTTGATCATCAGGGTAGAGCCAAAGATGACCAGAGGGATGGAGATGGCCAGGCCCATGATCAGCAGCACCATGTTGCCTTGGGCGGTGGCTGCAACGGCAATCACGTTGTCCAGGCTCATCACCAGATCGGCGATCAAGATGGTACGAATGGCCGCAGCCATGGAGCCCTTGCCCTTGGCTTGGCCTTCTTCTTCCTCACCGCCAGTCAGCAACTGGTAGCCGATCCACAGCAGCAGGCAGCCGCCGATGACTTGCAGGAACGACAGCTCCAGCAGCTTGGCCGCAACCACCGTCAGCACGATGCGCAGAAAAACGGCAGCGCCAGAGCCAAACATGATGGCTTTCTTTTGCTGCTCCGGCGGCAGTGAACGGGCAGCAAGGGCGATGACGACAGCGTTGTCACCAGAAAGAATGATGTTGATCCAGACGATCTTCATCAGGCCGATCCAGAAATCGGCAGTGCTCAGAAATTCCATTTTTACTCCACTGTTATGAATTGAAAACGCCGTTCTGCAGATGCAGAGCGGCGTTTACTTTTTTTGGAGTCGGCAGTTTACGCCTGCGCTTGCCCAGTGGCGTGCGTAGTTTTGCGTAAATGGCTGGCTGCTCGCGGCATGCTCATGCAAAAAGGCCGCCCCGACAGAAGTCGGCACGGCCTTTTTGGTCAGCAAGCTGCTGTGGCTTACTTCTTGAGCAGGCCTTGCAGCAGGCGGCCCATTTCGGAAGGGTTGCGCGTGATGGTGAAACCACACTCTTCCATGATGGCCAGCTTGGCGTCAGCCGTATCAGCACCGCCAGAGATCAGCGCGCCAGCGTGGCCCATGCGCTTGCCGGGAGGCGCTGTCACGCCAGCGATAAAGCCAACGATTGGCTTGGTCATATTGGCCTTGCACCACAGAGCGGCTTCGGCTTCGTCCGGGCCACCGATTTCACCAATCATGATGACGGCGTCGGTGTCTGGATCGTCATTGAAGGCGCGCATCACGTCGATGTGCTTCAGACCGTTGATGGGGTCGCCACCAATACCGACAGCCGAGGACTGGCCAATGCCCAGTTCGGTCAGTTGAGCCACGGCTTCGTAAGTCAGCGTGCCGGAACGCGAGACCACGCCGATACGGCCCTTCTTGTGGATGTGACCGGGCATGATGCCGATCTTGATTTCGTCAGGTGTAATCAGACCGGGGCAGTTAGGGCCCAGCAGCAGGGTTTCCTTGCCGCCTGCGGCGACCTTGGCGCGCATTTTGTTGCGCACTTCCAGCATGTCACGCACTGGAATGCCTTCGGTGATACAGATGGCCAGATCCAGGTCGGCTTCTACGGCTTCCCAGATGGCAGCTGCAGCGCCTGCTGGTGGCACATAGATCACGGAAACAGTGGCACCGGTTTCTTTGGCAGCGTCTTTGACGGAGCCGAAGATTGGGATGTCAAAAATGCGCTCGCCAGCCTTCTTGGGGTTCACACCCGCTACGAAGGCGTTCTTGCCGTTTGCGTACTCTTGGCACTTTTCGGTGTGGAACTGACCGGTCTTGCCGGTAATGCCCTGGGTGATGACTTTGGTGTCTTTGTTGATAAAGATCGACATGTTTTTATCTCCGAGGGCTTTTTACTTAACGGCAGCGACGATTTTTTCAGCCGCTTCGGCCATGGTGTCGGCAGCGATGATTGGCAGGCCGGATTCGGCCAGAATCTTCTTGCCCAGATCTTCGTTGGTGCCCTTCATGCGCACCACCAGTGGCACGGACAGGTTCACGGCCTTGCAAGCGGTAACCACGCCGTTGGCAATGGTGTCGCACTTCATGATGCCGCCGAAGATGTTGACCATGATGCCGGTGACCTTGGGGTTCTTGAGCATGATCTTGAAGGCTTCAGTAACCTTCTCAGCGGTTGCACCGCCGCCCACGTCCAAGAAGTTGGCAGGCTCGCCGCCGTACAGCTTGATGGTGTCCATGGTGGCCATGGCCAGACCTGCGCCATTGACCAGACAGCCGATGTTGCCGTCCAGCGAGATGTAGGCCAGATCGAACTTGGAGGCTTCCACTTCGGCTGCGTCTTCTTCGTCCAGATCGCGGTAAGCCACGATTTCTGGGTGACGGAACAGCGCGTTGGGGTCAAAGTTGAACTTGGCGTCCAGCGCCATCAGGTTGCCCTTGGAGTCGCAGTTCAGCGGGTTGATTTCCACCAGCGATGCGTCGGTGTCCATGTAGCACTTGTAGATCTTGGCGAAGATGTCTACGGCCTGGTCAATCGATGCGCCTGTCAGGCCGATGGCAGCAGCCACCTTCTTGCTCTGCTCAACGGTGATGCCAGCGATAGGATCGATCATCTCGGTGATGATCTTCTCGGGTGTGGAGTGAGCCACTTCCTCGATGTCCATGCCGCCTTCGCTGGAAGCGATCAGCGCAACTTTTTGCGTGGCACGGTCAGTGACCAGCGACACATACAGTTCGTTCTTGATGTCGGCGCCGTCTTCAATGTACAGGCGACGCACTTGCTGGCCTTCGGGGCCAGTTTGGTGCGTGATCAGCTGCATGCCGAGAATTTGCTCGGCCAGGGTTTTCACATCCTCGATGGACTTGGCCACCTTCACGCCGCCGCCTTTGCCGCGGCCGCCAGCATGGATCTGCGCCTTCACCACCCAAACTGGGCCGCCAAGCTTTTGTGCTGCCTCTACAGCTTCTTGGACGGTGAATGCCGGAATGCCACGGGGTACTGGCACACCGAATTGGCGCAAGATTTCCTTGCCTTGGTATTCATGAATCTTCATGAGTCTTGTCTCTCTGAAACGGAGGGGAAAATGCCCGTTTTCCTGCTGCCTAAACATGCGGAGCCGGGCTCGTATGACATGGCAATCAAAGAATGTACCATGGTGCACTGCAACCAAAAAGTGCCATGTCAAGTGGGTTCTACGTATGTCAATACGTAGTGAAGTGCGCAAAGCCGCGTCAAATCTGTGTTTGCGCGGCCTAGCAAAAACCCTAGTGGCTCTATGGGCGGCGTGCGGGGGTGTCCTGTCGAGGGACAATCCGCGTTTTTGTTGAGATGGTGCCGCAGTGTGTGGCACAGATGCGCCAAAGAGCGCGGGAGCGTTGAGATGTCCAAAGTCTTTATTGATGGCGAAGCCGGCACCACGGGTCTGCAGATTCGTGACCGCTTGCAGGGGATGGCTGGCGTGGAGCTGGTCAGCATTGCGCCTGAGCTGCGCAAAGACCCTGCTGCCAAGCGTGCGCTGATCGCGGGCGTGGATCTGGTGATTCTGTGCCTGCACGACGATGCTGCGCGCGAGACCACTGCCATGGTGGATGCGATCACCGCAGAGACGGGCCGCGTCATCAAGATCATTGACGCATCGACCGCGCACCGCGTGGCCCCTGGCTGGGTGTATGGCTTTCCAGAGCTGTGCACGGGCCAGCTGGCTGCGGTCAAGGCCGCAACCCGCGTTTCCAACCCCGGCTGCTATGCCACGGGTGCCATTGCGCTGCTGCGCCCGCTGGTGGATGCGGGCCTGATTCCTGCCGACTATCCGGTGGCCCTGCCATCTGTGTCGGGCTACTCTGGCGGTGGCCGCCCCATGATGGAGGCGTACGAAGCTGGCAGTGCAGCGCCGTATGAGGCTTATGCGTTGGGTTTAAGCCACAAGCACATTCCAGAAATCTTGCACTACACCGGCATGACGCGCCGCCCGGTGTTCATTCCTGCGGTGGGTAACTTTGCCCAGGGCATGCTGGTGCAGTTGCCCCTGCATCTGGACTTGCTGCCAGGTGCGCCCAAGGCGGCTGACTTGCACGATGCGCTGGCCAGCCACTACGGCCAAACGAATACGCCAGCCCAGTGGGTCAAAGTGTTGCCTCCGACGCAGGACAACAAGCTGGCTGCTGACACGCTGACCAACACCAACCAGCTGGAGCTGCGCGTGTTTGCCAACGAGCAATACCGCCAGGCCGTGCTGATTGCGCGTCTGGACAATCTGGGCAAGGGCGCCAGCGGTGCTGCGGTGCAAAATCTGCAGCTGATGCTGGGCCTTTAAGCGCCGCGCTGTCAGCGCTCACAACAAAGAAGCGGTCTGGTGCCGCTTTTTTTACGCAGAGCGACCGTATTTTTTATTCATAGCGCACTACGCGCGTATTCATTGGTTTTTAGATAGATATGTATCTGAAACCATTTAACTGCAAGCGTTAACAGCTACTTTTTATGATGCATGCTTGATGTCTGACTTAACAGCCAAGGCTGCCCAGGTGCGCCGTGCCACCTTGATTGGCCTGATTGCCGTGGTGTGCTGGAGCTGCACGGTTGGCCTGATGCGTTCTGTGGCCGAAGCGCTGGGTGCCCTGGGCGGTGCGGCCGTGCTTTACAGCGTGAGTGCAGGCTTTGTCCTGATGGTCAAAGGCCTGCCATCGCGCACGCAGCTGCGCGGGGTCTCACGGGTGTATCTGCTCGCTTGCGGGCTGCTGTTTGCGTTCTACGAAATCTGCCTGTCTTTGGCAATCGGGCTGGCCCATGACCGCCCGCAATCGCTGGAGCTGGGCATGATCAATTACCTCTGGCCAAGCCTGACCATTGTGCTGGCTGTGGTGTGCCGCCAGCAGCGTGCCCGCTGGTGGCTGTGGCCCGGGGCGGCCCTGTGCCTGTGGGGTCTGGTCATGGTGATGGGTGAGGGCGCACAAGCCAGTGCGGCGCCTTGGTGGCGCAATTTGGGCACGCACATGGCGGCCAATCCGCTGGCCTATGCACTGGCTTTTGGTGCAGCACTGATGTGGCCTGCGTACTCTGTGCTGGCGCGCATGTTTGGCGGGGGCTTTAATGGCGTGGGCCTGTTCCTGATCCTCACCGCAGCATTGCTGTGGCTGCAGTGGCTGGCAGTCGATGCACCGCCCATGCAATGGAGCTGGAGCGTGGTGGCACAGGTGCTTGCCGTGGGCGGGGCGACGGCACTGGGCTATAGCTGCTGGGAGCATGGCATTCAGCGCGGCAATCTGGCGGTGATGGCGGCCGGCTCTTATTTCACCCCTGTACTGTCGGCACTGTGGGCCAGTGTGTGGCTGTCGGTGCAGCCGGGTCTGCCGTTCTGGCAAGGCGTGGTGCTCATTACCGGTGGCTCGCTGGTGTGCTGGTGGGCGACGCGGCACTAGAGCGGTCTTTACCTTTTGTGAGTGTGGCAACTGCTGCCTTCGTGCGGTTGCTAGGCAGGGGCCGTTGCCGGCGCCTGCTGCACTCGCTTAATCCTCGTCCGGGGCCTGTCCGCGCAGTACTTTGTTGACCACATCGCCGCCAAAGCCCCGGCTGGCCAGAAAGCGCATCTGCTTCATGCGTTCTTGTGGTGTGGTGGCGGGTTCGCCAAATTTGCGCAGCCAGACATCCCAGGCGCGTGCGTGCTCGGTGTCTTTGAGCTGCTCGGCGGCGGCGCGCACTGTGTTGTCATCCAGCCCTTTGCTGCGCAGCTCGTGCAGCACGCGGGAGGCTCCCAGCTTGCCGCTGCGCCGGTACAGCACCGATTGCGCCACACGCTCGGGGTTGATGAAGTTCTTGGCCTCCAGCGCATCCAGCACGGCAGCCAGGTCTTCGCCTTCTTCTACGTAAGGGGCCAGCTTGCGCTCCAGCTCCAGGCGCGAGTGCTCGCGCTGTGAAAGGTATTTGAGCGCGCGGCCGGTCAGAGATATTTTGTGGAAACCCATAACATCCAAAAAAATGGCTGCCAGTGCTTGAACAGTCAGCGCTGGCAGCCTTTTTCACGCTAAAAGCTGATTAGGCAATCACACCGTCTTCGTCGGCAACCAGCTTGTCGGCTTTTTTGCCTTTGGCAGGTTTGGTGGCTGCTGCATCTGCGCCGGGCACGGCCACCAGGCTGATGCCCAGGCTTTCGCGCACCTTGTTTTCAATCTCGATGGCCAGCGCGGGGTTCTCTTTGAGGAACTCACGGGCGTTGTCGCGGCCCTGGCCGATTTTTTCACCGTTGTAGGCATACCAGGCGCCGGATTTTTCAATCAGCTTGGCTTCAACACCCATGTCCAGCACTTCGCCTTCGCGGCTGATGCCTTCGCCAAACATGATGTCAAATTCCGCCGTCTTGAAGGGGGGCGACACCTTGTTCTTGACGACCTTGACCTTGGTTTCGTTGCCAATGGCGTTGTCGCCCTTCTTGATGGTGCCGGTGCGGCGAATGTCCAGACGCACCGAGGCGTAGAACTTCAGCGCATTGCCGCCGGTAGTGGTTTCTGGCGAGCCGAACATCACGCCAATCTTCATGCGGATCTGGTTGATGAAGATGACGGTGCAATTGGTCTTCTTGATCGTGGCCGTCAGCTTGCGCAGGGCCTGGCTCATCAAGCGCGCCTGCAGGCCGGGCAGCGAGTCACCCATGTCGCCTTCAATTTCGGCCTTGGGCACCAGTGCGGCCACCGAGTCGATGACGATCAGATCCACCGCGCCAGAGCGCACCAGGCTGTCGCAAATTTCCAGCGCTTGCTCGCCGGTGTCAGGCTGGCTGATCAGCAGCTCGTTCAGGTTCACGCCCAGCTTTTGGGCATAGGCGGTGTCCAGTGCGTGCTCGGCATCGATAAAGGCGCAGGTGCCAGCCAGCTTTTGCATCTCAGCAATCACCTGCAGCGTGAGCGTGGTCTTGCCCGACGATTCCGGGCCGTAGATTTCAATCACGCGGCCACGTGGCAGGCCACCAACGCCCAGCGCAATGTCCAGGCCCAGCGAGCCGGTAGACACCACCTGAATGTCTTCAATCGCTTCGCCTTCGCCCAGCTTCATGATGGTGCCTTTGCCAAACTGCTTTTCAATCTGGGCCAGGGCTGCAGCCAGTGCCTTGGACTTTTCGCTGTTGGCATCGGGGGTGTTGCGGGTGATGGCGTTCATGGCTTTTCCTTGAAAAAAGAGGGTGGACTTGGTAAGTGCACCCCCTGTGGTTGTTCACAGGCTGGATGCTTGAACAGTAGTGTATGGGCTTTGTAAAAAATATATAGTCAAGTTGTATGACTATTCGTAAAACTGACTATGCCAATGAAAACATTGCCTGTGCATGTCGATGAAGCGTGGCGGCAGACCCACCTGGGGCGGTTGCTGGGCCATGCCATGCGCAAGTTTGATGAGCGGGTGCGCAGTCTGATGGCGCAGGACGATGAAACACCGCTGGCGCTGTCCAACCTGGCAGCGCGCAACAAGGTGGGGGCGGCGCACATTCACATCACGCGCCATCTTTCGCTGCAGGGAGACCGCATCACCGATCTGGCCGAGAGGGCCAGCATGAGCAAGCAGGCCATGATGGATCTGGTGGATCAGTGCGAGGCCTGGGGGCTGGTCACGCGCGTGGCTGATCTGCATGACCGGCGCGCCAAGCGCGTGCAATACACCGAGGCCGGCTGTGAATGGCACTGGGCTTTTCAGCGTGCGGTACAGCAGGCGCAGGCAGAGTTTGTGGAGGCCGTGGGCGAAGAGGTTGCCACCGTGGTGCGTCTGGGGCTGGAGGCCTACGGCAACGATGCAGGCGATGTGGCCTGACTGGTTGCTTGTCCGCCACATGCGTGCTGCAGCGCAGCACCCGCGTAAACACCTGTAGGGCGCGCAGGGGGGGACTTCTAGAATGGTCAGATGAACGGTGCCGTCCACGGTGCCGTGCGTGAAGTGACAACACACGCTGCAGCCTGCGGCACGAGATCGCGGCGCGGCAAGGAGACTGACCCATGCGCATCCTCATTGCAGAAGACGATCAAGTGCTGGCCGATGGCCTGTTGCGCAGCCTGCGCAGTGCGGGGGCGGTGGTCGATCATGTGGCCAGTGGCATTGAGGCCGATACCGCCTTGGTCACCAACAACCAGTTTGACTTGCTGATTCTGGATCTGGGCCTGCCCCGCATGCATGGGCTGGAAGTGCTCAAGCGCATGCGTGGCCGTGGTGACGGTCTGCCAGTGCTGATTTTGACGGCCGCTGACAGTGTGGACGAGCGCGTGCAGGGGCTGGATTTCGGTGCTGACGACTACATGGCCAAGCCCTTCAGTCTGCAAGAGCTGGAGGCTCGCGTGCGCGCCCTGACGCGCCGGGGCATGGGAGGCACCAGCAACTCCATCAAGCACGGCCCCTTGGTGTACGACCAGGCCGGGCGTGTGGCAACGATTGACGGCAAGATGGTGGAGCTGTCTGCGCGTGAGCTGGGCTTGCTGGAGGTGCTGCTGCAGCGTGCGGGCCGTCTGGTCAGCAAGGACCAGCTGGTCGAGCGCCTGTGTGAGTGGGGTGAAGAGGTGAGCAACAATGCCATTGAGGTCTACATCCACCGCCTGCGCAAAAAAATTGAGCGCGGCCCCATCCGCATTGCCACGGTGCGTGGTCTTGGGTATTGCCTTGAAAAAATCCAAGGCTAAATAAAGCATCGCTGGCAGCGCTTGCTGCACAGGCGTTAGCGGCCAAAAATATACCAATGACAGGCCAGCCCCGTGAAGATATTCCAGCGTGAGCAGCGATCCTTGTTCGGAGAAATTCTGGACTGGATGCTCACGCCCTTGCTGCTGCTGTGGCCCGTGAGCCTGGCGCTGACGTGGCTGGTGGCGCAATCGCTGGCCAACAAGCCTTTTGACCGTGCGCTGGAGTACAACGTGCACGCGCTGGCGCAGCTGATCATGGTGGAGCCCGATGGCCGCGCCCAGTTCAACCTGCCCCTGCCCGCCACCGAAATCTTGCGCGCCGATGAGTCCGACATGGTGTTCTATCAGGTGCTGGACAACAAGGGCGAGCATCTGTCCGGGGACCGCGATTTTCCTTCCGCCCACTCGCGTTACGACGTTCCCCCCGGTGAGGTGGTGCTGCGTGACGATGAGCTGCGTGGCGTGGACATTCGTGTGGCGGCCATGTGGGTGCGGTTGCCGCTGGTGGGCAACGACGAGCTGGCACTGGTGCAAGTGGCCGAAACGCGTGAAAAGCGCAGCGTGCTGGCAGCAGAAATCATCAAAGGGGTGATGCTGCCGCAGTTCGTCATCTTGCCGCTGGCGGTGCTGCTGGTGTGGCTGGCGCTGGCGCGTGGCATCAAGCCGCTGCACCGGCTGGAAGAGCGCATTCGCGCCCGCAAGCCCGAAGATTTGTCACCACTGAACCACCGCGCTGTGCCCATGGAGGTGGCCCCGCTGGTGGATGCGGTGAACGATTTGCTGCGCCGCCTCAATGAATCGCTGGCCACGCAAAAGCGCTTTCTGGCCGATGCGGCGCACCAGCTCAAGACACCGCTGGCAGGCCTGCGCATGCAGGCCGATCTGGCGCAGCGCGAGGGCATGAGCACGCAGGAGCTCAAACGCTCGCTGGAGCAAATTGCGCGCTCCAGCGTACGGGCCACGCACACGGTCAATCAACTGCTGTCGCTGGCTCGTGCCGAAGGCGGTGGTACGGGCTTGCAGCGTGCACCGTGTGACCTGGTGTCGCTGGTGATTGAGGTGATGCAGGACTTGCTGCCCCAGGCCATGGAGCGCCATGTGGACATGGGTTACGAGGGGGCCGAGCCGGGTGACCCGGGAGTGTGGCTGCAAGGCAATGCCACCTTGCTCAAAGAGCTGGTGCGCAACCTGCTGAGCAATGCGATCAACTACAGCCCATCCAGCGCTGAACACCCGGCGGTAGTTACGGCGCGCGTGTTGCCGGATGTGCTGGCGCGTGTGGTTTTGCTGCAGGTGGAAGACACCGGCCCAGGCGTGCCGCAGGAAGAGCGGGATCTGGTGTTTCAGCCGTTTTACCGGGCGCTGGGTTCAGAGGCTGACGGCTCGGGTCTGGGCCTGCCCATCGTGCAGGAGATTGCACGCCAGCATGGTGCCGAGGTGGTGCTGAGCGACGCCCAGCCGCAGCGCAAACCGCCGGGCGCACTGTTTTCCGTGCGCTTTAACGCCATCCGATCCGCTGCATCTATAGAAGCCACTGGCGTCGATTAAGTCAGCGATCCAGCATGTTTATGCTTGAGAAGCGTTGCTGGATGAGCGGTGCTTGCTGCGAATTTTGTGTTGCGCCGCCAGGCTGCTGGCGGTTGGCTCTTTGGGAGGCTGTGCATGCTGCAGCAACCAATTGCGAAAAGCCACCAGCGGTGCAATGTTGGCGCGTGACTCGGGGTAGCACAGCCAGTAGCCCAGGTTGCTGACCAGCCCGTGCTGGGGCAGTGGCTCGCTCACCATGCCGCTGGCAATCTTGTCCTGCACCAGACAGCGCGGCACCAGAGCTACGCCCATGCCGGCCATGACGGCCTGAATGATGGTCTGAAACTGGTCAAACTGCAGGCCTGCCAGCGGGTCCATATTGCCCACATCCCAGGCTTGTGCCCAGGTCATCCACGCATGCGGAATGGTCAGGTGGCGCAGGCGCGTATAGCGCGCCACATCGTGCGGGGTTTGAATGGGGGGGCCACCAAAGCTGGCAGGGGGTGCAATCAAGGCTACGTCCTGGCCGTCCAGATAGTGCGCCCGGGCGCCGGGCCAATGGCCATCCCCAAACAGGATGGAGCAGTCCAGGTTGGGGCTTTCAAAGTCATAGCTTTGCACGTAAGGCACAAAGTGCAGTGTCACTTGCGGGTGCTGCTGTTGAAACTGGGGGAGCAGCGGAATGAGCCAGCAGGCGCCAAACGTGGGCAGGCTGGACAGGTGCAGCGCCCCGCCACCATCGGTGCTGGTGATCAATTCCAGCGTGGCTGATTCCAGTTGCGACAGCAAGGCGCGCACGGCTTTCTCGTAGCGTTCTCCTGCGGGCGTCAGGGTCAGCCGTTTGCGGCTGCGCTCAAACAAATCCACGCCCACCCACTTTTCCAGCTCCTGAATCTGCTTGCTCACCGCGCTTTGGGTGAGGTGCAGCGCCTCAGCCGCACGCGAAACCCCACCAAAGCGTGCGACGGTGGAGAAAGCGCGCAGCAGGTGCACGGGAGGCGTCAGACGACGCAGGGGAAGTAGGCTGGTTGACACGGTTTTATTCCTCTTGGGAATAATAACAATAGGACTATTTGTTTGGTTGTAAGCAGGATTTACCCTAACCTCATGCACTGGTCTTATAGATAACCCGCTTTTTCGTCATGGAGTCCGCACGATGCAACGCCGCCACTTTCTCTCCACTGTAGCCGCAGCTGCTGCAGTGTCTGTTTCCGGAATGGCCATGGCCCAAGATACGCGCCCCTTGCGCATCATCGTGCCCTTCCCTGCAGGCGGCTCCACCGACATGGTGCCCCGCAATTTGCAGGACGTACTGGGCAAGCTGCTGGGCCAGCCTGTGATTATTGAAAACAAGGCCGGTGCGGGTGGCTCCATCGGCATGGCTGAAGTGGCTCGCTCCACCGACGGCCTGACTTTTGGCATTGCCACACTGTCCACCCACGGTGTAAACCCTGCGGTCTACGCCAAGCTGCCTTACAACGCGATTGAAGATTTTGTGGGCGTCACAGAAATCGTGAAGGCGCCTGGCGTCATCGTGATCAACCCCAAACTGATTCCTGCCAAGAATTTTGCAGAACTGGTGGCCTACCTGAAGGCCAACCCCGGCAAGGTCAGCTACGCCACACCCGGCAACGGCACCATTGGTCACATGTGGGGCGCTCAGTTCATCAAGGCCACTGGCGTAGACATGCTGCACATTCCTTACCGTGGCGCAGGCCCTGCCATCAATGACGTGATGGGTGGCCAGGTGCCGGTGTACTTTGACCAGGTGGCATCTTCGCTGCCGCACATTCAGGGCGGCAAGCTGCGCGCCATTGCGGTGTCTTGGCACGAGCGTCTGGCGGTGCTGCCTGATGTGCCCACCTACAAGGAAGTGGGTCACCCTGAGTTGAACGATCCTTCGTGGTTTGGTCTGGTTGCGCCCAAGAGCACGCCTGCAGAACAAGTGGCGCGCGTGCAAAAAGCGGTGGCCGATGCACTGAAAGACCCCGCAGTGAAAAAGCGCATGGATGCCCAGGGCATGTACATCTCTGGCACAAGCAGCGCAGATTTCACCAAGCAGATCGCCAGCGAAGTGGCCAAGATGAAGAGCGTGGCATCCTCTGCCAATATCAGCGTGAATTAATTCACCGCTGTCCCGACAGCCAGAACCCGCAGCGCCCATGGCCTGCGGGTTTTTTGTTGCCCAGCGTGTCTGCGTGGCTTGGCATGTTGCTTGCATGCAAGTAGCACCAATAGCGCATGTGCGCTGGTTTCATTGCTTGAAAGGTGGGTTTTATGCAGCGTCGCTTCTTCTTGGCCTCAATGTCCGCAGTCGCTCTGGCGGCCAGTTTTCCGGTGCAGGCCGCCACGCAAGACATGGCGCCACTGCGCATCGTCGTGCCATTCCCTCCTGGTGGGGCCACCGATATGGTGCCGCGCAATATGCAAGACGCGCTGAGCAAGCTGCTGGGCCAGCCTGTGATCATTGAAAACAAGGCCGGTGCGGGTGGCTCCATTGGCATGGCCGAAGTGGCGCGCGCCGTGGATGGCAATACCTTTGGTGTTGCCACACTGTCTACCCATGGCGTCAACCCTGCGGTCTACAAAAAACTGCCGTATGACGCTGTCAAAGACTTTGTGGGTGTGAGCGAGGTGGTGAAGGCCCCGGGTGTCATCGTGATCAACCCCAGCGTGATTCCTGCCAAGAATTTTGCGGAGCTGGTGGCCTATCTGAAGGCCAACCCCGGCAAGGTCAGCTACGCCACGCCGGGCAACGGCACCATTGGCCATATGTGGGGGGCACAGTTCATCAAGTCCACGGGTGTCCAGATGGTGCACATTCCCTATCGTGGTGCAGGCCCGGCAGTCAACGATGTACTGGGCGGGCAAGTGCCGGTGTACTTTGACCAGGTGGCCTCTTCGCTGCCCCATGTGCAGTCGGGCAAGCTGCGCGCCATTGCGGTGTCTTGGGGTGAGCGTCTGGCCGTGCTGCCTGAAGTGCCCACCTACAAGGAGGTTGGGCACCCCGAGTTGAACGATCCTTCGTGGTTCGGGCTGGTGGCCCCAAGGAGTACCTCGCCTGAACAAATTGCACGCGTTCAGAAAGCGGTGGCTCAGGTGCTGCAGGACCCCGCGGTTAAAAAGCGCATGGATGCGCAGGGCCTGTATGTCTCGGGTACATCCAGCGCAGAGTTCACCCAGCAAATCGTCAGCGAAGTGGGCAAGATGAAAACGGTGGCTGCAGCCGCCCATATCAGCATCGAGTAAGCACTTGGTGCTTTAAAAAAGGCCTGCGGCATCGAATGCGGCAGGCCTTTTTCAATGTTCAGCTGCTTCCAGTGGGCCTGTGGCTTGACGACTGCACCGCCACTGCCAGCACCACCACCAGTTTGCAGCGGCTGGCTGGCGTGGGCTGTGCCTAGCTGGCGCAGGCTCGCAATGCTTTGCCACCCATTGAGAGCTGCAGGCGTTGCAAGATGGAGCGCTGTGCAGCGGTGGCATGGCTCAAGCGCAGCGCATACAGGGTTTGGGGTGCGCGCTCTTGCACAACGCGTGCACCACGCACGCCCTGGTTGAGCATCTGGCCCAGTTCGCGGGTGGCGGCATCTTCCGAAGAGAAGCGGCCAAGGGACAAGCCGGGCTCCAGACTGCCGCCTGCACGGTCGTAGCCAATCTTGCGCGTACGCAATTCAGCGCGGCGTTTTTCAAGGGCTGTTTCGTTGGGGAATTTGCCCAGGTACACCATCCAGCGCCCGGCAATGGCCGAGCTTTGCATCTCCCAGCTGGTGGAAGGCAAGTCACTTTGCTGCAAAATTTGCTGCAGTTTTCTGGACTGTGCCTCATCCATGTTCTCGGACTGCAGGCAGACCGTGGTTTCAGGCAGTATCTCTTCGACAGGTTCGGTGGCGCTGACGGAGGAGGATGCGGGTGCTGGCGGAGCGGTGGCTGCTGGCGGTGTGGGGACCACGCTCAGGACATCAGGGCGCACCTGCTGCTTGAGCCGGTAGGGCTCGGTCTGGGCTTCAGGCATCCAGCCCAGTGTGGCCATCCAGCCTTGAGACCACGCCAGATAGCCCGCATTCGCCACCAACAAAACCAGCAATGCAAAACGCAGCATGAAAACAGTTCCTGTGGATCAAAGGGGCGCAGCCGGCAAGGCCATGTGTATGGGGCGCACGCTGACGTCGCCGCTCAGTACGCTGCGCACACCGGCTTGTGTGCGCAGTTGCAGTGTGCCATCGGGCAAGACGCCAAGGGCTTCACCGCTGCTGCCGTCGCTTAAATGCACACGCTGGCCGCGCAAGACATCGTGCGCGGCAAAGCGTGCCTGGAAAGGTGCAAAACCGTGGTCGGCAAACTGCATCACGTCATCTACCAGACGCGGCAGCAGATGCTGTAAAGCCCGTGGCGCTGACCATTGGGCATCGATATCCTGTAAACACGCGGTGGGGGTGGACAGCGCATCGGTCGCACCTTGGGGTGCCCGCACATTGATGCCCGTGCCAATGATGACAAAGCGTGCCATGCCCTGGCCAGCTCCTATACCTGCAGCATGGGTGCTGGCGGGTAAGTTGGCCGTTTCAATCAAGGTGCCGCCCAGTTTGCGGCCATCGTGCAGCCACAAATCGTTGGGCCACTTCACACCAATCCGAGCCTGACTGGTGGGCGCACCCGCTTGCAGTGACTCGGCAATGCTCAAGCCCACCACCAAGGACAGCCCTGACCAGTCGACAGGGTTGAGCACCAGACCCAGCGAATACATCAGGCAGTCACCGGGCTGGTTCAGCCAGGCACGACCTTGGCGACCACGGCCCGCTGTTTGCGACTCGGCCACCAGCACAATCGGCTCGGTCTGGCCGGCACGGGCGCGGCGCATGAGTTCGGTGTTGGTCGAATCAATCTCGGGCAGCACTTCCACGGTAAACCCCGGCAGTCTGGGGGCGATTTCCAGCCAGAGGTCTTCGGCAGGCCAGCGGGTAGGTGCCAGATTCACAGCGCAACTCCGTCTTCGGAAAAGTCTTCTGGCATGGGGGGGCGCCAGCCACGCTTGGGTGCCAGCATGGTGCCGCGACAAGAGGCGGCGCCGCAGTAGCAGGCGTACTCCGCCTTGAGCGCCTTGGTGTAGCGCTCTTGCACCATCAAGCCGTAGTCGTAGTTCAGTTCTGAGCCCGCCTTGATGTTGCGCAGCGCCACGATGTAGATGCGCCCGGCGCGCTCATCCGTATAGCAGTTGGGCGCGCAGCTGTGGTTGATCCAGCGGGCGGAGTTGCCCTTGTGGTTGGCATCAATCACCACATCGTTGTCCACGTGGAAGTAAAAAGTGTGGTTGGGCTGACTGGGGTCATGCGGGTGGCGCGCTTGCGCTTCTTCCCAGTTGATGACTTCGCCGGTGTACTCGATGATGGTCTCGCCTGCGGCGATGTCCTGCACGGCAAATACGCCTTTTCCATGTACACCGGAGCGGCGCGTTTGAATGCGTTTAGCTGTGGGAGAAGGACGTAATGTGCTGGGCATTGAAATCTCTGATAACTTAAATATGCACACATGCACGTGCGCGCACATGCGTACATGTACATGTGCGTACGCACGCGTGCGTGAAGACGAATTGTAGAAGCGGTGGCTATTGCATAGAAAGCGACCGCTGCAAAAGACGAGAACACTCAATGACAAAGACCTTGGTGATAGCGGAAAAACCGTCGGTGGCACAGGACATCGTGCGGGCACTCACGCCCGTCCACGGCAAATTTGAAAAGCACGAAGACCACTTTGAGAACGAACAGTTCGTGGTCACCAGTGCAGTGGGTCACCTGGTTGAAATCCAGGCGCCCGAAGAGTTTGATGTCAAACGTGGCAAATGGAGCTTCGCCAACCTGCCGGTGATTCCACCCCGTTTTGACCTCAAACCTGTAGACAAGACCAAGAGCCGGCTGAATGCGGTGGTCAAGCAGGCCAAACGCAAAGATGTGACGCAACTGATCAACGCCTGTGACGCGGGCCGCGAAGGGGAGCTGATCTTTCGTTTGATTGAGCAGTACGCCGGTGGTGCCAAGGGTGGCCTGGGCAAACCTATTCAGCGCCTGTGGCTGCAGTCCATGACGCCGCAGGCGATTCGCGATGGCTTTGCCAAGCTGCGCAGCGAAGCGCAGATGCAGGGTCTGGCTGATGCTGCACGCAGCCGCTCCGAGGCCGACTGGCTGGTGGGTATCAACGGCACACGCGCCATGACGGCCTTTAACTCGCGCGACGGTGGCTTCTTTCTGACCACCGTAGGGCGTGTGCAAACGCCCACCCTGTCGCTGGTGGTGGACCGCGAAGAAAAGATCCGCAAGTTCGTCAGCCGCGATTACTGGGAAGTGCACGGCACGTTCGATGCGCAGGCCGGTCAGTACCTGGGCAAGTGGTTCAATCCGCAGTGGAAGAAGAGCGAAGACCCCGAGGCCAAGGCCGACCGTGTGTGGAGCGCCGCCGAAGCGCAGGCGATTGCCGCAGCTGCCAAAGGCAAACCTGCCAAGGTCACCGAAGAAAGCAAGCCCACAACACAGGCTTCACCGTTGCTGTTTGATCTGACCAGCCTGCAGCGCGAAGCCAACGGCAAGTTTGGCTTCTCGGCCAAAACCACGCTGGCGCTGGCGCAGAGCCTGTACGAGCGCCACAAGGCGCTGACTTACCCACGTACCGACTCGCGCGCGTTGCCCGAAGACTATGTGGCGGTGGCAGGCCAGACCTTTGAGATGCTGGCCAACAGCGGCATGCGCCATCTGGAGCCGTTTGCCAAGCAAGCGCTCAGTGGCGGCTACGTACGCCCCACCAAGCGCATTTTTGACAACAGCAAGGTATCGGATCACTTTGCCATCATCCCCACGCTGCAAGCCCCATCAGGCCTGTCGGAAGCCGAACAAAAGCTGTACGACCTGGTGGTGCGCCGCTTTATGGCGGTGTTCTTTCCCAGCGCGGAGTACCAGGTCACCACACGCATCTCGCAGGTCGAGCAGCACGCCTTCAAGACCGAGGGCAAGGTGCTGGTCAAACCCGGCTGGCTGGCCATTTACGGCAAGGAAGCGGCCATCGAAGTGGAAGACGCCAAGGAAGGTGACAAGGGCCAGCCGCTGGTGGCCGTGCAAGCCGGTGAGCAGCCTCGCACCAGCGATGCACAGGCCAAGGGTCTGAAGACCAAGCCCCCGGCACGCTACTCGGAAGCGACCTTGCTGGGTGCCATGGAAAGCGCAGGCAAGCAGATCGACGACGAAGAACTGCGCAGCGCCATGCAGGAAAAGGGTCTGGGTACACCTGCCACGCGCGCTGCCATCATTGAAGGCCTGTTGACTGAAAAGTACATGCTGCGCGAAGGGCGTGAGCTGATTCCAACGGCCAAGGCCTTCCAGCTGATGACGCTGCTGCGGGGTCTGCAAGTGGAAGAGCTGTGCCGCGCAGACTTGACCGGCGAGTGGGAATACAAGCTTTCGCAAATGGAAAAAGGTGCACTGTCGCGTGCGGCCTTCATGCAAGAAATTGCCTCCATGACCGAGCGCATGGTGAAAAAGGCCAAGGAATACGACCGCGACACTATTCCGGGTGACTACGCCACCTTGGAAACTCCGTGCCCCAATTGCCAGGGCATCGTCAAAGAAAACTACCGCCGCTACGCCTGTACGGGCGCAGACGGTCACAGCGACGGTTGTGGCTTCTCGTTCACCAAGTCACCTGCGGGGCGCACCTTTGAAACTGCCGAAGCCGAAGCCCTGCTGCGCGAGCGCCGCATTGGCCCGCTGGAAGGTTTCCGCTCGAAGGCGGGCTGGCCGTTCACGGCGGAAGTGGCCATCGTGCATGACGAAGAAGCCAAGAACTACAAGCTTGAATTTGACTTTGGCGATGACAAGGAAGAAGAGTCCGGCGAGATTGTGGATTTCAGCGCACAGCAAAGTCTGGGCAGCTGTCCCAAGTGCGGCGCGCCCGTGTTCGAGCATGGCGCCAACTATGTGTGCTCCAAGGCCGTGCCTACACAGCAGCAGCCAGCGCCGAGCTGCGATTTCAAGAGCGGTCAGATCATCTTGCAGCAGCCGATTGAGCGCGAGCAAATGAGCAAGCTGCTGACCACAGGCAAGACCGATTTGCTGGAGAAATTTGTCTCCAACCGCACGCGCCGCAACTTCAAGGCCTTCTTGGCGTGGGATGCGGCTGCGGGCAAGGTGAATTTTGAGTTTGAACCCAGCAAGTACCCGGCACGCAAGACTGCAGCCCCTGCAAAAACTGCAGCCGCGGGTGCCGCAAAAACGGGCACTGCTGTCAAAAAGACGGCTGCAGCCAAAAAAGCCCCTGCAGCCAAGAAAACGGCCGCACGCAAGCCTGCTGCGGCCAACTACCGTCCTGATGCCGCCCTGGCAGCCGTGATCGGCGATGGCGCAGTGGCACGCACTGAGGTGGTCAAGAAGGTGTGGGATTACGTCAAGGCCCACAACCTGCAAGACCCCAAAGACAAACGCGTCATCGTGGCGGACGCCAAGTTGCTGCCAGTATTTGGCAAAGACCGCGTGGGCATGTTTGAAATCACCGGTCTGGTCGGCAAGCACTTGGTGGCCAACGACTGAGCACGCACACCTGCGTGACTGACAGCCACGCCGCAGGGCGCTCCAATGGTGGAGCCCTGCGGCGTTTTTCATGGACATGTCATGGGTCAGGCCCATGCTGTGCGATCGATCTTTTGGAGGAAAGCCAGATGACAACGAATTTACCGACCCGCCATATCGTCTTACCCGGCACCACCAATTTTCGAGACCTCGGAGGCTATGTCGGTCATGCAGGCCGCAGCGTGCGCTGGCGTGTGCTGTTTCGCTCAGACCATCTGGCTGGCCTGACGCCAGACAGTTTGAGCACGTTGAAGTCGCTGGGCATACAGCGCAGTGCAGACTTTCGCGGTGTGCAGGAGCGCACCGTCGACGCCTATGCGTGGCAGGGCTTGCACACCCATGCTCTGACGGTGGAGCCCACCGTTGTGCAAAAAGCTATTGCATTGATCCATGCGGGCGGCAGCTTGAGCGTGGCCGATACCGTGGTGCTGATGCAAGAGACCTACCGCAGCTTTGTGCGCGAGAACGCTGCGCAGTTTGCGCAGCTGTTTCGCCTGCTGCTGGAGGAAGATGCTCCCACGGTGTTTCACTGCACGGCTGGCAAAGATCGCACAGGCTGGGCGGCGGCATTGATTCTGGAAGCCCTGGGCGTAGCCAAGGCAGATATTGAGCACGACTACCTGCTGACCAACCAGTTTTACCAGCGACCTGCTGCGATGGCCGCACGTGCCGCTTTGGCCGTGCCCCAGGAGGTGCTGGACGTGCTGTGGCGCGTGCAGCCCGGTTTTCTAGAAAGCGCCTATGCCATGGTGCAGCGTGAGCACGGCGGCATGCAGTCCTATCTGCGAGAGGTGATGCAGCTCGATGACGCAGCGCAGCATGCATTGCGGGCGCGCTATCTGCAAGCTTGAAGAGGCGCTGGTGATCAGCGCTTGCTGGCCGTGCTGCGCAGAGGATGGATGCTCGGGAAACTTTACGCTAAACTGACAAAATTGAGAGCAATCAGCGCTTGTGAGACAAGCGTTTGTCACATTTTCTAGCACATGCCACGGTGGGCTCAAAGGGTCTACCCCTGCAACATCCAAAGTACCAACCATGTTCCGCCGCCGTCTATTTTTAGCTGCCTGTGCAGCCAGCACCATGTGGGTCAGCGCCTGTTCACAGGCGGTTCCCACCAAGATCAGCGTCACACAGGCGCAGCTGGAGCAAGGCTTGAAGGGGCAGTTCCCCAAGCAGTTTCCGATTGCAGGGTTGCTGCAGTTCGACATGCAGCAGCCCCAGTTGCAACTGCTGCCGGCCAGCAACCAGCTGCAGGCCGACTTGGTCGTGCAACTGGCAGGACCCACGCTGCGCACCAGCTACCAAGGCAAGATGCAGGTGCGTTTTGGCTTGTATTACGAGCCCAAAGACCGCAGCGTGCGCGCCCAGCGCGTAGAAGTGATGGCCCTGGAGCTGCAAGACGCCAACCCTGCCATGGCCGAGATGGTGCAAACCTATGGCCTGCGTGTAGCGCAGCAAGCCTTGCAAGGTTTTGCGCTGTATACGGTGAAGCCGCAAGAGCTGGAACTCGCTGACAGTCTGGGGCTGCAGCCCGGCGCCATTACAGTAACAGCGCAGGGCCTGGATGTGGCCATTGAAAGCAAACCCGCAGCCCGATGACACCCTAGTGCTGCTGCGGCAAGGCCGCTAACATGGGGTGTCAACACAATGGAATACCTCAGCCCTAGCGCTGAGGCCAAAGCAGGAGTGAACAACGATGCAGCAATTCAACGGACATCCCATTGCCCGCAAGTGGCCAGCCCAGTTTCCCGACTGGCTGCAGTTGTATTCCTTGCCCACGCCCAATGGCATCAAGGTATCAGTCATGCTGGAAGAGGTGGGCATTCCGTACGAAGCCCACCGGGTGGATATTCAGGCCAATGACCAGTTTTCACCTGAGTTTCTGGCGCTCAACCCCAACAATAAGATACCTGCCATTCTGGATCCGCATGGCCCTGGCGGTCAGCCACTGGCCTTGTTTGAGTCGGGTGCCATCCTGATTTATCTGGCTGAAAAATCGGGCCAGCTGCTGCCCATGGATGCCATGCAGCGCTATGAAACACTGCAGTGGCTGATGTGGCAGATGGGCGGCGCAGGCCCCATGTTTGGACAGGTGGGTTTCTTTCACCGCTATGCCGGCAAGGACTTTGAGGACAAGCGCCCGCTGCAGCGTTATGTGAATGAGGCCAAGCGTTTATTGGGGGTGCTGGACCAGCGCCTGCAAGGCCGCGCATGGATCATGGGGTCTGACTACACGATTGCCGATATTGCGGTGCTGCCGTGGATACGCTGCCTGCACGTGAACTACGATGCGGGCGAGCTGCTGGGCCTGCACGAGTACAAAAACGTGCAGCGCACCTTGGCTGCATGGCTGAACCGGCCGGCGGTACAGCGCGGGTTGAATATGCCGCCAGCGCCCAACTAGCACGACACGTGCACAGCGTTCCAGCGCTGGAACGATCCGTTGCAGCCTCAGGGGCTTGGTAAGTTATTGCCAAGCCCTTATCTTTGAGGCATTGCAACGCTGCACGTTGCCTGCCCACAGGGGGTGGGCATGGCGGCACCAAGCAGGAGCGACGCATGTCTGCATCCCCCATCATCCAAACCTTGCCGCTGGGCGCACGCTGGCCGTGCATTGACCCCTTTTTGTTCTGTGCCCACCACAACGATGCCTACCCTGCCGGTGACGGCAGCATGGGCGTGCAGGCGGTGGAGCTGCAAGACAGGCCCATGGGCAGTGATTTCAGCAACAAGGATGGTTTTTCCATGTACCACGGTGAGCACGTGCCCGGCTTTCCCGGCCACCCGCACCGGGGCTTTGAAACTGTCACGCTGGTGCGCAGTGGCTTGATTGACCACGCCGATTCGCTGGGGGCTGCCGCGCGCTTTGGCGGTGGTGATGTGCAGTGGGTGACCGCAGGTGCAGGCATCATGCACTCGGAGATGTTTCCGCTGCTCAACACCGATGCGCCCAATCCGCTGGAGCTGTTTCAGATCTGGTTGAACTTGCCCGCCAGCCACAAGATGGTCAAACCGCATTTCACGATGCTGTGGAACGAACACATTCCGCGCTTGCAGCACACGGATGACGCCGGAAAAAAGACCACGGTGACTGTGGTGGCCGGGGCGCTGCAAGGGGCTGATGCGCCCTTGTCGCCACCGCCAGAGTCTTGGGCGTCGCAAGCGGCGGCGGATGTGGCGATCTGGACCATCAGCCTGGAGCCCGGTGCACGCTGGAGTCTGCCTGCAGCCCAGGGCGCGCAAACCCGCCGCATGCTGTACTGGTTTGTGGGCAGCCGTTTGCGCGTGGAAGGCGAAAACCTGAGCGAGCATGCTGCGCTGCAGGTGGAGGCAGGCCGCGCTCTGGAGCTGGTGAACACAGGCGCCGATGTGGCTGAGCTGGTCTTGCTGCAAGGCACACCGATTGGCGAGCCTGTGGCGCAGTACGGCCCTTTTGTGATGAACACACAAGAGGAAATCATGCAGGCCATGATGGACTTTCGCCGTACCCAGTTTGGCGGCTGGCCTTGGGACAGCAATGCCCCTGTGCACGGCGCACAGCCCCGGCGTTTTGCCCGCCATCCGGGACAGACGCAGGACGAAGTGCCGACCTCTGCGTAAGGCGCTGAGACCATCCCGTGCAAGGCTTGCAGGGGATGGTGGACAATGCAGCGCATTCCAACCATGGCGGCCAAGCCGCCATTTTTTGTGGCTATGCACATGAACATCACCAAAGACACCGCAGTTACGCTGAACTACAAGATCCATGAAATCCTCAACGGCGGCATTGCCGGTGAGTTGCTGGACAAGGGCGATGTGGCCTACCTGCACGGTGGTTACGAGAATATTTTTGCCAAGGTTGAAGCCGCTTTGGAAGGCAAGGCTGCGGGCGACACGCTGACGGTAGACCTGAGCGTGGAAGACGCCTTTGGCCCCCATGACCCCAGCTTGCAGCGCACCATTCCCAAGGGAGAGTTCCCGGCAGGCGTGAAGGTAGGTGGCCAGCTGCGCGGCACCAATGAGCAGGGCCTGCCCCAGATTTACAACGTGGTAAAGATCAAAGGCCCCGTGGTGCAACTGGACGGCAACCACCCGCTGGCTGGCAAGGCGCTGCGCTTTAGCGGCAAGGTGACAGAGGTGCGCGCAGCTTCAGAAGAAGAAGTGGCACACCGCCATGTGCACGGCGGCCACGGCCACCACCATTGAGCTCTGTGCATTGACGGCCACCACGGTGTACGCAAGCTTTTGTGCACAGCGTGGCCCCGCACGGTAGCGCCGTGCAAGCACCATCAAAAAGCCACCTGCAGGTGGCTTTTTTGCGTCAAACGCTTCTAAAAAATGAGCGTCTTGCTTCTGTTGAATAAAGAGATCAAATAGATATGCATCTGAAGTTGTTATGTCTTGCCAGATAGCTGCTATGGTTTTGGTGGGTTTTGAGAGGGCACTGTACTGAGAGCCATGCTTTTATTCGCAGCCCCTTTGTTGCTGCGCAGAGACATGTTGACGCTGATTGCGAGCGCCAGCCGTGCCATGGTTAGCAGCGTTTACGGCAACAACGAGCCGGTTGCTACAAGCGATAGTGCTATATTTTTGAGTAAGTAACCACACTCCGACAGGTGACTGGTGGTGGGGCATTTGAGGTGCTTTTAATAAAATGCATGAAAACAATTCTCAAAAGCATTTGCATCTCATGAATCATCCTGCATTTACTTTGCGACCCATCGTGGTCGCTTTGTCGTTCTGGGCCTGCGGTGGCAGCGTCTGGGCACAGACCGAAACCCCGGAGCTGGGCACCGTGACCGTAGAAGCCAGCGCTGACGCATCGGCACAGGGGCTGTCCAAGCCTTTTGCGGGCGGCCAGGTAGCCCGGGGTGGCCGTGTAGGCCTGCTGGGCCAGCAGGATGTGATGGATACGCCCTTTCAGCTGACCAGTTACACCAACCAGCTGATTCAGGACCAGCAGGCGCAAAGCGTGGCCGACGTATTGCTCAATGACCCGGCGGTGCGCAGTGCACGCGGTTATGGCAACTTCCAGGAAATCTACATGCTGCGCGGGCTGCCCATGTACTCTGACGATGTGTCGTACAACGGCTTGTACGGCTTGCTGCCACGCCAGTATGTGGCGTCAGAATTTTTTGAACGGGTAGATGTGCTGCATGGCGCCAGTGCGTTCCTCAACGGCGCTGCGCCGGGCGGGAGCAACCTGGGTGGTGCCATCAGTCTGGTGCCCAAGCGTGCCAGCAATCTGCCTTTGAGTCGCGTGACGGCTGGGGTTCAATCGAGTGGGCAGGCCACCGCAGCGGTGGACATTTCGCGCCGCTTTGGCCCAGACCAGAACACGGGAGTGCGCCTGAACGCGGTGCGCCGTGATGGAGACACGGTCGTTGACGGAGAAAGCCGTGGCTTGACAGCTTTGGGGCTGGGGCTGGACTGGCGCAGCCGCAATGTGCGCCTGTCGGCAGATGTGGGTTACCAAAATGACAAGCTCAAGGCACCACGCCCCAGCGTGACACCGGGCGCTGACTTTATTCCCGCCGTACCAGATAGCAAGACCAACTATGCCCAGCCCTGGACCTACTCCAACGCCAAGGATGTATTTGCCACGGCGCGCGCAGAGTGGGATGTGAATGACCAGATCACCGCCTGGGCGGCTGCAGGCATGCGCCGAGGCAAGGAAGGCAACTCGCTGGCCAACCCGACGATGGTGAACCTGTCTGGCGATGCGACGACGGGGCGTTTTGACAACCAGCGCGAAGACGATGTGAGCACCAGTGAGCTGGGCCTGCGCGCACGTTTTGCCACGGCAGGTGTGCAGCACCAGATGGTGGCATCGGCTTCGTGGTTCAGGCACGAGGAGCGCAACGCCTGGGCCATGCTCTGGGCGGGCCCCACGGTGCCAACCAACATTTACACCCCCTGGGGCTCGGCACGCCCGGCCACAGACTGGGGCGGCGGCAACCTGTCCAGCCCCTTGCGCGCGCAGGAAGACCGCACGAAAAGCGTTGCGCTGGCCGATACGCTGTCGTTTTACGACGAGCGTGTGCGCCTGACGCTGGGCCTGCGCCACCAGACCATTGAGCAAAACAGCTACAGCAATGCCACGGGAGCGCCCACCGGCAGCTACAAAAAATCAGCCACGACACCGGTGGTGGGTCTGGTGTTCAAGGCGTCCGAGCAACTGTCGCTGTATGGCAATTACATCGAAGGCCTGGTCAAGGGCGATACAGCCCCGCAGGTAGATAGCAGCAACCAGATCGTGGCCAACGGCGGAGAGGTGTTTTCACCCTATCGCACCAAGCAAAAGGAAGTGGGCTTGAAGTGGGAGAACCAGAATCTGGGGGCCACACTGGCGCTGTACACCATGGACCGTCCGCTCAGCCATTTGCAGCAGCAAGGCTCTCAGCTGGTGTACGGCGAATTTGGCAAACAGCGCTATCGCGGCATGGAAGTGAACGTCTTTGGTGAGCCCATCAAGGGCCTGCGCGTGCTGGGCGGGGTGTCTTTCACACAGGCCAAGCTCAAGGCCACACAAGGTGGTGTGGACCAGGGCAACACGGTCATCGGCGTGCCTAAGCACCAGATGACGCTGGGCGCGGACTGGGATGTGCCCGGCATGAGCGGTCTGTCACTGAATGCACGTGTCATTCACACGGCCAGCCAGTTTGCCAATACCGCCAATACGCTGAAAGTGGCGGCCTGGACGCGCACCGACCTTGGCGTGCGCTACCTGATGGACATGGGCAATGACCGCGTGCTGACCTTGCGCGCGCGTGTGGACAACGTGCTGGACAAGCGCTACTGGGCCTCGGTGGGCGGCTACCCCGGCTCCAACTATCTGGTGCAGTCGGCTCCGCGTACCTTTGCACTCAGTGCCAGCGTTGATTTTTGAGGTGTCTGATGCGTGAGTTATGGACGGTGGTCCACCGCTGGATGGGGCTGACAGTGGCCCTGTTTTTGATCGTTGCCGGGGCCACTGGTGCAGTGATTTCCTGGGACCATGAGATTGATGAATGGCTGAACGCCGATCTGATGCACACCCCGGGTCGTGGTGCCTTGCAGTCTCCGCTGGCTTTGGCCGCTGCGGTGCAAGATAGCGACGCACGGGCCGAAGTGTCTTACATGACGCTGGGGCTGGAAGAGGGGCATGCGGCCTCTTTTCTGGTGCGCCCCAAAGTCGATCCCGCAACAGGGCAGGCGTTTGTGCTGGACTACAACAACGTGTTTGTAGACCCGGTGACCGCACAGATCACTGGCCAGCGCGACTCCAAGAGTCTGGCGCTGAGCAAACGCAACCTCATGCCCTGGCTGCGTCACCTGCATGAAAGTCTGCACATGCCGGCCTTCTGGGGCAGTGACCGCTGGGGCTTCTGGCTCATGGGCGGCGTGGCGCTGATGTGGCTGATTGACAGCTTTGTGGCGCTGTACCTGACGCTGCCGGTGCGCGCAGCGCAGCGCTTGCGTACTGCAGATGCAGGCACTGGCCGTGCGCCACGTGCTTCATGGTGGCGGCGCTGGCAGCCAGCATGGGTGGTGCGCTGGCGGGCAGGGGGCTACAAGCTCAACTTCGATCTGCACCGCGCGGGTGGCCTGTGGGTGTGGGGCATCATCATCGTGGTGTCGTTCACATCGTTCTCTTTGAACCTGTACCGCGAAGTGTTCTACCCGGTGATGAGCACCATCTCCACCACCACGCCGGGGCCTTACGAAACGCTCAAGCCCGCGCCGTACGGCAGCTTCATCACGCCCAAGATTTCGTTTGCGCAGGCCATTGAGATTGCACAGCGCGAAGGTGAGCGGCTGAACTTTGAGCAGTCGCCCGGTGGTATCTGGTATGGCGGAGATTTTCCGTTCTACAACGTTTCGTTCTTTGACCCCAGCGATGAGCTGGGGGCCTTGGGCATGGGCTTGTCCAACATTTATGTCAGTGCTGAAACGGGCGAGGTGCTGGGCTCGCACCGTCCCTGGCATGGCACGGCGGCCGATGTGTTTGTGCAGCTGCAGCTGCCTTTGCATTCCGGACGCATTCTGGGCATGCCGGGGCGCATCATGATGTCCGTGATGGGGCTGATGGTGGTGATGCTGTCGGTGACCGGCATCGTCATTTGGGAGCGCAAACGCCGCGCACGGCGGCGCAAGTAACGGGCAGGTTATTGCATCAAAAGGAGCTATCAGCGCTTATGCTGACTAGTTTTCAAATACTTTTGTATCTGAAAACTAGTCTGTGCAAGCGATGGCAGCTCCTTTTTTATTTGCGCCGCAGCAAGGCACGACGCAGCATGCGTGTGGCGCGGTCGCGGATCTGGAAAGGGCTGTGGCTGACGCCGGGGCGCGTTTTGGCGCGTTCACAAGCGCTCAGGAAATCTTGCAGCAGCACGCTGTCATCCAGAGTGGGCGAATCCGGGTTGCTGAACTCTGGATGCCACTGGGTGGCCGCAATATAGCTTTTGCCGGTGTGGCCACGGTGGCGGTAAATGGCCTCGGGAATGTGGTCGGGCACGCTCCAGGCTTCCACATCAAAACCGGGTGCCACGTCTTTGATGGCCTGATGGTGGATGCTGTTGACACGCGCCATATAGGTGTTGGGGTACAGCTCGGCCAGGCGTGAACCTTGGACGATGTGCACATCGTGCTGGTGCCTGTCGTAGGTGCTGGCATTGCGGTGCAGCTGTGCGCCGGGCACCTGCGTGGCGATGTCCTGGTACAGCGTGCCACCAAAGGCCACATTGATGAGCTGCAGCCCCCGGCATACGCCAAAAATAGGCTTGCCAGCTTGGCTGAACGCCTCGACCACGGCCAGGTCATACAGATCACGCACCCGGTCGCCCAGCCACTCAGGGCGCAGCGGCTCTTCGCCATAGCTGCCGGGCCACACATCAGCACCGCCGTGCATGACCACGCCGTCCAGCCAGTCTGCGTAGTGCGACAGCGTCACGTCGCCCTTGGCTGTTTCACCGGTCGGGCAGGGCACCATGACCACCATGGCCCCGGCGGACATGATCCAGTGGGCGATCGATTGCTCGACGTATTGCAGGGTCTTGCCTGTGAACAGCGGGCGGCTGGGGTCCGCGTGCGAAAAACAGGCGGAAAGGCCGATCTTGAGGCGGCGCGATGCAGGCAGGGACATAGGGTGCTGTTCAGGGGTGGTGGCGCTGCCACTGTTTTACCTGCCCGGACCGGCTTTGTCATGTAGGAGAGTCACCGCACCCGTCGAATGCAGGCAGGCAATCCATGCAGTGCAGGGGCTCTGCTGCTATCTTTTTAAAGGTAATAAAACAATATAAAACAGCCAATGCGCAGTCATCTGACTACGGTGGAGGCGGGTGCATATCCGTTGACGGGTGTCAAGTAGTCGCACCGGGCTGACTTGCAAGCTGCATTTTTGGCCCCACACTGTGACCAAGGAGCAATCGCTGGCTCAGCACTGCTAGGATATAAACCGCAACCTGATTTCCGCTGGACTCAGCAAACCCCCCGCCGTGCTTTAACGGCACGGCTTTTGGTGACAAGGAGAGAGCATGCAAGTACAAGTCCATACCGACGCAACCATCCAAGGCGGCGATTCGCTGGAAGCCTGGGCCCATGAAGAGATCCACTCCAAGTTGGCACGTCTCAAAGAATATGTGGTGCGGGTTGAGGTATTTCTGACTGGCGTCGATGCACTGAAAGCTACCGGTGGCCCTGGCAAGAAATGTGTGCTGGAAACCCGGGCCAACGGCCGCCCGCCCATTGCGGTGAATGCCGAAGCCGAAAAAGTCAACGATGCCTTCAATGCCGCGCTGGAAAAACTGCGCCGCGCAGTGGAGGCGGATCTGGACAAACTGCGTGACAAGCACGGACGTGAAAGTGTGCGTGGGGTGGATGCCCCGCTGACGGGCACCGAAGGCTAAGCACGCGCACTACCTGCCTTCCTGTTAAAAAGCCATGGTCTTTCGACCATGGCTTTTTTGTTGGCGGCCTGCGATACATCGGCGCCAGTTCTGGCCGGTTGTGGCTGTAGTCAGCATGTGTTGGCTGGGCGTCAGAAAATAAACATCTGGAAACGCTTTTGCTGCAAGCCTGCCGCCTAACTGACAGACGGGTGGTCAGGCCTTGGTTACATTCGCAGAACGCATGGCGCTTACGCCTTGCGCAACGATAAGGAGGACACATGACTGCTAAAAGCGAAATGCCCACCAATACCGAAATGCCTGAGCACTTCAAGGCCCGCATTCAGGGAAAGGTGCAGCACCGCGTAGGCGATGGCCAGTTGGAGGACGTTCCGGTTGGTCAGGAAGTGCAGGTAGATGTTGCGATTGCCAGCATGGTGGTGTCATGGGTCAGTGAAGGCCAACCCGTGACGGTCACACTGGCGCGAGAAGAATTTTTGTTCTACGTGGATGAAGGCAGCATTGCCATCCTGCAGTAGCCCTTGTGGTCGTGTAGTGCTAAAAGTCGGCAGTTTGCCGGCTTTTTTTATGCCCGCATCGCAGGTGCCGCAACCGGCTGACCACTGCGTAAAAGGGTTCAAAAGTGAAGTGGCATGCGCTTTTCTGTTGAATGAACAAGGGGGGCTTGAGTGAGGTGTTGTGCGTTGAAAGCCTCTGCTCCGTTGCCCGGTTACGCGCCATAGGCACTCCAACGACGAAGCCCGTCGGCGCATGCCCCGTGTGGCTGGCCGCGCCTTGTCGTGATTGCGGTGCAACTAATGGCAGTTGCGCTGGTGCTGCACCCACAGCTGTTTTGGTGCTTTACACATAGCAAATGATTGGTTGGTGGGGGCGGGGTGTTCTCCCAGAATCCGTGGACTGCGCGCTCTGCGCTGCCTGGGGCCATAGGCCGTGAGGCGACAGTGCAGAGCGTGGTCATTTCCCTTTCTGCAAGACGTTTGTGATGCCCTCTTCTTCCGTGCTTTCCCGTTCTTTGCTGGCCGCTGCTGCTGCGCTGGCCTTCTCCACATCCGTCCAAGCGGAGCGACTGATCCGCATCGTGGTGCCGTTTGGCGCAGGTGCAACGCAGGACACGGTGGCACGCACCTTCAGCAATGAACTGGGCCAGGCGCTGGGAGCCACGGTGGTCGTAGAGAACCGCGCAGGTGCGGGGGGCAGTCTGGGTACTTCGCAGGTGGCCAAAGCGGGCCCCGATGGCAACACCTTGGTGCTGGCCGCAGCCAGCCACAATCTGGCCAGCCACCTGTACGCCAAGCTGCCGTACGACGCACAGAAAGATTTTGTCGGTGTGTCTTTCCTGGGGCGCACAGGTTATGTGGTGGGCGTGCCTGCGGCCTCGGGCATTACCTCGCTGCAAGCCTTGCTGCAGCGTGCCAAGGCCAAGCCGGGTGCGCTCAATTACGCCTCTGCTGGCAACGGCAGTGCCTCACACCTGGCCGCAGCTTTGCTGGCCGCCCGTGCGGGGGTGCAACTGCAGCACATTCCAATGAAATCCACCGGGGACGCCGTCAACGAGCTGCTGGCTGCACGCGTGGAGCTGGTCACGGGTGCCACCATCGGCATGCTGGCCTTTCAGAACGACCCGCGTGTAAAGCTGCTGGCCTATTCGGGCCAGCAGCGCTCGCGCTTCCTGCCCGATGTGCCGACCGTGGCTGAAGCCGGTATCCCCGGCTATGCGTTTGATTCCTGGCTGGGTTTGCTGGCACCTGCGGGCACACCGCCGGCCGAGGTGGAGCGCATCAATGCCGCCGTGCGCAAGGTGCTGGCCGAACCGGCGGTGCAAGAACGCCTGGCGCGTGTGGGGGTGGAAGCGGGCACCCTGCCAGCAGCCCAGTTCCAGCAACTTTTGCGTGATGACTGGGTGGCTGCAGGCCAGATCGTCCAGACAGCAGGCGGGCGCATTGACTGAGCGTTGAGTGGGCTTTTGCCCTTTTGCCCTTTTGTGCGCACCGGGTGTGCTGGGTTATGCCCGGCCGGGGTGACAAGCAACTGGATGTGGCCACCGATGCAAGGATCAGCTCTGGCCGCTGTGGGTGGCTGGGGGTGAACGGCCGCATTCTGGGGCCGGGTCAGCTCAATCTTGCGGCATGAAAAAAAGCCCGTCACCTGTAAAGATGATGGGCTTTTTTGATGGCTGTCAGCGCCTATCTGGCAGGCGCTGGCATCTGATGCTGCTTGTAATCGATAAGATTACTTGCTCACCACGCGCACCATTTCCAGGCACTTGTTGGAGTAGCCCCATTCGTTGTCGTACCAGGCCACAACCTTCACAAAGGTCTTGTCCAGTGCGATACCGGCTTCGGCGTCGAACACGGAGGTGCAGGTCTCACCACGGAAGTCGGTGGCCACCACCTTGTCTTCGGTGTAACCCAGCACGCCCTTCAAGGCGCCTTGCGACTGGGCCTTCATTTCGGCGCAGATTTCTTCGTAGGAAGCTTCAGCGTTGAGCTCGACGGTCAGGTCGACCACGGACACATCGGACGTAGGCACGCGGAAGGACATGCCGGTCAGCTTCTTGTTCAGCTCAGGAATCACCACGCCCACAGCCTTGGCTGCGCCAGTGCTGGAAGGGATGATGTTTTCCAGAATGCCGCGGCCACCGCGCCAGTCTTTGTTGGATGGACCGTCCACGGTCTTTTGTGTGGCAGTGGCTGCGTGCACGGTGGTCATCAGGCCGCGCTTGATGCCCCACTTGTCGTTCAGTACCTTGGCCACAGGTGCCAGGCAGTTGGTGGTGCACGACGCGTTGGAGATGATGTCCTGACCCGCGTAGGTCTTGCAGTTCACGCCAAACACGAACATGGGGGTGTCGTCCTTGGAAGGGGCCGACAAGATGACCTTCTTGGCACCCGCAGCGATGTGCTTGCGTGCGGTTTCGTCGGTCAGGAACAGGCCGGTGGACTCGATCACCACCTCGGCGTTCACTTCGTTCCACTTCAGGTTGGCGGGGTCACGCTCCTGGGTCAGGCGGATCTTCTTGCCGTTGACAACCAAGGTGTTGCCTTCGACCGAAACTTCACCATCAAAGCGGCCATGCACGCTGTCGTACTTGAGCATGTATGCCAGGTAGTCAGGTTCCAGCAGGTCGTTGATACCGACGATTTCGATGTCGGAGAAGTTTTGCAGTGCGGAACGCAGTACGTTACGGCCAATGCGGCCAAAGCCGTTGATACCAACCTTGATAGTCATAGTTGCCTCTTGCTATGGAAAGTGGAGATAAGAGAAAAATGAAATGGGGTGACTGTACGTAAAACACCCGCCAGAGCCAAGGCCGGGGCGGGTGTGATGTGCTTACTTGTTGCGCTGGATCGCTTCGATCACTGTGGCCGCCACGTTTTCAGTGGTGAAACCGAAGTGCTTGAACAACACGGGAGCGGGAGCAGATTCGCCGTAGGTGTCGATGCCCACGACGGCAGCGCAGCCGTACTTCCACCAGAAGTCTGTGACGCCCATCTCAACGGCAATGCGGGGCACGCCTGCGGGCAGGACCGAAGTCTTGTACGCCATGTCCTGGCGGTCAAAGGTGGTGGTGCTGGGCATGGAGACCACGCGCACGGCAATCTTTTGCTCGGCCAGCTGCTTTTGCGCAGCCAGAGCCAGCTGCACTTCAGAGCCGGTGGCAATGATCACGGCCTGGGCCTTCTTGCCCTTCAGACCGACGTCCTTGGGCTCGCTCAGCACGTAAGCGCCGCAAGCGATGTTGTCCAGGGCCTCTTCGGTCTTGGGCGAGTACGCCAGGTTCTGGCGGCTCAGCAGCAGGGCCGTGGGCTTGTTCTTTTGGCTCAGTGCCACAGTCCACGCCATCGCGGTTTCGGTGGTGTCGGCAGGGCGCCAGACGTCCAGACCAGGAATGATGCGCAGGCTGGCGGCGTGCTCAATCGACTGGTGGGTAGGGCCGTCTTCGCCCAGACCGATGGAGTCGTGGGTGAACACATGGATGACGCGCTGCTTCATCAGTGCAGCCATGCGGATCGCATTGCGGCTGTAGTCCGAGAACGTCATGAACGTGCCGCCGTAGGGGATGTAGCCACCATGCAGCGCTACGCCGTTCATGATGGCGGCCATACCGAACTCACGCACACCGTAGTTGATGTGGCGGCCAATCTTGCCGTCTTCGGTCTTGACCACGGCACCCTTGTCGTCCACGCGGAAAGCGGGGGTGGACTTGGTGTTGGTCAGGTTCGAGCCTGTCAGGTCGGCCGAGCCACCCAGCAGTTCGGGCAGCGCTGCAGTCAAGCCTTCCAGCGCCAGTTGGCTGGCCTTGCGGCTGGCCACGGTGGCGGCCTGGTCGTGCGCGTCAGAGGCAATCTTGGCTGCAGTTTCCAGGAAGTTGGCGGGCAAATCGCCGTTCATGCGGCGTGTGAACTCGGCAGCCTGCTCGGGGAAAGCTTTGGTGTAGGCCGCAAACTTCTTGTTCCAGGCAGCTTCCAGCTTCTTGCCGTTGGCCTTGCAATCCCAGTCTGCGTAAACGTCAGCAGGAATGTCGAACGGTGCCGCGGTCCAGTTCAGCTCCAGACGTGCCAGGGCAATTTCGTCGTGGCCCAGTGGCTCGCCGTGGGCCTTGGCCGTGTTGGCGCGGTTGGGCGAGCCCTTGCCGATGTGTGTCTTGCAGCAGATCAGTGTGGGCTTGGTGGCGCTCTTCTTGGCGGCAGCGATGGCTGCGTCCACCGCGTCGACGTTGTGGCCGTCTACGGCGCGGATCACGTTCCAGCCGTAGGCTTCAAAGCGTGCGGGGGTGTCGTCACCGAACCAGGGAGTGACCTGGCCGTCAATCGAGATGCCGTTGTCGTCCCACAGGGCGATCAGCTTGTTGAGCTTCCAGGCACCAGCCAGCGCAGCGGCTTCGTGCGAGATGCCTTCCATCAGGCAGCCGTCACCCATGAATACATAGGTGTGGTGGTCCACGATGGCGTGCTTGGGCTGATTGAACTCAGCAGCCAGCAGCTTCTCAGCCAATGCAAAACCCACGGCATTGGTAATGCCCTGGCCCAGCGGGCCGGTGGTGGTTTCTACACCGGGGGTCACGCCCACTTCGGGGTGGCCAGCAGTCTTGCTGTGCAACTGGCGGAAGTTCTTCAGCTCAGCCATGGGCAGGTCATAGCCGCTCAGGTGCAGCAGAGCGTAGATCAGCATGGAGCCGTGGCCGTTGGACAGAATGAAACGGTCGCGGTTGGCCCAGTGGGGGTTCACGGGGTTGTGCTGCAGGTGGCGGCTCCACAGCGCCACAGCCATGTCGGCCATGCCCATGGGGGCACCGGGGTGGCCGGAGTTTGCTTGTTGCACTGCGTCCATGGCCAGTGCGCGGATTGCGTTGGCCATCATTGGGGTGTTTGCCATGGGAAGGGGATTCCGGAGGGATTGGTTCAAAAGATGGCAGGATTTTACCGATGTGTACTGACGCCGGTTTCCATGCGATTACATAGCCCCCTGCATCGCCTACAGTGTGGGTTGCAGCGCGTGCAGACACGCGTTAGGAACTGATACGTGATAAGCCCTTTTTCTCTCCCCGCCATGTTGCTGGCCGCAGGCCGCGGCGAACGCATGCGCCCTCTGACGGATGCCACCCCGAAACCCTTGCTGCCCGTGCAGGGCCGTGCCTTGCTGGACTGGCACATGGCCGCTTTGCAGCGCGACGGGGTGCGCCATGTGGTGGTCAACACCGCCTGGCTGGGCGCGCAAATACCGGCGCACCTGAACGCCACATGGACGCAGCACGGCATGCAGCTGCAGTACTCGCACGAGCAGGACGATTTTGGTCACGCACTGGAAACGGCGGGCGGTATTGCGCGTGCACTGCCTTTGCTGGGCGATGCCTTTTGGCTGGCTGCAGGCGATGTGTTTGTGCCTGACTTCGTGTTTGACAGCGCTGCTGCACAAGCCTTTGCTGCTTGCGATGACCTGGCACATGTGTGGCTGGTGCCCAACCCGGCGCACAACCCCGGGGGCGACTTTGGGCTGGCCGAAAGCGCACCGGGCAGCGGCACGGGCCGGGCCGTGAACCTGCCGCCTGCCGATATGGCGCGCGATCTGCGACCGCGTTTCACGTACAGCACCATTGCGCTGCTCAAGGCCGAACTGTTTGCTGCGCCGTGGTGCGACATTGCGTCAGGCAATCCGCACGGACAAGCCGTACCACTGGCCCCGCTGCTGCGCCAGGCCATGGATGCGGGGCGCTGTGGCGCCACGCTCTACACCGGGCGCTGGACCGATGTAGGTACGCCGCAGCGGCTGGCGCAGCTGAACGCCGAGCCTTCTTCTGTATAAAAGTGAGCGCCTGTCGCTGGTTTGATGTGTATTTCAAGTGGAAAGATGTTGCAATAGCCCGCAGGTGTAGCGCGTGCCGCTCTTTTTTATGAATCGCCCGGTAACGGGCAGCGGGAGGCGCGCACCTCCCATGGAATGCACATGCAAGTGGACTGGGGCACCTACGGGTGGTTGATAGGCGTGGTGGTGCTGGCATCGGCCTGCCAGAATTTGACGGGTTTTGCCTTTGGACTGATCTTTGTCGGCATGGCCGGCGCCTTGCATCTGATGCCGATTGCCGATGCGGCCAACGTGGCCGGTCTGCTGTCGCTGGTCAATGGCGTGGTCTACCTGCGCAGCCACCCTTTTCAGCCGCGCTGGGACATGCTCAAGCCCATCTTGGTCAGCAGCCTGATCGGGGTGCTGGGCGGGCTGGCGCTGCTGCACTGGCTCAGCGGTGATCTGGTGAACGTGCTGCGCATGCTGCTGGGGGTCACCATCATTGCCTGCGCCATTGTGTTGTTGCTGCAAAAGCAGCAGCGCACAACGCTCTCGGGGCCGGGGGCGATGTGGGTGGCCGGCGGGCTTTCGGGGGTGCTGGGCGGCTTGTTTTCCACGTCCGGGCCGCCCATGGTCTATCACCTGTACCGCCAGCCACTGTCGCCGCAGCTGGTGCGCCAGTGTCTGCTGATCATGTTTCTGGCCAACACTGTGCTGCGGCTGGGCATTGTGATTCCCACGGGCGGGCTGAGCCTTGCGTCGCTGATGACCGCCGCTGTGGCCGTGCCGGTGGTGGCAGGCGTGACCTGGCTGCTGGCCAAATACCCGCCGCCACTGTCTACGCGCGTGCTGCAGTGGATGGTTTGCAGCCTGCTGCTGGCTGCAGGCGTCAGCATGCTGCTGGCATAGCCCTTGGAGCATTACCCTGGGGGCGTCATGGCTGCGCTTGGTCGTTCCTGGGTATTTGGTGCTTTCTCTGAGTCACCAGTTTTCGATGCGCTGGGGTGCCTGAATGGCGTGTGACCGGCGCTTGAAACGCGTGCGTTCAGCGCCGCCCAGCGCCAACAGGTGCTGCCAAGAGGGCCATCTGGCGCGCAGCAGGCGGCAGCGGCAGTACGATATGCCGATGACCTCTGTTTACGCACAACGCCGCGCTCGTCTGGCTGCCCAATTGGGCGATGGCGGGATTGCCATCATTCCCACGGCACCCGAGCGGGGCCGTAACCGCGACAACAGCTACCTGTACCGGCACGACAGCTACTTTTATTACCTCACCGGTTTCACCGAGCCCAACGCCTGTCTGGTTCTGAAAGCGGACGGCAGCAGCACCTTGTTTTGCCAGCCTAAGGATCTGGAGCGCGAAATCTGGGATGGCTACCGTCTGGGCCCAGAGGCGGCGGTCACCACACTGGGTGTCAGTGATGCCGCCTCCATTGAAGACATGGACACGCGCCTGCCCCGTTTGCTGGAAAACCAGACAACAGTCTGGTGGCCATTCGCCACACACGAAGGGCTGGCGGCCCGCGTAGAGGCCTGGCTCAATCAGGTGCGAGCCCGCACACGCGCGGGCGCACTGTGCCCGGCTGCACAAGGCGATGTGTGCACACTGATCGATGAGATGCGGCTGATTAAAGATGCGCACGAGCTGGACATCATGCGCCGCGCAAGCCAGATCAGCGCCCGGGCCCACATTCGCGCCATGCAGCGCTCAGCGCGCATGTTGCGCGCTGGACAAGATTGCCGCGAATACCATCTGGATGCTGAGCTGCTGCACGAATTCCGCCAGGGCGGGGCCAATGGCGTGGCCTATGACTCCATCGTGGCCGCTGGTCCCAATGCCTGTGTGCTGCACTACCGCGCTGACAAAGCACCCGTGCGCCAGGGCGATCTGGTGCTCATTGATGCAGGTTGTGAGCTGGATGGCTACGCCAGCGACATCACCCGCACTTTCCCTGCCAATGGCCGTTTTACCGGCCCGCAACGTGCGTTGTACGAGCTGGTGCTGGAAAGCCAGAAAGCCGCCATTGCGGTGACCAAGCCCGGCCAGCGTTTCATGGACCCGCACGATGCCACCGTGGCCGTGCTGGCACAGGGCATGCTGGATGTGGGCCTGCTGGACAAAAACGTCTATGGCAACGCGCAGGATGTGATCGCCCAGCGTGCCTACTTTCAGTTTTACATGCACCGTACTGGCCACTGGCTGGGCATGGATGTGCACGACTGTGGCAGCTATGTGGAACCCACCGAGATTGCGCAAAGCCAGCAACAGATAGACGCCCTGAGTGGCCAGGTCACCACCACCCGCCCAAGCCGCATCTTGCGCCCGGGCATGGTGACCACGATTGAACCCGGTATCTACGTGCGCCCAGCGCCCGGGGTGCCCGAGCAGTTTCACCATATTGGCATTCGCATCGAAGATGATGCCGTGGTGACGGACAACGGTTGCGAGCTGATCACCCGTGGCGTACCCGTTGAGGCCGATGAAATTGAAGCGCTGATGCGCGACTAAAAAAACGAATGGAGACCTTTTGATGCGTTTGCAAGACCTGTATATCCGCCGTGCCACCAAAATTGTGGCAACCCTGGGCCCTGCATCGAGTGATATCGAGCTGCTCACGAAAATGATTGCCACGGGCGTCAACGTCGTGCGCCTGAACTTCAGCCATGGCACCGCACAAGACCATATTGACCGCGCCAAGACCGTGCGCGAAGCCGCAGTGCTGGCGGGCCGCGAAGTGGCCATCATGGCCGACCTGCAAGGCCCCAAGATTCGCGTTGGCAAGTTTGCCCAGGGCAAGGTCATGCTGCAGGAGGGCGCCAGCTTCGTGCTGGACGCCAGCCGCAGTGAGCCCGGTGACATCAATGGCGTCGGTCTGGACTACAAGGAGCTGCCACGCGATGTGAAAGCCGGTGATGTGCTGCTGCTCAATGATGGCCTGATCGTACTCACGATCGATCGCGTGCTGGGGCAGGCCGTACACACCACGGTGACCATTGGCGGCGAGCTGTCCAACAACAAGGGCATTAACAAGCAAGGCGGCGGACTGACCGCCCCGGCCCTGACGGCCAAGGACATGGAAGACATCAAGACGGCCATTGCTCTGGGGGCCGACTATGTGGCGGTGAGCTTTCCCAAAAACGCCACCGACATGGAAATGGCGCGTCAGCTGTGCACGGTAGCCTGTGCGGGCACCAGCCACCGCCCGGGTCTGATTGCCAAGATTGAGCGTGCTGAAGCCATTCCGCTGCTGGAAGAAATTTTGCGCGTCTCTGACGGCATCATGGTGGCGCGTGGCGATCTGGCGGTGGAGGTGGGCAACGCTGCCGTGCCTGCGCTGCAAAAGAAAATGATCCGCATGGCGCGCGAGATGGACAAGGTGGTCATCACCGCCACGCAAATGATGGAGAGCATGATCACCAACCCCGTGCCCACGCGCGCCGAGGTGAGTGACGTGGCCAACGCTGTGCTGGATGGCACCGACGCGGTGATGCTGAGCGCAGAAACTGCAGCGGGCAAATACCCGCTGGAGACCGTACGCGAAATGGCCAAAATTTGCGCTGCCGCCGAGGCCGCGGAAGACCGCCGCCAGGACGCTCAGTTTGGTGAACGTGAATTCACACGCATCGATCAGGCCATTGCGCTGGGCGCGCTGTTTACCGCCAACAAGCTGGGTGCCAAAGCCATTGTGGCAATGACGGACAGCGGCTCCACCGCATTGTGGATGAGCCGCCACCGGATTCATACGCCCATTTATGCGCTGACCCCCAAGGTCAGCACCCAGCGCAAGATGGCCCTGTACCGCAATGTGCGCCCTCTGCTCATGGACACCAGTGCGGAGCGTGACACCGCCTTGCAGCAGGCAGAAAGCCACTTGCGCATGCGCGGCATTGTGCAGCCGGGTGACGTGTATGCCATTACCTGCGGCGAGCCCATGGGCCAGCCCGGTGGCTCCAACATGCTGAAAATCTGCCGCGTCGACTGACCGCATCGCCGCGGTTGAGGACAATAAAAAGGCAGCCCTTGGGCTGCCTTTTTACGTGCACGGTGACACGGCGCGGGCTATGCAACTGCCTGCAACTGGATGGGCAAATCACCGTCGAGGTGAATGCGCTCTGCCAGATCCACTTCCCAGGACAGATAGTCGCGAAAGGCCTGCAGCTGGGCTTCGCCTTCGTAAGCCCATGGGCCATACCAGCGGTCGAACTGCTGCGGTGCGGCACGTGCCAGACCGGCCTCGGTAGGCAGGCCCTGCTGCTGCCAGGCCTGCGTGCCACCCAGCAGGGCGCGCACATCACGGCCTGTTGCACGGCGCCATTCAGCGGCTGCCAAGCCCGCCAAAGTGCCATCGGCAGAGGTGATCACCAGAGTGGTGTGCTTGAAGCGATCCGGCTCTGTTGCCCACAAAGCACCCAAGGCGGGGCGCCCTGCATGCCAGCTGCCGGGAATGTGGGCATGGCGATAGTCCAGACTGCTGTCGATATCGAACACCGCCACGGCATCGCTCTGGGCGCTGGCCTGCAAAGCGGCCAGATCGCTGGGCTGGATCCAGACGGCATCGCCAAAGGCCACTGGCAGCACAGGCTGAATCTCGGGGCCAGCCTGCAAGGCTGCCGTTGCGGGTGCCTGCTCCAGCACAAACACTTCGTGCAGGCCCAGCTGCTGCACCCACGCGGCGGTGGTGAGCGCGCGCAGCAGTTGTGGGTCGTGCAGCACCACGCGGGCGCGCAGCGTACCGACGTAATGGTCGGTGGATTGCACCAGTTGCCCGCCGGGTGCATGGCGCCAGCCCGCTAAATGGCTGGCCTGGTATTCCTGCGGGCCACGCACGTCGAACAGAAAAACCGAGCGAGCGCTGTCTTGCTGCACAAAGCCTTGCACCGTCTGCCAATCCACAATCTGCACGCCTGCCTGCTGAGCCACTTTGCGCGCTTGCGCCAGTGCCGGTGCTTGCGCTGGCAGGTAGGGTGCAACGCGGTCTGCGCCCACCTCCAGCTTGCGCCCGGACAGCACCCAGCCTTGCGCCCCATCCTTGAGCGACAGCACAGGGTTGGGAATGGCTGCATGGATCAGTGTTTGCGCGCCCAAGATGCTGCGTGTACGTCCGCCGCAGTTGACCACCACCAGTGTTTCGGGATCGGGTGCAATCGCCTGAATGCGCTGCGCCAGCTCGGCGCCCGGGCAGTTGATGGCGCCGGGAATGGTGCGCAGCCGGTATTCCTCCCAGGGGCGGCTGTCCACCACCACATGGTCCACACCATCGCGGCGCAATTGCTCCAGCGCATCGACATCAATCACGGGCGTTTTCAAGGTGTGTTCAATCACCTCGCCAAAGGCCTTGCTGGGAACGTAGACACCATCAAACAGCGGGTAACCCGCGGCCACCCACGCGGTGGTGCCGCCAGCCAGCACGTGCAGGTTGTGGTAGCCCGCATGCTGCAGGCGCTGGGCCGCAATGGGGGCGGTTTCTCCCTGTGCGTCGATCAGCACCAGACGTGCTCCACGGCGTGGCACCAGGCGCTCTATCAGCAGCTCCAGGCGGCTCAAGGGCGCAGAGCTGGACAGCAGCAAATGGCCAAGGCCGAACAGGCCTTCTTCGCGCACGTCGATCAGTGCAATTTCGTGCCCATCAGCAATCGCCGTTTTGAGCTGTGCAGGGGTCAGGGAAGTCAGGGGTTGGGTCATGTCAATGCACTCCGGTGGTGCCAGACCATGGTCTGGCGACAAGAAATGGGGGGTTGCGGTGTGAAAGAAAGTGGCTTCAGGCGCTGGTTGCCAGGGCTGCATGGCGGCGGCGGATGGCTGGAATCAATGCCGAGATCACCAGTGCAGTGGCGGCCAGCAGCAGGGCCAGCGACAGCGACCGCGTGAAGAACACGCTGTAGTCCCCGCGCGAGACGGCCAAGGTGCGGCGAAAGCTGGCTTCCAGCATCGGGCCCAGCACAAAGCCCAGCAGCAGGGGCACAGGGGACACCGCCAGCTTGGCCAATGCATAGCCCAGGACACCAAAGGCAGCCAGAATCAGTACATCAAAGGTTGAACCACGCACCGAGTACGCCCCCACGGCACAGAACACCAAAATGGCGGGGTACAGAAAGCGGTAGGGAATGCTCAGCAGCTTGATCCACAGGCCGATCAAGGGCAGGTTCAGCACCACCAGCATCAGGTTGCCAATCCACATGGAGGCAATCAGGCCCCAGAACACATCGGGATGGCGCGTGGCCACTTCAGGGCCGGGCTGGATGTTGTGGATCATCATGGCGCCCACCATCAGCGCCATGACGGCGCTGCCCGGCACACCCAGCGTCAGCAGCGGAATGAAATTGGTCTGCGCCGCAGCGTTGTTGGCAGACTCTGGCGCGGCGACCCCTTCAATGGCACCGTGGCCCATTTCATGGGCGTTGCGTGACAGTTTCTTTTCAATGGTGTAGCCCGCAAACGCTGCAATGGTGACGCCTGCACCCGGCAAAATGCCAAGCACCGACCCAATGGCTGTGCCTCGCAAAATGGAGGGCACCATGCGGCGCACATCCTGTGCCGTCGGTCGCAGGCCCGAGACTGGGGCCACGGTGCCAGCGGTGCGGTCGGTGGCCTGCTGCTCCAGGTTGTAGGCAATCTCGGCAACCCCGAACACGCCCATGGCCAGCGCGGTGAACTCAATGCCATCCATCATCTCGGGAATGTCGCCTGTGAAACGCAGGGCCCCGGAGTTGACATCCACGCCCGCCAGGCTGAGCAGCAAACCCAGAATCATCAGCCCCAGTGACTTGTCGATGGAGTCAGGCGAGAGTGCAACCGAGCCCACCAGGCCCAGCAGCATCAAAGAAAAATACTCAGCAGGCCCAAAACGGAAAGCAATTTCAGACAGGGGCGCGGCCAGCGCGGCAGTCAGCAGCACGCCAAAAGAGCCGGCGATGAACGAACCAATGGCGGCTGCCGTGAGCGCCGGCCCTGCACGCCCCTGTCGAGCCATGGCGTGTCCATCGATCACTGTCACCGCCGACGATGACTCGCCGGGCAGCTTGAGCAAAATGGCCGTGGTCGAGCCGCCGTACTGTGCACCGTAATAAATGCCGGCCAGCATGATCAAGGCCGACACAGGGGGCAGGTTGTACGTGACCGGCAGCAGCATGGCGATGGTGGCCACAGGCCCAAGCCCGGGCAGGATGCCGATCAGCGTGCCGACCAAGCAGCCACCGAATGCGTACAGCAGGTTGTGCCACGACAAGGCGGTGGAAAATCCAAGTTGGAGGTTGTTCAGCAATTCCATGGCAAGGCAGACGCAGAGGCAAAAAAACAGGGGAAAAACGAAGAAGACTTAGGCGGGCCACAGCGGCAGTGGCAGATCCAGCAGCAGCACAAAGAGCACGGTGTTGAGCAGCACCAGCACGGCTGCGTTGAGCAGCGTGCCGCGCCAGGTGAATTCACGGCTGGCCAGGCTGGATGCAACCACCAGTCCAAAAACCGACAGCACCAGGCCCAGGGGTTTGAGCGCCAGGCCAAAAGCGGCGACCGATCCGGTCATCCAGGCCAGCGTGCGCCAGTCCCAGCGCTGCAGCGGCAAACGCGGGGTCTTGGCCGATGTGGCCCCTGCACAGAGCACCAGGCCGAGCAGCGCCAGCACGATGCCCAGCCAGAATGGAAAGTAGCCCGGCCCCATGGCCGAGGCGCTGCCCAGCTCGTAGCCCCAGGAGACCACGGCGAACGCGGCGCCCGTGGCGATGTAGGCTGCGCCAACGGCGAAGTCACGCTGATTGCGAATCGTCACAGCCATGGTGATCAACGCAGTTGAATGCCGGTTTCTGCGATCACCTTGGCGTAACCCGTCAGGTTCTCGCGCAGGGTGTCATCCAGTTGCTGGGCAGAGCCACCGGCCAGCGTGAAACCCAGCGCTTCGAGCTGTGAAGAAATCTCTGGCTGCTGCAGCACGGCCACGATGTCGCGGTTGAGTTGCTCCACCACGGCCTTGGGGGTGGCAGAAGGTGCCACGATGCCTTGCCAGCTCTCTACCGCGTAACCGGGAAAGCCGGATTCGGCCACCGTGGGTACGTTGGGCAGTGCTTTGGAGCGCTGGGCGGTGGTGACAGCAATTGGCACCAGCTTGCCAGCGCGCACATATTCGGTCACGGCGGCCAGTGTGATGAGCGTGCCGTCAATGTGACCGCCCAGCACGTCCAGCGCAGCGGGGCCACCACCGGGGTAGGCAATGTAGTTGGGGCTGGCGCCAATGCGCTGGCTCAGCATTTCGTGCGCCAGGTGCTGCAAGCTGCCCTTGCTGCCGGGCAGGCCCAGGGTGATCTGGCCGGGCTTGCTTTTGAGCAAGGCGGCATATTGCTGCAGGTTGCTGACCCCCAGGTCCGGGCGCACCACCAAAATTTGCGGATTGACCACGGCTTTGACGACGCCCGAAAAATCTTTTTCCACGTCATACGGCACGCGCCGGCCTTGCAGGGCATTGAGTGCCAGACCGTCACCCGCCAGCAGCAGGGTGTACCCATCGGGGCGTGATTTGGTGACTTGCGCTGCGCCAATGCTGCCGCCTGCGCCGGGCACGTTCTCCACCACCACCGACTGCCCCCAGCGCTCGGTCAGTTTTTGCGAAAGCGTGCGGCCCAGCTTGTCGGCGCTGCCGCCGGCCGCCACCGGTACCACGATGCGCACGGTTTTGTTAGGAAACACGGATGCCTGCACAGCACCACCCCAAAGACCACCCACTGCTGTGAGTGCTGCACCTGCCAACCATTGCCGTCGTTTCATACCAACCCCTGCGTAAAAGAAAGGGCAGTCTAAAAATGCGGGCGGCGTGTGGCTACGAATCAAAACGCGCATGCAAATGCGGTTTGCGCATATGCATGCTGTGTTTCATATGGATTGGATGGGTGGCGCAAGGCTGGGCTGGCAAGCGCAGTGTGCGGGCTTGCTTTAGGCGGGTAAAATCGAAGGTTACCAATCGGTTACAGCAGCAGCACCAGCCTGACTGTCACCCCCAGACCAACTTTTACCGGAACACGATCATGCCTCTCATCTCGATGCGCGAAATGCTCGACCATGCCGCCGAAAACGGCTATGGCATCCCCGCCTTTAACGTCAACAACCTGGAACAAGTTCAGGCCGTGATGACGGCGGCTGACGAAGTGGGCGCGCCCGTGATCCTGCAGGCCAGCGCTGGCGCCCGCAAATACGCTGGTGAGCCCTTCATCAAGCACCTGATTCAGGCTGCTGCAGAGATGTTCCCCCACATTCCGCTGGTCATGCACCAGGACCACGGCACCACCCCCGATATTTGCCAGGGCGCGCTGAACCTGGGCTTTGGCTCGGTGATGATGGACGGCTCTTTGCTGGGCGACGGCAAGACCCCCTCATCCTTTGAATACAACGTGGACGTGACCCAGCAGGTGGTGGCCATGGCCCACCGCATTGGCGCGACCGTTGAAGGCGAGCTGGGCTGCCTGGGCAACCTGGAAACCGGCGAAGCCGGTGAAGAAGACGGCATTGGTGCAGAAGGCAAGCTGGACCACAGCCAGATGCTGACTGACCCCGAAGAAGCTGCTGTGTTCGTGAAAGCCACGCAACTGGACGCTTTGGCCATTGCCATTGGTACCAGCCACGGTGCGTACAAGTTCAGCCGCCCCCCTACGGGCGACATTCTGTCGATCCAGCGCGTCAAGGAAATTCACGCCCGCATCCCCAACACCCACCTGGTGATGCACGGTTCCTCATCGGTGCCCCAAGAACTGCTGGCCATGATCAACCAGTACGGCGGCAAGATGAAGGAGACCTACGGCGTACCCGTCGAGGAAATCCAGGAAGCCATCAAGTACGGCGTGCGCAAGGTGAACATTGATACCGACATCCGCCTGGCCATGACCGGCGCGGTGCGCAAGTTCCTGGCTGAGAACCCCGACAAGTTTGACGCCCGCGAGTGGCTCAAGCCCGCCCGTGAAGCTGCCAAGCAAGTGTGCAAGGCGCGTTACCTGCAATTTGGCTGCGAAGGCCAGGGCAGCAAGATCAAGGGCTACACCCTGGAGCAGATGGCCAAGAAGTATGCAGCCGGTGAACTGGCGCAATTGGTGAAGTAATCACCGCAGCAAGGCAAACTGGCCTTGTTCTTGCGTGAAAGCCCGCATGGTTTTGCCATACGGGCTTTTTTATGCTGCGCAGTTGGTGGTGGCGCTTTACGCGAAATTGTTAACTTTTGCAACAATCAAGGGAAAGCCACTATTGCCGATTAGGCATGTCCGTAACGCATAAATTCATGCAAAATTAGTGAAAAGTTGTTCACAATTCGAGCAACAAGGAATTTTTATGAGCACTCACATTCTTCGCCGCACGCTGATTGCTTGCGGTGCCGCCATGCTGGCGGCCGGTCCTGCCTTTGCAGATGATGCCGCTTCGTACCCCAACAAGCCTGTGACCATTGTTGTCGGCTATCCCGCAGGTGGCTCGACCGATCTGGTGGGCCGTCTGGTGGCCAACGAGATCGAAAAGCACCTGGGCCAATCGGTCGTGGTGGAAAACCTGGGCGGTGCTGGTGGCGCGATTGGTGCGCAAAAGGTGGCAAATGCCAAGCCCGATGGCTATACCTTGCTGGTGGGTGCGAACAATGAAATTGCCATTGCCAACCAGATCAACAAGTCGGTGAAGTACAAGATCACGGACTTCACTCCCATCGGTCTGGTGGCTTCGCAGCCCATGGTGCTGGTCGCTTCCGCCAAGGCTGGCGTGAAAAACACCAAGGAATTCGTGGCTGCCGTGAAGGCCAACCCTGCCAAATTCAGCTACGGCTCCTCGGGTGTGGGTACTGCCTTGCACCTGGCCGGCGAAATGATGAAGGACCAGGGCAAGATTGACATGCAGCACGTGCCTTACCGTGGCGTGCCTGCACTGACCAACGATGTGATGGGCAACAACATCGAATACGGCATCTTTGTGCTGTCTTCGGGTCTGCCTTTGATCAAGGCTGGCAAGGTCACTGCCATCGCCACGACTGAAGCCAAGCGCTACGGTGCAACGCCTGAGATTCCAGCGCTGGCTGAGCAGCCTGAGTTCAAGAACGTGGACATCAACTCGTGGTTCGCCATGCTGGCCCCTGCCAACTTGCCCGCGCCTATTGCAGCCAAGCTCAAGACCGCACTGGACAAGACCATGGCTTCGCCTGAGTTCCGCAAGAAAATGGAAGATGCTGGCGCTGCCGTGATGGACAGCAAGATCGATGCTGGCAAGTACATCAACGGTGAAATCGTGAAGTACAAGAAGATCATTGACGTGGCGAAGATCGAGCTGTAATCAGCTCTGACAGCCACTGTCAAAAAGCCCGCATGACCCAGTCATTGCGGGCTTTTTCATGAATTGAATAAAAAAGGAGCTGCCAGCGCTTGCGGGTGCTTGTTTTTGATGCTTTTTATATCTAAGAACAAACACTGATAGGCGTTGACAGCTCTTATTGTTGCAGTCGTACGGGTTTGAGCAGGTCGCTTTCAACGCCCTGGGCCAAGAGCTGCTCATCCACAGGCTCGTTCAGCAGCAGGTTGCGCGCCAGCAGCCCGTAGGCTGCAGCACTCTGGATGCCATAGCCGCCCTGGGCGGCCACCCAGAACAGGCCGCGAATCTGGTCATCCCAGCCAATCACCATTTCGCCGTCAGCCACAAACGAGCGCAGGCCTGCCCAGGTGTGGGTGGGGCGGCGAATCTGCAGCGTGGTGGCCTGTTCGATGCTCCAGATGCCGGTGGCGATGTCTTCTTCTTCGGGTTGCACATCATGGGGGTAGGTGGCATCGGCGTTGGCGGGAGAGCCCAGCAGCTGGCCCGCATCGGGCTTGAAGTAAAAACTTTCATCGGCGCTGATGACCGCGGGCCAGTGAGAGGCGTCCATGCCTTCGGGCGCGGGGAAGGTGAACGCGCTGCGCCGTGCAGGCACCAGGCCAATGGCGCGGGCTCTTGCCAGCTCGCCAATGTCGTCGGCCCAGGCACCCGCAGCGTTGACCAGGGTGTGGCCCTGCAGGCTGCGGCCATCGGCCAGCGTGATGGTCCAGGTGTGCGTGGCGCTGTCGTGCGCCAGAGCCTGCACCTCGGCGTTGCACCACAACTGCCCGCCTTGCTGGCGCATGCCGCGCAAAAAAGCCTGGTGCAGGGCGTGCACATCAATATCACGTGCACCATCGTCTACAAATCCGTCCACGATGCTGGCGTTGAGCACCGGCACCAGCGCACGCAGCGCATCCCCGTTAAGCCGCTGTGCGCGGGTGGAGTGTTTGGCAGCCTCGGCATAGGCGGCATCAATGAGTGGTTTTTGAGCGGCGGTGGCCACATACATCACCCCCCGGGGGCGCAGCAGGGCGGTGTCGGCAAAGCCGGTCGGCGGGTGTTCGTAAAACGCACGGCTGGCACGGGTGAGGGCCTGCACCTGCGCAGGGCCGTAATGCTCTTCAAACAGCGCGGCGGAGCGGCCGGTGGTGTGGTAGCCGGGCTGTGCTTCGCGCTCCAGCACCAGTACGCGCTGGCCGGCCTGCGCCAGGTGCCAGCCCGTGGTGGCACCCGCCATGCCTGCACCCACCACAATCACATCCCATGTTTGGTCGTTCACTGCTTTTCCTTCACTTTGATGCATGTTGCCACCTTACACCCGCTGTGCAGGCATGGCTTGGAGGCCTGAAAGAATTCATGCAGGGCCAGCAAGGCCTGCAGGCAGTGAGCGGGCCAAGTTGCACCACGCTCAGGCCAGCGGCATGCATGCGCGAACGCATGGCAGGGCGCGTGCACGTTCAGATGCAGGTGGCTGAAGTTCCGGGCGTTTTGTGCACCAGTGCGCCGTGGAGAACTTAAGTTTTGAGATAGCTCTTGAGGTAGTGCCCGGTATGGCTCTGGGCAGATTTGACAATCTTTTCGGGTGTGCCAACGGCCACCACCTGACCACCGCCAGAGCCGCCTTCGGGGCCCATGTCTATGATCCAGTCTGCGGTTTTGATCACGTCCAGGTTGTGCTCAATCACCACGATGGTGTTGCCCGCATCGCGCAGCTGGTGCAGCACCTTGAGCAGCAGTTGCACATCGGCAAAGTGCAGCCCGGTGGTGGGTTCATCCAGAATGTAGAGCGTGCGGCCGGTATCGCGTTTGGACAGTTCCTGTGCCAGCTTGACGCGCTGGGCTTCACCGCCGGACAGCGTGGTGGCGCTTTGGCCCAGACGGATATACCCCAGTCCCACATCCAGCAGCGTTTGCAGCTTGCGCGCAATGCTGGGCACGTCCTTGAAAAAGGCGTGCGCTTCTTCTACCGTCATGCCCAGCACGTCGGCAATGTTCTTGCCCTTCCACTGCACTTCCAGCGTTTCGCGGTTGTAGCGCTTACCGTGGCAGGTATCGCAGGGCACATACACATCCGGCAAAAAGTGCATTTCTACCTTGATCATGCCGTCGCCCTGACAGGTTTCGCAGCGGCCACCGGCCACGTTGAACGAGAAACGACCGGGGCCGTAGCCGCGCTCTTTGGCGGTATTGGTTTCGGTAAACAGCTCGCGAATCGGTGCAAACAAGCCGGTGTAGGTGGCCGGGTTGCTGCGTGGCGTGCGACCAATGGGGGCCTGGTCGACGTTGATGACCTTGTCAAAATGCTCCAGCCCTTCCAGCGCCTGGTGGGGGGCTGGCTCGGCGCTGGCGCGGTAAAGCTGGCGCGCCACTTCGGCGTACAGCGTGTCGTTGACCAGGGTACTTTTGCCTGAGCCAGACACGCCGGTCACGCAGGTAAACAGCCCGACAGGGAATTCGGCAGTCACCGTTTGCAGGTTGTGGCCGCTGGCACCCACTACGCGCAAAGCTTGCAGCGCGTGGTGGTTGGGTGAGCTGGTGCTGGGCGCTGCAGGAAAGCCGGTGGATGGCTTGCCTTGCACCTCGTCCACCTTCACGGGCTGCCAGGGTGTGCGGCGCTTGGGCACGGCAATGCTTTTGGTGCCGCTGAGGTACTGGCCGGTGGGGGACTGCGGGTTGGCCTTGACTTGCTCGAACGTGCCTTGCGCCATCACGCGCCCGCCGTGTACGCCTGCACCGGGACCCATGTCGATGATGCAGTCGGCTGCACGCATCATGTCTTCATCGTGTTCCACCACGATCACGCTGTTACCAATGTTGCGCAGGTGCTCCAGCGTGGCAATCAGGCGGTCGTTGTCGCGCTGGTGCAGGCCAATGCTGGGCTCGTCGAGCACATACATCACGCCCGTCAGGCCGCTGCCAATCTGGCGTGCCAGCCGAATGCGCTGCGATTCACCGCCCGAGAGCGTGTCGGCGCTGCGGTCCAGACTCAGATAATTGAGGCCTACATCCAGCAAGAAGCGCAGGCGCGAGGCGATCTCGTTGACCACCTTTTCTGCGATGTCGGCCTTGTTGCCTTGCAGCTTGAGCGTGGTGAACCAGTGGTGTGCCTCTGACAGAGTCAGCGCATTGAGTTGATAGATGGCTTGGGCCTGATCGCCATCGCCTACACGCACAAAGCGCGCTTCGCGGCGCAAGCGCGTGCCCTTGCAGTCGGGGCAGGAGCGGATGCTGCGCAGGCGTGCCAGATCATCGCGCACGATTTGTGAATCGGTCTCGCGCAGGCGGCGCGCCATATTGGGGATTACGCCTTCAAACACATGCTCCACCACAGTGGGCTTGCCGTCGCCCTCATAGGTGAAGGCAATTTTCTCGGTACCTGAGCCCCAGAGCACCACTTTTTGCACCTCGGCGGGCCAGCTCTCGAACGAGGCTGCAACGTCTTGCCTGTAGTGCTTTGCAATGCTTTGCAGCAGCGTGAAGTAGGTGCTGTTGCGGCTGTCCCAGCCATGGATGGCGCCGTTGGCCACACTCACGCTAGGAAAGGGGACGACCTTGTCCGGGTCAAAGTCTTCGCTCACGCCCAGGCCATCGCAGGTAGGGCAGGCACCCATGGGCGAGTTGAACGAGAACAGGCGTGGCTCCAGCTCTTCCAGCGAGTAAGTGCACAGCGGGCAGGCAAAGCGGCTGCTGAAAACGTGTTCTTCACCGGAGTCCATGTCCACTGCCAGCACGCGGCCACTGGAGGCTTCGCCGCCAATGCGCAGCGCCGCTTCAATGCTTTCGGCCAGGCGCTGCTGCAAGTCGGCGCGCACCTTGATGCGATCGACCACCACATCAACATCGTGTTTGCTGTTCTTGTCCAGCGCAGGCAGACTGCCCGCATCCACCACGGCACCGTTGATGCGAAAGCGGATGTAGCCCTGGGCCTGCATCTGCGTGAATAAATCGGTGAAGTCTCCCTTGCGGCTGCGCGCTACAGGGGCAATGAGCATGAGCTTGGTGCCTTCGGGCATGGCCAAAATGGCATCCACCATCTGGCTCACGGTTTGTGCCTGCAGGGGCAGCTCGTGCTCGGGGCAATACGGTGTGCCAGCGCGGGCAAATAGCAGGCGCAGGTAGTCGTTGATTTCGGTGATGGTGCCCACGGTCGAGCGTGGGTTGTGGCTGGCTGCCTTTTGCTCGATGGCAATAGCAGGTGACAGGCCCTCAATCAAGTCCACGTCGGGCTTGTCCAGCTGTCCCAGAAACTGCCGCGCATAGGCCGACAGGCTTTCCACGTAGCGGCGCTGGCCTTCGGCATACAAAGTGTCAAACGCGAGGCTGGACTTGCCTGAACCCGACAGCCCGGTGATCACCACCAGCTGGTTGCGCGGAATGTCCAGGTCAATGTTCTTGAGATTGTGCGTACGCGCACCGCGAATGCTGATGCGGGTGTGACCAATGGCATGACCCAGATAGCGCCCTGTGGTGTCTGGCGCATCTGCTGGTAGTGGGGAAGAAGAAGCTGCAGTCACGGGAGGGCGGTGGTATGTGCGAAGGGAAATCGCCCATCATAGAGATTTGGCACGCCCCATGTGTGGCGGCCATGCCCCCAATCGCAGACAATAAGGGTTTGGCGCAGCCAGCGCGTGTCCGGCCTGACGGGTTGCAATGCGCGGTTTTCGCGTCTCCCACTTTAGTTTTACCGCGTGTCCAAGTCCCACAACGACCCCCTCACCATCGCCGCCGATACTGCTGTCAGCAGCAAGATGACCCCGCAAGAACGCCGCTCCAGCGCCAGCCTGGCGCTGATTTTTGCGTTGCGCATGCTGGGGCTGTTCTTGGTGTTGCCGGTGTTTGCCTTGGAAGCGGCGCATTACCCCGGAGGTGACGACCCCGTCATGGTGGGCCTGGCCATGGGGCTGTATGGCCTGACGCAGGCGGTGTTTCAGCTGCCGCTGGGCATGGCCTCGGATCGCTTTGGCCGCAAGCGCATCATTGTCGGCGGCCTGGTGGTGTTTGCCATTGGCAGTCTGGTGGCGGCACTGGCTGATTCACTCACCGGCTTGATGCTGGGCCGCGCCCTGCAAGGTGCGGGTGCGGTGTCGGCCGCTGTGACGGCGCTGATGTCAGATCTGACACGGGACAGCGTACGCACCAAGGCCATGGCCATGGTCGGCGGCTCCATCGGTTTGATGTTCGCGCTGGCGCTGGTGCTCAGCCCGTTGCTGGCCGCATGGGGCGGTCTGTCGGGCATCTTTGGCCTGACCTTTGCCCTGGCGCTGTGCGGCGTTGCCGTGGTGATCTGGGTGGTGCCGCCCGAGCCGGTTGAGCACCACAGCGAGCGACGTGGCAAGCCCGCAGAGCTGCTGCAGCACAAAGACTTGCTGCGTTTGAATGCCGGTGTGTTTATTTTGCACACCGTGCAAATGGCCATGTGGGTGGCCGTACCCGCCTTGCTGGTGGCTGCCGGGCTGCTGAAAGACGCGCACTGGAAGGTGTATCTGCCTGCAGTGGTGCTGTCGTTTGTGGCCATGGGCGGGCTGTTTTCCATGGAGCGCAAAGGCAAGCTGCGCGCAGCCTTGCTGGGGGCCATCAGCTTGGTGCTGATCGTGCAGATCGGTCTGGGCGTCGTGGCTCAGACCAGCGCGCAACCCTCGCTGGCGCTGATGGGTGTGCTGATGTTCTTGTTTTTTGTCGGCTTTAACGTGCTCGAGGCCAGCCAGCCCAGTCTGGTCTCTCGCATGGCGCCAGCACACCTGCGCGGGGCCGCACTGGGAGCGTACAACACGCTGCAGTCGCTGGGCTTGTTTGCTGGTGGTTTCCTGGGCGGCGCGCTGGCCAAGTGGGGCGGCATGCCAGCCTTGTTCACCAGCACCGCGGTGCTGATGGTGCTGTGGCTGGCGATCACCTGGCCGCTGCGACCTGTGGGGCGGCCCGTACGATCCTGAAAATAGGAGCGCTTAACGCATTCCTACAAAAGGTTTCAAAGTGAAAATACTTTGAAACCTTTGTTTTATATGCGCTTGAAGCTCTTGTTTTTGAAAAAACGTCGCTCATCCACCACGCTGCGCAGCGGGAATTTGGGTGGATGTGCAGGCGTTAAAAACATCAGTTAAGCTGCGTTCCTGCAGCCTGCCGGAGGGGCTGCAATTACTGATCTGGTTCGGGACCCTCCCCCTTCACGCCCGAACTACCTGCACAGGATTTTTCACACCATGGCATCTGTCAACAAAGTCATCATCGTCGGCAATCTGGGTCGCGACCCCGAAATGCGCACCTTCCCAAGCGGCGATCAGGTGGCCAACGTCACCATCGCCACGACCGACCGCTGGCGCGACAAGAACACCGGCGAGAACAAAGAATCTACCGAGTGGCACCGCATTGTGTTTAATGGCCGCTTGGCTGAAATCGTGGGTCAATACCTGCGCAAGGGCAGCCAGGTCTATGTAGAAGGCAGCCTGCGCACCCGCAAGTGGACCGACCAGGCCACCGGCCAGGAGCGTTACGCCACCGAAATTCGCGCTGACAGCATGCAGATGCTGGGTAGCCGACAAGGCATGGGTGGTGGCAATCAGGGCCAGGGCGGTGGCTACGCAGAAGACAGCGGCTACGGTGACAACGGCGGTTATGAAGCCGCTGCTCCAGCGCCCCGTCGTCCGGCTGCAGCCCCAGCACCCCGCCAAGCCGCTCCACAGCAGCGCATGGCTTCGCCAGCCGCAGCACCCGCTCCGATGGCACCGCCTCCACAGCGTGCGGCTTCAGGCTTTGACGATATGGATGACGACATTCCGTTTTAATTTCGCACTTTGACTGCGCTGACTCTCAAGCCCATACGGCTGTCCGTATGGGCTTTTTGCATGGGGCACAGGTTTTAGGCCTGCGCAGGCGCGGGGATTAACGTGTGGCGACATCGGCACGGCGGCTTCTGCGCCAGACTGTCTGCTCTATTTACGTTTGCGTTCTGCGTGCTGTTGCCATGTTTTCTTTCTACGCCAACGAATGGCGCCGCTTGCTGCTGGGCTTTGATACTGAATCCAGCGCTGTATTGGCGCAGATTGCACAAACCCACAATCAAGTTTTGGCAGAGCATTTTTACAGCGCCATGCTGGAAGATGAAGCAGCCTCAGGGTTGCTGTCCCATGAACAGGTGCAGTCCCGCTTGATGGGTTCCATGCGCCGGTGGATTGTCCAAGTTCTGAGTGCACAGGTTGACGATGACTTGGGTGCCCTGGTTGCGCACCAGGTCAAGATTGGTGAAGTCCATGCACGCATCGATGTCCCGGTGCATCTGGTGCTGCGTGGTGCACGCAGTCTGAAAGAGGGTTTGCGGGCCGTGTTGAGGCAAGAGGCCGCAACTGACTATGCCGAGGCGATGCAAATGGCGGCCACCCTGATTGACCACGCCATGGAGGCCATGTCGCAAGGTTATGCCATCTCACGCGATCGCAACGCGCGCACCACAGAGGCCTACCGTTTATTTTCTGTCACACAAAACTTGGCGACCGTGCGCGAGCAGCGCCGTGCGGAACTGCTGGACTGGGAAAACCAATGCCTGTATCTGCATGCCATGGGGGCAGGCAACCAGCCGCTGAGCAGCTTGTCGACCTCTGACTTTGGCCTGTGGTTCCGCCACAAAGGGGTGGACATTTTCAACGGTGCTCCGGCAACGCAGAGCATTCTGGATGCGATTGAACAAATCGACAGTCACTTGCTGCCGGCCCTGATGCAGGCCAAGGGCGCAGATGTGGGCTTGCCGCTGCTGCAGCTGCGTGAGCAATCGCGCCACATTGCGATGAACTTGGAGTCGCTGTTCACCCAAAACAGCGAACTGGATGCAGGGCGTGATGTCTTGACCCAGTTGCTCAACCGCAAATTCTTGCCCGTGGTGCTGTCCAAAGAGGTGGCCTACGCGCGCAAACATGCCTCGACGTTCAGTATCGTCAGCATTGATATCGACCATTTCAAGCGCATCAATGACCAGCATGGCCACGAAGGCGGCGACATGGTGCTGCAGCAAGTGGCGCTAACGCTCAGCAACAACATTCGGGGTGGAGATTACCTCTTCCGTCTGGGGGGTGAAGAGTTCTTGATGCTGTTGGTGGATACGCCTGCCACCGGTGCGGCCAGCGTGGCAGAAAAACTGCGCGCCCATATTGAGCGGGAGGTGTTCCATCTGCCGCAGAACGAACGCAGGAACATCACGATCAGTGCAGGGGTGGCCTCCTTTGATGGCCATCCGGACTACCAGCGGATATTGCGTGAAAGTGACGAGGCGCTCTACCGGGCCAAAAACGAAGGCCGCAATCGCGTGGTCAGCGCCTAAAACGGTCAAAGCGGCCAAAAACAAAGCCTGCAACAGTAATGCTGCAGGCTTTGTCGTTGGTGAAGGCTGCGCGTGCTTAACGCAGATTCAGCACGTCAAACATGTCGAACTGGCCCGTGTTCTGGCTGGCCAGGAAGCGCACGGCGCGCAAGCTGCCCTGCGCATAGGTCGAGCGGCTGCTGGACTTGTGGGTGATCTCGATGCGCTCTCCCGTGCCGGCAAACAGCACCGTGTGGTCGCCCACGATGTCTCCGCCCCGCACCGTGGCAAAGCCAATGGTGTTTTCCTTGCGCTCGCCCGTATGACCAAATCGCTCATACACCGCACGGTCTTGCAGCTGTGTGCCCTGGGCTTGTGCAATCACCTCACCCATCTTGAGCGCGGTGCCAGAAGGCGCATCGACCTTGTGCTTGTGGTGGGCTTCGATGATTTCGATGTCGTAGTCCGTATCCAGCGCCTTGGCAGCCATCTCCAGCAGCTTCAATGTCACGTTGACGCCCACGCTCATGTTGGGGGCCAGCATGATGGCTGTCTGCTGTGCAAAGGCGGCGATCTGCGCTTTTTCCTCTTCGCTGAACCCGGTGGTGCCGATCACCGCTTTCACGCCCAGCTGTGCACACACAGCCAGATGAGCCAGCGTACCTTGCGGGCGTGTGAAATCGATCAGAAAGTCCGCTTTGGACAAGGCGCTCTTCAGGTCACTTTCAATCACAGCGCCGCTGGTCTGGCCCAGAAAGGCGGCAGCATCCATGCCCAGTGCCGGGCTGCCGGGCAAGTCCAGCGCAGCGGTCAGTACGCAGTCGCCACTGTTTTGAATAGCCTCCACCAGCATGCGGCCCATGCGGCCTGAGGCACCGGCTACAGCGACACGCAAAGGGGTGGTGGGGGAAGAAGTCGAGGTCATAACAATCCAGTCAGTGTGTCAAACGTACAAAGCCGCTCAGCGCTGATGGCGGAGCGGCTTGTGCACAGCAGCGCAGAGAGGCGGCTGCGTTAGCGGCTTTCCAGTGGAGGGTAGCTGCGCTGAGGCTGTGCGGTTTCTTCGGTCACAGTATCTGCAGCTTTGTTCTTGGCAGCAGGAAACTTAGCCAGCTGTTCTTCCGTGGCTTGCAGGTTCGGAATCTTCAGCTTGCCGATGGGTTTGCCCAACGCGGCAACGAATTCGGACTCGGATGGCATTTCATCGCCCTCTGCGCGGACAAACCGCTCACCGTCGAAGAACACGGCCAGCTTGCGGTTTTGTTCCTGCACGCCTTGGCGCTTGATGGTGAACACATATTCCCAGCGATCGTTGTGGAACACGCTGGTTAACAGCGGTGTGCCCAAGATCTCGCGCACTTGCTGGCGGCTCATGCCCGGTTGCAAAGCTTGCACCTGTTCACGAGAAACAAAATTGCCCTGCACCACTTCCACCTTGTAGGGTGTGATGGCGCTCATGGCATTGCGTGTGGTTTCACCAACGCTGCTGCATGCAGCCAAGAGTGAGGCTAGAGACAGAGTCAACGCCACACGGAGGCGACAACGAGCTTGTACATGCATGGGTAATCGGTCAAAGGATATGATCTGCACCATTGTAGCGGCAGGTTTTTGTTTGGGCTTACGCAAGTTTGGCCCTGCTATGAACTGGCCGTTTTGATGTCTGAGGCTAGCTGTCGTAAGCTAGCGCCAAACAGCCACTCTCCAATTACGCCATGAAGAACATTGAAGACCTTAAAAGCACGGGCCTGAAAGCGACACTGCCGCGTCTGAAAATTTTGGAGATTTTCCAAATTGGAAAGCAACGCCACATGACCGCAGAAGATGTCTTCCGTGTGCTGCTGGATGAGCGCTCAGACATTGGCCTGGCAACGGTGTACCGTGTACTGACGCAGTTTGAACAAGCCGGCATCTTGCTGCGCAGCAACTTTGAAAGCGGCAAGGCCGTTTACGAGTTGAATGAAGGTCAGCACCATGACCACTTTGTGTGCACTTCCTGCGGCAAGGTGGAAGAGTTTTACGACCCTGAAATTGAAAAGCGTCAGCAAATGATTGCCGATCAGATGGGCTGGAGCATTCAGGACCACTCCATGTCCCTGTATGGACAGTGCGCCGCCTGTTCCAGCAAGGCCACCAACAAGCGCTGACTTGCGCGGTAAAACGCACTGAAAAAAGGCATTCCCACGGAATGCCTTTTTGTATTTTGGGGCTCAATGGCCTGCGCCTTTGCCCATGTCGCGTTCCATGGCTTTGCGGTGGCGCTCCACAAACTCCTGATAAGTGTCGATGCCACGCAGCTGCAAGATGCTGTTGCGCACAGCGGCCTCGACCAGTACGGCAATGTTGCGGCCTGCAGTCACAGGAATGACCACCTTGCGCACCAAAATGCCCAGCACATCCTGGGTCAGTGGCTCTTGCGGCAGACGTTCATATTCCCGCTCCATGGTTTCTTTGCGCACCAGATGAACGATGAGCTTGAGCCGCATTTTGCGACGCACGGCCGTTTCCCCAAAGATGGCGCGGATGTCGAGCAAGCCGATGCCGCGCACCTCCAGCAAGTTTTGCAGCAACTCAGGGCACTTGCCTTCAATGGTGGTCTGGTTGATCCGGTACAGGTCCACCGCATCGTCGGCCACCAGTCCGTTGCCACGCGTGATCAGCTCAAGCCCCAGTTCACTTTTACCCAAGCCTGATTCGCCGGTGATCATGACTCCCATGCCCAAGATGTCCATGAACACCCCGTGCATGGTGGTGCGGTCGGCAAAGTGCTTGGACAGATATGCACGCAGTACATCAATCACAAACGCAGATGCTTCTGCCGTGGAGAACATGGGAATCTGTGCCTGCTCGCACATGGTGAGCAGCGCTGGAGGCGCTTGCTGGCCATCTGCCAGCACTAAAACGGGAGGCTCCAGATTGACGATGCGGCCAATGCGGCGCGCACAGTCTTCGGGGGTGGCGTTGAGCAGGTATGCCACCTCGCGTTCGCCCAGCACTTGCAGGCGATAGGGGTGGATGTAGTTGAGGTAGCCAACGAGGTCAGCGCCAGAGCGCGCAGAGCGCACCGCTATTTCATCGAAACGGCGCTCTGAAGCGCCCAGGCCTGCCAGCCATTCCCAGCGCAAGGTTTCACGGAAAGCTTCGAAAAGCCGGTTGGCGTTGATGGCTTTGTGGCGCATGGGCGAGGCTTAAAGGCCTTGCCAGCCTGATGCACCGGCAAGGCGGGTGGTTAGGAGGCTGCGGTGGATTTCCAGTCGGCGATCAACTGGTAGAGGGCTTCAGCGTAGGTGGCGTTTTTGAGCGATTCACGCAGATTGCTGTCGCTCAGCAGCTCGGCAATTTCGGAAAGGATTTCCAGGTGTTGCTGGGTGGCAGCTTCAGGCACCAGCAGAAAGATAAGCAACTGCACCGATTGCTCGTCAGGTGCATCAAAGCCAATCGGGCGCGCCAGTTGAAATACGGCGGCCATCGGGGCCTTTAAACCCTTGATGCGACCATGGGGAATGGCTACACCATGTCCCAAACCCGTGGAGCCCAGGCGCTCGCGGGCGAACAGGCTGTCAGTGATCAATGCACGCGAGAGACCATGCAGCCCTTCAAACAAGAGCCCAGCTTCTTCGAAAGCGCGTTTTTTGCTGGTGGCATCAACGCTCACAAGCACTTGAGCGGGCGACAAAATGGAGGCAAGACGGTTCATTTGAAAACTATTATGCATCGCCCGAGCCGAAAATGTCTGGCAGGTGCGTGGGAGCAAAAAGGCCGCCAACCGGCGGCCTGTCATTGAGGACTTTACCTAAATCTTCGCACAAGCAAAAGGCTTTGCACCTCAATGGAGCTCGATGGTACTCAATTCCCGCTTAACCGGGGCGCTGCGCCAGCCTTGGACTCGGGTTTTATGTCCCATTACCTGGCGGTCAAGCTTGTCTACCAGTTCGTCAATGGCGGCGTAAAGGTTCAGGTGCTTGCTGCCGGCATGCAGCGCATTGCCTTTGATGAGAATGCTGCATTCGGCACGCTGGCGACGCTCTTTCTGCGATTCGTTGTGCTTGGACAGCAGTACCTTGATGTGGATGACCTGGTCAAAGTGGCGCAATACGCGCTCCAGTTTGGAGGCAACGTAGGCGCGCAGTGCAGGGCTTACTTCGAGATGGTGGCCGCTGATGGTTAGGTTCATGAATCAACCTCCTGTGCTTTCAGGTTCGCAAAGCTGTGACCGCACACCAGTGTGCTGTGCGGAAAGGGGCGGTTGAATGCGCATTCGTCGCTTGACACCACTATGCGCCTCTTGCCGGGCCTGTGCAACGGCATTTCGGCACGCTTTGCTGGGGAATGGACGCCTTGCAGACGGAAGCGCAAATTCAGCGCAAAATAAGCTGTTTTTGCTGAGGGCTGCACTGTGCGTTTGCTGCCATTCATGATCGGCATTGACATCGAAGCAGTCGCGATTGTCAGCTTTGTGCGCGCCAGTCCGGCTCTAAAATCCTGCATCGGAGCACCGCCTGTTAGCCTGTCGCTGATGGCCCTGCCACGTTCCGACCTCCTTTTGTCTGCCCTCTCATGACACAGTCCACGACTTCTGCTTTGCACACTTCCAACATCACCTCGCTGCCGCTGCTGGCTCGCGGCAAGGTACGTGACAACTACGCCGTGGGCGATGATCGAATTTTGATGGTGGCGTCTGACCGTCTGTCGGCTTTCGATGTGATCATGGGCGAGCCCATTCCGGGCAAGGGGGTGCTGCTGACGCAGATGGCGCTGTTCTGGTTTGACAAGCTGGGGCACATCTGCCCGAACCACCTGACCGGTGAAGCGCCCGAGTCCGTAGTGACGCCTGAGGAAGTCAAGCAGGTGCAGGGCCGCTCCATGCTGGTCAAGCGCCTCAAGCCCATCATGATTGAAGCGGTGGTGCGCGGCTATCTGGCCGGCAGCGGCTGGAAGGAATACCAGGAAAACCAGGCCGTATGTGGCGTGAAGCTGCCAGCGGGCCTGGTGAACTCGGCCAAGTTGCCTGAACCCATCTATACCCCTGCTGCCAAGGCAGAGATGGGCGATCACGACGAAAACATCACCTACGAACGCACGGTAGAAATGGTGGGCGAGGAGCTGGCCGCCAAAATTCGCGACACCGCAATCCGTATTTACAAAGAAGCGGCAGAGATTGCGCTGACCAAGGGCATGATCATTGCGGATACCAAGTTTGAGTTTGGTCTGACCGATGACGGCGAGCTGGTGCTGATGGACGAGGTGCTGACACCCGACAGCTCGCGCTATTGGCCCGTGGAAGGCTACGAAGATGCGCTCAAGGCAGGTGTGAACCCGCCCAGCTACGACAAGCAGTTTGTGCGCGACTGGCTTGAGCAGGCCAAGGTCAATGGCAAGCTGTGGGACAAGACAGCGCCTTCGCCCCGCCTGCCGCAGGAAGTGATCGATAAGACCGCCGCCAAGTACCGCGAAGCGCTGCAACGACTGACTGCCTGAGGGGTGGGTCGCCCTTGCAGGTACGTAAAAAAGCAGCCTTGAGGCTGCTTTTTTTTTGTGAAAGCTTTTTAAAAGAAGAGCTGTTAGCGCTTGCCCAGCCTTGTTTTCGATATAAAAAGTATTTGAAAAGCTTATTGTTTAAGCGATGAATGCTCTCTTTTTATCTGCGTGAAGGCGTGGCTTGCAAGGCTGTGACGACGTCGGTGGCCAGTTTGCGCAGTGCTTGCCAGCCGTCTCGGGGCCAGCCGTCAGCCGGTAAACCTTTGACGATGCCATCGACCACATGCGCGGAATGCAGCAGACGTACGGCGGCATTGGGCGTCAGGCGGGGCACGATGCGCTCAAACAGTTTTTCTTTGGGCCCCCAGATGCGCAAGCTGCGCAGCACCATGGGCAGGGGCTGCCCACTGGCCAGTGCATCTTTCACGCGTTTGAGGTTGCGAATGTCTTCAGACAGCGTCCAGTGCACCAGCACTTCGGCCGTGCCTTCGGCTTGCAGCCCGTCGAGCATGCGCACCACACGTGGCAGATTGCCCGACAGCACGGCTTCGGACAGCTTGAAGACGTCGTAGCGGGCGACGTTGAGCACGGCTTGCTCCACAACTTCGTAGCTCAACTCGCCTGCGGGCTGCAGCAAGCCGAGTTTTTGAATCTCCTGATGCGCCGCCAGCAAGTTGCCTTCGACGCGGTCGGCAAAGAACTGCAGCGTGCGCTGGCCTTCTTCACCCGACGCCACACGCTGGTTTTGCTGTGCCAGGCGCTGTGCTATCCATCCTGGCAGGGCGGCGCGTTCAATGGCATCGATCTGGATGGTGACGCCATTGGCATCCAGTGCGCCAAACCATGCGCCTTTTTTGGTGGCCGCATCCATGCGGGGCAGAGTGATGATGGTCAGCGTGTTTTCATCGTGTGCAGCCGAACTGGCCAGCTGCTGTATGGCGGTGCTGCCGTCTTTGCCGGGTTTGCCGGAAGGAATGCGAATTTCGACCAGCTGCTTGTCGGCAAACAGGCTGAGCGAGCCACCAGCGGCGAGCACGCTGCTCCAGTCAAAATGCGCGCCTTGCACGGTATGCACGCTGCGCTCGGAGTGGCCAGCAGCACGTGCAGCGGCGCGGATCGCATCCGCCGCCTCCTGCGCTTGCAGTGGCTCATCGCCGTGCAGGGTGTACAAAGGCCGCAAACCTTTTTGCAGGTGTGCGGCCAGTTGGTTCAGAGCCAGTTGCATGCGAAAGTTAATCAGTCGCAGGCGCGTGAGCGGCTGCCAGACGGCGCAGCAGCTGTTGTGCCAGGTCGGAGTACATGTTGCGGTAGAGCGCGGCTTCTTCTTCGTCCTTGGCCAGGGCCAGAGATTCGCTGTAGCTCATCTCGCGCTTTTGCTGCATTTCTGTGTCTTCAATCCAGACGCGGCCTTCTCTGTCAACCAGCTTGAAGCGGGCAAACAGGCGCAGCTCCACTTCACGCACCTGGCCTGAGGCGGTTTTGGCCAGAATTACGCGTTGACGGCGCTCGCCCAGCAAAAACAAGGTGACCTCTGCGGTATCGGGTTTGGCGGGTGGCAAGATCACTGTGAGGTTGCCGCCCGCGGTGGCCAGGTTGCGCAGTACTTCGCGCGTAAAGGGAGAGCCCTCGGGCGCTCGCACGAACAGGGTCGAGAACGGGAAGGACGGCGCGCCACGCAGGCGAAAGCCGCAGGCGCTGACCACAGGGGCCAGGGCCATCAGAGAAAGCAGCGTACGTTTGCGCATGGCGTGCATCCTTGGGGTTGCGTTAGACGACGATGTTGACCAGGCGGCCAGGCACCACGATCACCTTCTTGGGTGCGGCGCCGTTGGTGAACTTCAGCGCGTCTTCGTTGGCCAAAGCCACGGCTTCGATCTGCGCCTTGTCGGCCGAGGCAGGCACGCGGATGGAGCCACGCAGCTTGCCGTTGACCTGCAGCACCAGCTCCAGCTCATCTTGCATCAGCGCCTTGGGGTCTACCTCGGGCCAGGATGCATCCAGAATGTCGCCTTGCTTGTTGGCGTAGCCCAGCGCCTTCCACAGCATGTGGGTCAGGTGAGGGGTAGCGGGGTAGAGTACGCGCAGCAAGATGCCGAAGCTTTCGATCATGGCGATCTGGCCGTCGGCGGTGTGCGTCGCCTTGAAGCCTTCCAGCGCGTTGATCATCTTCATCGCACCCGACACTACGGTGTTGTACTGCATGCGCTGGTAGTCATAGTCCACCTGCTTGAGCACGGTGTGAATCTCCAGTCGCAGGGCCTTGGCATCCTTGTCAAACTGCACATCATCCAGGCTGTCCAGGCCCAGCGCCAGCATGATGGCGGGGGTGTAGTTCACGCCCAGCAGCTTGTGGCCAAAGTTGTACACACGGCGCAGGAAGCGGTAGCTGCCCTCTACGCCGGCGTCATTCCACTCCAGCGTCAGCTCGGGCGGCGCGGTGAACATGGTGTACAGACGTGCGGTGTCAGCGCCGTACTTTTCAATCAGCTCTTGCGGATCGATACCGTTGTTCTTTGACTTGGACATGGTGCCCACGCCCTCGTAGTCAATGGCTGTGCCCACGGGCAGCATGCCGTCGGCGCTGTCCACTGCCACCTTGAGCTTGGCACCAGTGATCTTGCCGCCTTCGTCCAGCACGTGTTCCACGTCCTTGGGCCAGAAGTATTCCTTGGCGCCCTTTGCGGTGCGGCGGCTGTAGATGTGGTTGAGCACCATGCCTTGCGTCAGCAACTGGGTGAAGGGCTCATCGACCTTCACCAGACCCAGATCGCGCATCACCTTGGTCCAGAAGCGGGCGTACAGCAGGTGCAAGATGGCGTGTTCAATGCCGCCGATGTACTGGTCCATGGGCATCCAGTAGTCGGCACCCTCGGCCACCATTTTCTCGCTGTTCTGTGCGTCGCAATAGCGCATGAAGTACCACGAGCTGTCCACGAAGGTGTCCATCGTGTCGGTTTCGCGGCGGGCGCTCTTGCCGCAGCAGGGGCAGACCACGCCAGCATGGAAGGCCTCTGACTTGACCAGCGGGTTGCCTGAGCCATCGGGCACAAGGTCTTGCGGCAGCACCACGGGCAGGTCTTTTTCAGGCACAGGCTGGGCGCCACAATCTTCGCAATGGATGATCGGGATGGGTGTGCCCCAGTAGCGCTGGCGGCTCACCCCCCAGTCGCGCAGACGCCAGGTGGTCTTCTTTTCGCCCAGATTTTTGGCGGCCAGCAGTTCGGCCACCTTGTCCACAGCTTGCACCTGGTTGAGGCCGTTGAGCGCACCAGAGTTGATACAGACACACTTTTGCTTGTCGCCATACCACTCTTGCCAGGCATCGGTGTTGAAGGTCTGGCCCTCTACCGTTACCACTTGCTCGATGGGCAGGCTGTACTTCTTGGCAAAGGCAAAGTCGCGTTCGTCGTGGGCAGGCACGCCCATGACGGCACCGTCGCCATAGCTCATCAGCACATAGTTGCCCACCCAGACTTGCACCTGCTTGCCAGTGATGGGGTGAGTCACGAACAGGCCCGTGGGCATGCCCTCTTTTTCCTTGACGGCCAGCTCTGCCTCAGTCGTTCCGCCCTTTTTGCACTCTTCAATGAATGCGGCCAGCTTTGGGGCGCTGGCTGCAGCGTGCTGTGCCAAGGGGTGTTCAGCGGCCACGGCGCAGAACGTGACGCCCATGATGGTGTCGGCACGCGTGGTGAAGACGTACATCTTGCCGTCGTCAATCAGCTTGCCAGCAGCGTCCTTGATGTCGTGGGTGAACGCAAAGCGCACGCCGGCGCTTTTGCCAATCCAGTTCTCCTGCATCAGGCGCACCTTGTCGGGCCAGCCAGTCAGCGTGGCCTTGTCGTTGCCCACTTGTACGTGCTCCAGCAGCTCCTGGGCGTAGTTGGTGATGGCCAGGTAGTAGCCCGGAATCTCACGCTTTTCAACCGGCGCGCCAGTGCGCCAGCCGCGCCCGTCAATCACCTGTTCGTTGGCCAGTACGGTCTGGTCCACCGGGTCCCAGTTGACCACCTGGGTCTTGCGGTAGGCAATGCCTTTTTCCAGCATTTTCAGGAACAGCCACTGGTTCCACTTGTAGTACTCGGGGTCGCAGGTGGTGATTTCACGGCTCCAGTCGATGGCCAGACCCATCGCCTGCATCTGGTTCTTCATGTACGCGATGTTGTCGTACGTCCACTTGGCTGGAGGCACCTTGTTCTTGAGCGCTGCGTTTTCTGCAGGCAGACCAAACGCATCCCAGCCCATGGGCATCAAGACGTTGTAGCCCTTCATGCGCAGCTGGCGCGTGAGCATGTCATTGATGGTGTAGTTGCGCACGTGGCCCATGTGCAGCTTGCCGCTGGGGTAGGGCAGCATGGAGCAGGCGTAGAACTTCTTCTTGTTGCTGTCTTCTACGACGCGATAGGCATCGGTGGCGGTCCAGTGGTCGTGTGCGGCGCGCTCGACCTCAATGTGGTTGTATTTGTCTTGCATGGAACTGGTTGGTGGTGCTGCAGTCACAATACTGCTTCGCGTAGATTTTAGGCGCTTGGGCGCAGCTTACCGCTGTCATGGGCTGACACCCCCGCAGCCCTCTGCGCCTCTGCGGCCGAATGGCCGTTTTTTCATGGCCGTTTTTCGTGCCTGTTTTTATGTTTTGTAACTCCGCAGTGCCAAGGCGTTGCGGTGAAGAGGTGAGCTTCGGTGAGTGTGTCTTCGTCTATTTTTGCGCTGTATGCCGATATGGAGCCTTGGGCCCAAGCGACCAGCGGTTTGATGCTGCTGGCCCTGCTGGCGATCGTCTCGCGTTTTATTGCGCAAGGCGTGCTGTTTCATTTTGTGCGCATGTGGCGCAACACCATGCCGCTGGGCTGGGCGCAAATTTTGCTGCACGACCATGTGCTGGTGCGCATTGCCAAGATTGTGCCTTCGGTGGTGGTGCAGCTGGGTATCGGCTGGGTGCAGCAATTGCCTGCTACGGCAACAACAGCTATCGGCAATGCGGCTGCGGCTTTCACCATCTATCACATCGTGCGCGCCTTCACGGCCTTGCTCAGCGAGATCAACGAGGCCCATGACCGCCATGATGGCCCCAAGGCCACGCAGTCGCGCTCTATCAAAAGTTATGTGCAATTGGGCAAGCTGCTGGCCTATGGGCTGGGTGGGCTGCTGATTGTGGCCAGTGTTTTGAATCGCTCGCCGCTGCTGCTGCTCTCGGGACTGGGTGCCATGTCGGCCGTGTTGATGCTGGTCTTCAAGGACACCATCATGTCATTTGTGGCCGGGGTGCAACTGTCTTCCAACGACATGATGCGCGTGGGCGACTGGATTGAAATGCCCCAGGTGGGAGCAGACGGCTTTGTGGTGGACATTGCGCTGAACACCGTCAAGGTGCAGAACTGGGACAAGACCATCACCACCATTCCCACGTGGAAGCTGATGAGCGAGAGTTTTAAGAACTGGCGCGGCATGTTTGATGCCGGGGGCCGCCGCATTTTGCGTGCGCTGCATATTGATGCCGCCACCGTGCACTTGCTGACCGCCGAAGAGCGCAGGGCGTTGACGGGCATTGACTTGCTCAAAAGCTACTGGAATGAACGCGATGGGCTGCTGGCTCAGCCGGAATCGGCAGAGCACGCCATGCCTTTGCAGGCGATTGCACCAGAGATGGTGACCAATCTGGCTGCCTTCAAAGCCTATGCCTATGCGTATTTGCTGGCGCATCCGCGCATTGCCAAGGGTCCGGGCATGTTTTTGCTGGCGCGCACGCTGGAGCCATCGCCCACAGGCATTCCCTTGCAGCTGTTTTGTTACACCAGCACCACGGTGTGGGTGGAGTACGAAGGCATTCAGGGCGAGATCTTTGACCACCTGATCGGGGTGCTGCCGCTGTTTGGCCTGTCGCTGTACCAGCGCTCATCGGACTACAGCAACCGCCAGATCGTGCATGCGCTGAGCCATGACGAACCCGAGCACCCCTGAGAGCTGCTCTAAACCCGCACCCGCACGCACAAGCGGGTGCCCAGAGATAATTTCAAGCTATGACTAAGCACCGTGTAGTCGTTGGCCTGTCCGGCGGCGTAGATTCAGCAGTGACGGCCCATTTGCTCAAGCAGCAAGGGTGCGACGTGGTCGGCATCTTCATGAAGAACTGGGAAGATGACGATGACAGCGAGTTTTGCTCCAGCCGGCAAGACTTCTTGGATGCGGCCAGCGTGGCCGATGTGCTGGGCATTGAGATTGAGCACGTCAACTTCGCTGCTGACTACAAAGACCGCGTATTTGCCGAGTTTTTGCGCGAATACCAAGCAGGGCGCACCCCTAACCCTGATGTGCTGTGCAATGCCGAGATCAAGTTCAAGGCATTTTTGGACCATGCCATGCGCTTGGGTGCCGACAAAATAGCCACCGGTCATTACGCCCGTGTGCGCCAGAATGCGGACACCGGCCTGTTCGAGCTGCTCAAGGGCGTGGACAACAGCAAGGACCAGAGCTACTTTTTGCATCGCCTCAGTCAGGCGCAGTTGTCCAAGGCCATGTTCCCCGTGGGCGAGCTGTGCAAGACCGAAGTGCGCCGGATTGCCGAAGAAATCGGCCTGCCCAATGCCAAGAAGAAAGACTCCACCGGCATCTGCTTCATTGGCGAGCGCCCTTTCCGTGAGTTCTTGAATCGTTACATCAGCAAAGAGCCGGGCTGGATGCTGGATGACCGTAACCGCCGCCTGGGAAAACACGTGGGGCTGAGCTTTTACACCTTGGGTCAGCGTTCGGGTCTGGGCATTGGCGGTGTCAAGGAAAAGGGGGCTGCCCGCGGCGAGGGTGACCACGCACCGTGGTTTGTGGCGGCCAAAGAGATGGAAAAGAACGTACTGCGCGTGGTGCAAGGGCACGACCACCCTATGCTGCTGTCGCACCGGCTGGACGCAGACAGCGCCAGCTGGGTGGCCGGGCATCCGCCGGCTGCGGGCACTTACGGCTCTAAAACCCGTTACCGCCAGCCGGACTCACCCGCTGTCATCACGAGCGCGGCAACCAGCAGCCACTTTCGTCTGGATTTCCCCGAAGCACAGTGGGCCGTCACGCCTGGCCAGTCGGCCGTGCTGTATGACGGCGAGGTGTGCCTGGGCGGCGGCATCATCGCTGCGGTTGACCCCAAGGATTGATCGAACCCTTCGTACATTCAAGGCAGCTGAGGCTGCCTTTTTTTGATCAAGTTTTGATCAAATCGACTGCAGGCGCATACGTAGCAAGCGCTGGCAGCGATGGTTTACATGCCCAGTTGCGCCCGTGCTTTGTCCAGCCAGCCGCGCAAATGCTCGTGTAAATCAGCTTGACTGAAAGAGCAGCTTTCTTCGGTAAACAAGGCGCTGGACTCCAGCCGGTCCAGCAGTTGCAGCAGCACGGGGGCATAGCGCTCGGGCAGCGCCGCAAGCAGTGCCTGTGAGGCGCGCGCTTGCTCGTTGAGGGCAGAGGCACTGATGCTGCCATCTTCAAAGCGCAGCAAGGCATCTTGCAATGCTTGCAGCTGAACGAGGGCGTTGGTCTCGGCGGTCATGGGTGTTTCCTGCGCAATGGTGGTGTAGCTGCAGTGTAGAACCAGTGGCGCAGCCTTGTTCCAGCAACACCACGCACTTCTCAGCGAGAATGGTGGCATGAATGCGCTGAACATTGCCGAATACATGCAAACCTTGGGTTTGCAAGCAAAAGTGGCTGCAGCCCAAATGGCGCGCGCCAATGCTGCTACCAAAAGCAAAGCCCTGCTGGCCTTGGCCCGCTTGCTGCGCGAGAGCGTAGAAGCTTTGCAGATCGATAACGCCAAAGACCTGGAACGCGCCATGGCCAACGGTTTGGCTGCACCCATGGTGGATCGCTTGCGGCTGACACCCAAGGTGCTGGAAACCTGCGCCCAGGGCTGCGAGCAGCTGGCGCTGATGCCCGATGTGATTGGCGAAATCACGGGCATGAAGCAGCAGCCCAGCGGTATCCGCGTGGGCCAGATGCGTGTACCTATCGGTGTGTTCGGCATGATTTTTGAAAGCCGCCCCAATGTGACCATTGAAGCGGCCAGCCTGAGTATCAAGAGCGGCAACGCCTGCATATTGCGCGGTGGCTCCGAGGCGATTGAGTCGAACAAGGCCCTGGCCAAACTGGTGGCGCAGGCCATGCAGGAGGCCGGTTTGCCCGCGCACGGCGTGCAACTGGTCGCCACCACCGATCGCGAAGCGGTCGGCCAACTGATTGCCATGCCCGCCTATGTAGATGTGATCATTCCCCGGGGTGGCAAGAGCCTGATTGAACGCATCAGCCGCGAAGCCAAGGTGCCGGTCATCAAGCATCTGGATGGCAATTGCCACACCTATGTGGACGACCCTTGCGACATCGATCTGGCGGTGAAGGTGACCGACAACGCCAAAACTAACAAGTACAGCCCCTGCAATGCCACTGAAAGCTTGCTGGTGGCCCGTGCGGTGGCGCAGACTTTCCTGCCCAGAATTGGCGCCATCTTTGCTGCCAAAGGGGTTGAGATGCGAGGCTGCCCCGAGTCGCTGGCAATCTTGCAGGCTGTGCAGGGCCTTAAGCTGGTGGCCGCGACCGAAGCGGACTGGAGTGAGGAATACCTGGCCCCCATCATCAGCGTGAAGGTGGTGGATGGTGTGGATGCCGCCATTGCCCACATCAACCGGTACTCCAGCGGTCACACCGAGGCCATCCTGACTCGCGACCATGTGCATGCCCAGCGATTTTTGCGCGAGGTGGATTCGGCCAGCGTCATGGTCAACGCCAGCACACGCTTTGCCGATGGTTTTGAGTACGGTCTGGGTGCAGAGATCGGCATCAGCACTGACAAATTCCATGCGCGCGGTCCGGTGGGCATTGAGGGGCTGACATCCCTTAAATACGTGGTACTGGGCGAAGGCGACGTTCGCAGTTAAAGGCTCCAAACCAAAAGGCTGCTTCGGCTGCCTTTTTCTTTGGCCATCGGCGCAAGACGGAAAAATGGCATGAAGATCATCATCTTGGGGGCGGGGCGTGTGGGTTACAGCGTGGCAGAGAGTCTGGTCTCCGAGCGCAATGACATCACAGTGATTGATACGGATGCAGGGAGGCTGGCCGAGCTGCAAGACCGTTTTGACCTGCGCGGCGTGGTGGGCAACGGCATTGATCAGCAGGTGCTGGCGGAGGCCGGTGCGGCAGATACCGACTTGCTGATTGCCTGCGCGGCCCAGGATGAAACCAACCTTGTGTGCTGCAAGATTGCACACATGGTCTTTGGTATTCCGACGCGAGTGGCACGCGTGCGTTCATCCGGCTTTGATGTGAACCAGCCCTTGATGGGGACCGATGGATTTGCCGTAGACGCCATCATTTGCCCCGAGGCTTCTCTGACCCGCTACATCCGCAAACTGATTGAGTACCCCGACTCCCTGCAGGTGCGTGAGTTTGCCGGTGGGCGAGCGTGCCTGTCTTCGGTGCGTGCCCGTGCACGGGCTCCTGCAGTAGGCATGCGCATTGGAGATTTGCGCATGCACAACCCAGATCTGGGGCTGCGCGTTGTGGCCATCTACCGCCGTTTTGCCGATGAACCTGACCGTTTTGTACGCTGCGATGGTGCTACGCGCATCGAGCCTGGCGATGAAGTCTTTGTGTTGGCGGCCCGCGAGCATTTGCAAGAAGTACTGAATGCTTTTCACCGCCCCAGCGACCAGCCTGCGCGGGCTGTCCGCCGCATTTTGATAGCGGGTGGCGGACAAGTCAGCCTGCAATTGGCGCAGGAGCTGGCGGCCGAGTCTGACCAGTTCATCATCAAGATCATTGAAGATGACCCTCGGCGCTGCGAGCAACTGGCGGCGGCGTTGCCCAGCGAGGTGCTGGTACTGCAGGGCAGCCACACGGATGAGGATTTGTTCTTTGAAGAAAACGTTGAAGAGACCGATCTGTTTCTGGCCCTGACGGAAGACGACGAAAACAACATCATGGCCAGCCTGCTGGCCAAGCGCATGGGGGCCAGCCGCGTGCTGGCACTGATTAACCGGCGCAGCTATGCCGATTTGATGCACGGCACGCAGATTGATATTGCGCTGTCACCTGCGCAGGCCATGCTGGGTGAGTTTTTAGCCCACGTGCGCAAGGGTGATGTGCAGGCCGTGCACAGCCTGCGACGGGGTGTGGCCGAAGCGCTGGAAATTGTGGCGCGTGGAGATCGCAAAAACTCCAAGGTGGTGGGACGCAAGGTGGGCGATTTGAAGTTGCCGCCGGAGGTGCACATTGGGCTGATCATTCGCGGTCTTCCGGATACAGAGGACATTCGTGCACAGGCCGATGGGGTGGAGCCCGAAGTCATCATTCCGCGCAGCCATTCGGTGATTGAAAGCAATGACCATGTGGTGTTCTTCCTGCCCAACAAGCGGTTGGTGCAGGAGGTGGAGCGCCTGTTTCGCGTGAGCGCCACTTTCTTTTAAGCGCTGGAGCCCGCCATGCGAGACCTCTTTCCAGTTCTGCGCGTCTTGGGCGTGCTACTGGTGTTTTTTGCCCTCAGCATGAATGTGCCGATGGCGGCTTCGTGGTTTTTAGAAGATGGCATGTGGCAAGCGTGGCCCAGTGCCATGACAGTCACGGCGGTGCTGGGGCTATTGATGTGGTTTTGCATGCGCCACCACAAGCAAGAGCTGCAGCCGCGGCATGGCGTGATCTTGGTAACTTTGGTCTGGGTGTGCCTGCCTTTGAGCGCCGCTTTGCCCATGATGCTGATTTACAATCAGCTTGGACTGGATCTGTCTTTTACCTACGCTTATTTCGAAGCGGTATCGGGGCTGACTACAGCGGGCTCATCGGTGCTGTCCAATCTGGATGCGCTGCCGGTTTCGCTCAATATCTGGCGCACTTTTCTTCAATGGATTGGTGGCATGGGTATTTTGATCTTGGCGGTGGCTATCTTGCCGCTGCTGGGAGTGGGGGGCAGTCAGCTGTTTCGTGCAGAGGCTGCAGGGCCGGTCAAAGACACCAAACTCACACCACGTATCACCGGCACAGCCAAGGGGCTGTGGGGTGTGTATGCCGTGTTCTCAGTCAGCTGCTTTGTGGCATTTTGGTTGGGAGGCATGACACCGCTGGACGCTGTGATGCATATGTTCACCACGGTGAGCCTGGGTGGCTTGTCGCCGCATGATGCCAGCTTGGCGTATTTCAAATCACCGCTGCTGGAAGTCATTACCTTTGTCTTCATGGTGGCGGCCAGCTGCAACTTTGCGCTGTATTTTGTGGCCATGCGCAAAGGCAACTGGCGGGGGTTCTGGCATGACCCTGAAATGCGAGCCACCGTTGGGGTACTGCTGGCAGGTGGACTGTTTGTTGCGCTGCTGCTGTGGGTCAAAGGGATTTATAGCCCGCTGGATGCATTGCGCTACGGGATGTTCAACACCGTGTCAGTGGCGACGACCACCGGCTTTGTGACAGCAGATTATTTGACCTGGCCGGTGTTTGCGCCGGTGTTCATGCTGATCTTGTCGGGCATGGCGACCAGCGCAGGCTCGACGGGCGGCGGCATCAAGATGATGCGCATGCTGATTTTGTTCAGTCAGGCGCGGCGTGAGCTGACAAGACTTGTGCACCCGCGCGCAGTACAACCCGTTGTAATGGGCGGGCGCGTTGTGGATAACCGCATGATTTTTGCGGTTATGGCCTTTATGCTCGTCTATGGCGGCACGATTGTGCTGCTCAGCATGGTGCTCATGCTGACGGATCTGGATCCTCTCACCGCATTTTCAGCTGTTGTGGCGAGCGTGAACTGTGTGGGGCCGGGGCTGGGGGCTGTGGGGCCAACATCCTCTTATGCGGCGCTGACAGACTTGCAAATTTGGGTTTGCACCTTAGGTATGTTGTTAGGAAGGCTGGAGATTTTGAGCTTTCTGGCACTGCTAACTCCAGCATTCTGGAGAAGGTGAGTGAGCACATGCGTATGATTCGGGGAATAAGGGTTAGTACTTAATTTTGTTGTGACTCCCTACAATTACACAACCACCGTCGTTTGAGGACATAAATGGTTCCACATCTCATTACTGCTTTGACCGGCCCGATTAACGAGCTAGAACAGCGCATCATCGATTCCATGCCCGCGATTGAGCGCTGGTTTCGTTTGGAGTGGATGGAGCACACGCCGCCCTTCTACAGCTCGGTGGATATCCGTAACTCGGGGTTCAAGCTGGCACCTGTGGACACCAACCTGTTCCCAGGCAACTGGAACAATCTGACCGACCAGATGCTGCCTTTGGCAGTGCAGGCCACCATGGCGGCGATCGAAAAGATCTGCCCCGAGGCGCGCAACCTCCTGATCATTCCGGAGAACTACAACCGCAACCCTTCGTACCTGAGCAACTTGGCACAGCTGCAGCGCATCTTCAAGATGGCTGGACTGAATGCGCGCTTGGGTTCGATCAGTCCGGACATCAAAAAGCCCACAGAGCTCAAGCTGCCCAATGGTGAAACCGTGCTGCTGGAGCCGGTGATTCGCACCAAGCGCCGCATTGGGCTCAAGCATTTTGACCCTTGTACCATTTTGCTCAACAACGACCTGTCGGCCGGTGCGCCGGGCATTCTGGAGGAGCTGTACGAGCAGTACCTGCTGCCCCCGTTGCATGCAGGCTGGAGTGTGCGCCGCAAGAGCCGTCATTTCCAGAGCTACGAAGAGGTGGCCAAGCGTTTTGGCAAGCTGCTGGGTATTGACCATTGGTTGATCAACCCCCTGTTCGCCAAAGCCGAAGGCCTGGACTTCACCGAAGGTGCGAACACCGGCATGGACAATCTGGCCGCGCAAGTGGATGCGCTGCTGACGAAGGTGCGCCGCAAGTACAAGGAATACGGTATCAAGGAAAAGCCGTTTGCCATCGTCAAAGCGGACAACGGCACCTACGGTATGGGCGTGATGACAGTGCGCGACGCCAAGGAGCTCGATGAGCTGACCAAGAAGGCGCGCAACAAGATGGGCATCATCAAAGACGGCCAGATGGTGCAGGACGTCATCATCCAGGAGGGCGTTCAAACCTCTGAGCGCATGCACGATGCCGTGGCCGAGCCCGTGGTCTACACGCTGGATCGCTATGTGGTGGGTGGCTTTTATCGCATGCACCCTGAGCGTGGTGTCGATGAGAACCTGAACGCGCCCGGCTCCAGCTATGTGCCTTTGGCGTTTGCGCACAGCACCCACATGCCCCAGCCCGGCATGCACCCCGGAGCCAGCGCTCCCAACCGTTTTTACATGTATGGCGTGATTGCGCGTCTGGCCATGCTGTCTGCCAGCTATGAGCTGGAAGCGACCAACCCGGATGCCGAGGTGTACGACTGACGCTGGGGTGTGATTGCGGGGTTCTGTAAAACAATAGCTATTAACGCGCATGTGGCTTAGGTCTTAAATATAAAACTATTTGAAATCTATATGTAGCAAGCGTTGGTAGCTCTTATTTTCTAAAGCGCGTGGTGCAAGCCCCGCGCTTTTTTTATGACCTGTGCGCTGTAGCGTGCCTGCAGGTATGGCGCACAGCCGCCGGTCTGCGCACAATGTGCAGCTATGCAATTTTTTAAAGACTTCAGCCTGTCCGCGCTGAGCGCTGGCTTTGTGGCGGTGCTGGTGGGGGTTACCAGTTCGGTGGCTCTGATCTTTCAGGCGGCGCAGGCCTTTGGGGCTACTCCTGCACAAATCAGTTCATGGATGTGGGCGCTGGGTTGGGGTATCGGCTTGTGCTGTGCGGTGCCGTCACTCATTTTGCGCAAACCAGTCATGGTGGCTTGGTCTACACCTGGGGCTGCCGTTTTGGCGGCAGCAGGCGTGACGGGCGGCTTCTCGATGGCCGAGGCCGTCGGTGCCTTCATGGTCAGTGCGGCCCTGATTGCGCTGTTTGGTCTGAGCGGCTGGTTTGAAAAGCTCATGGATCGCATTCCAGCATCCATTGCCGCCGCCTTGCTGGCCGGTGTGCTGGCCCGGTTTGGTTTGCAGGTGTTTGAATCTGCGCAAACCGCGTTGCCTTTGGTGCTGCTCATGCTGGTGGTGTATTTGCTCTCGCGCCGCGTGCTGCCACGCTACGCCGTCATGACTACGTTGCTGGCAGGTGTTGCTTATGCCGCAAGCCTTGGGCTGATGCAGTGGGAGCAAGTGCAGTGGTCATTGGCCATGCCTGTGTGGACGGCACCCGTATTTTCTTGGCAGGCCTGCGTCAGCTTGGCATTGCCTTTGTTTGTGGTGACCATGGCATCGCAGAACTTGCCGGGTGTCGCGGTCATTCGCTCTGCAGGCTATGACCTGCCCATCTCTAAATTGGTGGGCATGACGGGAATCGCCACCTTGCTGCTCGCGCCTTTTGGCGCCTTTGGCATCAACTTGGCGGCCATTACCGCCGCCATGTGCATGGGGCCAGAGGCGCATAACGACAAAGCCAAGCGCTATACCGCCGCAGTGTGGTGTGGGCTGTTCTATGTAGTGATCGGCATCTTTGGTGCCGTCGTGGCGGGTTTGCTGGCCGCTTTCCCCAAAGAGCTGGTCATGGCGATTGCGGGGTTGGCTTTGCTGGGCAGCATCGGTGGCGGCCTGGTCGTTGCGTTGCAGCAAGAAAGCAGCCGCGAGCCCGCACTCATCACCTTTTTGGTCACGCTCAGCGGCATCGTGATTGCCGGGGTTGGCTCTGCATTCTGGGGTGTGGTTGCAGGTGGTTTGGCCTTGTTTGTGCAACAGTACAACCCTTGGCGTACAAAGTAACGCTGCGTTTTCTGTTTTTCACTGAACGGGTTGATCCCCTGCAAACCATGCAATTTCTTTTCGTTGCCGATCCGCTGGATACCTTCAACACCAAAAAGGACAGCACCTTTGCCATGATGCGCGAGGCGCAAAAGCGGGGCCACACCGTTTTTGCAACAGAGCCTAAAGACATCAGCTGGCAAGTTGGTGGCAAGGTCATGGCGCAGGTGCGCCAGCTACGGTTGACGGGCAGCCTTCAAGACTGGTACGAAGAAGTGTCTGTAGAGCAGCAGCCCTTGGCCAGCTTTGACGGCGTGCTGATGCGCAAAGATCCTCCCTTTGACAGCGAGTTCTTCTACACCACCCATATGCTCGGACAGGCTGAGCGAGAAGGTGCCAAGGTCTTCAATAAGCCCGCTGCGCTGCGTGACCACCCTGAGAAAATGGCGGTCATGGAATTTCCCGAGGTGCTGGGCCCTACGCTCATCACTCGCAACCCCCAAGACATTCGCGCCTTCCACGCCCAGCACCAGGACATCATCCTGAAGCCTCTGGATGGCATGGGCGGGATGGGCATCTTTCGGGTAGGCGCTGATGGCATGAACCTGGGCTCCATCATCGAGACACTCAACCAGCAAGGCACCACCAGTGTCATGGTGCAAAAGTTCCTGCCTGCGATTGCGCAGGGTGACAAGCGCATCCTCATCATCGGCGGCAAGCCCGTGCCGTATTGCCTGGCCCGCATCCCTCAAGGCAGTGAAGTGCGCGGTAACTTGGCAGCGGGTGGTAAAGGTGTGGCGCAACCCTTGAGCGACAGTGACAAAGTCATCGCTGAAAAACTGGGTCCCATCTTGGCCCAGCGTGGTTTGTTGCTGGTAGGTCTGGATGTGATTGGTGACAAGGTCACGGAAATCAACGTCACCAGCCCTACGTGTTTCCAGGAGATCCAGCAGCAGACGGGTTGTGATGTCCCGGCGCTGTTCGTCGATGCCTTGGAACAGGCTGTTCTGGCTGCCTGATTACGCCTTCAAAGCACCCGCCGGAAGGCGGGTGCAGGAATTTCTAGGGAATTCCCTGACGGGCGTCAAAAGTCAGGTTAGAATTGCGGTCTTCGCTGCTAACGACGACGTTACGGTGAAGCAAAAGAAGTTCTAAAAATTCTTTTGCAAGCACTGCGAAAACGGTGCTACAATACAAGGCTTCGCTGATCGCAGCGGGGTTAAGTTCCAAGAAGAGATTTTTGGGATGTTTCTTTAAAAAGATACAGCCGATAAGCGTGGGCGTTTGAAGGCGAATTGCCAAGTTCTTTTAGAACTAATCAAACGCTCATGGAGATAGAAGTGAAGTTCACTTCAATTCCGTTTTTATGAGTGAAGTCGAGAGACTTTAAATTTATCAAGATCGAACTGTAGAGTTTGATCCTGGCTCAGATTGAACGCTGGCGGCATGCCTTACACATGCAAGTCGAACGGTAACAGGTCTTCGGATGCTGACGAGTGGCGAACGGG